>JAJRWX010000076.1 GCA_024276605.1 Planctomycetota bacterium | reverse complement strand
CGTCAGCTTGGTCTCGTGAGCTTCATCCAGGAATCACGGCGATTGGCGTGTTCCAACTGAACCGCCGTGTACGGAACCGTACGCACGGTGGTGTGGGAGGACGGCGGGGGCAACCCCGCCTCCTACCCGAGGCACACCCGGGCGGCGTTCACCCTCATTCGCCAAACTTTGATTGATATGTTGACTTTAGTGTGAGATCAAGGTTGATCATACATTGTCCCATTTTAACTGGCGTTCAATCTTCTCTCTTCTAGCGATCCGCTTGCGGTTTGTCATGCCTGACTTGTCGGGAGTCATCTCGATTACCCAATGGCACCATGCGTTCTCGGCATAGGAAAAACAGGATATGAGATTCAGCGTCCGCTGTATCTGAGTATTGACGAGCGTATCTAAAATTCACACAGACGAGAAATTCCGTCGATGAACATATGCTTTGTGAGCTTGTCCAGGTATGCTCCGTGCTCGAAACGAGTGAGCCGGCAAACGCCGGTGACCATGCGCGGTTCATGGGACGGTGCGTTTATTTAATCATTGGAGATGTTACGATGGTACGTGGAATACGAGTAGGAATAGGATTGCATATTGGTGTGCTGGTTACGGTAACGCTAGCGGGTCCGACGACATTGCCTAAGCTCTCCGAGCAGAGTAGGGCATGCGTCGAATGTCACAAAGACAGCAACCCCGGCATTCATCGCCAATGGGGTTCGAGTTTGCATTATCGTGCGAATGTGGGTTGCTATGAATGCCACAAAGCCAATGAAAACGACGTCGATGCGTTCGAGCATTTTGATACTTACATCGCTACCATTGTATCTCCGAAGGATTGTGCGCAGTGTCATCCGCACGAGACCGCCGAGTTTGCCGCCTCGCATCACTCCAAAGCTGCACGCATTCTCGGTTCACTTGACAATCGTCTGGCGGAAGTCGTGGAGGGTAATAACAAATTCGTGACCGAAGGATTTCCGCAGGGGAACTCAGCCGCGGCAGTTACCGGATGTTGGCAGTGTCATGGTTCTCAGGTGAAGGTGTTGGAGGATGGCCGGTTAGACCCGGCTACTTGGCCTAATACGGGTATTGGACGTATCAACCCTGACGGCTCAGAAGGCTCGTGATCAGCTTGTCACAGTAGACATTCCTTTTCCGCACGGCAAGCACGAGAACCGGACAACTGCGGTAAGTGTCACATGGGCCCGGATCATCCACAGAAAGAGATTTTCTACGAATCCAAACACGGTATCGCCTACCTTGCCCACAAAGACAAACTGAATATGGACAACCCCAAGTGGGTTGTCGGCGAAGACTACTTCCAGGCGCCGACCTGTGCGACGTGTCACATGAGTGCGACGAAGGATATGCCGGTGACGCATGATGTCGGTATGCGCATCAGTTGGAACAATCGTCCGCCTGTCTCGGTTCGACCGGAAATGTCTGACGCGAAGATGGGTCTACCCGGTAAAGACGTACCCTGGCAAAAACGCCGCGAAAATATGCAAAACGTCTGCCTTAGCTGCCACGATACGCAATGGGTAGACAATTTCTACGTACAATATGATAGCTTGATCGAATTGTACCATGATAAGTTCGCCAAACCGGGACTTGCTCTTATGGCGTTAGCCAAACCTCTCATGCGCCCTGTTGCTTTCGGTAACAAGCTTGATTTCGTTTGGTTTGAGCTTTGGCACCACGAAGGACGCCGCGCGCGACATGGTGCATCCATGATGGGACCGGACTACACGCATTGGCACGGTATGTATGAAATAGCCAGGAATTTTTATACGGAAATGGTTCCGGAACTTGAAGAACTTGTCGAGAAAGGCAAACATAGCGGTGATGCGACCAAGGAAGCTGCAGCAGAGAAGCTTGCACATAAACTCGATGAAGTACTCAACAGCGAGAACCATCGTTGGTACTTAAATAAAATGGACCCATCTGAATCCGCACGACGCAAAGAAGCGGCTAAGGAATTCAAAGCGCGTTACAAAAAGAACTAGTGATGCGAAAGATGTTATGCCGTTACGAAGCGGCGTAACAAATATCTTAACAAGCCGTCGTCAACTCATAGGGTTTGGCGACGGCTATTCTTTTTGTGGGGGCCTAACAGTACAGCGCGAAGTTGTTCGTAGCCCAGGCTTCCAGCCTGGTTTTGCCGCCATCGCGATGCAGGCAGGATGCCTGCGCTACATGTTTGTGGCGACTATACGCTGTACTGCTAAGAAATATGAGGAAAACGCGATGGTTGAGTAGCTAATGCTCGGCGGTTACGGCATGTGCTTGTAACTCATCTAGCGATACAAATTCAAGTGTCGACATGTGCGTAGCCTCTAGAATAACCGGCGGCGCCACGCCGGCAGCCAGCGCTTGTTGCCATCTTTCGACGCACAGGCACCACTTATCTCCAGGTTTTAGACCGGGGAACCCGCCGCCGGGCATGGGGGTGGATAGGTCGTTGCCCACCGCTAGGCTGAAGGCTAAGAATTCTTCGGTGACCAGTGTGCAAACGATGTGCAGTCCCTCATCTTCACCGCCTGTTTCGCAGTAACCCGTGCGGTAAAACCCGGTCATCGGGTCTGTGCAACAGCATGCGAGATCGGTTCCCAAAACGTTTTTGCCCTTGGCCATGATTGTTTTCCTCCGTTAATGATATCGTTGCTATAGTGTATCTTATCCATATTGAACGAAGAAAGACATCGTGGATACCCAAAAGAATGCATACAACTTATGCGTTCGTGTCCTGAAGCTTTGGCGCGTTACTTTGGTTGTTATGTCTGCTCATGTTTTCAGTGATATTTTTCGTGAGGTTCTTGAAGTCGATCCCGAGAATAGACTCAATGACAGCCAGCGATTCGGTTAACGTTTTCGCGCGACCCATCGCAGCCCCGGCTATGGCGTCGCCACGTCCACCGTCGATGACCGTCACTTCGCCCAGCGAAATGTCGCTTACACTTTTGGAGACCTCAGCTACCACCTGAGGCAACGCTTCCACGAGCATGACTTGAATCGCGTCGGGATATTTGTGAATCGATTCACCGATCCGCTCGATGGCTGCAGCGCGAGCCTTGCCTTCTTCGAGAACATTGGCTGCCTCGCCTTCTGCTTGGGCCAATGCAATGTCACGTTGGGCATGGGCTTCTTGCACCGTTGTGGCGTTAAGTCTCGCTTGTTCGGCTTTGGCTGCTGCTTCTTGCTGTTGGGTTTCTATGATTGCGGCTTCTCGTGCCAGTTCAGCCACGCGGATGCGTAGTTCATTATTCGATTCCGCGATGGCTTTATCAGCCAAGAGTCTGGCCTGCTCTGCGCGTTGTCGGGATAGGGCCTCGGCTTCTTTGGCTTCCGCGTCTTGCTCCGCCGCCGCTCGGCGTGAAGCAGAGGCGGCTTCTGCTTCCTTGATCTTTGCTTCCGATTGCTGTTGGGCTTCGGTGCGACGAGCTTGCGATATGACTTCTGCGCTAGCCTTGCGTGCGATAGCTTCCAGATATTCGCGGTCATCATGAACGTTTTGGATGTTCACGCTATCTATGATTAGGCCTAATTTACGAAAATCATCCGTCACTTCGTTTAGGATAGTCTCGACGAATTTATCACGATCTTCAACGATTTCTTCAGGGGTCATTTTCCCAATGACGGCGCGTAAACCACCCTCCAATGTTTCTCTTGATACGCGCTGCAATTCTTCGGCTGGTTGATCGAGGAATCGTTCAATGGCATTGGCTCTTTCAGATGGATTAGATGAGACCTTAACATTGGCTACGCCGGTTACCGTAATCGGCACCATGGTACCGCCACCGGCCTGGGCGCTAACCTCCAGGGCTACCTGCATATTTCGCAGACTTACGCGTGATACTTTTTCGATAATGGGGATAACCAGGGTTCGTCCACCAATGAGCGTACGGTAACCAAGACCATCCTTCTGTCTTTTACCGCTGATGATGAGCATCTCACTTGGGTTGCCGACGATCATAAGCTTCGCGACCATCACGATGGCAGCCACGATGACGAATAGTATCGCTCCCCCAATCATAACCGCCGCACCAATAGAATCAGATTGACTTAGTATAAAGGTGTTCATGAAATATCTCCTTATGGTTTCATTTGCAGACTAGCGCCTTTCATTCAAGTATTGCGCCTTTTCGTTCATACACTCCGGAAAATACTTGCGTCCGGTCACCACACATGAGTTGAGCTTGTTCTACGTGTGGTTGTTAAGAAACTCGTATTCCTTTTGGGATATGACTTCACCGATGCCGTTGCGATAGTCGACAATCGCCACCGTATCGCCCACTTTGAAGTTCATATCCGATTGTTTCGACTGAGCCGGCACGAAGCGTTGTGTTCGGCCAACCTGTAAGACGATTTCACCCTTGTGCGGTGGGGCGATAGCAATGGTCACGCGTGCTAGCTTGTTGACGTAATCTTGTGGATTGGGTGTGCTATCGCCGGAATTTTTCTTTAGTGTATTAAACACTTGATGCACACCTTGGCCTACTATGATGCCTCCGATCAAAGACCATATAACTACACCCGGTAGGCTTACGGAGGTCATGTGTGTCAATGTGACACCGATAGCACCGAACATGGCGGCAAAATAGACGAAGAACCGTATCGAAATCCAAGATGCCAAATCTCCGGCATGATCGGTATCTACATCCACGTCTGCATCTACATCGATATCAGCGCTGAGGTCGCCGTCTGCGTCCCCGCCTGACACGACGGTAATCACCAATAAACCGCCGCCGACAATCAGACATATCCAATACAGGATAATCATGTCCGGTACGAAGCTGTCTTGGGCTAATAATGAATTAACTGTCACAACCATGACCTCCTCCTACGAATGAACAAACGCCTATGAGAATTGGTCTATAGGCAGTGTTACTAAGATAATTCTACATCGTGGAAAACGCTACGACCATTCTAATTTTTGACTGTTTTCTGAATCGATGTGTTGTAATGACTTGTAAAATCATGTTTAGCACGTGATTGAAGGCGTTACATGGTGTTCTAACGGTGAAACGTTTTGAGATATGCACTTTAGATAATGTAGTGCATGGATAATGGCACGGCATGAATTCTATCCGTTGGTAATTTGGGAGAGCATGATGGCGAGTTTTTCCATGGGTAGGCCGACGACGTTGGAGAAGCTGCCTTGGATGTTCGTGACGAATGCGTCGCCGTAGTCTTGAATGCCGTAAGCGCCGGCCTTTCCTTTCCAATCGCCACTGTCGAGATACGCTTCTAACTCCTCGTCGCGGAGTGAGCGCATGGTGATGCTCGTCACTTCATGCTCCATCATTTCTTTCATTGTAGAGGTATCTAGCAGTGTGATACCTGTGATGACATGATGCGTGGTACCCATGATCGAAGATAAAATGCGTTGTGCGTCGTTACGGTCGCTTGGCTTACCAAAAATGTTCGTACCCTGACAGGCTATGGTATCGGCAGCCAGGATCATGGTTGACTTGTGGCGCGGCGCGACATCATGAGCTTTTAGGCGGCTGATTTCTCTGGCTAACATGTCAGGGTTGTCGATGCCGGGTATGGACGTTGGTTCATCGATGGCGGGCGGGTCGATGATAAAATCATATCCGTACTCGCTTAGCAATGTTGCACGACGCGGGCTGGCGGAGGCGAGGATCAACTGTCTTGTATAAGTTTGTTGTGATGTCATTTTTTACCGTGGAAACATTATGGAGGAGGTTGGTCGCGCCGTTGGAGCACGATCAACGTCGGGCTGATCTTTCCCAGGTGTGGCGTGCCCCAGCCGGCTAAGCTTAACCAGGACGATCCATCACCGAGATATTGCCGTTCAAACTGTGCGACGACATCGTAACCTAAATCCCCCGCCAGTAGCTTGCGCATACATGAATGCTGCTGCTCGTCATAGTCTTCGTAGTTGTAATTGGTGAGCACAAGAAAATCAGGTTGCGGTCGTGAAAAAGAAGTGAGCTTCATCACGACGGGATAAGTAGCATAGCCAAGTTCGTGCAGTCGAGGGAGGTATTGTGGACGGAGCCTTGGCTTATCGTTCATAGAGAATGCCCCTACACTTGCCGCCGTATCGATTTGGTTCTTAAACCAATGCTCAGCCTTGTATCTTGAATCGGTGATCATTTCGGCATCGACAGCGATCGAATACCCCAGCGTTGGCAGAAAGATCACTGCCACAATTACGGCACGGGATACTGATGTCATGTTCGTGTTTTGTATGAATGTGGCGAAAGTTATGCCCATACATATCGAAACCACGAGTAGCGGGGGTAATAGAAAACGTGCGTATACAAAGCCGATGGGCATGATCACGATTAGATAATAACCGATGGCCGGGATCAGTAAGGCAAAGGCGATTTTTGTTCGATGGCGAATGATGTAAATTACCGAGATGCCCATCGCGATAAGCATTGGCCATCCGACGGCTGATGCCGTGTAGCGAAACGTGGCGACTAGTAGTTGCCCTTGCGATTCGTAGCGGTGTTGCGCAGCGTGTAGCGTACCTGCTGTGGGGGATACCCAATATCGCAGGCGCGCCAGGTATGCTTCGGTGTTCCACACAAGATCAGTAATTGACGCATACACGATAAAAAAAGTTGTGAGTCCAATGAGCCAGTGCCAGTGCAACAAAGCGCGGCGCAGGGCTATGGCTACGCCGAGGTGTTTTCGATGTTTTGTATATTGATTGACCAACAAAACAACAGCCATGCCGCCGAGCATACCGGCAGCGCTGTCTTTCGTTGCGACCGCCAAGGCTGTGCAAACACCGAGCATGGCTGCGCTGAGACCGTGGGGTGAGGTAAGTAGTCGTGCGTAGAAGTAAAGACTCCAGGACAGCCAACATAAGGATGGCATGTCCACATTGCTGAGGTGCGCAAAATATGTAAAGCATGCGCCGATCATCATGGTAAGTGCTGCCAGTAGACTGCTTAGCCAATCAAGGTTGAAGGCGCGGGCAGCACACCATAGCCCTATGCCCGTCCCGATCGCGAATAAGACAGATATACACCGCGCGATGAGCAATAAGACTCCGATTTTTTGTTCATGGGGTGGTTTGAAGAGTAGCTTTGGTGAGTCGGAGGCTCGTTGTAATTGTCCACTGGATGTCCAATAGCTCAAGATGGGTTGGTAGGCACTATAGAGCAGTAGGTAATGCGCCGGTGGATAACGACCTAGCCAGTGGTCGGGCCAACCTGTTACGGCACCCGTGGTGCGTGTAGCGCCGATGGAATCCTGACTCCAAGACACTATGCCGGGCAAACCCCAGTTAATCCCCGGTACGTATAGCAGTAGGCCGACGCCTACGATCAGACCAATGGAGAGTTTTCGATGTTGACTCACTTGAATAGATGACACGCTAGTCACGCTTAATAGCTACGGATTGACAGGCGTCCATGACGCGCAAGGCATTACTACCGAGCACCTTTATAAGAGCTTCCTCGTCATAGCCTCGATCCAAAAGTAATGCCGTCAGATTGGGTAAATAGCTGCAATCGTGCATGTCATCAGGCAGGGCGGGGATGCCGTCGAAATCCGTGCCTATGCCAACGTGATCCGGTCCGATGAGCTGTAACGCATGATCGAAGTGGTCGACTAGAATGCTCAGGGGAGTGATGTGATCGGTAAGACGCACGTTTGCCGGGCAACCTTGCTGGAAAAAAGCTTTGACACGATCCGGGTCAATCGGTGGGTAGTTTGGATCGATAAAGCCCGCGGCGAAGTTGATCTGTACGACGCCGTCTCGATCTGCTATGGCCTTCATCATCTCATCGGTCAGATTTCGACGGTGCGGGGAAACCGTTCTACATGAGCAGTGCGTAGCTATCGGTGGCGAGGTGGTGACATCCAGCACGTCCCAGAAAGTTTTGTCGCTGACGTGCGAAATATCGACCATCATACCGATTCGATTCATTTCTTTAACGACTTCTCGGCCAAAGGTAGTCAACCCATTATGCAAAGGTTTCAAATCCTGATGTACGCCTGCGGAATCTGCCCAGGTCGTGTGAAACGCATGGGTTAGTGTCATATAGGCTGCACCAGCTGATCGATATTCGTTGAGTATATCCAGCGAGTCCTCGATCAGATAACCACCTTCGATAGCCAGGATGATAGCTACCTTGCCTTGAGCTTTGGCTTCTCTCACGTCATCAGCCGTGACAGCAAAGATCACATCATCGGGGAATTGCGTAGCCAGCGCCTGAATATGTCGGATCTGCGTGCGGGTGGCTCGTATACCTTCCCCCTTGGCCAATGGTCCGGCAGCGAAGACTGCGAAGAACATGGCATCAATGCCGCCGTCTTTCATGCGGGGCAGGTCTACGTGTCCCTCGTTATGGCGGGTTGTGAAATTCCAAGTTTCGTCGGCGAGTCGCTGTGTTGTATCCACATGTGTGTCAATAACCGTGGCACGGTGATGCAACGCACGAGCCTGGGTCAATTGCGTTTGGGAGATTTTCATGGTGGCTGATTATAACCATTTCGTAAACCAATGGCACATTTTATTTTCAGGCAATGGTTATGCGAAAAAAAATACGTCTTGCGATGCTAGCCATGGCAATGGCGACATCAATATTGAAAACCGCGTTTTGTAAAAACGACGATTGAAACGCGAATCTAGGGTTGAGGTGCTTATGGGGCAGGGTGGCTAAAAGGTGAAATGGCCTTGGCTGTATTGTGAAGAAACATTCGGTTTATTGGGTATCACGATAGCAGTACTAAGATCGCCGATTTGAGTATGTTATCACAGGTTGAGGGCTCACTACATATCCATCGTACATCGTGATTTCGCAGGTGTCTGTTGGGGACGCGACGAAAAAAATCACAGGCATATAGGCCCAAGTGATTTAAGGTTTATACACGATATGTAAGTGATGAAAACGCGATGCAAGGGAAACGGTTGTCCAATGTAAGTATTATGCGAAGTGGCCATATTAAGGAGCGCTTCGCTAAGGAGATCATGATGCATAGATGGAAAAAACGTTCGATGTTGTTGTGTGGTTTCGTATTGGTATGGACAGGTTGTCAACAACCTATTGTGACTTCCACACAGCGTATGACAGACAAGATGGATCACACCAAACGGAACAGGTTTCCGCATCTGACGAACATGGTAGATAACGCGATTCTGTATGATATGACCATTGCGGATTTGCACTTCGTGCCTCACACAGCTGAGTTGAGCGGTACGGGCGTAGCTCGTTTGGATCGTCTGGTTCCCCTTTTGAATGCTTACGGCGGTGTGGTGCGTTACGACACGGCATTACGCGATATGAAACTTGTCGACAAGCGGATAAGTCACACCAAGGAGTATCTCGTATTAGCAGGATGCACAATGGATCGTGTCGAAGTGAAGACCATGATCTCCGGTGGTCGCGGGCTACCGGCTGAGGATGCGGTTGACGCGCTGCAGCGGGGTACCCAACTTGATTCAGGGTCCGGCGCAGCGGCTACGGGTGGAGGGAATCCATTTGCCTCCCAAGCCAGTAACTAGGGTATGTACTATTTTTACGTAGAGGCAGGACACAAATGGCTCTGTTATTTTTCGTGCTTACGACATGGCATAAAAAACGAGGACGCCATAGCTACTAAATAGACGGGATTGATTTCACGTAACGGTCATAAGAAGAGCAAACACATGAGTGAGGTAATTATAGCGATGCGACGCAAAGGGAAAACGATTATGTTCGCGACGTGCCTGGTAACTATAGCCGGTTGCGCGCAGTCGCAACATCAAGTGCTTGAGTCCGGGCAGGCCAAGTGGGCGCGAACATCTCGGGGGTCGAACAAGAACGTTCCGGCATACAATCCACCGAAGATATTGCCGCAGACACACTTCGCGGCGGCTCGATTGTTGGAAAAACAGGGGTTAGTGGATGATGCCATCGTGCAGTATCAAAAGGTCATCGCCCTCAATCACTCGTTCATCGCAGCCTATCATCGCCTTGGCACTTTGCTTAGTGCGACTGGTCGCCACGAAGAAGCGACTAAGGCACTCCGCAAGGCGGTGGAGTTAGCCCCTAATCATGCGATATTGCGTAATGATCTAGGGGCAGAACTGATGTTTCGCGAACGCTGGGCCGGTGCAGAGCACGAATTCTATAAAGCTACTCAACTCATGCCTGGGTTTGCTCGCGCTCATGTGAATCGTGGTATTGCGCTGACTCGATTGGGTAGGTTTGAAGACGCCAAGCGTTCTTTCAAAGCTGTTCTGCCCGAACCTGACGCTCTATACAATTTGGGTTTGATGTATCGAGGCCAAAAACGTTTTGCTGACGCTACGAAGACTTTTCGTGAAGTGCTTGAGCTAGACCCGGATTTCATGGCTGCTCGTAAGCAGTTGGATCAAGTGGCTGATCGTGCTACTCAAGTGAAGAATACGGAGTTCGTCGGTCCCCAGGCTGAAAATGTGCAGCGGGTAACGGTACTAAACATGGACCATGCAGGTGATAAGTCAACGGACATAGCGGCGATGTCCTCACAGTCTTCAGCGCCATTTGATATTAACATTGCCCAGCAACGCCGAGAGCAGGAAGCACGCCATAAGCAGACACAAGTGTTGCCTGAGCATGTTACGCGAGCGCATGTAGCTGATCATCGTCATGCAACAGCCTCTATAACGACGCACCAGGATTCGCATCTGACGAATGATCATGATGAGGCTGGCGATGTCGAGAAGCTTACGCCGATGCTCAAATACTTCCGTCCAAAAGCAGCGGCGCAGATGCAAAAGCAGCGACAAGCGCAGATGGAAGTCGTATTTCCATTCGACTCACCCTGTGATACCGAAGAGTTTTGGCCTGGTGATAGTGAGGATTTTGAAGCGTTGGTAGATGCTGAAATTCGTAGTGGTGATTTTAGCGACGCGAGCTGGCCAATGTAGTCCTTTTTGCCGGTGACCCTGGCTTCGCAAATTATCTCCAAACTGTGGTGTGAAGCTGACGTAACACCGGTCAATCATGCGGCGTCGGTAACATATTCCCAAGGACATGGAGTCGATAGGCATGAGATCGATGCGCTAGTGGTTGCTGAAGAACCATGTCGAGATGCCATCAACGAGGACGCATCGACTTTACAAAAATATGCGGAGGTTCAGCGCGTACACCAAACAAACATGTTTGATAACAAAAGTTTTACGGTCGATCACGATAGAAAGCGAAAGTCCGGTCCTGTCTCGCAACGGTCGAAGCACCCTCAGCAGAGGTCTAAGTCAGTGTTGCCTACCAAGGAGTTGCGCGGACATGGCAAATTCAAGCGTGACCAATTGCAACCATTGCCCAGTCATTCACGATCAAGCGTAAACGATAAAGAGAATCAACAGCGGTTTACCGGACGGACGTCGAAAAGGGACTCGTCGTTGGTGAGACATAGTGTTCCCCGATATTCATCGACTTACGATTGGCAGGATTGTCCTGCCCAACCAGGTGTGGCCAGTGCTGTTATGATCAACCGGGACAAGGATCATAGTGAATCGATAAATGTGCGTTTGACCTTACGACAACATGAGCGCGTACTTGAAAGATTGCGTGAAGAAATACGTTGCCTTGATTATACGCTCGCGGAGCGAGAAGTTGTGGCTTCCTCCGAAGAGGATGACGCGTATTTCGGGGCCGTCATGTTTGGCGCTGGTTGGCAGATACCCCGCGATAAATCCTCTGCACGCAGTCGAACATATTCGTCGGCGGGTGTTTCTTATGTTCCTACCGCGCCTGGTTTTTCATCGAACGAAGGTATTATGTCAAGTGGTATGAGTACGGCGTCCAATCGCCGTTCGACCATGTCTTCGGTGGTGATGCCGCGTAGGTACGAGTTTGCCACGGCTATGGGTTATGATGACGTACAATACGTTCAAGATTACGACTTACAAATGTCCATGCCGGTGAACTGGTATGCCGAGGGTGTGATCGGTTTTGATGATGATCCTTCGGTACACTGGTCGTTAGACCCATCGATTATGGATGCCCCGATGGAAGTGTTAATCAATGAAACAAATTGTTGGCAACATCAGAGACAGAGTAGTCAGATGAGGGGCGTCCCCATGGAAACCCATACTCCCTTTGCTACCGAAGATAGTCTAGACCAAGATGTCATGTCATCTCAATACGCCGATCTGCGTCGGCGTGAGCGTGTACGAAAGGAAGTAGAGAAAGACAGTGATGATCAAAAGAAGAATCGGTCTGAGCGGCGGCGCAAGGAGCGTCGTCCGTGGTTCAAACCGTAATTCATAAACAACGCATCCCTTGCGTTCGCAGAGACAGGCGCGCTTGTGACCGGGCGCGCCTGTTTCATTGGGCGACATTGATATTGATCGCGAAGACCATTTCATTCCCACAAAAACGTACGGTGAGCGATGCTCAATTTTGTTGGATCCGTACATGGGATACGACCAGTCGGATGTCATCGAACGACACTTTTTCGTCGAGGTGCTCATAGATTGGTCTGAGCTTGTCAAATCCAACTTGATCTGCTGCGCGGGCTACGTCGAGGTAGGTGGACTGTGGCACCCACGTTTCAATAGAAGCCGGCTTGGTAGCTTCAATGAAGTTGCAGAGATAGCCGGCTGTAGTACTTCGCGCACGTGATAGTGCCGCCATGACGACATCAATGGATTTTCCTTGCGAGAACATCTCGAAGGCCATCAATTTTGATTTGCTTATTTTCGAGCTTGAAGAATTCCCAGGTGTGGATGTCGGAGAAGAGTCAGCTTGATGGCGTGAGTCGATCACGATATTGGTCGAAAGGTCATGTTCGTTGCAGTAGGTTTCGATCTCTGTGCAAAAGAGTTTGCCGAATTTTTCTATCTTTGCATCGCCAATCCCGTGTACTTTACGGAAATGTTTTATTCCGGTTGGGCGCCGGCGGGCAAGATCGCGCAGCGTTCGATCGTTGAAGATTACGAAAGCAGGCACCTGGGCTTGCTCGGCGATCTCACGACGGATGACGCGCAGATGTTCGAATAATCCTCGATCCACACCGTCCCACGATATGGTGGATATACTCGTTTCCTTCACCTGCTTCACTGCGGTACGAATCAATCGAACTTTCCGATGACCGCGTAATACTTCCCAGGAATCTTCGTTAAGCTCCAGGACGGGAAGTTTACCTGTGGTGCGTGTTAACAGATGTTGATCCAACAGTTGGTAGATCCAATGCGTGAGCGTCTTTTTCGGCGTACCTTTAAGTAAGCCATACGTCGTGGCCTGATCGTGGCCGCGTTGTCGAATGGCTTGCGTATTTGCGCCTAACAGTACGTCTACGTGATGCCCGACACCAAAGCTAAAGCCGCTGATGCGATCGAGTCGGGCTACGCTAGAGATAATTTTTTGCGCGATTTCGGTGGCTTCTTCCGCGGCTTCGGTTTCATCGAGGCATACGTCGCAGGCGTGGCAGTTTTGTTGAGGGTAGGTTTGTCCAAAATGTTCTGAGAGTGCGCGGTGTCGACATTGCGGCACTGTGCAATATCGCCGCATCTCATTTAGAAGCTTTTTTTGGGCGGCGATGAGCTTTTCAGCGTTTTTAAGCTGCTCTGCGCTGTGCTCGAACAATGATTGCCACCGCATAACGTCTGCACCGGAGTAAAAGAGCACGCATTCCGCTTCAAGCCCGTCGCGCCCCGCACGACCCGTTTCTTGTTGGTAATGTTCAACAGACTTGGGTATGGTCGCATGGATGACGCACCTGACGTTGCTGCGATCAATACCCATGCCAAATGCGACGGTCGCAGCTACGACATTTAGCGATTCGCTCGCAAATGCGTCTTGCGTGCGATGCCGCTGGTCTGCGCTCAGACCTGCGTGATAAGCGCGGGCTTTGATGCCCGTGCTGTTGAGTATGTCAGCCATGGCTTCCGTATCATTGCGAGATAGGCAGTAGATGATGACCGCTTCATCTTTGTGACGCTGGACGGCTTGAATCACTTGCGTATAAACGTCCAATTGAGGCACAATGCGATATACTAGGTTGGGTCGATCGAAAGTCCCTACGAGCATGGCAGGATTGGTGAGTTGAAGTTGGTTTGCGATATCCTCGCGTACGCGCTGTGTGGCGGTTGCGGTGTAGGCGTGGACGCTGGCTTTGGGGAATCTCTTTTGAAGCAAGGCGAGTTGGCGATACTCCGGTCGAAAATCATGGCCCCATTGACTAATGCAATGCGCTTCATCGATCGCGAAAGCGCGAATATCAAGTTGATCCAGCTCATGCAAAAAGCCCGACATTAAAAGTCGCTCAGGAGAAACGAACAGCAGCCGGAGTTTACCGGCTCTAAGGTCGCGCATGATGTCGTTTTTTTCGTCGGTAGATTTCCCACTATACAGCGCAGCCGCCGGGTATCCGCAGGCTGTAAGACCGTCTACCTGATCTTTCATTAGTGAAATGAGCGGCGATACGACAATGTGTGTTTGTTGGGTGATAGCCGGTGGAACTTGATAGCAAAGTGATTTGCCGCCACCTGTAGGTAGTACCACGACCGAGTCCTGCCCGTCGAGCGTCGCTCGTATGGCTTCTTCCTGCCATGGCCGAAGTGTGTTGAACCCCCAGTAGGCATGAACCAGTTCCAGAATACGGTCAAGTGAAACCGTTGAAGTCGCGGCGGAGGTGGCGTCGCAAACTTGAGATTCAAATGGCGTTGCGTTCGTTTCTTCCACGGTCGAAAGCGTAACCATTAGAGTGGTTTACGACAAGGCTGGGGGAACGGATCGTTATATCGGCGGACATGACGGCTAAATCCGAGCGGCGAGCGCCGCCGACCCGTGTTTTCAAGACGCCAAATACGGCGTGTGGCATGCCTTAGCGAAGCGCAGAGTGTGGCATGCCCAAGCCGGAAGCGCGGGCATGTCGGGTGGCCCATCTCGTTTCGAGGTGGGGGAGTCGATGATCGCTGGTGATTGACGGGCGATCGAATGTTAGGTATATGTTAGTCTATGGCCAGCCGCGTGAAACATTTATCTACGCTGTTTCTCGATATGAACGCTTTTTTTGCATCCGTCGAGCAGCAGGAGCAGCCTAAGTTTCGCGGTCGGCCCACAGCCGTGGTTCCGACGATCACTGACAATACCTGCTGCATTGCGGTGAGTTATGAGGCCAGGCCTTACGGTATTCATACGGGAACCTCGGTTCGTGAAGCGCGGCAGCGTTGTCCCAAGCTTTGCATTGCGCTGGCTAGGCCTGCGCTGTATGTGCAGTATCACCATCGGATTGTGGAGACGGTGGAGGATTGTCTACACGTTCACGCCATTCATTCGGTGGATGAAATGTCGTGTCGCTTAATGCGTAACGAGCGAGACGTGGATGTTGCCGTGGGTATCGCGAAAAAGATTAAAACCTCCGTGCGTCGTGAGATTGGCCCCTTTGTGCGATGTTCGATCGGTCTGGCGCCGAATCGGTTTTTGGCCAAGGTGGCGAGTAACATGGAAAAGCCCAACGGCTTGGTCGTGCTTGAGCCGCATGAACTGCCGCAGCGACTATATGCGCTGGCGTTGGACGATTTGCCGGGTATTGGCCGAAACATGCTCCGCCGCCTGCAGCGTGAGGGTATTGGGTCGATGCGGCAGCTATGCGCGCTATCGGCGGATGATATGTCACGTATATGGCACAGTGTGGAGGGAGAGAGGTTCTGGTATTTTCTGCATGGTTATGACCTGGCTGATATACCCACGCACCGGCGAACGGTGGGGCATTCGCATGTGCTGCCTCCCAAGTGGCGTACGCGCGAGGGGGCCTATGCCGTGTTGATTCGTCTGATTCACAAAGCCGCCGCCCGTTTGCGTGATTTAGGTTATTGGACGAGAAAGCTTTCTCTTTATGTCGAGGTGTTGCCGCACACGAAATGGCGTGAGTGGATACGCCTGGGTTTGTGTCAGGATACGCTGAGCATTTTGGAGGGGTTTTATAAACTTTGGCCGTATTGTCCGCAGGGCAAGCCCTATTGCGTGGGCATGAGGCTAAGTGATCTGGTCTGCGAATCATCCACCACGCTACCGCTGTTTCACGGTGAGCGCAATCGCGTGGTGTTGTCGCATACCATGGATCGTATCAACGCGATCTTCGGTCGTCATAGCGTGTACTTTGGTGGCATGTTCGGTGCCCAGTCTACGGCACCTACGCGCATATCGTTCACCAACATCCCCGATTTCAGCCAGCAGGTGTAGCCGTGTAGGGCGGTGGGTAGCATGGCGTTGGGTGCCATGCCCAAGCCCCTAGGCGCGGGCATGTTTGGTCCAACAGCCTTGTAGCCTTGTAGGTCGGGTTATTGCCCGACGAGCGTCTTGTAAAAACACTACGTTAGAGGCGTGTGACCCATCTCGTTTCGAGGTGGGGGAGTCGATGATCGAAGGCTTATCAAGTCGTGAAAAACGTCAGACGTCTTCG
>JAJRWX010000075.1 GCA_024276605.1 Planctomycetota bacterium | reverse complement strand
GGCATTTGCGCCCAAGACGGGGATGTAAAAAGCCGACCCTTCTTCGTATGAAATGGAAATGCCAACCAGTGCGCTGGATACGGGATTAAGGCCGGTGGTTTCCGTATCGAACGCGAAAGATGGTTGTTTGGCGAGGTGGCTAGCGAATTGTTTCAATGCGTCTATTGTATTAACCAGCGTATAAGTGCCAAGTTGACTACGGTTCGGGGTTTCACCGGCTGGGGTTATCGCTTGCGTTGATCCTGTTTTCAAAAGAGTGGCTACTATGTCCAATTGATCCGTAAGGCGCGTAAATCCCAACTCCTCAAAAATAGGCGCAGCAGCCGGTAGATTGATCGCGTCCATGCGGCTATGGTTCAGCACAAAATCGAGGGGGACGTCTCGGCGAAGGGTGACAAGTTTTCGCGTCGTCTCCAACTGGTCCGCAAATGCTTTCATACGCTCCGCCGCTTTGGGCGTCAGTTCGTCGGCGTGTTCGACTGCGGCGCGGGCCGAGCCGTACTTGGCAATTAACTTGGCCGCCGTTTTCACACCGACACCTTGAACGCCTGGAATGTTATCCGTGGCGTCACCTGCCAGCGTTTGAATGTCCACGGCTTGATCCGGTCCGTAACCTTTGGTCAAGCGCAGCGACTCGGCGTCAATCACTTGATCTTTGCCGGGGTCATATAAGCGGACCAGCGGAGAGAGAAGTTGTTCAAGGTCTTTGTCCTTGCTGACAAGGAAAATATCGATTGGCTCATCTCGGAGTTGTTCGACGATCGTAGCCATGAGATCGTCCGCCTCAAAGCCTTCTATTCGATGAAGTGGGATGTTCATACTCGTCACGATGGAAACAATGCGCTCTGCCTGGACATTGAAATCATCCGGCGGCGGCTCGCGATTTGCTTTGTACTGGCGATCAATATCGCAGCGAAATACGGTCCCATCGCTCACGTCCATGGTCATGACCAGGTAATCAGGGCGACGTTCACGTAGCAGCTTGAGTAACATGCTGCAGAATACGTGTGTGGCTCGTGTAGGCTCACCCGACGGTGCGGTAAGCTCACCGAAAGGCGCATAATAGGCGCGATAAATCTGGGCATGCCCATCGAGAATGTACAAACTTTTATTCATATATGATGGTGTCTTACATTGTCACGCAACAACCGTGTTATCCTCTATGCTTTGATTCATGCTTATGCATTATCACGACGTGTGTGAATACTCGTACACAAAAGGAAGATTCGCAAGTTTCGACACCATTGTACATGATCTTTGCTTGCAGAGGTAATATTATAGCAGGTAACATGATGACGATGTTACGACTCGATTCGATGTGATAAAAAAAGAAAGTACTCGATATGGTGACGATTTTTAGCCGTTTGGTTGACAGAAGAAGTGGTGTCGCCCTTTATCTAGTGGGCATGTTTATTATGATGGCACATCTGACGGGCTGCTCCGGCGGCTTTGGTCGGTCTGTGCTGACACAAGCTCAGATAAAAAATAATGTTGAATCTTTTGATTTTATCGCTAAGACCATTCCCGAAAAGCACTGGGATCAATCTTTAGGTGGTGTTGATTGGGAAGAGGCGTGTCGTGAGTTGCGACCGCGTGTGGAAAAGGCACGCACCGCCGCTAAGGCGCGGGCTGCCATGCGAGAGTTAATCGACACCTTAGGTCAGACGCACTTTTCCGTCATCCCTGCCCATGTGTATGAAGATTCATCTCGTGACCGGGGTAATACAGGTCAGGCCGGTACGCAAATAGACCTCCGCCTGATTGACAACAAAGCCGTTGTGGTTTCCGTACCGCCGGATTCGCCTTCAGCGAGTGCGGGCGTGCGCACAGGTTGGACCATAGAAAACATTGACGGTAAAAAGATCAAACCTCCTCCATCGCCTGATGCAGACGTGCCTAATAGCGCAACCTATCGCATCATGCGATACGTGAGCAGCGTCAAGCATAAAATGTCGGGTGATGTTGGTGACACGATTGAAGTTGTTTTTCGGGATGGCGATAACCGCAAGGTTAAAAAGGAAATCGTCCTAGCAGAGAAACGTGGTCATCGAATCAAGTTTGGCAATATGCCGACCATGTACACTTGGTTTGAATCCCGACTCATTGACGGTGAAGTTCGATACCTACGCTTTAACCACTTTTTTGATCCCATGTTAGTGATGCCAGCGTTCGGCGAAGCCGTGGCTTCATCGTGGGATGCTAAAGGTATGATTATCGATCTGCGAGGCAATGGCGGGGGTATCGGAGCTATGTCTATGGGGATGGCTGGGTGGTTTATTGAAGAGGAAGATGTCAAGCTTGGTACTATGCGAACGCGAAACAGTGATCTCAAGTTTGTGATCAATCCCCGACCGCGCATTTTTCACGGTCCCTTAGCCGTATTGGTGGACGGTTTGTCTGCTTCGACGTCGGAAATACTTGCCGGCGGTTTGCAGGATTTAGGCAGAGCGCGTATTTTTGGGTCGCGTACTGCTGGGGCGGCGCTCCCGTCGGTGATTGAGCGGCTACCCAACGGTGATGGTTTTCAATATGCGATCGCGAATTACGTGTCCGAAGGTGGTCGTGTTCTCGAAGGCGAGGGTGTGACACCTGATGTGGAAGTAGAATTGACCCGCGAGACGCTATTGCATGGTCATGATGATGTTGTGGATGCTGCCGTAGCATGGATTCGTGCCGAAGCAGTTCAGGTCAAATAAAGGGTGGTACATCTAGTGCCAAAACAATGACGTAAGGGGATACATATATGATGATGAAGAAACGCATGTGTGTTGTATTGGCTATGTTTGCCGGGATGAGTGTCACACAGAGTTTGGCTGGTGATGAAAAAGCAGACACAAAGTCGAAGCGTGAAGCCGCGAAAGTGCTCGATAGATACATTGAAGTGACAGGTGGTAAAAGTGCTTACGAAGCTGTACGAAATCGAGTGATGAAAGGTACGATGGAACTGGTCGAGATGTCTATCAAAGGGCCTATGACCTCATATGCCAGTGCGCCCAATCTAAGCTACACGGAAATGGAGCTTATGGGTATGGGGAAGATGCGCAGAGGCTCTGATGGGAAAGTGATTTGGGACATCAATCCCATGAGAGGTGCACGGATCATGAAAGGCGAGGAAGCAGAATTCGCTGAGCGGGAGACGATATTCAATGCCGAATTGCAATGGCGTAAAATATATCCCACAGTGGAAAATCTGGGCGAGGAAAAGGAGGGTGAAACTTCTTATTATAAAATCAAGTTGACCCCAAAATCCGGTCCAGCGATGACACATTTTTACAACGTCGATACTGGGCTTCTTGACAAAATGAAGTTTACCGCAGCGACCCAAATGGGTGATATTCCGGTGGAAGTTTTTATTGAGGACTACCGTAAAATTGGTGACCTATTGATTTCCCATAAGACAACACAAAAAGTAGCTGGGCAAACCATGCGTATCACTATGGAATCTATCGAGCTAAATGCCAAGCTGGCGCCGGACCGATTTGCTCTTCCCGACGAGATCAAGGCGCTCGTATCCAAGGACGCGTCATCGAAAAGTAAAGCTGCTGAAAAGTCTAGCGAATAACGACGAAGCGGGTGAGGTTGAAATAACTATGACATGGTCTTGAACGACCTGGATTTTGATAGAATCTATACGAAGCCAAACCTGCACTAAGGATTCGATCATGCATTATAGATTTGGTGTTGGAGGGATGGGCATCGCATATCATTGTGCATTAGCATTCGCCGGGATCATCTTGCTAGGCGCACCGGCTTGTCTTGCTGATGGGAAAGATGGTAGCCGTGCCAAACCCTCCCGTGCCGAGAAAACCTTATCACAATCTCCCACCTCGTATCCCGAACTCACATTTCACACCAAACCCAGACCGCTTCATGAGCATGCCGTTGTTGAAGATTGGCCGACGCGGCTAGGGCCTCATTACAACAATATCTCCCGCGAGCGGCCGCTCCTCAAAGCTTGGCCCAAGGATGGGCTAACGGTGGTGTGGGAGATGGAAACGGGTAACGGATTTGCAGCCCCGGCTATTAGCGGTGATCGACTCGTCTTTTTTCATCGAATAGGTGATGACGAAACGGTGGATTGCCTCGAGGCTGAGACTGGCCGACGGTTTTGGCGACATCAATACCCCACGAAATATGAGGACAAGTACAGTTTTAATAACGGCCCAAGATGCGGGCCGGTAATTGATGGCGATCGGGTCTACACGCATGGTGTGGAAGGTGTGCTGACCTGTCTCTCTTTGCGTACGGGGGAAGTGCATTGGACGCGTCATACGTCGAAAGAGTTTTCCGTACCTCAAGATTATTTTGGCGTCGGGTCAGCACCTTTGGTCTATGGCAAGCTGCTCATTGTGCAGGTGGGTGCGCCTGCCGGGCCAACGGTAGTAGCTTTTGATAAGATGACCGGCGACATCGTGTGGAAAACTGCGTCGCAGTGGACCTCGGGGTATGCAACGCCCACCATAGGTACTTTCAGCGGTAAGCCAAAGATTGTTGTTTTTACCGGTGGTGAGAGTGACCCGCCTAAAGGCGGATTGCTAACTCTCGACCCGACCAACGGAAACATCGATTTTCGATTTCCGTTTCGCAGCAAGAACTTTATTTCGGTGAATGCCTCGACCCCTGTCATACATGATCAGCGCGTATTTATCTCATCCGCCTACAAAACGGGAGGCGTATTGCTTGATCCTAAGCGAAGCGAGGGCGGCGCTGTTGTGTGGCGCACGGACGATATGCGATGCCATTTTATGACCCCGATCCTCAAGGAAGGTTATCTTTACGGTGTGGATGGCATGAGTAAATCTAACACCGCCATCGCGTGTATCGATTTTTCAACAGGGAAAGGTAAATGGCGAAAGCTGTTGAATTGGGTGGATTCAGTCAATATGGGTGGAAAAAATCGTGAGTTGGATTTGCCTTTCGGGGATGGCTCATTGATCTTCGCCGACGGCTATTTTATCGCACTCGGACAGTATGGCCATCTAGCCCTTTTGGACCTGTCGCCATCAGGATGTCGTGAATTATCTCGTTTCTCGCCGTTTATCGCCGATGAGACTTTCACTTCGCCGATACTTAGTCATGGGTTGTTGTACGTGTGTCAAAATAAGCGTGGATTGGTCGATAAATCCCCTCCGAAGCTCTATTGTTTTGACCTACGGGCAGAAAAACATCCTTCATGACGTCAAAAACGTGGTTTTTCTTTCACTTGCGCTGTTGAAAATTTGGCGTCGGGGTCGATAATACCGTCATTGATGGCGCGGTATACAGCTTCCTGGCACTATGGGTCTGCTTACGTAAGCATACTCATGTAAGGCATTGGGGAGGGGCTGTATTGGTTTTTTTATTCTAAATGAAAGGTTGCGCACTAACATGAAAAAGACGCATCTGTTCCGAACAGCATTGGTCCTTGGTTTGTCGATTGCGATCCAATCCGCAAACGCGGGCGACGTGGATTATTCCCTTCAACTACAACCACACTGGGCGGCTATGCAGGATGGCCAGGGTGCAGGTAGTGATGGCAATGGCTACTTGGAAGTGAGTAGGTTCTACAACGTTCGTGAAGCATATTCCAACGTTGAAGCCGGTGAGTGGGAATTGGAAGTTGAAGGAGCATGGGAGAAATTTAATGACAGCGACGATTTCTCTACGGCTGTCAGTATTAAGTATGGTTATACCGACACCTTGCACATTGAGTTGGAATTGATGTCCATCGAGCTTTTTGAAGGTGGTGGCAGGGGCGCCGGCGATCTGGAATTGTTGTTGTTCAATCAGTTTACGGGTGATACCGGCGACTCACCTGCCTTTGCCGCTTGGATAGCTGCACGCTTTCCAACGGGCGATGGCTCAAACGGTATTGACGGTGAGTTGCATTTGAACTTTACCAAGGATCTCGGAAACGGTTGGAGAGGTCATCTGGAAGGCTTTGGTAAGGTCAATGACGGCGAGCGCGGCGATGGCGGTGGTGGCAATGATTTCTTTGACGATGATTCCGGATTTTTTGGTGACGACGATGATCGTCGCTCATTCCAGTGGGGCGTTGGTGTCGGCTTTGATTATCAGTGCGGCGAAAACGGTCTCGGCATTATCAACTACCTCAACGAGAGCAGCGAGCTAGAAGGTAATGCTCGCGTTCAGACGCTAGAGTTAGGTTATGTACATCATCTCAATGCTGACGAAGCACTGAAGTTTGCTTTTGATATTAATTTAGATGGGCATGATGCTTCGGGTGATTTTGCGGCTAAGATTCAATGGGCGCTCGAGTTCTAATTGTCCTTCACGCATGTGCTGTATAGCACATGATCCTGAATTAGATCTATCAATAAAGCCTGTACGACATGCGTCGTGCGGGCTTTATTGTTAGTGTAAACGGATTAGTCTTGGTATCTAAGTGTCTAAAATCATTGCGATGATTTGCGTTACGCGAATGAACGGGACAGCGAGAGTTGAAGTACATGTTTGATACGTTTATTGCAAACGCGCTTGCCTCGGCTTGGTTGGTTGTGATCCGTCCAATGGATAGGTTTCATCTTAGCGCGAGCCAGAATAGTGTCATACAACTGATGCCGGATCATCGGGTCATCGTTGGTTAGATTAAGCACACCGTGGTAGTTAGTACACACAAGTTTCACCATGGCTGTCACGATATCATCTACGTGAATGAGATTAACATACCCTTGGCCGTCATGGCGTTGTTGCCCGGCGCATGTCAAGATACGATCCGTCAGCGATCGTGTCGGTCCGTGAATACCTCCCAGGCGTAATACAGTCATAGTGGCTGTCGGTGGCTGCGCATGAGCTAGGCCATTTAGTAGTACACGTTCAGCCTCCACGAGCGCTTGTCCTTTAGGATCGCTCGGATTTGTCGGTGATGTTTCATCTACCCACGATCCATCCTGCTGATGGTAGACACGTGTTGATGATGTATAGATGATGCGTTGAATCGACGTACTTCTTGCCGCTGCTACGATGCTATGTGCCCCTTGTAAGTAGACGCGGTTGTAATCACCATGCCTTCCCGCACCGTAGGTCAGCAGTGCGACATCACGATCAACCAACACGCTGCGTAGCTTGTTTACGTCTGTAAGTTCAAGCTGGCAAGCTGTCAGGCCTATACGCCGAAGTTCATCTAGTCGCGATGGGCTAGTCGTCGTGGCTATAACATCGTGACCAATCGCGGCAAGCTCACGACCCACAGCCGTGCCTACATACCCACAGCCAATAATAACAATGCGATGAAGACTGGAAGTAGTCATGAACGGCTAGCCTATAGTGCTCTCGTTTTTTTGTGTAGCGCCCTACATGAGAAATACAAACGAATGCCGAGTCATCGCTGCCGTGCGTGCCTGGGGACGCACTATTCCAGCATGTCACCGGATGCTACCGTGCTTGCGTCCGATGCTTCTGATCGTATATCCGTAGGCTTTCACGGCGGTACGAGCCATGTCCGAAGATGATTCCGTCACGCACCCCGTTAGCGGGAAAAACTTGCATTTTGTTGACGACATGACGCTGGATACGTATATTGCCGCGCTGTGGTGCTGGGGATAACCCCATGCCAAGTCTTGAGCGGACGGGGGTAAATGTTTTCGCTTCAAGACATAGATCAGGTAATACGCGCAACTATTAATCAACCAACGGAAGGACTTTCTAACCATGTTCGAGAACCTTACCCCACCAACAACAGGCACGACGATTACGATGAATCAGGGGAAGCTTAATGTCCCTAACGATCCCATCATTCCGTTTATCGAGGGTGATGGCATAGGTAGAGACATCTGGCAGGCTTCGGTGAAGGTATTCGACGCGGTGGTCGAAAAGGCCTATGGCGGCGAGCGCACGATCAACTGGTTTGAGGTATACGCCGGTCAAAAATCTTATGACAAATACGGCACCTGGTTGCCGGACGATACGGTGAAAGCCTTTCGGGAATATCTCGTGGGTATCAAAGGACCGCTCACCACGCCGATTGGTGGCGGTATTCGTTCACTTAATGTTGCGCTACGTCAGCAGTTGGATTTGTACTGTTGCATCCGACCCGTGCGACATTTCACGGGTGTTCCGACGCCGGTGAAACGACCCGAAAATGTCAACATGGTGATCTTCCGCGAAAACACCGAAGACATTTACGCCGGCATCGAATGGGAATCCGGCTCACCGGAAGTCAAAAAGGTCATCGCTTTTATGCAAGATGCTATGGGTGTGAAGAACATTCGTTTTCCGGAAACCTCTGCGATTGGCGTCAAGCCGGTGAGTAGCGAGGGCAGTCAACGACTCGTACGTGCGGCTATTGAGTATGCCATTCAAACTGGCCGAAAAAGCGTTACACTGGTACACAAAGGCAACATCATGAAGTTCACCGAAGGCGCCTTTAGAGATTGGGGTTACGAGCTGGCGGAAAAAGAATTCGGTGACAAAACATACACCTGGACGCAGTGGGAGCGTACCAAGAAAGATAAAGGCGAGGAAGCAGCCAATGCCGAACAGGAGACGGCGCTCAGCGGAGGTAAGATTCTCGTCAAGGACGCTATCGCGGACATTACCTTGCAGCAGGTACTCACCCGTCCGCGTGAGTTTGATGTCATAGCCACGCTGAACCTCAACGGCGATTATCTGTCTGACGCTTTAGCCGCCCAGGTTGGCGGTATCGGCATTGCACCCGGCGGCAATATCAATTACGTCTCAGGCCACGCGATTTTTGAAGCGACCCACGGCACAGCCCCAAAATACGCCGATCAGGACAAGGTGAATCCTGGCAGCGTACTGCTTTCCGGTGAAATGATGCTTCGCTATATGGGTTGGACTGAGGCTGCTGATCTTATCGTGAAAGGTATAAACGGTGCGATCGGTGCCAAGGAAGTGACCTACGATTTCGAGCGTCTCATGCGTGCCGAAGGCGAATTAGCCAAGCTGCTCAAATGCAGTGAGTTCGGCCAAGCAGTGATTCGACATATGAGTTAGCCCGCGTTAACCCAGGATAGGGCGGTTTTTACTCGCCTCCATACTGGAGCTTGCTCCGGAATCACCGTCGGGGACGTCTGACTTTCAGCTCATCTACTATCCATGTAGATGGTTGGCAGGGGGTCTTCATGGATGAGGCTTGTGTCAATAATGAAGCCCCGAACTGGTCCGAACTTGACATCGAGTTAAGTTGCCCGCGCTGCGCATACAACCTGAAAATGCTGACGCTGCCACGGTGTCCCGAATGTGGTCTTCACTTTCAATGGGACGAATTAATCAGGGCAGTGAAAGAGTTCAACGCGCGTCCGCCTATATTCGAATATCATTGGCGCTATCATCCGATTCGTTCGTTCTTGTTTACATGTTGGATGTGCTTACAGCCTTGGCGGCTCTGGCGCTGGCTACCGTTATCCGCCGTGCCGGTAGCACGCGCGCTGCTTTTCTTGCTCGTATTTGTCATAGCGTCGTTAATCCTGATCTCGTTAAGCAAAGCCATCGTATGGCAGGAGTTTAGTAATCTCCGCTATGGAAAGGCCGTCACCGCAGCCTCAGCGGCATTTCACGGTCCTATGTTGCGTCGTTGCATATACGGAACCTTGCATGAACTAGCTGTGCCGTCGCTGCTGATGTTCACTATTTGGCTTACGATTCAGATATTCCGGCAGACCATCGCGCGGTATCGGGTACGACAAAAACACATCTTGCGAATATTTGTTTTTTGTTGGATTGGTGTTGTCGGTTGGCAGTTCCTGTGCGACTTCGTCTTGTTAATGATAGTCATGCCAATGATATGGTTTTTCAACAATTATCTCCCTAATTCGCTCATTTGGGGTGTTGAACAATGCCCACTCATCATTCTCTTCCTGTCACTTGGATTTGGCTTTCATTCTTATCTTCGCGTGCGTAGTGGGTGGCTATGGGCTTTACTGCTCCTGGTGTTCACGTCCATGCTGATCATTGTAGTTGGGTTACTTATTTCTACCGTATTACTCGACACATTTGATAACGCATATTGGCGGTATCTTACGGAATGGTCTCAGTCATTCTCACTATTGCAGGATTTGGCAACCCAGGTGTTCATCAGTTTGCACGGATTGTAGATGTGGGGGAGGTTGCCTGTGCTTTTCCGGTTTTTCATGCCCGGACATGGACTTGCTTATATTGATGTATTACGGTTGCGTAAGCACTTGGATAGCCCGTGTGAATTGGATATCTCGAATCACGGCTGGTACATGATCGTCATGCGAGCTGAGCTTACTTTTCTTTTCCACTTCAATCCATGATTGTTGAATAGCCCGGGATTGCTCGTCGGAAAGCTCTATGATGAGATCGGGTAATACGCCCCAATTGCTGTTATTTTTCTTGCCCCTGTATCGATGGACGATGCGACCTTTGGGAAGCCTGTAATACGCAGTCGTGAGTTTGATCGCCGCATCCATACTTTGCAGGTGTATGAGATGTTGTACGCTACCTTTTCCGAAGCTTCGCGTACCCACAATGGTTGCTCGGTCATGATCTTGCAGGGCACCGGCAAGCACCTCTGCCGCGCTGGCTGATGCTTCGTTGATGAGTATGACCAGCGGAAGTTTGCCAGCCAGTGTCTTTTTTGTGGCACGATAGTCACGCGTGGCTAACCTACGCGTAACCGTCGAGACAATCACACCTTCGCTGATAAAAAGATCAGCAATATATATCGCCTGCGTAAATAGTCCTCCGGGGTTGAACCGCAAATCCAATATCAATCCCCGGGCGCCGGCGGACACCACTGATTGTAATGCTGCAACGAAATCCGGTCCGGTCGTTTGCACAAAATTACTGATGCGGATATAGCCGATGGGCGTTTGCGTTTCGAGCAGAAAGACCCATTGACCATCACGGTTTCTATGTGATCCGCGAATCGTTTCAATGTTGATTGATTCACGGGCAACCAATGTGGTACGTTTTTCACCGCCATCGCGTTGACGAAAAACAATCGTAAGCGGTTGACCGTCTTCACCACGCAATAGGGATTGTAAGTCCAACATGGATTGGTTATGAACCCGGGTTCCATTGATGGATAAAATGGAATCACCGGCAAGTATTCCCGCGCGAGCCGCGGGACCGTTCGGGGCTGCGGCAATAACCGTGGGTTTGTCATGCACAAAGCCGAGTTCGACACCGATACCCATGTAAGCGCCTTCGTTGTGGTGTCGCATTTGCGCAAGTTCATCACGGTTAAGGAAACTACTGTATGGATCGAGTCGAAACATCATGCCGCGTAACGCGCCCTCTACAAATCGGTCATCTTTGATCGGCTCGACAAACTGCTGGCGCGCGATGGCATCTACCTCAACGAGCGCTCGAAATGCGCCGAATACCGAGTCCTGCTCCGCAGCCATGGGGGGTAGGCGCATCAACATGACCGCGATCAGGCCGAACATCACGATCCAAGCCCAAGTGTGTTTATGCATCGGGTCTAGTGTTTGTTGCATGAAACCACCGTTACATCATCATCTTTTTTAATTCCGGCGTGCGCACGCCCCCGGTGTTCATCGACATACGTTGGCGATGCAAAAAGTGGCTATCAGCCTCAAACCAGCGACGCCCGATAAAGAGGTTGATGACTCGACGAGGTTGCTTATTTCGATACACTGCGTCACAACATTATTGTGATATAAAGTAACGTTGGTTACGTCGTGATCGAAGTTAAGCGCAGCGTCGCACGATGGGTGTGTCTATGGCTAAAGAGAAGTGGTATGTTGCGGGGCTGAGTTTTTCCTGCACCCAGTGCGGAAACTGTTGCAGCGGTGAACCGGGTTATGTTTGGGCGACCAAGGAAGAAATCGCAGGTATCGCCAAGTTCCTTGGGACTGCAGATGGCACGCTTGATAAAAAACACCTAAGACGTGTAGGCTTTAGATATAGTTTAACTGAAAAACCCGACGGGGACTGTATTTTCCTCAAACGAGAAAATGGCAAAGCGATGTGCAGTATCTACCCCGTTCGCCCGTTGCAATGTCGCACTTGGCCTTTTTGGCATGTGAACCTCAAATCTGCCAACGCTTGGAATAGCGCAAACCAGAACTGTCCAGGTCTAAATCGTGGCAAGAAATACGATTTTGTACAGATCGAAACTATTCGTACGCAAAAGAAGTGGTAGATGCCGTCGTTCCCAGCGCAGGGGGGTCGTATACGCGAAGGCGGGAACCAAGTTTCATGCCGTTCGCGTTGACTATTGCTGGATTCCCGTTTTCACGGAAATGACAGGGTAGTCATACACCCCGTGTCGCGGGCTAACGGACTCGCGCCGGGTGCAAGACAGATTAGGCAGGCTTGAGTTGGGTGGCATGGACAAGCGTCGCGTTGAGGGGATTGCGGATGAAACGAGGCGTAGGGGCGACGCTTGCCCGTGCTTTTCCTCGGTTGCGCACGGGGAAACGCCGCGAGCAGTATCCATTGGACATTCGACAGCCCCATTCCACGGCGTTTGTCCATGCCACCCACTCGCGCGTGCCCTCCAGACAGTGGTTGACAGTCATTTAGCCAGTACTATCATACATAAGTGTGTGGGCTGTGTCCGTGTCAAATATAGGTGTGGGCGCAAGTTGGGGTTTTTTTAGTCGAGGAGAAGCGATATGAGCTTAGCACGTGTTGCGCTTCATACGGTGGTATTGGTAGGGTTATTTCTGGTAGGTGTGGGTTGTGCAAAGGGGTCCGAGGGTTTGTGGTATCCCCATCATCGCACACAAACAATGACCCAATCGTCCGGGGATCATGCCAGCTATATCTCCGATATTGCCGAACACGACCGCCGCGCCTTAAATGACGATCTCGATCTATTCTTTTTGACGGATCGACCCACGCGATTAACCCGCTGGCATACGCGTTAACCACCGTGCACAACGCATCCAATTGAGTCGCGAGTGTTGACACCTGGAATTGTGCCGCCGACTTCAATCCGCCTGGATCTTCCGTTTCTCTTGGCGTCTCAAACATCTACTCGTTGCATCTTTAGGTTCAACTGCCACCATTACATTTGCGTCCGAAAGTCTTAGCCTATACGCTCACGCCCTAATGTGATGCCTGTAGATTACTTGGGCAGAGGCTTTTTATATTAAAACCCCTGGAGTTAGTCTGGTGAATTCGATCCCATCATGTCTTTGCTTACGTCATGTTCGTGCTACGCTGCTAGTCTTTCTGCTGCTGGTATTATCCGGATGTACGACCGGTCTTGAGCGGCGTTTTCAATCGCACATCGATTATTTAGCTTCTGACGATCTCGAAGGTCGTGGTGTAGGTACGCAGGGCATAGAGTTAGCAGCTAACTACATTGCGGCGCAATACAAGGAAATCGGTTTAAGGCCGATCGGTGATGATGGTACCTACTTCCAATCTTTCCCCATTA
The DNA here is from genome assembly GCA_024276605.1 of Planctomycetota bacterium. GTDB lineage: Bacteria > Planctomycetota > Phycisphaerae > UBA1845 > UBA1845 > JAJRPG01. The sequence goes on along the minus strand of JAJRWX010000075.1, from coordinate 6,886 downwards.
CACTTGCGCGGAAACTGACGGATAATAGTTACCTGACGGTCGCATCTGATAGTACGCCGCGCCGGTTAAAGAAGGATTACATTCCATTTCACTTTTCGTCCAATCAGTCTTTTGAAGGCGATGTTGTTTATTGTGGATATGGCATTACCGCTGAGGATAAACAACACGATGACTTCATGCACATTGACGCCAAGGGCAAAGTCGTACTTGTGCTTCGGGGTAAACCCGAAGGATGGGAGGATGATGGCGGATTCATGCGTGATTATGGTAGCTTCCGCAATAAAATATATAACGCCAAGGATCGTGGTGCCGTAGCCGTGCTGGTGGTTAACCAGGCGCCGCAAGAGGGGCAAGTGGATGAACTTGTAGCGTTCGAGCGGCATAGTGCAGCTGATTTTGGCATTCCGGCTTTTCATATTTCACGCGCTTACGCCAAGACCATGCTCGAACTTGGCGGCGCGGATTCACTCGAGCAACTACAAAAACGCAGTGATGAAGGTGGTTACGTCTCGAAGGCGTTGGCCAATGTCAAAGTAAGCGGTCACGCCGCCTTTGAACAAAAAAAAGCCCCGACCCACAACGTTGTTGCCCTTCTGCCGGGATGTGGATCGCTCAAGGATGAATACATCGTCATCGGCGCCCATTACGATCATCTAGGCATCGCTCGACCGATGATGCGTAAGTTCAAAGACGGGAAAATCGTCAAGGAGAAATTGCCCCCACAAATACACAATGGGGCTGACGACAATGCCTCCGGTGTCAGTGGTCTCATTGAGATTGCCCGTACACTTTCCGGTCAACAAGGCCCGCGTCGGGGCGTGTTATTCATCGCTTTTTCCGCTGAGGAGACTGGTCTACACGGAAGCAAGTATTACGTGGATCATCCACTCGTTTCCAAGTCTGATACCGTAGCCATGCTCAATTTGGATATGATCGGTCGCATGCCTGCCAAGAAAAGTGTACTGGAAGTATTTGGTGCCAATAGCGGCGATATGTTTGAGCCATTACTCACCAAGGCAGCTAGGCCGCTAGGCATTTTGATAGCCCCCTCACCTGATACCGGTGGTCGTAGCGACCATGCGCCGTTTGTACGAGAGCAAGTACCATCCATGCACTTTTTCACGGGGCAACATAGCGACTACCATAAACCTTCTGATGATGCGCATAAAATTAACGCCCGAGCAGGGGCAAAAGTCGTTCGCCTGATCAGTCGGGTGGCCGGTGAGTTAGCCGGTTCGACAAGCAGACCGAAGTTCCAGAAAATCGATCAAGCCAAGCTACCCTCACCCGGTGGCACGCCGACCTATCGTGTGGTCATGGGGATCTCCCCGGGCTATGGGGATGATGGTGGGGTCGGTATGAAGGTTGAAGCGGTCAACCCCCAAGGCCCCGCAGACCTCGCCGGCATTAAAGCGGGTGATTACATTATTAACATAGGCGGTAAGAAGGTAGCTAACATTTACGATTACATGGCTTCCACACGCAACAATAATCCCGGCGACACTGTAGATGTCGTCGTCGTTCGCGATGGCCGGGAGATTAAGCTCAAAGTGACGCTATCCGGGTCAGGTTAATGGCCTATCTGTACGACCAACGCCGGTTGGATCGACTTCATATGCAAGCCTAAGTTAGTGGTTCTATGATCAACACGCCTGATAGGGTATGTGCGTGAGGGTACAAGACAGATTAGGCGGGCTTGAGTGGGGTGGCATGGACAAGCGTCGCATTGAATGGATCGCGGATGAAAAGATGCGTAGGGGCGACGCTTGCCCGTGCTTTTCCACAGTTACACCTGCACGGGCAAACGCCGCGAGCAACATCCATTGGACATTCGGCAACCCGATAGCGCGGCGTTTGTCCATGCCACCCACCCGCCAATTTTGTCATACTCTCTGTGCGTGATGTGAGACATGTTCGGTGTTTGCGGCATGGCATCATATATTCCGGATCGAACGCGTCCGATATTATGAAGCGTCAATGATGCGGCACTATTGATTCTCTTGCGAATAATTTTTCTACCCACCTAGGTCATTTTTCGACGACGCCCCACAGTCTTCCGTAGGAAATGATCGGCATTATCAGACCGGCGTAGGCTAACAACCGCCGCATGTACTGTGCCGATACGACACTGGAGTACGACTATTGGTGGTTAGATACATAACACATCCGTGACATGCAAGATGAAGACGACACGACGACAGACACTATCGCGTAGCGTCTCTATGCTGGGCTTCACGATGGTGGAATTAGTATGCGTTGTGGTCATTATCGGCATGTTCGCTGTGATCGCGGTACCGCGGTTCAGCAGTTCCATTGCACTTCATCGCGTCGAATCCGCGGCCCGGCGTATTGTCGTGGACCTCGCCCTGGCCCAGCGACAAGCCAAGAGCGCCAACGTAGCTCAAACGGTGAGTTTCAATCCCGCTCTCGATAATTATGCTTTGCTGGGCATGCCGCACCCCGACTATCCGGCTCGTGAGTATGGGACATCTTTACAGGAGGAGCCGTACGGCGCAACCATTGTTTCTGCGGATTTTGGTGGAGATTTAAACATCATTTTCGATGTGTTTGGTGTGCCTGACAGCGGTGGGTCAGTCGTTATTAGCGTTGGTCCCCGGGTGCGGACCATTGTAGTTGATGCTGAGACGGGGAAGGCAACCGTACAATGACCATCTTGTTTCAGCATACCATAATGGCACGGCGTCGAACGACGTACCGGCTAGGATTTACACTAGCCGAGCTGCTAGTGAGCATGTCCATCATGACGATCCTCATGGGTGTCATGACCTCGGTCATTGTGGTCACGAGCCACGCCATCCCCGACAGCCAAGACCCGGTCGTGAAAAAGATAGAGGCGATGGACGTAGTGGATCAAATGGCTGGCGAACTTTTTTATGCGAATGCTATTACGGAAGAGACGGCCAATGCTATCACCTTCACCGTAGCTGATCGTGGTCACGGCGCCGTCGGCCCGGAGACCATTCGCTATGCATGGTCCGGCACGCCGGGCGACCCGTTCACCCGGCAGTACAACAGCGGAACCGTTGTTGCCGTGTGCAATGACGTGCAGCTATTAAATCTGTCTTATGACAAGCGCGTCGAACCATTGAATGGCCTGCCAAGGGTTCTGATGATCGTCGACAATGCAGGATGGCTACTCCCAGGAGAAATAACAAGGAAAACCACGATGGAGGGGTGGGGTTTCACAGTTCAACCGATCTCGTCGTTTAGCACGCAGGCCGAATTTAATGCAGCTGTAATTAACAACGATGTCATTTACATCTCGAATGATGCAAACGCAGGCGACGTGGGGCCTTTAATTGCCAACCCAAAGCTGGGGATTGTCAACGAGGTTACTGGCCTCTATGCCGCTATGGGAGTTTCGCAAAGTGGTACCCTTTTTTGGGCCGACTTCCTTGATATTGTGGACAATACCCACGAGATTACGTCAGTCTTTACGCTGGGCGGTATACGGCTTTTTTCGTCGACGGATAACTTGGCCATAACTACGGCCCAAGTATCCGCTGGAACGCAAGTGTTGGGTGGGGAGATTGTGGCTGGGGCTCCGTCACTGCTGGTTATCGATGTTGGTGGAGCCATGTATGGTGGCGGCACCGCGAACACGAGACGTGTTTGTTTGCCCTGGGCGGGTTGGAAGGTGTTCGATTTTAATAAAGTCACCGCCGATGGACTGACTATCATGCGGCGAGCGATTGCCTGGGCGGCTGCACCGGTTTTGTATACCGGCGTACGCATTGACCTGCAACTGACCGGGATTTCTCCAAATGCCAAAACGCAAACGAAGATGCTAAACAGGCCTAAGGTGAACGCACTGTGATGAACACTTTTGCCATGAAAAATCGCAGCTTTTCACGCCGCCGTGGGCTTACACTACTCGATATGATCATTTCTATCCCACTCGTGGGTATTGCTCTGGTAGCCGCGCTAAATACGGTGGGCGCTTCCAAGGCTTCCCAGTTCAAAGTCGATAATATGCGACAGGGTCATCTCCTAGCGCAAGACTTAATGTCAGAGATTCTTCAGCAGGACTACACAGATGGGGACATGGCCCAAGCGACCCGCAAGACCTTGATGTCAATGGGCAGCGTTACGTATCCCCTTGGACCTGACAATGTTCCGGGCCGTAACGAGGTAGCTACGGGCAATCGCAGTTTGTTCAATGATGTGGATGACTACGACGGATGGGTGGCATCGCCGCCACAAGCGAAGGACGGTACTACGTATACCAGCATGACGGGATGGTCCCGTAGCGTGAGCGTTGTCTTCGTCAATGCCAATGATTTGAGCACGGCTATTACCGTAGATAATGGCAACAAACGAATCACGGTAACCGTAGCTTATAATAATATCCCCGCTGCGAAAATCGTAGCGATCAAGACCATTGGGTTACCCCTATTGGAAGCCTGTTGCTTTGACGGCGGTTTCTGTGAGAACCTGCGGGCCGAGGCTTGCGCAACACAAGGCGGCACCTCACAAGGGACTGATACGTATTGTGCCAACACTACGTGTCCAACCGGACCTACGGTTCTATACGTAGTTGCCGACACCGCCAATTTAACCGCACAGGAACTGGCTCGTCAAACACTTATGGCGTCCTGGGGGTTCGGCATACAATTAATTAGGGCGTCTGCTTCACAGTCCAACTATGCCAAGGCATTGATAGGCGTTGATGTGGCCTATATTTCGGTGGAAGTTGCGGCTATCGATTTGGGTACAAAGCTGACAAATGCCACGGTAGGTGTGGTTAATGCGAATGTGCCCTTGATCTCCTCTCTGGGGTTCGCATCCGGCTCCACCTTTTACGTCAATCTGAGCGCTGTTAACGTCGTTGACAATACTCATTTCATCACGTCTACCTTTGCAACAGGCACCTTGACACTATCGACGTCCACCCAGTGGTTTTCAGAGGTGGTATCCGGTATAGCCGGCGGTGCTCAGGTTTTAGCTACAATTGACAGTGGCAAAGACTCTCTCTTTGTTATCGAAAGCGGTGATTTATTGGTGGGCGGAACACCAGCGGCAGGCCGACGAGTTCAACTACCTTGGGGTGATGTCAGCTTTGACTTTAATGCCCTCTCCGCAGATGGACAGACGTTAATGAAACGAGCCATCGAATGGGCCGCCCAGAAACCGGCCATCTGCGGCGACGGAAATTGTGACACGGGTGAAGATACCTGTACATGTCCCGCAGATTGCGGTGCCCAGGCAGCCTTCGAACAGCCGGGCGTAAATTGCAATGACGGATTAGACAATGATTGTAACGGTTCGACCGATTGCGCCGATCCCAACTGCTCTACGGATGCTGCCTGTCTGATCTGCGGCAATGGTTTATGTGAGTTAGGCGAAGACTGCACTACTTGTGTCACCGATTGCCTTAGCAAGAGCAATGGCCCGAAATCGGGGCGGTACTGTTGTGGCAACGGGATTGCAGAGTCCGCTGAAGGTGATGGGAGTATTTGTGATGGAAACTACTAGATTCCGTGCGTGCCGAACCGTACCCTGCCATAGCTTAGGCAAGCACCGCCGTCGCGCGGTAGCCTATGTCTATTTTTTAAGCACTACCATACTCGTATCGGTTATTGGTTTGTCAGCTTTGATGTACGCACGCATCCAACGGCGTTCAGCACAAGGTGGCGACCAAGCCATGATCGCTCGTTTTTACGCCCAATCTGCGCTGGAACTTGGATTTGCCCAAATCAGTCTGGATCCTAACTGGCGAACAAATCTCAGCAGTGGAGCTTGGTTCACGGATCAACCCATAGGCGATGGTACGTTGAGTCTCGATGTGTCCATTCTGAACGATGGTGATGGAAATCCCGATAACGACCCCGTTCTGCTCGTCGGTACCGGCGTACACGGACTATCGACCCACAAAATGGAGGTGACTCTCACAGCCCTTTCCGTAAAGGGTGGACTGGTGGCAGCCATCGCAAGCGGGAAACGAAATCTTAATTAAAGAGCTTGGGTTTTGTCACAGCTAAGAATTCGGGTGGCATGGGTAAGTCCCGATGTATCCCGACGTATAGTCGGGATACATCGGGACTTACCCGTGTAGTTCCGGAAGCCGACACGGGCAAAAAAAACGTTGCCCATGCCACCCTGGATGAACCCGAACATTAAGCTGTGACACAGCACTAGGGTTATGAACCATAGCGCTGACGACAGTAATAGTCCGGAAGACCCCGGTTTCTACAACTTTGCTCTAAAAATGTGGTGGTTGGCGGCAAACTTGGCGGATCTAAAAGTTCAATGATTGTCTGATCGGAAAACATGTTTAGAAGTTCGGGCAATGGCTCGAAGCCCATCAAGGGCATAGCCAATGTCGTCCAAGACGCACCATCGTTTATCGAAGTTCCAAAAAACAAACTCTCTTGACCCTGTGCCAACAGCGCGTCCATCGTATTGGTATTAAGTGAATTAACGTTTGTACTCGCTAATGAATCGCCAGGTGCTAACATCTCACCCTGCAGCGAAGGTGATACACGCGCGTTGTCATCAGCATCATCAATACGCGGGGATGTTTGAGCTGCGCGTTCGTTGTCTGGCGTGGAATCACTCGAGGAGAAGGACGTGCAAGAGCAAAACATTGTAACAATTAAAATGCATAACGTGTAAAGGCTCGTTTTCGTGACATGTGATCGGTCGTAGCCAGGGGGTATGGCTTCGAATTGATAAGCCTGTCGTTCCCGCACAGCGGGTAACCTAGTTTTATGTTGAAAGCGTACTAGTGCTTCGTCACAGCTAAGAATTCGGGTGGCATGGGTAAGTCCCGATGTATCCCGACGTATAGTCGGGATACATCGGGACTTACCCGTGTAGCTCCGGTGGCCACCACGGGCAAAAAAAGCCTTGCCCATGCCACCCT
>JAJRWX010000074.1 GCA_024276605.1 Planctomycetota bacterium | reverse complement strand
TGGGTATGGCGGCTGCTAGCGATCGAATGGACGCTGGCTGTGCTACTTATGCAAATGGTTGTCTGGCGATCATACCGACCCATGCGCATTCCCTCGATATGGTCGTTTTTTTATTTGTTCGGTGCGTGTCTGACCTTGATTGTTCTAGTCCGCGCTTGGCTAAGATCGATGGGCGCAGGCTCCACAACTTGGCGAGGCACTACATACGTGGGTAGTCAACGTGTTGATGATAGCCCGGCGGTGGAGACGTGCGAGCAAGAAAAGGTTATCACGGCTCCACAAACAGCCCCCGTGAAGGAGTCGACATCAAATATCTGAGGGAGGTTACATAGATCGAGCCGCACGCTTCAGCTTGCTCGGTGCATCGGCTATCATGCATGTTACAAACAGTTAAGTTATAACCCATGTCCATTGAAACCACTAATCCAATTTCTTCAGATCAACCCACCAACGGCACTATCGAATCAGACAACCCGCGCGCGTTTGTAACCGGCGCCGGCTTTGTGCTTCAAGGCGCGGGCATGGTATGTATGCTCGGTGCTTGTGGCGTGTGGTTATTCAGTGCATTTTTTATCGATCATGCTGAATCCCCCGTAGATAAATGGACGGACTTTCTTCACTCATCGTCGTCAGCCGCGGCCTATATTACGCTGGGCATCGCAACGAGCCTTGTCGGTGGCATAGGCCTAGCCGCCGTGGGAGTTGGTTTACAGGGTGAGAAAGCTTCCAGCGGATATTGGGCCATGGGTGTTACCGGTTTGATGACCTTGGTGTATGGCGCATTGACCGTCGTTCTCTTTTTGCGCACAGGTCATTGGGGTATTGGATTGATCACGGCAGCGTTGTTTGTTGGTAGTGTGGGTTTATTTTTACTCGCCTGTTATAGCGCCGGCATATTGCGAAAGCACCCACCCCCGGAAGATTTGAACCGTGTCACCGACGATTTTTTGGATGCCTACCGCCTCAAACGTGACCAGCGCCGCAAGGAATATGATATTTAGAGCTTTAGTCATTCATTGATGATGGGTGGCATGGTCAAGCGAAGCGCGGCCATGTGCATGGTGTCCCATGTCCTTCTTTTTGGACATGGGGGAGTCGATGATACTTGGCCACTTAGTATGTGATGAACTATAATACGGGCATGAGGTTGTACCATTGTCTAGCGATGTAAGGAACGTGAAACATGAATCGTCTAAGATCATGGCTAATAAAAATGATAGCTGGCGTGATCATATTCAATACTGGTGTGCCACTCGTTCGCGCTCAAATACCCGGCTGGCGATTCTCCACAGCCGTAGCCATCGACAAAGCCTTAGCCTACCTCGCTACCGGCCCCGCAGCGGACGGCGGTTGGCAAGCGTTTGGGCGATCTCATCCTGCGATCTCCGCATTGGTTATCAAAGCCTTGTTGCAGGACAAAGATTACGGCCCTAACCATCCCGTCGTGAAGCGCGGGCTTGAATATATCATGCGTTACGTGCAAAGTGATGGCGGGATCTACGTACCCGGCGAAGGCATGCGTAATTATCATACCAGCGTTTGCCTGTTAGCCTTATCCGCCATCAAGGACGATCGCTATCAGCAGACCATCCGCAACGCACAACGCTTTCTCAAAAAATTACAATGGGACGAGCAGGAAGGTCACGACCCTTCAAGCAGTTGGTACGGCGGGCAGGGGTATGGCAAACACAAAAGACCTGATCTATCCAATACCCAGTACATGTTGGAAGCCTTGCATCAAAGCGGTCTCTCGCATGACGATCCGGCTTACAAAAAAGCACTAGCTTTTGTATCACGCTGTCAGATGCTCAGCGAGACCAACGATCAATCCTTCGCCCGAGGAAGCGAAGTCGGTGGATTCGTCTATACCCCGGTCGGCCAAGGTGAGTCCAAAGCCGGTACGGTGATCGTAGATGGACGGCCTCAACTGCGAAGTTACGGCTCCATGACTTATGCAGGTTTCAAGAGCATGTTATACGCCCAAGTGAGTCGCGACGATGTGCGCATCAAGCGTGCGTTAGCTTGGATGCAGCGACACTACACCCTCGATCATAACCCCAACATGCCCGGCGCTCAGTCCAAGGAGGGTCTATACTATTACTACCACACCTTCGCTCGCGCACTGCACGCCTGGGGTGAAGACATCTTGGTCGATACAAAAGGCACCGCCCACCAGTGGCGACGTGAGTTATGCGAAAAGTTGATTGGCCTGCAACGCCCCGACGGCAGCTTCAGCAACGAAGCCGACCGCTGGTTCGAAGGCAACCCCCACCTAGTAACCGCCTACGCCGTACTAACCATGCAAACCGCCCTGAAAGAAACCAAGTGAGCGCGTAGGTAACGTTGAGCCTTGTGGGGCGGGCTATTACCTGGCGAAAGCCTTCAAGGCCAATAAGCCTTGCCGAGGCTTAGCCCGGCTGATAGATCCACCTGACATCACACTCGGTGCAATTCCACCACATTGCTTTGATGAACATTTCGGCACCCACGCTGACCGTTGGAACTACAAAGCTGTAAGTGGTCGAGGCATCGCTACCGAAGCCGGGTAGGGCAGGTCGTTCTTTCGCCAATCCCAAATTGGCGAAAGGTTGACCTGCCTTAACCATAGCGGGCGCCCATATCCTACCCACTCAACAGATTCGTCATGTTATATAAGTGTCGTATATTTGGCACTATCCGTTTATCATCGACTCCCCCAGGTCCAAACAAAAGGACATGGGCCACTCGTGCGACGAATATGGTCAGAGCACCTGGCGCAAGCCTGGTGACATGTTGGTGCCGATGTCCTGTTGGCATGCGTTGGTCCGCAGGCTGGCGCCGTGCTGCTCTGATTCGACTATGCCGGTGGGCGCGAGTGTCAATGGTGGAGGTGATTCAACCATTTGCCTGGAGGGAATGAACGACCTGCCTTACGGCGCTCTAAGTGCTAGTTTGCATCCGGTCAATTCCAATCACGAATTATTTCGTGACAAATCAACCAACCATCGTATTATACACCAATCATGAAGGGTGTTGTGACCAGTTCAGTTCTTGAGCGGTTCCGGCAATTTCAGCTACCGTTTCAATATTCCCAGATCAAAAAGATATACAATAACAAGATTAAAGTAACTTCTACCTGGTGGGTGGCCCAGGTTCTTCTTTTTGAACCTGGGGGAGTCGAAGATTTGCACTCGTATCTATGCCCGCCCCCTTACGCGGCTGCACTATACGCGTGTTTTATGTGACATTAATTGACAAATAGCGTCACAAATGGTATACTTTGGACATTAAGGTACCCGAATCAACTTGAACACAGCAGGTACGCCATGAGCCGATCACTCAATCTTTCGCTGACCGACGAGCTTCGGTCGTTCGTTGATGAAAACTCCGGCGATGGAACCATGTTTGCAACGCCAAGTGAGTTTGTTCGGGCCATTCTACGCGAAACGAAGGATCGTGGGGACGCTTCAGCACTGCGGGCATCTGTTCTCGATGGCTATCAGGACATCACGGAAGGTCGGGTTGTCGAATATAAAGGCAGCATTCGATCTGCCATTAAGGAATCTCATAGACGAGACAAATCGGGTTGGCAGACATGACACGGCTGTTTCTGACCAGGCGTGCCCTCAAAGATTTTGCAGCCATTGAAGCGTATTCGATCGAGAATTGGGGACGGCGGGTTGCCGACGAATACATCGCAAAATTCGAGACTGCGTTTGAGCTTATTCGGTTGTCCCCGGACCTCCTACACGCCAAGCGAGAGTTCTCCGGTCGGTTGTTGTTTTACCGTGTTGGAAAGCATTGGCTCGTGTGTGACGTGATCGATAACGATGTCTTTGTACTCACGGTCAAACACGGTTCGATGGATCTGCCAAGGCGGCTCGAAGAACTTGAACCTCAACTCATCCAGGAAGTCGAACTCATGTATCGTCGGATCAGTAATCGCCCATGAAAACGTTGGAAATATCGCGGAAACTGATCAGGGGGCGACCGACTTCGATGCCATCTTTCATTGGACTATAGATATCCGCGCGCGGGTGTCCCATCCTTTGCCTACTGGTAAAGGGTGGGGGAGGATGTTGCGTGCAATGACCGTGACACTTGCGATACCTTTCGAGAAAATACCCGCACGACGTCAGCTTTGTAGGGCAGGTCGTTCTTTCGCCAATGACTAATTGGCGAAAGGTTGACCTGCCTTTAACCATAGCGGGCGCCCATACCCTAACTACTCAACAGATTTGTTATGTCATATAAGTGTCGTATCTATGTTACTATCCGCGTATCATCGACTCCCCCAGGTCCAAACAAAAGGACATGGGCCACTCGTGCGACGAATATGTTCAGAGCACCTGGCGCAAGCCTGGTGACATGTTGGCGATGGTGCCCGGTGGGGACGTGTTAGCCCGCAGGCTGGCACCGTGCGGCTCTGATTCGACTGTCCTGGTGGTAGAGCATGTCAATGGTGGAGGTGATTCAACCATTTGCCTGGCGGGAATGAACGAATTGCGTAACGGTGCTCTCAATACGAGTTTGAAAATAGTCTAATCTAATTACGTTTTTTTTCGTGACAAATCAGCGCATCCATCGAATAATATACTGGTGTATGTACAAAGGAGACACAACATAGCATGTCTACACGCTTTCAAATGCTAAGGATTCGGACAAAGCTTGCGATGACTCTGTCGATAATTTTCGGCCTTGTCTGGGGCATGAGCATGACGACCGTATCGTATGTTCACGTTAATAAACGAATCATACGAGCAGGTTTTGGAGGCGTCGGATATACACCACCGATCATTAACAGGCCAGCAACAATGCGTGTTTTTAGTATACACAAGCCTGGCCCAATTCGGTGGTGGCCCCGCTTCATTACTTACACGCCTCGAATTCAGCAATCAATCAGTGCATTTCGAGTATTCATACCACTCTGGTGCATCGCACCGTTCGTGTTCATTCCAACGTTTCTATTGTGGCGAAGAGATCACCGTTACCCTGACGGCCACTGCCGAAACTGCGGATACAATCTCACAGGAAACGTGACTGGTATTTGCTCCGAATGCGGTCAACCAATTACACAGGCAACAAGACGCCTTGGTGAACTGGAATAGAATCATGATGTGACTCATCAATCGTCGATCAATATGTAGGCCATCGATATATGCGCGCCACCACATCTAGCCACCTTGGCTAACCATCGCGCAAAAAAATCAGCTTTAAGCAAAATTTGCATTTTTTTGTTGACGTGGTGGGGCGAGGTGTTAGACTATCCCACGTCAGACCTAGCTTAGGGTAGGGAAACTTAATTTTATGCGGATTTTCACGGGTCAACATGAGCGAACGATTGATGGAAAAAATCGTATCACGCTGCCAGCGCAGCTTCGAGCTGCCCTGGGGCCGGACCGTGAAGGTAACGGGGTGTATATCACCCTGGGCGAGCATCGAGGCACGCTCTCGGTATTTACAGAGCTTGGTTACAAAGCGTTGGCCAGCCGTAGTGGAACGGAGTTCACGCCTGGCCCGGAATCGCGCAGCTTCGAGTTGCAGTATTATTCGATCAGCGAATACGTCGAGTTGGACAAGCAGGGACGCATTGTTCTACCCGGCAGGCTGCGACGGAAAGCGAAGCTGTGCGAAGAAGCCCTGTTGGTAGGGCAGAAGAACCGATTCGATATTTGGAATCGGGCTGAGTTCGAGAAGGTGCTGGGCATTGATTGGGAAAGCGACGATTGGCCTGATTGGCAGGGCTTTTTACGGATGAAACCCGGCCAGGCTGAGCAGGCGGGTCAATAGGTCGCTGACGTTGTGTAATGTTAGAAGGATTCGATTTCGCAACGGTTGATTGGGCGCGGTGTAGTAGGTGTTGAACATTAAAAGGGATTAGTTAAGCCAACGGCATGGCAGAATTTGGAGCGCAAGGATGCGCCCTGCTGCGATGTGGTGATGGTGCATGAGCGAGGAGGCTATGTTTGACTGACGCGGGAGGTTACAGTGTGTGGCATCTCGGTCGAATCATCCTGAAACTGTTGACGGGCTTCGCACTTTGTTCCGGTGAAGTAATTCACCTTGAGGTTAAGCCGGCTTTGGCGATTTCAGGTAAGGTAGCAGTGCTAGAATAGCTGGTTTTCTCGTTTTGACTGCGATGCGCAATCGCGGTTGGTACCGAAAAGCGGGTTCTGGGATTCCGTCACCAAGGATGGTCGGCGACCCCCCGCTCGTTGGTGATAGGTTGACATGAGTGAGCAAGAGGGCGAGGTGCGTGGTCATATCCCGGTTCTTGCTCGGGAAATCTGCGAACTATTACCAGTTAGTGCTGGTAGCGTGGTAATCGATGCTACCGTTGGACTTGGCGGCCATGCGGCGCTATTTGCGAAGTCGATGGGGCAGACCGGCATACTGATTGGTCTGGACGTAGACCCTGAAAATTTATCCTTAGCCAAGCAGCGCTTAGCTGATGTTACGCCGCGCGTAGAGCTTTTGCAGGCTAATTTTGCCGACATAACCGACGCCATTGGTTGTTTGGGTGTGCAGCATGCGGATGTTGTTCTTGCAGACCTCGGTGTAAATTCCGTCCACTTGGATCAGGCGGCGAGGGGATTTTCATTTCGTCAGGACGGACCACTTGATATGCGGATGAATCCCGATCTTACTACAACGGCATCCGACTTGGTGAATCGCATGAAGGAACGGGAGCTGGCTGATTTGTTTTATTATAACGCACAGGAAATGAAGAGCCGTCGGATAGCCAAGCGGATCTGCGAACTGCGGCGCGATGCTCGGATTACAACTACCGGGCAGCTTGCGGAGATTGTATCGCGTGCGGTGGGTGTAAATCCTGAATCCAGACACGCCAAAATACATCCCGCCACGAGAACGTTTCAAGCATTACGTATGGCGGTCAACGATGAGATACCTTGTTTGCAAGCTTTGCTTGTGCAAGTGCCGGATATATTGACACCGGGTGGACGCTTCGGTGTCATCGCTTTTCATAGCGTTGAAGATCGGCCGGTTAAGCATGATTTTCGACAGCGAAAAACTGATGGCATTTATCGTATCTTGACGAAAAAACCTATGATAGCGAGTGCCGAAGAAAGAGACGCGAACCCACGTGCCCGTAGTGCCAAGCTGCGTGTCGTAGAGCGTCTGTCGGCGGAGTAGAATGAACATTATTCGACGCGGTCGGCGTCGATGTACCCACTGGGGAGAATGAGCATGGCACGCGAGACCAAGGTCGGACTGTTAGCCGGGCTTGCGTTTATTGTGTGTTTCGCCGTCATTTTAGCTAATCGCGGTCAGTTGGATTCTCGCATTCGCAACCATACATTCCTGACTAAAACCGATAAACCGGCGGATTCTCCGGTACATTTTGCACGAAAATCCGGGCCTCAAGCTAATTCGCGCACACATTCATCTCAAGCATCACGTGCCAATCCTGCCGTTCGACATGCCCAACGGCCACCCTCGCGCGTGGACATGCCCGTGCAAAACACGCGCAGCCAGTACAGCATGACTCGGCCTTATGCGACCGGACCAACGGGCGGACAGAACCAACTACCTGATCGCGTGCGCGCTTCCGGGGCGCATAGGGGTACGTCAAACACCGTTACCCCACCTCTCATATCGCCGGTTCCTCCCCATAATGGAGCATTGTCAGAGGAGTCGTCCCGGCAAGCACCGTGGCACGCGGTTAATCAGGATCATTCCCGGCTTGTGCAGCATGCGCGAGCCAACGACGAGTTACCTCGGCAAATAGCTGCCGCCACTACGGCAACCCCTCGTTCACCGGTCAATCGTGCGAAAGCGCGTGTCGTTACCTATCGAGTCAAATCGGGCGATACACTTTATAAAATTGCGGCAAGCCAAATGGGTAAATCGTCTCGCCGAAATGTGAATGCGATCTTCGATGCCAACCGGGCCATTCTTTCCAGCCCCGATCAATTGAAAGTCAATATGAACCTTGTGATCCCTACAGGGTTAACCCAAGAGACGACGTTACCGTCTACTATGATGTCACCAACCAAACATGCTGCTACCGCGAAGAGTCAACGATCGTTGTCAACGAAGACTACGCCATCGTTTCGCTGGTATCAAATCAAAACGAACGATCGATATATCAGCATTGCCAGGAAAGAATTGGGTGACGCCAAACGTTGGCATGAGATTCATCAACTAAACAAAAAGCACTTTCCCGACCCTGACAAAATTCGCGTCGGCGTTCGGATTAAGCTGCCCTTATCGAACACGGTCGCTTGTTCGGAGCCGGGGTGTTGACTTCGTTTCGCACGTGCGTGTTTGTCGTGTTGCTGGCTGCCATGGCGTTGGGGGTAGTGGCTATGCGGCGGGCGCAAGCGTCTACGGCGATGCGCATTCTGTCGCTGGAAACGCGATGGGTATCACTGCGGCGCGAGTTATGGCAGGTGCAGACGCGGGTGGCCAGACTGAAATCACCGGATCGTGTGTATCACCGCGTTGGTTGGTTTCAACAAACACTCTTGCCACCGGATGAGAACAACCCAGGGCACGGGGCGATGCGTGTGGTCCTCAATCCATAAGTGGATTGATTACTCTAACCGAAAAAGACAGACATGTTTGATCGCCGACAGCGCATATTGACCAGCGTGATGCTGCTTGGTGTGATGAGTATGCTCATGGCACTAGGTGGTCAACTCGCTTACATCAAAATAGCTCACGGTGACAAATTGATGGCGTCTGCACACAAGCAGCGTGCCGGACAATCTGTCATCCCAGCCCGCCGTGGTTTAATCCTGGATAGACGTGGGCGCGTATTAGCCACGTCCCGACAGATGCCCGATGTGTTTGTTGATGCAGCGTTGGTCACTGATCGCAGAAAAGTCGCTGAAGTGCTCGCTTCTCGACTCTCGCTATCTACGGAATCGATCGAAAAAAAGCTAAAAAACAAGCCCCGATCAAGATTTATTACCATAGCCAGGCATGTAGATAACATCGCCGCAGAGGCGGTACGAGCATTGCATGAGCCGGCTATTGGTTTAGTCGATCGGCAGGTGCGCGAATACCCACTCGGCGAATCCATGGCCCACGTGTTGGGTTTTGTGGGACGCGAAGGACAAGGGCTGGAAGGTATGGAACTTGCCTTTAACAAGCATCTTGCTGGTACGGATGGCAAGCGACTAACAGTCAGAGACGCCCGGCGGCGCGCGTTGCGCTATGCGGATGTTGCCCCGTTATCGCCGATTGATGGCAGTCATGTCGTTCTCACGCTTGATGCACAGATTCAGCTTATCTCCGAGGAGGCACTTAGTGACGGTGTGGCAGAGTTTAATGCCAGCTCAGGGGTGGCCATCGTCATGGATCCGGCCAATGCGGCGGTATTAGCCATGTGCTCGGTGCCGACATTCGATCCACGTGATCCAGGTTCAAGTCCTAGTGATGCTCGTCGTAACCGCTGCGTGACGGATCCCACGGAGCCGGGTAGCACCTTCAAGCCGATCATCGCCAGTCAGGCGATAGATGGGCATTACATAAACAAAACTGAACGTATCAATACCCACAAAGGGCTGTATCGTATTGGTTCTCGCAAAATAAAAGATACGAAACCATTCGCGGAATTGGACATCCGCGGCATCATCACAAATAGCAGCAACATCGGTATGAGCATCATCGCGACGCGCATGGGAAACCCGGTACTGCATGAGACGGTGAAGCGATTCGGCTTTGGAGAACTTACCGGTATTGAATGTCCGGGCGAAAATAAGGGATTGGTGAGGCCGCTGAATCAATGGACAACGATGACAACTGCATCGGTATCTTTTGGCTATGAGATTTCCGTGACACCGATCCAATTGGTGACGGGTTTTGCTGCGTTATTTAACGACGGATGGCTTCTTAAACCACATGTCGTGAAGTCGTTGGTCGGTCCCGATGGTCAAACGATCGCATCGTATGATGGCCCGGTAGTGGTTCGACAGGTAGTGAGTGCGGATGTAGCCAATTATATGACTAAGGAATTGATGCTATCGGTTGTTGAGCATGGCGGTGGGCATCGTGCCAAAATTACCGGCTATGCGGTGGCAGGGAAAACGGGAACGGCCAAGCTTTTATATCGGGATCGCGGTCAATATGAACCGGGTGCCTATATGGGCGCATTTGTCGGGGCGGCCCCGGCGGATAATCCCAAGATTGTGATCCTGGTGATGATTCGCAGGCCGGATGCACACAAGGGATATTACGGAGGTCGCGTAGCTGCACCTGTCGTCGCACGCATTATGTCTCGAACACTGGCTTATCTGGATGTGCCGCGCGATGACGTAATGGCTGCTCGCATAACGAACTAGCGTAGATGCAATGCTGTGAATTTTGCGAATGTCACAGACGAATGGGTGTTGACGGATAAATATGAAATGCAGTCAGGATTCAATGTGCAGGAATAGAGTCGGTATATGATCCATGACAGATGGCTAAACATCACTAAAATCTCTAACGCGAACAGTCAACAGTCAAGTATATTGATTTAGTATATCGAGCCGCATGTTTTAGCTTGCGCGGCGCCACGAGGTTGATGCGGCGTTGAAAAAAAATGTTGCTATGCACAACTGTTAGAGGTTCGAGAATGATGCCTTATATCGGGTATGACAACTTCGAGACACTATCTCGAACATGATTTAGGGATTCGACTGCGATAAGTAACTAGAGCCTACTTTTATTATGCGATTGACCAAACTCACGGATGAGCAAACCCCACAACCATTAGCACAGCTGTTGGTTGAAGCTGGTATCGCCGTGGATGCGTCCTCTATTCCCGATGTGGCGGTAACATCGTTGGTTGACGATTCTCGACTTGTGACGCCTGGTTCGTGCTTCGTGGCTGTGCGTGGTTGCGATGAAGATGGCCATCGATTTATTGACGTTGCAGTGCGCAGCGGAGCCGTGGCGGTGGTCGTTGAGGATGAGCGGTACAACGCCGGCGATGTAACCACGATTTGCGTGCAGGACTCGCGCCTAGCCTTGGCAAACTTAGCCGCGGCGTTCTATCAACTCAAACATACCGACCAATCATTTCCGCTGGTTGGAATCACCGGCACCAATGGTAAGACCACCGTTGCCTGGATGCTTCGCGCTATTCTACTGGCAGCCCACCGGCGACCGGTTACGTTTGGTACTATCGGGTACGATTTGATTGGCGAGCACATCAAAGCAACATTAACTACGCCTGGTGCGTTAGCGTTGTGTGATCTACTGTCACAATCGCGCACGAAGGGCGCTGATGTGGCGGTTATGGAAGTTTCTTCACACGCATTACAACA
Source organism: Planctomycetota bacterium (assembly GCA_024276605.1). Classification (GTDB taxonomy): domain Bacteria; phylum Planctomycetota; class Phycisphaerae; order UBA1845; family UBA1845; genus JAJRPG01. The sequence goes on along the minus strand of JAJRWX010000074.1, from coordinate 56,146 downwards.
GCGCCGCACGGATGGATTATCTTTTCAGATTGGTGCTTTCACGAATTTGTCCGGCGATCATCTCGATTTTCACGGAGATATGTCGCAATATGCTAATGCCAAAAAGCGTCTTTTCGATCAATTATCAGCCGGCGCTACCGCGGTGATTAATGCGGATGATCCCTACGCAGCTATGATGGTGAAAGACTGTGCCGCTGATGTGGTGCGCATTGGTCTTCATGCAAAGGATGCGGATGTACGGGCAACTATCGATCGCATGACGTCGAGTGGTAGTCGATTCATGCTGCATGGTCGAAACTTCGAGGTTGTCGTCGATGTGTCACTGTTGGGCGAGCACAATGTATATAATGCGATGTTGGCCGGGGCGATGGCTGAATCCTTAGGTGTTGAAGGCGCTTTGATTGCCCACGGACTATCTGGCATCCCGATGATACCCGGCAGATTACAACGTATCGAACCGGATGGTCATCCCTTTAGCGTGCTGGTTGATTATGCCCATACCGATGACGCATTGCGTCATGTCCTTCGTGCGGTAAAGCCGCTTACAAAAAACCGTTTGATATGCGTATTCGGCTGTGGCGGCGATCGTGATCGTAGTAAACGACCGCGCATGGCGGCAGTCGCGGCGGAGTCTGCAGATCATGTGATTGTCACCAGCGATAATCCACGGCACGAAGCCCCTTTGGATATTATCTGCGATGTGCTCACAGGATTTGACGACGTCGCCCGTCAGCGTGTGTCGGTGGAGCCGGATCGTCGCTTGGCTATTGAATCAGCGATTACGATGGCCGAAGAAGGGGATACGGTGCTCATCGCCGGTAAGGGGCACGAGGATTATCAACTCGTCGGTGATCAGGTTCTTACCTTTGATGATGCAGCGGTAGCGCGGGCTTGTTTGGCATCGATCAAAACACCCGTGACGGAGGAGGTAACATGATCGCGATGACCTTAGCTAATGTTGCCGACGGCGTCGGTGCCGTGCGACCTGACCAAAACGAGACTGTAACCGTCAATCGCGTTACGATCGATTCGCGTGACGTACGTCATGGCGATCTTTTTGTCGCCATCGCCGGACCGCGCTTTAACGGCCATGATTTTGTATCCCAAGCGGTCCAGCAAGGGGCCTTGGCGTGTCTGGTGCATCGCGTCTGGTTTGATGCGCAAACGGAAAAACCGGCGGTGCCGTGCATTCTCGTTGATGACACTACAAAGGCACTTGGAAAATTGGCAACGTATTATCGATGCGAGGTGATGTCACGAACGACGGTCGTGATTGCGATAACGGGTAGCAACGGAAAAACGACCACCAAGAGAATGATCGACCACGTCCTGAGCCAATCTATTGCCGGAAGGGCGGCGCATAAGAGCTTTAATAATCACATCGGCGTACCGTTAACTTTACTCTCCGCCGAGGCCCACGATCGATACCTCGTGATTGAAATCGGTACCAACAGTTCGGGCGAGGTCGCCGCGCTTGCCTCGATGGCTAAACCCGACATCGGCGTACTAACCTCTATCGGATATGCACACCTGGAAGGGCTTGGTGAATTGGAGGGCGTGGCTGCAGAGAAGTTTTCCTTATTCGACCATGTATGTCGTGGCGGCATGGGTGTGCTCAATATCGATGCGCCGGTGGCTGTGAATCGACTGCGAAGTCTTGAGCGACTTCGCTTGATGACCTTCGGATTTGACGACTCAGCGGAATTGCGGATAGAGGCCATGACCGATTCAGTACGTCGGTGTGTGTTTACATTGGATCGCATACATCGTGTGGAATTAAGTATGCCCGGTGGACATCAGGCCACCAACGCGGCAGCCACTTTTGCCGTGGCGCGATGGTTTGGTGTGGACCCTGCGCAGATCATCGCTCGCTTGGCCACCTATCAACCCGCTAGTGGTCGATGTCGGGTGATCGAAGCCGGACAATTGACCTTGGTTGATGACTCCTATAACGCCAACCCATCGAGCATGGCTGCGGCGATTGCGTCGATGTCAAAGGCGCATTGTGGCCGGCGTGTGCTCGTTATGGGAGACATGCGAGAACTCGGTGAGCATAGCGCCGCTTATCACGAGCAGATGGTTCACAAAGCCGCTAGCGCCGGGATTCATGTATTGGTAGCCGTGGGTGACTTAGCCGTGGAGGCTTCTGTGGTCGCTTCCGGATTAACAGGTGATATGCGTGTGATCGCCTGCGAGGATGCGAAGTTGGCTGCAGCGGCGCTGCGCGGATTGCTCCGTGCGGGTGATCTGGTTTGGATTAAAGGCTCTCGCGCGGTAGGGCTTGACACCTTAGTGAAACCGCTGCGCCGGCAATGGCGACAAACGGCAGCGGTAGCCTCGTTGTGGATGGGGTTGATGCTTAATATGTGTTTCGTATCGGTTTGAGAAGGACTTTACGCCAACGTGCTATATCTACTACTTCGATACCTTCTGGACGGGCAACACTACGCCTACGAGAACGCGCTATTTCGCGGTACGTGTGCTGCGTTGTTTTGTTTCGCAGTAATTTTGTTATTCCTGCCGCGTTTTATTCGCGTGCTCGTGAAATGGAAGCTGGGCGATCGTCCGGAATTCGATCATGTGACGTTGAACGAACTTACGCGGGATAAGAGCAACGTGCCGACCATGGGTGGGTTGTTTCTTTTGACTGTCGTGTTGTTGGCCGTGGTGTTATTGGCGGACATTTCCAGTTTCTATGTACAAATGTCAGTGGTGTGCTTGATATGGCTTTGTGCGTTGGGTGCGGTGGATGACTGGCTCAAGCTTACGGCTAAGAGACGCACGGGCTCGCGCGACGGCCTGAAAATGTACGAAAAGCTACTTTTTCAAATCGGCTTGGGTGTCGTGTTGGGCTTCTATGTGTACTCCCATGGTCGAAGCAACATGGCAACTATCAGTCCACTCATCGATCCTATGTCTGTTCCTGCATACAAAATTCTAGCCGTCCCATTTTATAAGCATGGCTTGGCACTGGGCACATTCGCTTTCATGATGGTAACCGTCCTTGTCATGACAGGGACATCAAACGCAGTAAACTTAACCGACGGCATGGACGGTTTAGCCACTGGATGTGTTGCGATGGCTGCACTTTTTTTCATGGTCTTGACTTACATCGTGGGCACGCAGGAACTCGCGCATAAAATACTCGTGCCCCATGTGCCCCGGAGCGGCGAATTGGTTATTCTATGCGGGGCGATTTTGGGGGCTTCGCTTGGTTTTCTTTGGTATAACTGTCACCCGGCGCGGGTGTTCATGGGCGATACCGGGTCGTTGCCGTTGGGTGGATTGATAGGATTTGTCGCCGTGGTTACCCGGCAGGAATTAATGCTACTCATTGCCGGTGGTGTTTTTGTGATCGAAGCGATTTCGGTCATTAGCCAAGTGGGCTATTTTAAGTGGACGGGGGGAAAGCGTTTGTATCGCTGCGCTCCGATCCACCACCATTTTCATCTGGGTGGGTGGAGTGAGCCGCAGACGGTGGTTCGCTTTTGGTTGATGGCTTCGATGTTCGCCGGGATAGCGCTAGCGACGCTGAAACTGCGATAGTTTTCGATAGTTAGTATGGTAGATGTGATGGTTTCTAAAGAGCGTCAAAAATGTCAAGGATGACATCTGATGAATAGTCATGGCCAGCCTATGGCGTCGCGGGCTTCGTGGCTCGCGGCGACAACTGTCGCACTCTTGTCGCTTGGCGTCGTGATGGTGTATTCCGCAACGGCTTCGCTGGATCAACAGGCATCCGTCGTGCCCGTGCTTGAGGGTACGTTTTTACGTCAGCTCGTTTTTGCGGGATCGGGTATCATAGCCATCGTAGTGTCGATGTTTGTAGGGCGTTGGGTATTGGCGAACCCTGTGCGGCGGCGATGGTTCGCATGGTTGACGGCCTTGATGGCCGTGGTGACATTGACTTGTCTTCTACTGCCCGGCTTTGTTGCTCAGAGTCGTGGTTCGAGTCGTTGGTTTGCACTATCGACGGGTTTAGGCCCCATCGGATTTCAACCCTCTGAATTAGCTAAGCTTGCGCTAGTTATTTTCCTTGCGTATTTACTTGCAGATCGCCCGGTTGATATTCGTTCCCTGGGTCGAGGCTTCTTACCGGCGGCGATCACGGTGGGGGTGTTTGTGGCTTTAGTGGGTAAGGAGGATTTCGGTACGGCTTGTTTGTTTGCTTTTGTCGGCGGCGCCATCTTGTTGCTAGGCGGATGTCGCATCACTCACCTCTTGTTCGTTGCCATCGTAGGTGCCGCAGGTATGGCAGCATTGCTATACATGGAACCTTACCGCATGGCGCGGATTACGTCGTTTTTGGATATCTGGGCGGACCCGCGCGGTCATGGTTATCAACCTATTCAGTCCTTAACTGCCATTGCTTCCGGGGGTTGGTTGGGTACCGGACTGGGCGCAGGCATACAAAAGTTTGGTTACTTACCTGAGGGGCATACCGATTTTATTTTCTCTCTTATTTGTGAAGAAGCTGGGATTGTCGGCGGATGGCTGGTCATTGGCCTGTATTGCACGTTTATCTGGTTAGGTTTACGAATCACGATGGCGGCGGTCACATCTTTTGAGCGATTAATGGCTTTTGGATTGACGGTTACGGTTGGTTTGCAAGCAGCCATGAATATGGCGGTGGTGACGGTGGTGACGCCGACCACGGGTATTTCGTTGCCGTTAGTCTCGGCAGGAGGTAGCGGTATTGTGGCATTTTCTACCGCGGTTGGGCTATTGATGGCTATCGCGCATCGTTCAGCGCAAGCCCCGGTTATAGATGAAGCGTATCAAGATTATAGAAACGGTCTGGGCGAAGAACAAACATAAGGTTTTGTGTCAATATGGTGTCAACGATTGGAACTTCCGAAGCGCCTTTAATCGGCTTTGCCGGCGGTGGTAGTGGTGGACACTTATTTCCCGCACTGGCGGTAGCTGAGGCCATGCGGTGCCGGTTACCCCATGCGCGTTTCGTTTTATTCGGAACCGACCGTTCCATCGATCAGCAGATCATTAGTGATGCCGGTTTTGACCTTGTGAAGCAACCACTTTTACCCGTCAGCACTGCGTTGTGGCGCTGGCCAAGTACGCTGCGTAGTTATCGTGCCTCCATGCGATTATGTCGTCGTAGTATTCATCATGATAAACCAGCCGTGATTGTGGGTACGGGCGGATTGGGATCAGTGCCACCCATGCGTCTCGCACTAAAGAAAGGGATTCCTACTGCACTGCTCAACCCGGATTTAATTCCCGGACGTGCCAATCGATACCTGGCTAAGCATGCTCATGTCATCTTTACGCAGTGGGAAGCATCCTCCGAACATTTGCCCACGTCGGCTAAGGTCCGTGTGACCGGTTGTCCTGTACGAGCAGCGTTTCAGTCTGGGAAAATTGCGGATGCCCACGAGCGATTTAATCTTGATCCAAGCAAAAAGACGTTGTTGATTACCGGCGCGTCGCAAGGCGCACGGACCATCAACCAAGCGGTAGTTGCCCTATTAGATGAAATAGAGGCGTTGACGCAATGGCAGGTGTTACACCTGGCTGGTCAGCTTGATTTCGAGTCTGTGGCAAGTGCGTACGATGGGCGTACATTGCGGGCCTGCGTATTGCCCTTTACACATCAGATGTCGGCTGCGATGTCAGTAGCAACGTTGGTGGTTTCTCGTGCGGGGGCTTCTACCTTAGCTGAACTTGCTGCGATGGGTTGTCCCTCTATTTTGTTACCTTACCCATTCCATAAGGACATGCATCAACTAGCTAACGCACGGATGATGGCCCAGCATGGTGCAGCCGTCGTGCTCGACGATATGAAACAGCCGTCCCTTAACGCACCCGTATTGCGAGATGTGCTTATGCCGTTGTTAGGTGTTCAGAAACGATTGGCAGTTATGGCTAGCGCTGCTCAAAGTGTGGGTCGTCCGGATGCTGCGTCGATGGTAGCCGATGAAATACTTTCACTGGTCTGCGACCAACGCACCAAGGTGATGAGTGAATCAACGGAGCCGGACTATTGCACAGGACGTTCATGACGATAACGGAAACATTGAAGCTATATCTTTTTGACTACCACCTCGCGGGAGAGAAAGCATGACCGTTTGTTTACAACCTGACCGGCAAGCAACCACGGTGAGTAATCTACGTCTTGAAGGTGCCAATATACATATGATCGGCGTGGGAGGGTCGGGGATGTGCGGTGCGGCCCGTATGTTGCTCGATCTCGGCGCCAAGGTCGCCGGTTCGGATCTTGTCGCTTTCGATGGCATGGGAAAACTTGTCCAAGCGGGGGCGTGTATTTTCATCGGGCATAACGCAGACCATGTGATGCCGCGCACGGACCTTGTGGTCATTAGCGCGGCAGTGCCAGCTAATAATCCTGAGCTTGTCGAAACACACCAACTAGACATCCCGGTGATAAAATATGCAGAGCTTCTTGGCGAGCTGATGCGTTATCACCAAGGTATCGCGATTGCCGGTACTCACGGCAAGAGTACCACCACGGCCTTATGCGCATTTATCATGCGAGAAGCGGGTTTGGATCCCTCGTTCGTGTTTGGCGCGACGTCCGATCAATTAGGTGGCAGCAGTGCAGCCGGACACGGCCATCATTTTGTTGTGGAATCATGCGAGTATGATCGATCGTTTCTTCAACTCCATCCACAAGCGGCAGCCATTCTCAATATCGAGTCGGATCACCTGGACTATTTTGGTTCAATAGACAAAGTGGCCGAAGCTTTTTCGTGCTTTGCTGAAAATGTACCATCCGACGGCGTTGTCTTTGTCAACAGTGACAATCGCCTGGCCCATCAGGCGATATTAAATGCTTCGGCAGAGGTTATTACATTTGGCGTTGAAAATGAAAGTGCCATCTGGCAGGCACGAAACCTAATCGCGGATAAAGCATGTTATTCGTTTGATGTGGTCTATCGTGATGAGCCGTTATTTTCAACCCGATTGAACATGCCCGGCAAGTACAATGTGTCCAATGCTTTAGCCGCCATTGCGCTAGCGCATGACGCAGGCGCTGATAAGGACGTCATGGCAGCGGCGATTCCCAAATTTACCGGTATTAACCGGCGTCTCACGCTTCGCGGTCAGTGGTCCGGTGTTACCGTGGTCGATGATTATGCGCATCACCCTACGGAAATACGGGTTACACTCGATGCGATACGAAAACAATATAATCCCAGGCGTATGTGGGTGATCTTTCAACCTCACCAGCATGCACGCACCCGTTTTTTAATGGACGATTTTGCAATGGCATTTGGCGATGCCGACGAGATTATGATTCCCGACATTTACGGCGCTCGCGAGGCTGCTGATTTAGGTGATGCCGTTACTTCACGGGACTTAGTGAAGCGCATCTGTCATCATGGAGGTCAGGCACAGTATGTCGGACACCTCGATCAGGTGGTGGCTTGTATACTTCCTTTGTTATTGGATGGCGATCTTGTCGTGACGATGGGGGCGGGCGATATTTGGAAAGTAACCGATGAACTGGTGGCGCGAATTCGAGGCTAATATCCAGCAAGATGCGCCGCTTGCGCCGCTTACGTGGTTTCGTGTGGGTGGATGCGCGCGGTTTCTGTTTCGACCCAATAGTGTCTCAACATTGTCACTAGCCCTGCAACGCGCCTATCACGAGGGCGTACCGGTGCGGGTGCTCGGCGCAGGGGCAAACGTCTTGGTTAGCGACGCTGGATTTGATGGTATGGTCGTCAAACTCAATCATCCCGTCTTCCGCACGGTCTCGTGGCAGGCGACCACTGCCCAAGTTGGTAGCGGGGTGGACCTCATGCCGTTTTCACGAAAGTGTAGCGAGCGCGGCTTGGTCGGTTTGGAATGTCTAGCCGGTGTTCCCGCTACGATCGGTGGGGCGATTCGTATGAACGCCGGCGGCAGCGCCGGCGAGATTGGGGCGATCCTGCGTAGCGTGAGGCTGTTAAGACTGGATGGAATGCTCGAAACATGGCCGGTTGATCGCCTCCAGTTGGGATACCGAACGTCAGCGATCGGGGGTTGTGTTATTATATCGGGGGAACTCGTATTTGACGCGGATGATCCCATTGTTGTAGCTAATCGGTATGAAACGTTATTTCAGCAAAAGCAGCGGACCCAACCCTTGGCGGATAGGAGTGCGGGTTGTATTTTCAAGAATCCGCAGGGTAGCAAAGCCGGGCAGTTGATCGACTCAGCCGGATTGAAAGGTACGCGCGTCGGCGAAGCCGTGGTGTCCACGCAGCACGCTAACTTTATTGTGACCTCTCCGCACGCCTGCGCATCAGACATACTGACACTCATTGAGTTGATCCAACAGCGCGTAGCAGCGGTTCACGGTATTAGGCTACAACGTGAAATTGAGGTGTGGGAGCCGGTCGATCAAGAAGCGTTAGTAGCATGAGTATGACACAAAATTACCAGCATGAGTCAACACCTACTACCCCGTCCATCCAATCATTGGATATCACGGTGCTCGCCGGTGGCGATAATGAGGAACGTGCAGTGAGTCTGCAAAGTGGCGACAGTGTGACACAGGCACTTCAGCGACTGGGACATCGCGTTGAGCAACGTGATATTGACACCTCTAATCTATCTGCGTTGGACCGTGACGACGATTTTGTTTTCATCGCCTTGCACGGCAGCTTCGGTGAAGATGGCACGCTCCAGGGAATACTAAACCAGCGCGGAAAACGCTATAGCGGTTGCGGCCAAGCGGCTTCCATGCTGGCTATGGATAAAGTTCGCGCCAAACAGCAGTTTATTTCGTCGGACTTACCCACGCCTGATTATGTCGTTGCATGTCAGGAGAATGTGGATACGTTGCTCGATCACGTGTCGTTACCTGTCGTGGTAAAGCCCGTTTCCTCCGGTAGTAGCGTCGATACGATACTCGTGAGAACGGATGAAGCGCTGAGAAAATCAGCCTGTGACGTGGTGGAAAAATACGGTCTGGCGCTCGTGGAGCAATTAATCACCGGACCGGAATTGACCGTAGGCATTCTCGGCGATCAGGCCCTACCGGTGTGTGAAATCCGTACATCACGTGAGTTTTACGACTATCAGGCCAAGTATCTCGACGATGACACGCAATACCTGTTCGATATTGCGCTGCCGGAAAAGCTGCTAGCTCACATCCAAACGCTTAGTCTATCAGCTCATCGTGCGCTGGGGTGTCAGGTTTTGTCGCGTGTGGATTGGATGGTCGATTCATCCACGGGAGAGCCTTATTTGCTGGAAATCAACACAATCCCTGGTTTTACGAGTCATTCCCTACTTCCCAAGGCCTCTGCCCGCGTTGAGATCGACTTTGACAGCCTCTGTCAGGCTATAGTGGCGGACTCGTACCTCATTGACCGATCTTGTGAATAGCGGCGGTTGTTATGTTTCGTCGCAGGGTGAAATTGCGCGCATAGGGTTGAGTGGGTACAATGCATCGGGGTTGGCGTATTGATGGCTAGGAAGTCGAAGAAAAAGCGTGTTGGTTATTTTGCCCGACTAGGTGGTTGGTTGGCGGAGTTGAGCGATACGAAACGTCGGCGAATCATGCGGATTAGTATTGCTCTATTGATTGTACTACCGGCGACTATGGTTGCAGTGGGTGCGATAGAATGGCTGGATGCGCGGGTACTCGATCAAGTGCGCGCGGCACACCCGGACCCCCTCATCGAATTCATCGATCTACCACCGGCGATCGCTCGTATTGCAGGCCATGATCTTGATCGTGCTTTGATCCCCTTGCTAGAAGGTGATTGGCTTGACGATCAGTTGTGCGAGCGCCTCGCCAAGCGTATGGCTACAATCGGTTGGGTGAAAAATGTGTATTTCGTACGGCGAAGTAGTGATGCGAAATTTAAGATCAGTTGCGATTATCGTTTGCCTTTTGCGTTAGTGCAACGAGGGGAATCTTTTTCGTTAGTTGATGTTGAAGGCTTTCGCTTGCCGGGTGAGTACGAATACGATCCTGCGTGGCCGGTGATACAAGGTGTGCAAGCCGACGCACCCAAGGCAGGGCATCGTTGGCAGGGGCGCGATATTGGTGCAGGCATTAGCCTATTAGCTGCGGTATTGCGTGAGCCTTTCGTGCAGCAGATCACGGCTGCCCTCGTAGCCAATTACGGTGGACGTGTTGATCCGCGAAGTAGTCATGTAGAATTAGCGACCGATCGTATGGGTGGGCGTATTCGTTGGGGATCAGCGCCGGGTGAGGAGATTGAAGAGAACATGATGGGGCAAAAGTTGGCGATTTTGCGTCAGAACTATTTACGAACCGGTCGCGTAGATGCTGGTCATCCGATCGTGGATGTATCCACCTTTTCCGACCGCTTTACCGTTCCGGGATGATAGGCATGGGGCATGTAGTGTCGTCCAGAATAAGCACCATGGATGCAGCGATCTGATAATCAGATGCCCGCAAACATCTTATCCGGCTGGAAAACAACGCTTATTGACCAAATATTACGTACCTGATCTCGAATATCATGGTATCATGACTATGGGGATGTTGAGCTACAGACGAGCGGATGGATAGGACTATGACAGATATATCACCATTGATGACGCAGTTTCGAGGGTACTTGCAATCCGAATTACCGCAGATGGCCTCTAACGTCAGTTGGGTGGCGTTGGGGATGATTCTGTGTGGCATTCTGCTGAGTGTGTTGGGGGCGCGTTTTGCGCGGGCAGGTCTAACAACAGTCGGCGTCATGGTCGGTGGCATGACCGGCATGTTTGTTGCGCGTGAGGTAGGCTATTCTGCACCTATTGGCGGGTTGATCGGTGCAGGTATGCTAGCCACGGTTACCTTTATCACGTTTCGTTTGTGGGTCGGCGTACTGACCGCCCTTGTGTTCGGCGCGGTGGCGCTGGGTGTGTTCGGTTATCGGGAGGTCGCGCCTCACGTATCCGAGTTTCAACATGGTCAGGCAGTTCCGCAGCCCATTGTACGGGGTATGGATGTTTTACAAACCGGCGGCGTCGCTACCGTTTCGGCCAATACGACGGCTAGCAGTGCACCGCGAGAGTGGATGCAACAATTTTGGACTTTCGTAAACAAGCGTGATACGTCCTTGATGGTCAACGGTCAATTCATCGGTATCGCTGCCATGTTTACCGGACTGTTCCTCGGCGTACTTATCGTGCGCACGATGGCCATTGTATCAACGTCCATTCTGGGTACCAGCATAGCAGTATCGGGTGTGGCAGCCTTGCTTGCGCAAATGATTCCCAATGCTTATCAGTCCTTGCAACGTAGTCCGTCGGTGTTGGGGATGGGGGTAGGCGGTTTTTTGGTGACGTCACTGATTCTACAAACGCTGATAACCAGAAAAGCGCCGAAAAAATCTGAGGCTAGTTCCGGTAAAGATTAGCACTGCAGGGATACATTTCTTTTTGTCAAACGCACCGACGCCATTCGCATTGTAAATTTAGAGATGATACGAGTTCTGTAACGGCCATGAGTGACCGTTGTGATGCAGGTCTTTCGACTGGCACGCATCAAGAATAGGTACGAGCGGGTTCGGTCTTCATGAGATTTCAAGGGAGAAAAGTATGAGTGAAACAGCAAACGACTGGCTCATCTTTCTACGTAATGCAGACCATCTCGTTGGTTTTCCGCTGCTGGTTGGCGGTGTCGCTTTGATGGTTTTTGGTTATCGCATGTGGCGATTCTGTGTCATCATATCGTTTGGCTTGATTGGCGCATCGGTCATGGCCTCAAGCGTGGATGCGGGTAGTTCACGAACGATGTACGCCATCCTGGGTGGTATTATCCTGGCTGGGGCAACCTATAAATTCGCGAAATATGCCGTTGCCATACTCGGTGGTATGGTGATCGCGTGTATGGTTGGATATGTGCTTGAAAATGCAGGTGTGCGCGGATCGGCGTTTGTGTTTTCCGTCTTATCCACGTTACTTGTAGGAACGGCCTACGCCTTCATCCATCGTCAGTTAGTCATCGTGTTCGTGACATCAGTGCTTGGCGCTTTTCTGCTGGTGTCGGGTTTAGCTGCGATTGTGATGGCCTGGCCTGGTCTTTTCGGCGCTTTGGCTTCTCTGGGGAGCGGCAATAATTTTATCGGGCCGTTCTTTATTATCGTCCCGGCAGTTGTTAGTTGTTTTTACCAGGTGGGTGAAGTCAATCGCACTAATACCGACGTCTGACGGCTTGGTTATCTCGCACTTTTGCGGATATGTCTTCAGCATCGGGGCGTAGATTTACATCGGGGTTTATTGACGATACAACGCTACACAAAGATTGAGCATGTGCTCAGTCAGAACTACGGTGAGGCGATGTATCGGTATGAGCATATCTGAGCAACTCGGTGTTAACGCCCACGATCTCCACGGTAATACTAAACATGCATTGAACGTGGCCGGCAGGCTCGGTGTGAGGTTGGTGGAGTTAGCTGGGCATGCCTCCGACATATCGCCATCTGCGTTATCTTCGAGCGGACGGCGTCATTTATTACGCATTGTCGAGGGTGCGGGTTTACAACTGGCGTCTCTAACGGCTGATTTTTCCGGGGTTCGATTAACCGACCCCGCCATGATTGAGCAACGCATTGAACAGACGCGCGATATGCTAAAACTCGCGTCTGACCTGCACGTAGGTGTTGTCAGTACAGCCATTGGTGCCGTAACTCATCCCGAAACCGGCGAACCGTCTGCGGTAGCTGTTGAAGCCTTGCAGAGAATGGGCGTAGCGGCGGATGGTTATGGCATACGCTTGGCACTCCGTCCCTCAGCTGATGCACCTGATGCCTTCGCAGCACTTCTTTCTGCGGTAGGTTGCCCATCCGTGCAATTGGGTTTAGACCCGGCTGCGCTTGTGATAGCCGGGCAGAATCCGATACGCTTCGTCGAGCGATTCGCTACAACGACCGCTCTCGTACACATCCGCGACGCCCGCATAGGCCATGTCGATCACCCCGGTTGTGAAGTTAGATTAGGCGAGGGGGACGTGGATCTGATAGGTGCAATAGTCACACTTGAGGCGACGGAATATCGTGGACCCTATATCATGCGTCGCACCGATACGAACGATCCGCTTAACGATTTAATAGCCGCCCGACAACACATTCAAGCGTTTAATCTATAGCAGGTGGATTCGGTAGTATAGTAGGGTATCCACCGTGTCATAACGACATAAGCCGACATGATAATGATTGACGTGAGAAGCCGGTACCATTACGGTCAAGGGCGAGTCCATGCACGTTCACTATGGGAGGTCATGAGCATGTTTCGTTATACAGTTCTTGGGTTTATTTCGGTCACTTTGGCATGTTCGACAGTTTTTGCGGGTGATGTGACGGTTCATTGGCCTCAATTCCGCGGACCGGGTGCCGGCGGTGTGGCTAAGGGAACTGTGCCGAGTAAGTGGGACGCGACGATGGGTGAAAATATTAAATGGAAGACCGCGATTCCCGGTCTGGGACATTCGTCGCCGATCATCTGGGGTGACAAGTTGTTTGTCACTACGGCTATTAGCGGGATGAAAAATCCCGAGCTGAAAGTTGGTCTATATGGGAACATCAATTCAGTTGAAGTTGAAACGGTGCATAGTTACCGGCTGTATTGTCTCGATAAGAAGACCGGCAAGATTCTATGGAACAAAGAAGCGTTTCACGGTGTTCCAAAAATAAAGCGTCATACCAAGGCCACGCACGCGAACTGTACTCCTGCGACCAATGGGAAATATGTTGTGGCGTTTTTTGGGTCGGAGGGGTTGTACTGTTATACGATGGATGGCGAGTTAGTCTGGAAGAAAGACTTGGGGGTGCTCGATAGCGGGTACTATGTGGTTCCCGATGCCCAGTGGGAATTCGCAGCTAGCCCGGTTATTTATCAGGATACGGTGGTCGTTCAGTGCGATGTGCAGAAGAATTCGTTCTTAGCTGCGTATAGTATTAAGGATGGTAAGCAGTTGTGGCGGGTCGCACGGGATGAAGTGCCGACCTGGAGCACGCCAACGATTTATGAAGGAGCGGGGCGCACGCAGGTTTTGGTCAATGGTTACCGTCATATCGGCGGGTACGACATCGTCACCGGCGAAAGCATCTGGAGAATGACCGGTACGGGTGATATTCCCACGCCAACGCCGATTGTTGGCCGCGACTTATTCTATTTTACATCCGGACATGGCCGGGGTAATCCGATTTATGCGGTGCAACATAACGCCACGGGTGACGTGAGTCTTGCTGAAGGCGAGAAGTCAAACGGGTACGTGAAGTGGAGTCATGGCCGGACGGGAAATTACATGCAGACTCCGCTGCTATACGGCGACAAGCTTTTCACCTGCCGAGATAATGGCATTCAGGCGTGCTACGACGCCAAGACGGGAAGTAAAATATTCAAGCAGCGACTTGGCAGCGGTAACACGGGGTTCACGGCTTCACCGGTGGCGGCTGATGGTAAAGTCTTTTGGTCCAGCGAAGAAGGGGATGTTTATGTCGTACCCGTTGGCACTAAGAAAGGTGTGTTATCTATTAACCCGATGGGCGAAGTGTTGATGTCCACACCGGCGATTTCAGAAGGGCATATCTACTTCCGAGGTGCGGCCCATGTATTCTGTGTGGGTGAGTAATGTTGGAATTGGTATGGCGGGCGATTTCAGGCAGGGTGGCCCAGGTCCTTCTTTTTGGACCTGGGGGAGTCGATGATATACGTTCAAGGTTATGTCCACTTATTTTTGCAGAGCGTAGGGCAGGTGGTTCACTTGCCTTTACTATCTAACTGTCACATATTTAACCCACCAACAATTCATTGATGCAACAGTCTATGGCAAAGTCAAGTAGGTCGTGCATCGCACGACAAATTATCATCGAGGGTATAGACGTCGTGCAGTGCACGACCTACGTACTACGAGCGTATATCATCGACTCGACGGACGTAAGATAAGCATCATAATCCCCAGCATCGATGCAGGGCGAAACGGGCATAAAACGAAAGTTATCTTAACGCTAACAATCGGCGCATACCGGACAATCATGATCATTGACGCGCCAGCCTACGTCGTTGAACAGCTTCAGACATAGTTTGATCGTCATTGGCCTGTCGTTAGTCGGGTCAGAATCAGCGGCCTGAAAAGCGCCGCATGAGCTGCATGTCATCTCAGCCACGATCTGCCACCAGCCTGTCTCCTTTGTTGAATCCGTCCAATCGACCCGATCAAGTTCTGATCGGGGAATTTGGATCCAGTCCAATGTAGTCAATTCCTTTTCCGTGATATTGCGTATGGCCATGATGCCATTGTAATCGATACTAGAGATGGTATCGAGCTTATGAATAAGTGGCACGAAGTATCACGGGTTACTGTCCCTACGAACCGAATAGCGGTCACAAAAAATCTGGGGTGCGATGTGTTTATCTGGTCTGTTTCAGGAACCCCCAACTAGCCGCGAGAGCGTCAGCTGCGGCTTCTGGATCGTTAATCTCATCCCAGCCACCATTGCGCAGGTGAGCATGGGCAAGTTCGTGAGCGATGATGTAAAGTGCGAAATCTTCTCGGCAATCAGCCAATCGCGGTTTCAAGACGACGCATCGGCTGCCATTACCATGCGTGCCTGGGCAGGCTAACCAAACATTTCTCCCTTCCCCAGGCACAAAATCGTCGAGTGTCATCCGAAAACGCGAATCTTCAAGAAAATCACTTTGAACATGTTGGGGCAATGCGTTGAGCACAGTCAGAACGCGATCGTGCAATGACTTCAATTTGTTAAATGGTTCCAAGTAGGCTGTAAAAATCAGTTGTTACTCCATGCAAAAGCTACGGTCATGATATAGTCAGCGAGGCCATACCGACATACGGGATACGCACAAATCTAATTTGTTACTTCCACAGTCCAGAAGAGGGCCGTTGCCCGTTGAAACTGTTGCACGACATGTTAGTTGGCTAGTAAATAGATGGTCTTCATAGAATCTGTATGCAATCCTGCATGTTGTAAGCGTTAACGGTCTTCTCTCATACCGGCAATGCTTGCTATCCCAGGCTAATTCTTGCAGATGGATGGTCATTTCAGAGCCGGTAGCGCCAGCGCCCGGTGTCTTCGGATGTCGGGTGGCCCAGATCCTTCTTTTTGGACCTGGGGGAGTCGATGATCTCTGTAGTGCCATGTACACGCCATGACGAATTTATTAGGCAAGTAGGTCGTGCATCGCACGACGAATTATCATCGAAGGTATAGACGTCTTACTTTAAGTCATCCTTAACGAGATCGTTGACTCTCCAGGCAATATCTTGAACCCATGTGTGTGTAATCTTTGAGTATCCGGTATGTCTGTGACGGTGTAATTTACTGATTTGTTCGTCATATTTATCCTCTAGCCGAGCCAACCGAAGCCGTGTTATCGGTCCACGGTTGCAACTGTGAAGACGAACCCATCGTGTCATTCTACCCTAAATATGACGATCAAACCAATGTCGAGCTTGTTGAAATCAGTTGTAGCATCTGAGCTATTCAGATTTACGAGGGAAGAACTTATTTAGGTTGAATCGAGTGGTGCATTTTGTTACGATGTTGTTCCACTGCTTTGGCAGTGATTTGTGGTGCTGATGGTAATGACAGAAGCTATAGGTGGGGTGAAGTCATGTTCGTAGGTAACGCTTTAACTATTTCTGTTCTTTTTCAACTAGCTCCCTTGCAAATCTGCAGCCCCACTTGGGTACCAGAAGTATTTGTTCAACCCGGAGCGAACAACGAAATCACAGCATTTGCTACATTAGATGTTGGACAAGATCAGTTCATATTCGTCGGCGGCAGATTTACTACGATTGGCGGAATCAGTGCCAATCGAATAGCTCGTTGGAATGGAAAAGCATGGACTCCCTTAGGAACTTCACCTGTTGGGGATGTAAATGCCTTACTAGTTGTACAGAACGGACAAAACTGGTCACTGTATGCTGGGGGGGGCAGTAGTGATAGAGTAGCGAATTGGGATGGGACTTCATGGTCTACTGTAGGCAGTGGTTTTACTGGTTTAGTCTTTGCTCTTACTCTTTTTGACGATGGTTCAGGACCAGCAGTGTACGCTGGGGGTTCTTTTACCGCTTCTGGTAGCACGCAGGTTTCGAGAATTGCGAAATTAGAGGCAGGTAGTTGGGTGCCTCTAGCAGGGGGTGTTAGTAATACGGTTTATGCGTTAACCGTGTTTGACGACGGAACAGGCACTTCACTCTATGCAGCAGGGAATTTTGGAGTACGACGTTGGGACGGCAATGAGTGGTCATCTGTTAGTGGTGGTCCCAGCACTCCTATAAAATCTCTCGCGGTTTTTGATGACGGGACCGGGGCAGCTCTCTATGCGGGTGGTAATGGCAGCGTAGCAATTAAAAAATGGGATGGTGTCAATTGGGTGTCTTTGAGTAGCGGAATATCAGGTGAAGTCAATGCATTACATGTTTACGACGATGGGCTGGGTCCGGCTTTGTTCGCGACTGGTAGATTCACACGTGCTGGTGGTACAAGCGTCAGCAACATTGCCAAATGGGATGGCGTGGCTTGGTCTACGTTGAACACCGGTATTTCAGACACCGGTAACGCAATGACTGTTTATGATGACGGGTCTGGCCGAGGGGAATATCTTTATGTCGGCGGAAAATTCCTGACTGCAGACGGCGAAACCGTGGTTCGACTCACACGTTGGGACGGAAACGAATGGAGCAGAATTGGAAGTGGAGTTAACAATACGATTAGAGACATGACAATCTTCGATGACGGTAGTGGTCCTGCCCTCTACGCTGCTGGTGAATTCAGTCAAGCATCAGCTGAATCTAGAAACCGAATTGCTAGATGGGATGGCAAAGACTGGCAACCTTTAGCAAGCGGCCTAGGTTCGATAGTCCATGCATTGGAAGTGTTTGATGATGGGAACGGCCCTTTGCTTTTTGTTGCAGGATTAACAAATTCCTTACGAACCTGGGACGGAGCTACATTGGGAAGCAAGTGTTGTCTAGACAATGAAGTATTCACGCTAAAAGTGTTCGATGATGGCGATGGGGAAGCCCTATACGTGGGTGGAGCCTTTTTGAGCGTAAATACAATTTCGGTAAACCGCATTGCCAAGTGGGACGGAAATAATTGGAGTCCTCTTGGTACGGGCATGAACGGCACGGTTCACGATTTGACTGTTTTCGATGATGGTACAGGTCCGCAACTTTATGCATCAGGCTTCTTCACTATGGCTGGCGACGTTCAGGCTCTGCGTGTTGCCAAATGGGATGGTCATAGTTGGTCGGCAGTCGGATCGGGCATGAATAATTCGGTGTGGACGCTTGAAACAGATGGTACACTGCTCTACGCAGGTGGGAATTTTACCGAAGCCGATGGATCACCAGCTAGTAGAATAGCCGTATGGGATGGCCAATTGTGGTCACCAATGGCAGACGGTTTAAGTAACGGCGTAAGGGCCATTACAGTGTTTGATAATGGACTCTCTAGTAGTGTCTATGCTGGAGGGTTGTTCACGCAGTCGGGAGCAAATCCAGCAAGTCGTATTGCAAAATGGGACGGCAATTCGTGGCAGCAGCTTGTCGATGGAACCAACGATGATGTTCTTACACTACAAGTTTTTGATGATGGTTCAGGTCCAGCTTTATTCGCAGGTGGTCGATTTACCGATGCGGGCGAAGTAGCGGCTTCCTACATTGCGAAATGGCAAGGATGTGGCACAAGAGAGCCTATCATTGTTCATCACCCAAGCCCTCGTATTGTCTGTGAATCAGAGATTGTAACACTCTATTCTTCGGCTACAGGCGCTGATCCCCTCCTTTACCAGTGGCGTAAGGACGGGGCACCAATTCTAGGAGCCACGAATAAAACGATGACGATTGATGTCACCGTGGTTAGCGATGCTGGAAGTTATGACGTTGCAGTATCAAATGGTGAGGGTTCATCTACGAGCAAAGCAGCAGAACTGGTTGTCATTACAAACCCCGTGGTTATTCAGCAGCCACAAGATGTTAATCATTGCGTAGGGCAAGACGCTACATTGACTGTAGATGTTTCGGGAATATTTCCATTGACGTTCCAGTGGCGTAAAGATGGGCTAGCGATCCCTAGTGCGACACAGTCTTCGTTGACATTGATTGATGTGCAGCCAAGTGATGCCGGTTTGTATGACGTACTTATTAACAACGAATGCTTACAAACGATAAGCGATGCAGCCGCACTTCAAGTGTTCCCAATTGTTCAAGGCGAAAGTAATTGCGATGGCGTGATTTCGTTGGCAGATTACACGGACTTGTCGAGTTGTATCGACGGTCCTAACAGTGTTGTATTGCCGTCTTGCCAAATCTTCGATTTTGATAGCGACGGCGATGTAGATATGTCAGACGCCGGTTCCTTTGCACTCGCCTTTGGGCAGATTACACCGTAGCTTTTATAATCCTCGGATGGTTGTCTGTAGGCATACAATTTCAGATTTCGTCACCGGCTGCCACATATTTGACACGCGAATAATTCATTGATTCAACGGTTAATGGAAAAGTCAAGTAGGTCGTGCATCGCACGACAAACTATCATCGAGGGCATAGACGTCGTGCAGTGCACGACCTACGTACTATTGTCATAAGAATCCGATCACGGCAGCATAGGTTGATCGTGCGGAGGATTGGCCTTGGAGCCCCGGCGCACCTGTATCGCTATGTTGAGCTTGGTGACGCATCTGTATTGATGATGGACAGGTATGGAACTTGGCCGATTATCTGATGATTTGATTTACGCTGAATGATAGCTTGAAAGCGTATCATCGAGACTCCCCACAGATCCAAAAAGATGGACCTGGGTCACCCAGCCTAACTTGTTGCTAGCAAGCCACTTAGCGTCGACGAAGAGTAAGCTTTGGTGAAACAACACCGACATAGCTCACTGCGATGTGTTCCCTACAGACTCAAGAAAGCAAAAACAAGGAGGTTTTCCAATCCTACGAACCGGAGTCAAGTAGAGATTCAGTATGCGATAATCTAACAGTACAGTATTATTTGCGAAGTAACTCGTCAGCTGGTTAGCGCGGGAACGACGTAATAGAGAGAGTGAACTTATGTGCAAAATAGAAACGCTATATACGTGGCAATCTGAAGGCCACGACATAGTTATCGACGAATATAAACGTAGTGAGTCGCAGCAGCTGAAGCGCAATCCATGTTTACAAATAGTTTACGATGTGTTTGACGTGAAATATGGACCTGTGCTTTGGTGTACGAAAGAAAAAGATTTATTTTGGGCACATCAAGACGACCCTCGTGATCTCTGGGAAATAAATGTACATCCAAACTTAATTGTGGCTACTATCGACAAACCCGTGTGGCATAAAGTAGTTAAAGAAAAATGTCTTGATAAATCCGAAATTTTAGGAAAGATTATAGTTGATGAATACAAGCCAGGCGACGAATTGATCATCAAATATCCAGCACCTAAAGGATCGGCGAAGGTTATCGTACGACCGAAAACAGTTCATCATAAACGATTTAGCCGGCTCGCTCAGCGGAAGAGAGGGGCAAATCTTCCGTCTGCTTTCCCTGAAGAAACTGTATGACGGATTGTAATCCCACGAATGTTAATATGACACTAAGTCAAGTAAGTAGTGCATCGCACGACAAACTATCATCGAGGGCAGAGACGTCGTGCAGTGCACAACATACGTACTATTGTTATAAGAATCCGATCACGGCAGCATAGGTTGATCGTGCGGAGGATTGGCCTTGGAGCCCCGGCGCCGGTATCGCTATGATGAGCTTGGTGACGCATCTGTTTTGAAGATGGATTGGGATGGAAGTTGGCCAATGATGTGGTGATTTGATTTTCGCTTAAATATGGCTTGAAAGCATATCATCGACTCCCCCAGGTCCAAAAAGAAGGACCTGGGCCACCCAGCCTCTTCGCCATCCCCTACCCTGGCTTCGTCATGGACATCGCATCAAGCGCGTTATCCAGTTCTTCATCCGAAAGCACTTTATGCTCTTTGGCTACTTGTCGCACGGTCTTTCCGGAGGCGAAGGCTTCTTTGGCGATGGCGGCGGCTTTGTCGTAGCCGATGAGGGGGGCCAGGCTGGTACACATGGCTAGTGAGCCTTCGATTAAGTCTTTGGCTACTTGCTCGTTGGCTTCAATACCAGCTACGCATTTATCCGCGAACACGCGAGCGGCGTTGGCTAGGAGTCGTGTGGACTCCAAGGCGTTGTGGGCCATCATGGGCATCATGACATTTAGCTCGAAGTGGCCGTCGCGACAGCCTATTGTCACTGCGGCGTCGTTGGCTATGACCTGTACGCAGACCTGAATGAGCATCTCACTCATCACCGGATTAACCTTACCCGGCATAATGCTGCTACCCGGCTGAACCGAGGGTAGGCTGATTTCACCAATGCCGCATCGAGGTCCGCAACCCAACAAGCGAATATCGTTAGCGATCTTAGTCAGTCCGACAGCCATGGTCTTTAGATGCCCGGACGCTTCGCAGACGGCGTCTTTAGAGGCTTGGGCCTCAAAATGATTTTCTGCTTCGACGAATTCCACGTCGGTGTACTCAGATAGGAATGCACACATGCGCTTTCCAAACTCCGGATGGGTGTTGATGCCGGTTCCGACAGCCGTACCACCGATAGGTAATTCGCGCAGCGCTTTGACGGCTTTAGTCGCCCGCATAGCTGCGAGCTGTGCTTGACGAGCGAAGCCGCCGAATTCTTGACCGAGTCTGACGGGTGTGGCGTCCTGCAAATGCGTTCGACCGATCTTGACGACCTTGTCGAAAGCCTTGGCTTTCTCACTGAGCTTAGCCGCGAGATGCTCGAGTGCAGGAAGTAAATCGTATTGGATGGACTCCGCTAAGGAGATGTGGATAGCTGTGGGGATGACGTCGTTGGAGGATTGGCCCATGTTGACGTGGTCGTTGGGATGGACCGGGTCACGTGAACCGATTTGTCCACCGGCTAATTCGATGGCCCGGTTGGCGATCACCTCGTTGGTGTTCATATTGGTGCTGGTACCGGAGCCGGTTTGAAAAATGTCGAGGACGAAGTGGTCGTCGAGTTTTCCTTCGACGACTTCTTGACCAGCGGTGGTTATCATGTCCGCTATTTTTCCATCGAGTTTGTCCAAGTCACGATTGACCTTAGCCGCCGACAGTTTGATCAATCCGAGTGCTCTGATGAACCGTCGTCCGAAGCGATAGCCGCTAATGGGGAAGTTTTCGACGGCTCGTTGGGTTTGCGCGCCCCAATAGGCCGTATCCGGTACGGTCATCTCGCCCATGCTGTCTTTTTCGATTCTGGTTTTCGTGGTCATAGCCATGATCCTTATAGATGGAACTTATTCCAATGTTGTGACAATGATTCCAATTCATCACATCGTAACGCGCCACTAGCGTTGGCGGTAGCGCCGCAAACGCACCCATCACTGCATGATGCGTACCATGATCGATAGAGGGGGGTGCAAGACAGATTAGGGGGGCTTGAGTAGGGTGGCATGGACAAGCGTCGCGTTGAAGGGATCGCGAATGAAAAGAGGTGTAGGGGCGACGCTTGCCCGTGCTTTTCCTCGGTTGCGCCTGCACGGGCAAACGCCGCGAGTAGCATCCATTGGACATTCGATAGCCCGATTCCGCGGCGTTAGTCCATGCCACCCACCCGCCAATTTTGTTTTGCACCCGATAGAGGGTGGCGGTCGAGGATAACGCTATTCAATCGTCGTTTACCGGCTACAATGCCGACAATACAGCAATATGGACATGGTAATTGCAAACAATCTGGTCAAAACTTTTCCAACGCCGGAGGGAAAAGACAAACGGGCGGTCGATGGGCTGACCTTTTGTGTGGGTGAGGGGCAAATTTACGGGTTGCTTGGTCCTAACGGGGCGGGTAAGACGACGTCGTTGCGATTGCTCAGCGGGCTGATGGCTCTGACGAGTGGTGGGGCCACCCTGGCTGGTTACGACGTTTCTACGCAACCTCATGAGGTTAAGCGCGTACTCGGATTTTTGACGGCGAATACCGGCCTTTATCAACGATTGACTTCGCGCGAATTGCTCATTTATTTCGCACAGCTTCACGGCATGAGTCAGGATGAAGCGCGCGCCAAAGCGGATCATCTGATTGATTGGCTGGGACTGAAAGATTTTTCCACACTGCGTTGTGGCGCATTGTCAACCGGGCAGAAGCAACGCGTGAACATCGCCCGGGCGCTGATCGCTGATCCGCCGATTTTGATTATGGATGAGCCTACATTGGGTTTGGATGTATTGAGTAATCGAATCATTCTCGAATACATCAAACGCGAGCGCGATCGAGGTAAGACGATTATTCTATCCACCCATTACCTCGACGAAGCGGAGGATATGTGTGACTACATCGGTTTGATTTACAACGGCAAATTAGTCGCTGAGGGGACGACTGATTCGTTACGGGCACAAACCGACGAGCAACGACTCAGCAATATCTTCCTCAAGATCATTCATGCACGCGAGCAGGTGGAGGCGGCTATCGCATGAGTTCGCTACATCGCATCCGCACCATCTATCAAAAAGAATTACTCGATATCCTGCGGGACCGCCGCACGCTGATCGCGATGATCGTTGTGCCCATCGTATTGTACCCGTTGCTGATGGTTGGTTCGTTGCAGGCGGTCACTATTCAGGAATCCTCGCTGAACAAAGAGAAGTATATCATTGGTGTGGTCGGGCATAAACAAAAGGATCTGCTGACGTATTTACTTCAGTGGGATGCGATGTTGGCTGCTCAAGAGAAGCCTATTGACGAGCGTGTGGCATCACATCCGGATGATGAAGCCGCTGCGCCTCTGGTGGAATTGGTCAAGATCATTCCGATCAAGTCTGAAGCAGCCCTGCGTGTGAACATTCGTGAACGAGCGATTCATTTAGGTATTTTATTTGATTCAAACGAATTTTTGAAAGCGATCGATCAACAAAACGGGGTTACCATATTGTCGGACGAAGCTGAGATTCGCGGTCAATATGTGACGAATCGGTTAGAGAAAATGTTTAAGCGTCTCAGCGATCGATTAGTCGATCAGCGCAAAAAAAGAGCGGCCCTGCCTGCCAACTTCGATCGGCCATTCGATATTGAGTTCGTGAATCTGTCGGCGCCGCAATCAATTCTGGGGCAAATTTTGCCGTTGATTTTGATTCTCATGACCATTACCGGTGCGATTTATCCGGCTATTGATTTGACCGCTGGAGAGAGAGAACGGGGGACGCTGGAGTCGCTCATGGTGTGTCCCGTGCCGGTGATCGATTTGATTGTCGGTAAGTTTCTCGTCGTGACCACCGTAGCCATTATGGGGGCCACGCTAAATCTCGCATCCGTCACAGCCACGGTTTACTTCGGCGGTTTTGATATGCTCATAGCGACCAGTGGCGAAGGTTTACCGTTGGTGACGATGTTGCTCATCCTTGTTTGTTTGATTCCATTTGCCGTACTGATGTCCGCCATGATGCTTGCCGTTTGCAGTTTTGCTCGGACGTTTAAGGAAGCGCAGAACTATGTGACGCCTGTCATTCTTGCCGCCCTGTTACCGGGAGGGATGGCTGCGTTGCCTGCTGCGCGGTTGGATGGTGTGATGTTGGTGTTGCCGGTAGGGAATATGGTGCTGTTGACGCGGGAATTACTGTTGGGCAGTGCCGTACCGTTGGGGCATCTGTTGACGGTGTTATTTTCGACGACGCTGTATGCGGTGGCGGCGGTGGCGATTGCGGCAACTTTGTTTGGTAAGGAGTCCGTGGTTTTTGCGGATAGCGGTTCGTTGAAGACGTTGTTCTCACGGAACTTGATCAAGCCGGCACGTCAACCATCCGTAGCCATGAGCATGTTATATGTTTCCCTGCTGTTTCCCACGTGGTTTTTTATTCAATCAGCTTTGTCACCGGCTGTGGATGAAAACATAGGGGGATTATTAGAAGCGTCTGCCTGGCTGATGCCGCTATTGTTTGTGTTGATGCCACTGCTAATGCTGACATATTGGAAAGTCAGCGCTAAGCAATCGCTATTTATTAAAGTGCCCAAAGCGCGTCACCTGGCGGCAGCCATATTGCTAGGATGTTGTATGTGGATACCGGCGCATGAATTAAATCTCATCCAGTATGGCTTGTTGGGTCTGCCACAAGCGGTGGTTGAGCAGGCGGAGTCGATGGCTGAAACATTGCAAGCATTGCCGTTTGGTGGTGTGATATTGATGATCGCGGTGATACCAGCCGTCTGCGAGGAGTTGCTTTTCCGTGGATTTTTAATGGGCGGACTGTCATCCTCAGCGCGGAAGTGGACCGCGATCTTAGCGAGTGCAGCCATTTTTGGTGTCTTCCATTTTATGATCTTCAAGTTTCTCGTCACGGCTATGCTGGGCGTGGTGCTGGGTTATCTCTGTTGGCAATCACAATCTATTTGGCCCGCGATCATCGCCCATGCTATGCACAATACGCTTGCAGTGATGTCGGTGGTCAAACCAGCTATGTTTGAAAGTATGGGGATTACACTTCAAGAGGGTGCGCATCTACCTTGGCCAATGCTCATCGTGGGTTGCGTGGCTGTCGTTGTGGCGTTGTTACTATTAAGACGAGCTGCGATTTCCCAAACGCGATCGGTTATGGTATCGTCCGCCTAGAATTATTGTTGATGGCGTCAAAATTAAGATGATGAAGTGTATGGGATTTAACCGAGCCGCGCTTGTCAGGAAGCGGTTTTTGGATGATGTCCAATCGTTCATTCCCAGAATCCCAATGTACTTTGGGACGGGTGCAGCGTCGCTCGGTTGATATGTAATAGAACATGAATCAGGAGTTCTTACGATGCATCGTCAAGTTATGTTTTTCGCCACCTCACTAGCATTCTCGTGCTTGTTGGGTGGCTGTGCTACCTCCGGTGAGCCTGCAACAAAGCATGCACACCCCAAGTCTAAACCGGATGCCATGATACTCGTACGCGGCATTACATGACCGGGCTGAGCCTTCGGGATTCGTCGCTCGGTCGAGCGCGTTAAACATGTGCATGATGTCTATGTTGACTTGAACACTGGTGAGGTCTCCATCTTTTTCTCGCCGGACGAAGTACCGGATGCGCAAAAGATATGGCAGGGGATCATAGATGCCGGATTCACACCGGTAAGATTAAAGATGCCTGGAAAGACGTATAACGCTAGGCCTGATTAGTTCACATCAAAATAAAAGTAACCTATCATTATTTCTGGTCATAACCATGAGCAAATATCAAAAGCGAGCAGTGTATACATTAGTCATGGCGACGGTAGTTGCTCCGTCGCCAAAGTTACTGGCT
Source organism: Planctomycetota bacterium (assembly GCA_024276605.1). Classification (GTDB taxonomy): domain Bacteria; phylum Planctomycetota; class Phycisphaerae; order UBA1845; family UBA1845; genus JAJRPG01. Next base: position 29,886 of record JAJRWX010000074.1, on the reverse strand, counting down.
GGGCCTATCAATAGTGACGTGGCTTTCACACCCCGAAAGGGTGGTGGTGTGTTGCGTATGCAATATTCCTATGCCGATGCCCAGGGTTATGGTCGTGCGCGAGATATTCGGCAAGTTCAGACTTCTGTTGCTCGCGTGGCGTTGGTGTTGGGTTTGGAGGCTGATTTGGCGCTCATTCTCAATGTGCCTTATGTGTATCGAGAACAGCAGGTTTACGATAGAAGAGAGGGGCATGTCGAAGACCGGCGCGACGGACCGGCTGATACGACGCTCTTGTTAAAGTACCGATTCTGGCAATTGGACGAAGGGCCGTTACGGACGAGGCGTTTAGCGGGGTTGTTAGGTGTGAACCTGAGTAACGGGGATAGTGACTTTTCCAGCGATAGTTATGATCCCATAGTAGGGGTTGTTTATTCGTGGCGAAATAATCGTCATGTATTTGACGCGGATTTGGTCTATCGGATCAATACAGGCGACGGCGATTTTGACCACGATACCCTTCTCTATGATATGGCCTATTCCTATCGCATCCATCCTGAAACCTTTGATGCAACGACACCCACCCAATGGAGCATAGTGGCTGAGTTGAATGGGCGCTATCGTACCGACGGTATACATGAGATTTTTCTAGCACCTGGTATACAATACACCTCTCAGCAATGGACCTGGGAAGCATCGTTTCAATTACCAACCGTTCAGGAGTTAGGCGGCAACACCGTCGAAACCGATTATCGTTTTTCGGTTGGCTGGCGATATCGTTGGTAACTTGCCGTCGTTGGTAAGTTGTTGCCGGTCATCTTGGCATAATAAACGAAAGCTAGCGTGGTAGACCTTGGTCATACCCGCGCAGGCGAGTATCCAATCCCGTTGTACATTCCCGTTGTACAACGGGATCGTACATCCTCCGTGCGTCCGCTGGATTCCTACTCTCGTGGGAATGACGAAGAATTGAAGGGTTACCGTCGGGATCGGATGGCTATCCTTATAGTCATGGCAGCATGTTAGGTCATGACGATCGCGTCTGATGGGTCGGTTCCAGTGGGTCGGAAATACCGTCGTGCCCGCCGGGGTGCGCCGATTCATGATCCGCCGGTTCGATATGGGATGTCACCACAACCTGGGTGTTGGGGAACAACTCATGTAGCGATGTTTCCACTTGTGTCACACGATCATGGGCGTCAGTGGTGGATAGATTGCCAGGTACCAATACGTGAACGTCAATCCAGATTTGGTCATTGATTTTGCGACAGCGAAGCTGGTGGAAATCGACAATATGACCACGATCGACGGCACCTTGTAGCCCACCTACCAGTTTTTTCAATGTTTGTGAATCCAGTTCATCCATTAACCCGGCGAACGATTTACGGATGAGCGACGCACCGGTTAGCATGATGTAGCTACCAATGAGGATGGCGACCAAGGGGTCCAGCCAAATACACCCCGTAGCCATCACGAGGGTAAGCCCGGAAATCGCAGCAACCGTGGTCCACATGTCGGAGAATACATGCTTACCGTTGGCGATCAAAATTAGCGAGTTGTGTTTGTTGCCCACATGTACCAACGACCAGCCAAGGGCTAGATTGATGAGCGCCAAACCACCCGAAATAGCCAGTCCAACACCTAGATGTTCCAGTTGTGGCTCATGGAAAAGACCACTGATGCCGCTGTAGATGACGGCAAAAGAGGCGACAAGAACCAGTGCGCCTTCAAATCCGGCTGAGAAATAGGCGATACGTCCGTGCCCGTAGGGGTGATTGGCGTCAGCCGGTTTCGCCGAGAATGATAAGCTAGACGTCGCTAGCCCGGTGGCGACCCCATGAACGACGGATTCGGCGGCATCAGAAAGGAGGGCTACGCTATGCGTAAGGTAATAGGCTAGGAGTTTTCCTACTAGCATCACTACTGAAGCTGCTAAACTAACGCGCATCACAAATAAACGCGGATCGCGAATGTCCATTGATTGGTTTTCCTATTGCTTGATTAGGTTAGCCTCATGCGCCCCCGACTAGATCGTCGTCCGAAATCGTATCGCAGTTCACCAGGGGGAATCCAACTTCTTGATGGCTTTGATGTCAAGCCATTATCGCTCAGGTTCGGCAATCACGTATTGTTTAGCTTAAGACATAAACCATTGTGCGTGAAATCACGCATGTGTTGGGGGATGCCATGACCTTTATGATATGGAAGAAAAAGGTTTTCTCATTTATGGAAAAGTTGCCATGACCTGGGTTACGTTGAACACGGTTTTAGGACGTTTTGTAACATTTTTTTATTTTTACCTGTTTGTGGAATATGGATTGCTAGTATTTCTTTCGTGGCTGGTGCGAGGATTGTACGTTCCAGACACGCTGAAATACCCCAAATGCCGACCAGCAGGGGTGAGAAAGGCCATAGCTCTTTGAGCGTTGGCTAGGTCTGACGGCGAGTAACCCGACGGCGTTTTTTGATTTCCAATCCTTCCTCATTCCGGCCCGAACTTGGAAGGACGCCATTGGCACCCGCATTGTGGAAGATTTTTTCTCCTGCTGGATCGGCTTCCTTTATATCTACCGTTCCCCAAACCCATTGATCCTTTAGCAGTCTTGGTGTTATTGTAGGTGAAGTACCGAATATATGATACCAGTTTGCTTAGTAGCCAATGGGAACATTTTATGCAGCAATATAACGAGGATGGCGCACAGATCGAGGTAGAGTCTGATGAGGTAAATGTGTCCGGTTTTGAGACAACTGATCGGGAGTATGTAGCTATTCGTGATGGGGTTGCCCTGGTGGATCGGTCGTATCGTCGGGTGTTGACAGTCTCTGGTGAAGATCGCACTTCCTGGCTGCACAATTTAACTACGAATCATGTGAAATCACTTGGTGTTGGCGACGGCAACTATGCTTTTTCGCTCGATGTCAAAGGGCGTATTCTGTTCGATATGAATATCCTTATGCGCGAGCAGGCGATTTGGCTTGATTTGGATCAGCGATTTCTGGAAAAAGCCAAAGCTCATCTGTCCAAGTTTATTATCATGGAGGATGTTACACTGGTTGATAGCTCGGATGAATATGTGCGGATTGGTCTGACTGGTGGTGGTTTGAAAACTTGGCTGAAGCATCGGCAGGCTGAGCACATTGCGAATCTACCCATGCTCGGATCGAGTGTGATGACCATTGGTGGTGTGGAGATGGACGTATGGCGCACCGACTTTTGCGGTGTCTTTGGTGTAGAACTTTTTACTCCAGAGGAATCGGCGGTGTCTGTTTGGAAGCAGTTGACTGATGAAGTGCAGAGTCAAGCTGCGATTCCGGTCGGGGGCAGTGCTGTACAAGTGCATCGTATCGAGGCCGGACTGGCTTGGTCTGGGTGTGAGATTACCGAAGATTATGTCCCGGCTGAGACGGGGCAAAGTGAGCGTGCGGTAGCTGTAAGCAAAGGGTGCTATCTAGGGCAGGAAGTCGTGGAACGTATGCGCTCGAGAGAGGTCGTTGCGCGACGATTGATGTCTTTGGTGGTTGAAGCGCCAACATTACCAACCGTGGGGGATCGTGTTTGTGATAGTGCCGGGCAAACCGTCGGGAAAGTGACAAGCGTATGTCTTTCTTTAGCTAACGGTAAGCCTTTGGCGCTAGCTTATGTTCGTTCGTCTTCTACGTCGGATACAACATTGACCATTGAAGGTGAGAAGATATCAAGGCCGGTGGGAGTTGTGGCCGTTGTCACATCTGCACACTAAAGCAAGCACCATTTTACCGTAGCGGTCGAATCTAGGCTTTTTCTCAGAGATTGCCTTACAACAGCGATACACAATAAACGAGAATACCGTACATACGCCTGGAATCTAACGTCTGAGTGGTGCGAACCTATTCAAGAACATGCCGATTTGTATAATCGCCTGCGAAGTGTGTGTCTGATACAATACTTGTTGTTGGAGGCTGTGCGTATGGCGGGTCAAGTTGTGATTGTCACGGGAGCGGGGCGTGGTATTGGTCGGGCGGTGTGTCTGCGTTTTGCCGTGGATGGGGCACAGATTGTTGCTGCTTCGCGTAGTGCCGATGAACTTGAGGAAACGCGCATACTTGTAGAAAAAGCCGGTGGACATTGTGATCCTATCCCCACGGATGTGTGTGCGGCGGATGAGGTTGTTGCGTTAATTGAGACCACGGTTGGCCGGTACCAGCGCGTGGATGTGCTGGTGAATTGTGCAGGCGTCGCGCCACTAAGCGATATCGAGCATCTTGAACCACCGCTATTCGATATGATTCAATTGGTGAATGTTGGGGCGATCTACCATGCCTGCCGAGCGGTATGGCCGGTGATGAAATCCGGTGGCGGTGGGACGATCGTGAATATATCGTCAGTCGCGTCCGTCGATCCGTTTCCCGGTTTTACGGCGTATGGTGCGTCAAAGGCTTGGGTTAACACATGGACCATTGGCCTGGCAGACGAAGGACGTGCTCATGGCATTCGCGTTATAGCCGTCGCTCCCGGAGCCGTGGAAACCCGCTTGTTGCGCGATGTGTTCCCTGATTTCCCAAAAGACCAAACACTACGTCCGGAAGAAGTAGCTGATGTGGTATTTACCATGACACAGCCTGACTGTGAAAATGCTAGCGGGGAAACGATTTTCGTACAAAAAGAAAACGGCGAATAGGCTATGGATAGAGCCGTATCGTTGGTGATTGAGCGGGTTAGTCGGAGAACATTTCGCGCGATAGTCCGGAGCCGCAATGATGACATTCTCTAGTGACTTGGAGGAGTAAAGATGACTTTCTTATTTCACGTGCCCAGATCGCAAGGTGGTGATGATGCAAAAGGAAAGATAAGTACGCTTCATTTGGAAAAGCGCCTGGATCGTGCCATGTTAGCCTGCGAAGCGCTGTGGTCTATCGTGCGAGAAAAGCTCAATGTCACCGATGAGCAGCTCGCGCAGCGCATGAACGATCTTGATCTTTCCGACGGAGTATTGGACGGCAAAGCCCGCAAGACAGCGGTAGCATGTCCTAAGTGTGGCCGAACGATAAAACGTTCATTACCTAAGTGTATGTACTGTGGCCAGCCAATTGTGCACGATCCCTTTGTATAGGGGCGTTTTTCATGGCGTGTTTCTTCGAAGTGCAAAATCCGAGCGGCGAGCGCAAGCGACCCGTGTCTTCAGTACGCCATATAGTCTGCAAATACATAGAACATTTACAGCTTGTGTGACCATCCCAACACCGGGCGCTGGCGCTTTCGGCTCGGATTAGCCAAACCGCAACAACAGGCTAATTGGCTACAGCGCTGGTCTCGCGTCTACTGCGACGGGGTCGGCGGCGTGCGCCGTTTTTAGCGGCGAAGTGCGGTCTGTGCTTTCCGGCGTTACCATGGCTACGGGAGTGAGTGGAGGTGTTGCTTTTAGTTGGCACAGGTGTCAACTTAGGGGCGACGTACCCTGGGATATCCAACGCGGGTTGTAAAGGTGCGCGAATCAATCGTTCGATGGCACGGAGGCTGCCGTGGTCTTCTCTGCTGACGAAGGACAGCGCTGTGCCACTGGCTCCGGCACGACCAGTTCTACCGATGCGATGAACGTAGGTTTCCGGTTCGGCTGTCAGGTCATAGTTGATGACATGAGAGATGTCATCGATGTCCAACCCTCGAGCGGCGATATCCGTGGCTACCAGGACGGCGGTCTTACCCGAACGAAATCCGGCTAGTGCCCGCGTGCGGGCGTTCTGACTTTTATTACCGTGAATCGCGGTGGCAGAAACGCCGGCACGAGTCAGATAGCGAACGACCTTGTCGGCACCGTGCTTGGTGCGCGTGAAAACCAAGGCTCGTGAGTAGGGTGTGTGCTCCAGGACATTGCATAACAGAGACGCTTTTTCAGACTTCTCAACGCGATAGGCCCAATGCTCAACTTTCTCTGCCGGTGCGGATACCCGTGCGACCTCAACCGATACTGGATTCGTCAAAATGTCGTTGGCAAGTTTTCGAATAGGTGGTGGCATGGTAGCCGAAAGCATCAGGGTCTGTCGCTGCTTAGGCACCTTTGCCAGAATCCGCTGGATGTCCGGGAGGAAGCCCATGTCCAACATACGATCAGCTTCATCCAGTACTAGCATCTCAACTGAGTCGAGTCTGGCGACGCCGTCGGCCATGTGGTCCAACAGGCGACCCGGAGTGGCTATCAATATATCGACACCACCACGCAAAGTTCTGGTCTGCGGGTTCTTATTGACTCCACCGTAAACGACTGTGTGTCTCAATCCACTGCCGCGCCCGTAGGTCGAAAAGCTATCGGAAATCTGTTGGGCCAACTCACGCGTCGGGGCTAATACCAGGGCCCGAATGTTACGCGCACGCTGCTTCCCTCCGTTATTACCCTTTTGTAATCGGCTAGTACTCAATCGCTGAATGATCGGTAGGGCAAATGCAGCCGTCTTACCCGTGCCCGTTTGAGCACACGCCAGCACCTCTTGTCCGTCGAGGACTAATGGAATGACTTGGGCCTGAATCGGCGTAGGGGTCTCATAACCAGCGGTGTAAACCGCATCCAACAGCGGCTTATTGAGCCGCAAATCTTCAAATTTCATGCAAACTATCTTTCTGATGTAACTACAGGCGGGTCGTGTCAAACGCACGGGGCATCTGTCAAAGCCATTATTGCCTGGCTATTATTATGCTTTCTGTTTTACCTCGACAAAAAAACTGAGGTACATGCATTCTATTAGCCATGCTGTCACTTGTCAAATCCAAGTCCTATGACGCTGTAATGTGGTAAAACCGAGGATGTTGGTAAGGATTGATAATACCGTTGTTTCCAATGCATGTCGTCGTTCCCGCATTGGCGGGGTACTTAGTGTCATGTTACACACATATTGGACAACGGCTGGATTCCCGCCTTCACGGGAATGACAGAGTGTTCATACAAGAGTGGGCATATCAAGATATGAGCTTCATCATGTCCAACCGTGTGGAAAAGATTAACATATAGGATCACCCTTCATCAAAAAACATGATAATCCCTCAGCAAGGTTTGTGATTGTGTCGGTAATCTCGGGTTGGCGACTTTATTTCGATCATCCCATGAGCGCATCGTCATCGCTTGGGTTGGTGTAAAGAAACTGATGTTTGTATTGCTCGTTGGCTGTTGGTTGCGTCGAGTTTCGTTTCTCCAGCAAATTCGGCATAACCGTATGCGTTGCAATTTCGCCGAGTCGATGTGACATTCGTTTGCTATCGTACTCGACATTTAATGACCGGAGTTGTTCATCGAAGGCCGTAGCCAATGCTGTGACACGATCGGATGATGGCTGAATATGCAGGCGATAAAAGGGTGGATGGCCCCATACCGGAGCCAGGACGAAAGTATCCGATGATAGTCCTAGTTGTGCACGAGCGCGGGTGTAGGCTTGTGTGACCTGCCATTCAGAGATTTTCTCACCTGTCATGGAGCTGATACGCGAACCTCGGTGTAGGAATTCGATGATGGGCGCCTGGCCCGCAAAACCGTGGACCTTCACATGGTCGCCGATGTCGTAGCGATATAAGCCGGACGACGAGGTGAGAAGAATGCGATAGGTGCGCCCCGGCTCAACCTCGTGACATCTGTATATCGCTTTCGGATCATCTTCTTGGCCGTCAATGTCTAGGAATTCAAAAAAGTTTCCGGTGACGTCAAGCACCCCGTGCGCGTCTTTATCCTGCATGGGAATCGACATGCGTCCTTCGGTAGCTAATAGGCCAATGTCTCGAATGGGAGTGTCTCCGAAGTAGTGTGGAAAGTCTTGGAGATGCAGGCCCAACGTGCCACCCGTCCAGTTGGCTAGAAATCCCAGATTCCAATAGTGCTTGGGAAGAAGCTGTCCATGTTGGGTGAGTAAGTTTTCTAAATGTTGAGCGCGAGATGCGTTAGGCGATAAGGATTGACTTAAATCACGGGCGATGTCGGCGGGTATTGGGCCTGGTGGTGTCAAGGTGCCGTCGCGAATGTCACGGATAAGTCGCTCAGCGTTTTCAGTTGTGATGGAGGCGAGTTTTATTTGTGTAGCTGGATTAGCCGTCACCATCCACCCGACGTCGTGGGGGACTGCGAAACGCATGATCGTGTAGTATCGCGCGTCAGGGTCTGTGATCTGTGCTGTCGCGGTCGGTGTTGTGTAATATTGATGAACAATACGTTTTTGGTTTGAGGCTAATAGGCCTGAAATAGCCCCACAGGGAATACCGCTTGGCGTACGATACTCCTCCATCGAAGAGGCCGTTTGTACAATTTTTTTGAAGAAAGCCTGTGGGTGGTCGAGTAGCGCTTTGATGCCGAATATGTGCCAGCCTCGTTTGTACTCTTTAGCGAATGTCGGCGTGATGGGAATATGTTTAGGCTTATCGGTGCTTCCGCTGGTTAGGGCGAACATGAGTACCGATTCGCCCGGTCCAAACATCGCGTTAAGTTGACCATCCATCACACGACGAATGTAAGGTTCATGGTCTTCATAAGACTGAACCGGCACAGCCGCGATGAAATCCTGGTAGCTGCGGATGCGAGAAAATTCGTGGTCACGGCCAAAGTCGCTGGAGGCGTGGCGTTTGATTCTGGCAATCAGGCCTCGCTGTTGCACCTTGGCGGCGTGACGTGTGGCGCGTAGAAACCCCTTGAGTTGACTTTGCACATGAACACGGGCGACCGCTTCGAGAATTAAATGTGAGAAACTCAAGGCCATATATCATTCCCACACGCACGTTAGTCAGTCCTTCGTTCTTATGCGTCATTCCCACGCAGGCAGGAATTCAGTAGAGGCGTAGCACGCGATGAGTATGGTACTGGGTTTCCGCCTACGCGGGAACGACGGAGGCATGGAAGCCTGCCATTGATACATCATACCTGTTCGTCTTCCGGCATATAATCACTTGTGGGATTTGAATCATTATTAGCATCATCCAAGGCCTCGATGAATTCCTGCAATAAAATTTGGGCGGCGATGCCGTCCATGCGTGTTTTCTTTTGGCCATGCGTGAATCCGGTTTGCCCCAGCTTCATTTCGGCTTCGTGGGAGGTGAGTCGTTCATCCCAATAATGGACCGGCGCCTGGGCCGTGCCTGCTAATTGGTCGCCGAACTGCCTGGTGAGTTTGGCTTGTGGTCCTTCGCTGCCATCCATGTTGAGGGGTAAACCGACGACGAATTCATCTGCGCCATAATCGCGGGCTACATCTATGATAGCTGAGATGGTATCGATGATGTTGGGGCAGGTCGGTACCATTGGTAGAGGTGTCGCTACGCGAAGCGTATCCTCTGCGACTGCCAGTCCGATCCGTTTGGTGCCGTAGTCGATTCCTAGATATGTTGTCATTAGATAGTTCGAGCTTCGACCCGCTTAACGGGTTTACATCGCATAGCGAGTTTACACCGCATAGCGAGTTATCGAGCGGTTTTGTCGCTGCCACATCAAAACGGAGATTGCTCTTGTGCTCCGTCGCGACGAAGTAACGGGTTAGTTCTAACAGAGCCGTGTCCGTCAGGAAGCGGATTCCGTGCTTCCAGAGGATATACAAAGGCCCTCTCCCTCACGGTCGGGGTTCCGATCACACGTCAATCAATGCGAAACAGAGTACTTGCCTGTGTTGTTCCGTAGGCCACCACGGGAAAAAGCCTTGTCCATGCCACATATCATTCCATGCGTGTCGGAGTTCTAGAGATATTTTTCTCCGAATTCATGACGGATATTATCCACTAGTTCCTTGATACTCTGGGCATCACGTCGTTTGCATATGAGCGTAGCGTCCGGTGAGTGGATGATGACCAGATCATCGACGCCGATGGTAGCTATGAGGTGGTCGGATTCGGTGACGACGATATTACCGCGTGAGCCGAGGTGTGACACGTGGCCGCCCGTCGTGACGTTACCTTCGCCATCGGATTCCACGATGGCCTCAATAGCCGGCCAAGCGCCGACATCGACCCACTGGCAATTCATTTCCACGACTAGCACGCGATCCGCTCGTTCCATCACCGCGAAGTCGATACTTATTTTTAGCAGCCCCGGATAAAGTTGTTCGAGTTTTTGTTGACGCTTATCCGTGTGCCAAGCCTGAGCGATTTCGTCGATGGATTCAAACGTTTGCGGTAGATGTTTTTTAATCTGGTTGAGTACGGTAGCAGCCTGCCAAACGAACATGCCACTATTCCAATAGTATTCGCCACTGGCTATGTATTTTACCGCCTCGGCTAAATTTGGTTTTTCGGTGAATCGTTTGACTTTGAAGACGCCATCACGAATACGCTCGCCACGGCGGATGTATCCGTAACCGGTCTCCGGTTGTGCAGGTTTGATGCCCATCGTGACCAGGGCGTCGGGTTCTTTTTCCGCTACTTCAAATGCAGCCTGGATGGCGCTGCAGAATCGATCCATCGGTGTGATGATATGGTCAGCGGTGAACACGCCGATGACGGCTTCAGGATCACGCCGGGTGAGAACCGCCGATGCCAATCCTACCGCGTTGGCCGTATCCCGGCCTACAGGCTCGCCGATGAGGTTGGCGGCCGGCAACTCGGGTATTTCTTCGGCGACGAGCGGCAAGTGAGACTGGTTGGTGATGACGTTTATTTGCTCCGGCGGAAATATCGCAGCTATACGGTCGTAGGATTGCCTGAGCAGACTGGTACCTCGGAAAAGGCGGAGTAGCTGCTTAGGTCTACCTTTGCGACTCAGGGGCCAAAGTCTCACACCCGCACCGCCTGCCATGATAACTGCATGTCGCATCGTAATCTTCCTAACTTCGTTTTAGTAAGCGTCGCCTATTTCATCGTAATCGACAAGTTGCAAGTCGGCGAATTCCAGGATCCACGATCGCTCAGACCCATCCTTGAATTGTACGTCAACGTGCGTTCGACGTGAACCCAGGTGTAGCATGGATATTTGTCCAATGCCTAGCACCGGATGACGCACGAGTGATCCGATGGCCCATTGATCGATGTCGTCGGGCAATTGTCCACCATCTTTCGACGGGCCATGCCGAGCCTCTCCCGCCTGTGAAGTCCATTCTATCTCAACACGGGGTAGTTCGTCGAGGAACGGGCTACTAATGGTTCTTTGTGTAACGCCCCGCTGCATTCTGTAACGGGCATGAGACAGCATGAGGCGTTTTCTGGCACGGGTTATACCTACAAAACAAAGACGACGTTCCTCTTCATCGTCGCCGATATCATCTCCGTGTCGGCGGAAGGGAAGTAGCCCGTATTCCAAACCTATGATGTATACCACGTCAAATTCAAGCCCTTTAGCTGCGTGAAGTGTCATCAATGTGACAGTTCCGGATTCGTCGCTGATGTTGTCAACGTCGCTGACTAAGGCGGCGTGCTCCAGCCAATCGACCAAGGTTGTTTCTTCATGTTCAGCCACAAAAATCGCGGCGGCGTTGATGAGTTCGTCGAGGTTTTCCAATGGTGTTTGATCTAGGATGTCCTCCTTTCGATACATGGCACGAATGCCCGTGTGGGACATGATGAATTCCACGGCTTTGTGGGCCGGCAATTTGAGTGCGGGCTTGAGCGTGGTGAGTAGTTCGCCAAAAGCTTTGACTTTAGCAGCAGAACGACCAAGCTCAGCCAAGACACCTTCGTGGTTGACGGCATCTAATGCGCTTAGACCGTATTGTTGGGCTTGCGCTTGGAGGCGGTCGATCGTCGTAGCGCCGATGCCTCGTGCAGGTATATTGATAATGCGATATAACGCGATGTCATCCGAAGGGTTCACCAGAATTTTGGTATAGGCGAGCACATGTTTAATTTCTTTACGGTTGTAGAACTCGACGCCGCGGGCAATGGCATAGGGGATACCTTCACGTAGAAAGGCCTCCTCCAACGCACGACTAAGGGCATTGACGCGATATAAAACGCCTATGTCCTGAGGCTTAGTGCCTTCGCGGATGCGGTTGGCAACATCGCGTACCAGGCTGCGGGCTTCGTCGTCTCCGTTTTCATGTGCTGTCACGACGACCGCAGGCCCCTCGTCGTTTTGGGTCCATAACGACTTTTCTTTACGCTGCGCGTTGGACGCAATGAGGGCATCCGCGACAGCTAAGATACGTTGTGAAGAGCGGTAGTTTTGTTCCAGACAAACCACCGTGGCGTTTTTGTAATCTCGTTCAAAGTTGAGGATGTTATCAATGTTGGCACCGCGCCAGCCGTAGATCGATTGGTCAGGATCGCCTGTAGCGCAGATGTTATGATGAGATTGCGTGAGCAGTCGGGCGATAATGTATTGCGCGGCGTTGGTGTCCTGATATTCATCAATCAGCACATATTTATATTGCTGTTCAAGCTTGTCGCGCAGCTCCGAATCGGTTTGTAACAGCTTGGCTACGCGAACGAGAAGATCGTCGAAGTCGAGACCGTCCATCTTGTTAAGCATTTGTTGATAGTGCAGGAAAATGCGGGCATACGCTTGTTGATGCCAATCCAAATCCCGTTCGGCGTAGTCCTCGGCTGAGAGCATGTCATTTTTAGCGCTACTAATCACTGCTTCCGTGGCCGCGGGCGAAAAGTTGGTTGTTGATAAATCACACGCTTCGATGGCCTTTTTGATAACCTTGCGTCGATCGTCAGTGTCGAAAATAGTGAAGTTCCGCGAGATGCCGGCGCGATCTGAGTGGATGCGGAGTAATTTGGCGCAGAAAGCGTGGAAAGTGGATACCGTCATGCCCTCACCCACGCCGAGGGCGTCGATACGCTCCTTCATCTCGCGCGAGGCTTTGTTGGTAAAGGTAATAGCCAAAATTTGATAAGGCCTGGCGACGGTGGATGCGAGATACGCAGCCCGGCGCGTCACCACACGGGTTTTTCCACTACCTGGTCCGGCGAGGATCAGCAACGGTCCATCCACATGGCAAACAGCCTGGCGCTGCGGCTCGTTAAGGTCGGTCAGTAGATGTTCGGTCGTCGCCTCCGTGTCTTGGTACATCAAGACATTTTATAGCTTACGGGCTCATGGCGTCCACCGTGTGAATTATCAAGTGAGGCTATTACCGTCCCGTCCCGGTCCCGATGTCCATCGGGATCGGGATTAGGAAGCGGCCTCTCCAATCCGAACCGCGCCTGTTAAGAAGCGGCCCCTTGATAGGCGTACGATAACCCCTTCCTTGCCAATACTTTTCATCAAGGGGTGACCGAGATGCGTATAGCCACTTACCCAGCGGCCATCCCAGCAAGCGTCATACCCGCGCGGGCGGGTATTCAGAACGGGCAGGTGGTCGTATGTACCAATGGGTTAGTCGTAGGGCAGGTCGTTCTTTCGCCCTTCAAGGCGAAAGGTTGACCTGCCTTTTACCATCACGCATGAACTTGTCTTTGGGTTGCGATGTTAGGTTACGCAACGAGTCAGAGCACCACGGCGCAAGCCTGGTGACACGGTGACAAATTGGCGCGGGCATGCATAACGTGAACCGCGAAGACATGCCCGCGCTTTCAGCTTGGCCATTCCACACGCCGCATATCATCGACTCCCCCAGGTCCAAAAAGAAGGACCTGGGTCACCCAGTCAGAGCACCACGGCGCAAGCCTGGTGACACGGTGACAGGTTGGCGCGGGCGGGTTTGCTGAATCAGGTGGCTTTGTTTACGTGCGCTGGTCCGCAAGCTGGCGCCGTGCGGCTCTGATTTGGCGGTTGCTCATGTGCGCTGGTGCCCCACCCTTTGCCTACCGGCAAAGGGTGGGGGAAGGATGATCTGATTCGACTATTACGATAGTTGTGTGTGTCGATAGCTTCAGGCAGGTCAACCTTTCGCCAATTTTAGGATTGGCGAAAGAACGACCTGCCCTACCGGGTTGTTATTGGCATAACCAATAGCCCTTTGCGATGTTGGTGTAATAACGTTACGTTGGTTGTTATGTCTGTCCTCGGCCATGGCTTAGACCTTGTGGAATGTTCACGTATTGCGCGGGTGTTGTATAACCATCGCGAGCGATTCTTAGCCCGCGTATTAACCGAAGCTGAACGAGCCAGGGCGGCTCAATTCAAATCGTCGCTGCAGCACATAGCTGGGAGGTGGGCGGCTAAGGAGGCAATTCTGAAGATGATTGGCGTCGGATGGCGGGGGCAGATTGCCTGGACGGACATGGAAATATTACCCGACAAGCTTGGCGCACCCGTGGTGACGCTTTGTGGAGAAACCGCTCGACGCGCTGATCGATTGGGCATCAAACGTATCATGCTCTCCATCACCCATACGGAAAACTTCGCCGCGGCGTCAGCGATAGGTCTTAGCGCGTAGGTTAGGTTTCACCCACCGAACTTCGGTGCAAGCCGGCAGATAAATCCCGCCCAACACGAACTTTGTAACACCGCGCAAGCTAAAAGCATGTGGCTCGGTAAAGAAAAACATTGTATTAGAAAGAACACCGAAACTATGCGGAGGCGGTGTGTAGGTTTATACCCCCGTATGCCGATCGGTTGTTGACGGTGAATATGAAAGGAGCCCGGGGCAGTCGGCCTGGGGTTTCTACCGTTTGCCCGGGCTCCCCACCACAAAACTCATCGTCTCATGGAGCGGAGCCTTTCAACCAAAGGACATCCCACTATAGAACCGTTAGAGGGCAAAAGTCTGCCAAAAAATAAAATAAATTCTACACTTGCTCAATCGTGGGCTTAATAGCGTTAACGGGCTTTTCTATTGTCTCAATGTTATGTGCAATTCTGGGGCATCATCGTAATGTACGTCGGGTTATGTTATTCAGACAGGCTTATGCGCAAGCCATCGTAGGCTAGGGCCATGCCTTCAGGGAGTTCTTTTGTCGTGTTTTCGTGATGAATTTCATGGGCGATGTGAGTAAAAAAAGTTTTTTCGGCTGAAATGAGTTCTGCGGCTGCGATGGCTTGATCCAGGTTAAAGTGCGTGGGGTGAGCGGTTCGTCGCAGCGCATCGAGAATTAATACCTCCAGACCTTCCAACTTAGCCATTGACTTCTCAGGGATAAAGCTGCAATCGGTGCAATAGGCGAAGCGACCGATGCGAAAACCTAACACAGGCAATGGGCCGTGCATGAGCGGAATAGGTATGACATGCACGCCGGCGATGTCTATGGGCTGATCATTCATCTCATGCAGCTCAATTTGCGGCCTACTGTGTGGTGAGTCTGGGGCAGCTTCGAATGCATAAGCGAACATACGTCGTAGTGCATCTAAGGTGCGCTGTTGGCCATAGCAATGGACGGGTTGGCGCATCAGCCAATTGAACCGTCGCAGATCGTCCAATCCTGTGACGTGGTCCGCATGGTGGTGGGTATAGAGTACGGCGTCAACGCGGTCGATGTTATTGGCTAAGCATTGCAGACGGAGTTCCGGCGATGTATCCACCAGCAGGCAGGATTCACCCGATCGAATCCAAATACTGGGTCTGGTGCGCTGGTCGTGGGGGTCAGTTGAGGTGCATACTTCACATGGGCAGCCGATCATGGGCACGCCGTGCGATGTGCCGCTGCCGAGTACGACAACTTCGAAATCATCTTGGCTGGTGAGTTTGCTCATAATGTCAATGGCACATGTTGGGCGGCTTACCCCCATGCGGGTTATTATTTCCTCACGCGATACGCGTATCATAGAGTTTTGATGCCCGCATGACCACTGGCAAAGGCAGTAGAATATGCACTCAATTGACCGGCCAGGCACACCGTGCTACTAATCGCTCGATGGAATGGATCAATATCGGATGATATGATGCTCATGTTTCAGCGATCACCGGCGATGTTATTGTTATGGATGATAGGTCTATGGGGAGTTTCTCCAGCTTGTGTGAATAACAAATCTCACGTGTTGCCCACGGTAAGTCGAGGTGTAAGAGATGCTCAAATAGCTGGTACACAGACACCGTTACTGACGGACACAACAGATGATCGGCAGGATGATGCCGGGCGAAACGAAAACCCGGAGGATGGCCGTGAAATCATGGCGACGGTCGATGGTCATGCGATTAAGCGACATCGTATGGTCGATTTACTATTGCGTTCCTACGGTCCGGGTATGCTTGAACAGCTGGTCGTGCTAGAGCGCGCCCAGCGCGCATGCGCGGCGCGATCCATTGTCGTCGTTCAGCAAGATATCGAGGACGAATATGACCGCATGTTACGACAGATGATCGATCCGCTATCGAGTATGTCTAACGCTACCTTTTCGCACTCGGAAGCTGAGCAGATGTTAGACACGGTGTTGCTTCAGCGCAACATCTCTCGTGAGGAGTTTATGATCGGGGTTCGCCGCAATGCCTATTTGCGGAAGATGGTCACGTCGGAAAGTCATTATACGCAAAGTCAGTTACTAGCAGAATATACACGAGCCTATGGACGGCGGTTTCAGGTTCGACATATTCAACTAGCCTCACAGAGCCAAGCTTCGCGCGTGCTGGATGAACTATCGTCCGGTGTAGATTTTGCGATTGTAGCCAGACGTTATAGTGTCAATAGAATTAGTGCGGATCAGGGTGGGTTACTTGATCCGTTCTCGGTTGAGGATGAAATCGTGCCCAAGGCGATGAGAGATACGGTAGAACGGCTGGGGGTAGGGGAGGTGTCAAAGCCGCTTCGCATAGGACGCTGGTATCATATTATTCGTTTGGAGTCGGTGGTGCCCGCTGTATCTAAGGATATGGCCGGTGTACGTGACCAGCTTATCCGGCGTCTGGAAGACAGAGAATCACCCGAGGCGATGCGTCATCTGTACGATTCGCTCCTGACAGGGGCGCGGGTAAAGATTATGGACGACGCGTTACGGGCCGCCTGGCAGCGAAAACACGGGGCGGCTAATCCTTAGTATCGTGAATTACGCTCACCGAGAACCGTCGCCTCTTTACTACGGCTAACGCTATGTATTTGTCAGCTATAACCTTAACGTACAATTGAGAAGTATGTGATGCGTCATGGGTGAGGAGTGGAACGACTTTTGAGCTGACGATACTATAAGAACGCATACTATTGGTTTATTGGTCCGAGCCTAACATAGATATAACGGGACAATAGTGTTTGGCGTCTATGTGGCTCGTAGCGATGTAATTAAAGGAGTTGGTTGTGTCTGCGAAAAACCGTTATCCGTCTATTCTGTTGTTTGGTTGCCCCGGTTCGGGAAAGGGAACGCAAGGTGTGGTGCTTGCGCAATTGCCTAACTTGGTGCATTTAGCCATGGGAGACATTTTTCGTGGCATCGATAAGGCATCCGATATTGGAAAAGAATTTCTTTCCTATGCCACCAAAGGGCAACTCGTCCCGGATGAGTTGACGATCCGTGTTTTTCGGCATCATGTGGAATCTTGTATTGCGTCAGGTAAGATTGATTTATCTTATCACACGCTTATCCTTGACGGTATCCCACGGACGACGGCCCAGGTCGATTTGTTGAATGACGTGATTGATGTGAAGCGTGTGGTCCACCTGATGATCGACGATCAGGATGCATTGATTGCTCGGCTGATGGGGCGCGCGAAAAGGTCCAACAGACCGGACGATGCGGATCGTAGTGTGATTGAAAACCGGATTGGGGTGTATGAACGTGAAACTTATCCGGTGCTCGATGCCTACCCCAAAAAGCTGGTGGCCAAAGTCAACGCCGATCAACCACCGCTAGCTGTGCTGCGTGATGTGGCCGATGCGCTGGTGGGTTTTGTATCAGCTAAGATATGATGGCAACATTCGATGTATACCGTGTAATCACCGACACACCGCCGATGATACGCGTAGTTTAATTAAACGGTGATTATTTTACGACAAGCCGACGGGAAAGGGCAAACTTTGGAAGGTACTAAGATACGACTTCGTAAGCAGAAAAACGCGGACGGGAAGGAATACCTGGTAGGTTCCATGTCCAAAATGACACGTTTAATTGTGGTCGAGAACGATCGCAAGACACAACCCGATGAGCCGGACGCCTATGCGTACATCGTTCCCAACGCCGGCCCGGTTCGATTGCCTTCGTAGACTGTTGAATCTGTTTTTTTCGAGTGGTTATCTCGATAAGGCGATGCACCATCAATGAGAGCGCAATGTAGAGGGGTACTGCGTTGCGGATTACGCCATGATTGTAAAGAGTATCCACAAGCCCACGCCGACTAACACCATTCCGACGACGATGGTTATCCAAAGTATCAATGTAGCGATAGGAATATCTTTTAGCTTATTGCAACGCGCCGTCTTGTACACAATGGCGATACTTAAACAAAGGGGGAGCATGAACGGAAAACGCGGTATGCCTGTCAGGTTTAATCCGCTGTAGAGAAAGTTCGCAAGTAGGTTCAAGATACGGTGCTCCCATGTCCGGTTGCGAATTCAGGGCGCTTCCGGGTTGCCGTATCCGCGCTGAAAATGGCGTCGAGTATAACCAGCAAATTTAGTAGGCCCGCCACCCCGGTGTAATGCGTGCCGACATCAATGGACAGCCAATGTCCGATGACCGGAGGTTTGGAAGACGGGGGATAAGGCGCGATAGCTTTTTGGTGCAAAGCAACGGCGACCAACGACTGACCACCCGTAAGTAACTGGGCGGTAAACCAGAGCTTTCGATGTTGCGGGTCGATGGTTGAGCCGGCGCCGCCGATGGCTATACCTGCCCAAAACGTCGCCGATATAGTCACCATGAAAATTAGCCCGCGCGTGCGCTCGCCGATGAACAAGTGACCCAACCCCGGAACGATCCAGGCAAGTAAACCCGTTAAAGGAATGTGGATGGGAGAGTGAGCGTCTGGTCGTGACAATGTGAAGAATCCTTCAAATAACGAAAAGACGTTACATACCACACGGCCCGTTCACATCACCACACCGGCCACACCCACCGCTCGGGGTTGGTTGGGTATAGCCCTGTTGTGCTGCGAATACGCTAAGTTTGCGTTGGGGCGTTTTACTGCCGCAGGATGGGCAAGTCACTTTCTGCGCGCCTGACATGGAACGAAGCAATTCCTCGAACTCATGATCACATGCCTTGCAGGTGAACTCATAAATAGGCACTGGTATCTTCTCCTGTCACTATTAGGGGCGGGGCATGATTATCCTCGCCTAGGCACTAGAGTATAGAGACCGACGGCCTGTGCTGCAATGTCGGCGGGGAGGATCAGTTTCAGCGTGGTTTGCCGTCTGTATTTACCTGGTAGATAATCTTACTCGATAACTGGCAGATGTAGCGTCATGAGGTATAGTCAAGACAGCTTGTGAATTAGCCTGGTTTCACTAACGATCACTGATAGCGAGATGATGCACAGAGAAGGCATAGTCAAAAGCGGGTGGATACGATGGTGGTATGGGCTGACGTCGTTTAGTCTGTTGCTTGGGACACTTGGCGGGTGCAGCATTGCCGGCCAATGGCGGACGTCGCAACATGATTTACCCCAACATTGGACATTGGCGGAGATGACCTTGTCTACTAGCGGAGAATATACGGCTACAGCAACGGCGTCAGCTAGTGGAAAAACCGAAACCGGTCGTTACCGATGGAATGGATTTATGCTGGAACTTCTACCCAGTGGCGGTCAACGCCAAACTTACGCCGGCCGTGTGGCTGCTAACGGCGTGCTCTTACTTTCCGATCCGAATCAAAAGAACGTTACAGTACGCTACGAAAGAGTGGACGACTAGTCTTTTTTGGCAACCATCATATTTCATGTCGCGTCAGCCAACCTCATTATTAGACGGTATTATCACACTGGATAAACCGATCGGTATTACATCTGCCAAGGCCTTGTACAAAGTGCGTGCCCTCAGCGGGCAACGAAAAAGCGGCCATGCGGGTACGCTTGATCCGGGGGCGTCGGGCGTACTAGTGCTATGCCTGGGTAAAGCGACGAAATTAGTGGAAGCGATTATGGATCAGCCGAAGGTGTATCGATGCACCGCCCGATTGGATGTGACAAGCGTCAGCCATGACAGTGATTCGGCACTCATTCCTTTTGAAACGGCGCATCAGCCGAGTGTAGATGAGGTGCGATCAGCGCTAAGGAATTTTGAGGGTGACATTGAGCAGACGCCACCTGTGATTAGTGCGATTAAAATCGATGGCGTACCGGCTTATAAGCGTGCTGCCCGTGGACAAGACCTTACACTAAAATCGCGCGTGGTGCGCATCTACTGGCTTCACCTGTACGCGTATGATTGGCCGAACTTGGATTTTGAAATGGCCTGTGGTCGCGGTACGTATGTGCGGTCGGTGATTCGTGATGTGGGTGTGCAATTGGGGACCGGCGGCTGTCTAACCTCGTTGGTCCGTCGACGGGTGGGGCCTTTTTGTTTGGATCACAGTTGGACGTTTGAGACGATCGAACAAGCATCCGACACGTCTGACTATGTGATTGGGTTGGAACTGTCACGTGACATGCTCGATCCCGATCTAATTGAAATACCACAACGACCAGTCGTGAATACATAATGGCGTGAGTGTCATGCCGCCGTGGATGGCGTATGGCAACGTACTGGTTTCCCAGATGCGGCGGATGACGATGTGCGTGGGTACAAGGACGACGTTTACTTGGCTTGATCTAAAATCTTTTCGATCAAAGCGGGATCGTTGGGAAGTAGCCCACTACGCACGAGTTTGGGTACCAACTGTGCCCAGATGGGTTCGCGTTGAAATACACTTTTGAATATCGGCAGGGCAGCGTCCACTCGTCCACTGCTGACTAAGGTGACGGCGCTCCAGAAGGGAATCTCCACGATGTGCGGGGCTAGCTTTTCAGCGGCTGTATACTCACGAGAGGCCAATTCAAAGTTTTCATGCTCGATAGCCAGGTCGCCCGCATTCATGTGTTGGTACGCGCGTTGTAATTTAACTAATCGTTTTAGTTCTTGGATGGGGGTTGGATGATCTTCAATGCGCAAGTCAAAAGTACGATCTACCCAAGGCTTGCCGGTTGAAGTCGCGCTGACCACGATTAGCGCGGCAGATTGCTTGCCGCGAATGTCTCCGCCGACGTTTTGTGCAGCTTCGAGGGCTGCTACCATGCGGTCAGCCAGGTCGCCGGATGCCTGACGATAGGCTTTGGCCATCGCGGGCCACACATCGTCATTGGCCATCAGATTGGCTTGCACGGAAAACTGAGCCTGCTTATCGACTATGTGTCCAGCCTGGGCGATACATTTTTCGCCGGTATGCGCTGCAACCCGACCGGTAGCATCGATCATGGCTACCTGTCTGACGGCTCGACCTGCGTCACTGACGAGGACACCCTTCAAGGCCTCCGGTGCCGTTCGCCCAAGGCGCATCATCTCTAAACCAAAAGGGCCATAAACTGGGTCCACGAGAGATTGTGTGGCTACCGCGCCAACCCCGGCTTGTGCCCAGGGTACGACACTGCCGACGGAAAACCAATGTGATTGTACCGCAACCCCCATCTCACCGGTCGTAGGATCACGTGCGACGATGGAGTAGGTGGCAACCGGGCGGCGCGGTTGAATGACGGTTGTTTTTTGTAGTGGCGTATCCGGTAGCCCCTGAGCTTGTCCGAGTAACAGGACTGTGAGCATTGCGGCTGTGGTAGAGGTTATTGTGGCCATCATTTTTCTCCGTGTTTGTGTATGCTTCTGGGTTGTGAGCCATAAGCATCAGGTTGTCATGCGGTCAATGATTTTCTTGTTGGTTGCTATCAAGTTTGAATGGTCCGTATCGCAATTCACCCTTCCAAACTTGGTACATATCAATGGTTCTTCGTGCGACCTCTTTACTGCCGCGCAGGATGATGTGAATCTCATTAGTCTGTAAACGAGGTACCTTGAGGATGTAAAGACCGCTAAAAGCTGTACCCGGTTTGAACGCAACTAGATTATTGTAATCTCTAGCGTAGAACAAAGATGGGCTACTAATCAAGGTGGCAGGATAATTATCAGAATCGGCTTCTATGAAAAATTCAAAGGCAACAGGAACTGGAAGTGTCTGAAGTAATTCGCAGCTAACAGGTAAGTATGTAGATTCATCATCAGATTGAAGATGGTCGAGATAAACTCGAATTGCCCCTCCCCAATCTTGAGGATCCGACAATTCCACATTTAGGGACCATTTTATGAATGAGAGAAGCTCGGGGCGATCTATCCAGGTAACCAAATCTTCACTATCTTTGGGTAGGAATTCCACCGTAGTTTCGAGTACCAATTCACCGGTCCATGAGGGTTTGTTGATCTGAACGTCATATCGTTGATTATTAAAAATATGTACTCCTTGATACTGTACCTGCTGAGCGCCTAATCGAATGTTATCAGTTGATACGTAAGTGAGCATATAGCCTAATAATGAAGTGCTGGATTGAATCCAGTCGTATTGACGCTTGCGCCATGCACCAGGAGAGCCTTCAAGCACGATTACATCATCGATGAGTACCCTCACGGGTTCATGCCAATATCTATAACCGGACATGCCATTTCTGTAGTTGTCGTAGGAAATCATAATGGGGAGTGGATCGCCAACACGAACATGCTCACGGCAAGTGATTGATGCTTGCGCATATTTAGGGAAAATTAGGTTCTGCTCTTCTAAGGTTAGATATCGGCCAAAGTCAAGGCTATCGACAATGTTGATCCAACCTCTTCCGACATCGTCCAAAGGTGACCCGCCATGATGGGCGACTGCGTACGCTGCGATTTTTCTGATGTCTTGCTTGTTGGGTGGCTCGTAATTTATCCGTCGATCTAGTTCTTCTAGTGCCGAAATATCCCCAGCTATCGCTTTCTGAAAGATTGTATCGATAGACACCCATTGCTCAGTATGCATGCCTTCCCAGTGCCGGTAGAGATCAATGGTAGGTTGCCACAAAAGTGGAACAAGGCACGCAGACAGAATCCAACGCCATTGTATCTTCTTGTTGCCTACGATGATGTCGTCAGCATCAAGACGTATGTTACACGTTGGGCATGTTTTGCTTGAACTATCTGGCAGCTTACTTTGGCATTTCCTACATCGAGGCTCGTCGCCTATGTATTTGCCACGAAGGCCTTTGGCGATGAGTAGACCTGCGATAGAGAGAAGGCCGATTGTATGCCACCACAACATGTTGAATATCCACCTATAGGGTGAACCAGTCGAAACGAAAAACATCGACAGGTTGAGGGCATTCTAGTGATGGTGTCCGTTGTCAGTCAAATACGACGGTTTTATTTTTACACACCAGGATTTTATCTTGGGTGTGTAGGCGTACAGCCGTCGAGAGTACGACTTTTTCCAGGTCGCGTCCCTTGCGAATAAGGTCATCCACGGTATCACGGTGATCTACAGGCATGGTGGATTGGGCAATGATCGGCCCTGCATCTAATTCGTTCGTTACATAATGGCTGGTAGCACCAATGATTTTGACGCCGCGTTCGAAGGCGTGGTGGTAAGGTTTTGGGCCGGCGAACGCGGGTAAGAAGCTGTGGTGTATATTGATGATTCGTTCGGGGTATGCGGCTACGAAGGAAGGCGAAAGAATTTGCATGTATCTAGCGAGAACGACGAAATCCACGCTGGCTCGATCCAGTAAGTCGCGTAATTGACTTTCTTGCGCACTTTTGTTTGTGGGTGTGATGGGTAAATGGTGAAAAGTAATACCGGCTGATTGGGCCGTTTCTTTGAGTGATTCGTGGTTGCCGGCGATTAGTGGAATGTCAACGTGTAACTCACCGGTTTTCCATCGCCACAACAGGTCGCTTAGACAATGACTCTCTTTGGATACTAGAATCGCCATGCGCTTGGTTACATTGCTCCAATGAATGTGCCAACGCATATCGTACTGCTTGGCAAGCGTTGACCATTTCGACTCGAAGTTTTCTTGATTGAGTTGGAAACCATCCAGTTCGACCTCCAAGCGCATGAGAAATTCGCCTTGTTGAGGGTCGGTGTGTTGGTCAGCTTCGAGGATGTTGCCGTTGTGTTGGGCAACAAATCCTGTGACGGCTGCGATGATGCCGCGCGTGTCGGGGCAGGAGATTAATAATTGGGCAGTTTTTTGGGCCATATGTGTTTCTCGCTTTGACTATTCTGTGCACCAACAAAGCGCCGGGACATTGTGACGTTAACGTCGCTGTGGATCAATGCGTAATCGTAATTCGCCCTCATGAAAACTCATCGATGCAATGCGATAGTGGCGCCGCCCATTGGGCCAGAGAAATTGATTCTCGATGGTAAGCCCGGTATACACATCGTCGATCGATCCAGCCTGACCTAAAAATGACGCCATTGATGATGACCGGCGGCCTGGAGGTTGTGCGATGACACCCGAGAGAAGTTTTTCAAGCATTGAACGCGGTATGGGTATCGATCCGCCGTGCACCTCGCGCAGGGCGAAAACGATAGACTGCCCGTCTGCTGACATGGAAAGTTCCAGCGTGGCGTTGAGTATGGCCCGCCATCCATTCTTGTCGTATCGCACGCCGACCCGTAACAAATCAGTGGAGAAGCTTACGGCTGATTCGCTGAGCCAATCCGGTAACTCTTGACGCATTTGGGGAATGATCGCCGGCCATGCTGCCAGCCATTCGTTGATTTGTTGTTGTTTAAGGACAATGTCGAAGGGTTTCCCTTTGACCATGTTGTGGCTGGTATCATCTACAAATGTTGTGAAGGAATGTTGCGCTTTTTCCAGCGTAAGATCATTGATGATAGCCGGTTGGTACCAGGCGGGTTTGTGTTGAAAGATCATCCACACCACACCGACGCCGACCAATGTGATGGCGCTGCCGACCAGCAATACCGGGCGAAACCACCGTCGTCGTTTTCTGGGTGTGAGGCTAGTTTTCAAGACAATCATACCGCCATGTGTTAATGCCGTATGGAATTGTTGTCACCATTGACCCGTTCGAGTTCCATGTACTAGAATCATTCGATCACGCCGAACATAGCGTGCCGGACTTATTGTCGCAATTGGGGTTAGTATGTTTACACGAACTACGGGTTTTTTGATCGTTCCGCTTTGGTTGGTCGCGATGGGTTGGGTTTTTGCGCACGATGTGTGGCCACGCTGGACGGCGATGGAAGCTCCGCCGTTGTCGGTGAATGCATGGCTGAATGAGAAGGGGCGAGAGTCGCAATATGCCATATTTCAAGACAATGTGCATGTGGGTGATCTCTGGACAACCTATCGCATTGATAGCCAATCCGTCCAGCGGGAAGATATTTTGTTGATTGAGCATTTTTCTTTGGCGATTGCCCCGTTGCGTGTGATCAGTTTGTCTCAGTTTACCGGTGCCGGCAAGCTCGATGAATTTACACTTCACATGGACAACCCGAGTTTGCAGGGAGAGTTGCACGGAGAGCGTTTTTCGGAGGATTTTTCCTTTACGTTTAAGATAGGCCCCTCACCACGATTGGAGAGACGGTATAAAATTCCTCTGACTGATGGTGATTTGATTTCCGGTGCGACGAATCCCTTTGCGCATCTGAGCGATGTACAAGTAGGGCAGCGATGGCGCATGCAGGTTTTTAATCCGTTGTCAGCTATATTGGGTGTAGGGGCGCAGTTTACCTCGATGCTTGTAGAGGTGACGGGGCGAGAGTCGATTATGGTTGATGGTGAATCGCGCCTTTGTTTTGTGATTGAATCGGCTAACGCAAAGGCCTGGGTCGATGAGAACGGTGCGGTGCAGGTGCAAGAAGCCGTGCTGCCGCTTGTGGGAACATGGCGGATGGTTCGTCAGGCGACGTGTGATGTTGACAAGCGGCGCATCGCTCAGCGGCGAGTTTTACATTCACGCTAGTGTTTTGCCACAGCTAAGAATTCGGGTGGCATGGGTAAGTCCCGATGTATCCCGATTTTACGTCGGGATACATCGGGACTTACCCGTGTAGTTCAGGAGGCCGACACGGGCAACAAAAAACGTTGCCCATGCCACCCTGGAGGAACCCGAACATTAAGCTGTGACACAGCACTAGTGTTAGTTTCTGAAGTGGACGAGACTTGGATGGTGTCGAAATGTATTTTTGTCATTACCATCAATGAACGTCTTACGGATGAGTAATGGGCCATGGTTATTTAACGTTTCACAAGAGTCATGGCACCGCGTAAGTTGAAGCATGCGGTTCGATAGGCTTGACTATGAAATGCTATAGAGAAAAGTGGGTGAGCTATAGGGGCGGGTGACATTATCTCCATGACGACAGACGATAGTCCGGCAGTTTCATTGCAAGGCGTGCGCAAGTGTTACGGCTCAAAGGTAGCCGTGGATAATCTGACGTTGACATTGCAGCGTGGTGAACTTTTTGCGTTTCTTGGCCCTAATGGTGCAGGAAAGACCACCACGATCAAGATGATTGTTGGTTTGCTCCAACCCAATATCGGTGAGGTGCGGGTGTGTGGTCATCACATCGGCACCAATGGGCTTGCTGCGAAAGCGCAGCTTGCTTATGTGCCGGATCAGCCGTTTTTATATGAAAAATTGACCGGGCGAGAGTTTCTTTATTTCGTAGCGGAAATGTACAACCTGACCATTGCGCAGCGTGATGAGCGTATAGCCAATCTCATGGCCCGTTTGGATTTTAGCGAGTATATCGATCATCTCACGGAAAATTACAGTCATGGCATGAAGCAAAAGGTCGTTCTTGCTGCGGCGCTATTGCACGAGCCGACGGTATTGGTCATTGATGAGCCGATGGTGGGGCTTGATCCGAGAAGTATTCGTACGGTGAAGGAGCTATTCGTAGAACGCACGCGTGCGGGTGGCTCGGTGTTTATGAGTACGCATACTTTGGACATCGCTGAGGCGGTGGCTGATCGAATTGGCATTATCCATCATGGGAAGCTTGTGGCTATGGGTACGCTCGATGAGCTTAAAGCCCGGGCCAGACAAGAGCATTCGCTCGAAGAAATTTTCTTGGGCATGACGGAGGCGGATGATGGATGTTGAGGCACTTTCTGTGCGCCGTCACATGATTGGTCTGCTGCTGCGCGTCACGTTTCGCTCACTTTATAACCGTGGCCAAAAGGCGGTGGATGTAGCGCCGATTCGACTGACGATTACCGTATTGCTTATCGCGTTGATATGGTGTGCGCTGTATTTCATGTTTGAGTTGGTGTTTCGCAATCTTCAGCGCACGCCTTTGGAAGCCACGGTGGCGCTACCGCTGATCTTCAACTTTTTCTTCATGGCTATGCTCGCGATGTTGACATTTTCCAATGCGATCATTGCTTATGGTGCGCTGTTTGGAAAAGATGAGTCAGCGTATTTGCTCACCTCGCCGTTAACACCGTTGGACGTTGTCACGCTCAAATATGTAGAAAGCCTGGTCATGGCTAGTTGGGCGTTGGTGTTGTTGGGCTTACCACTGATGATATCCTTGGCGGGTTTGGTGGACCGATCCAATCAGGCCTTGTTTTATGGGCTATTTCTCGTTTTTTTTCTGGCGTTTATACCGATCCCTGGTGCGTTGGGGCTTTTACTTGCCTGGCTAGCGGCACGGGTGATTCCTCGCCGAGCCGCCCGCGTGTTTGCTGTGCTGATTGGTGTGGCGATTATGGTATCTATCTTTTGGGGTATGCGCAGCTTGCAGACTTCTGACGATGCGATGGAGATTTGGTTGCGTAGTTTTCAGTCGCGCATGCGGTTCGTGCGGGCGGCCTTTTTGCCGAATAACTGGGTGGCATCCGGTATTGATCATGCCATTCGATATCAGTTCACTGAGGCGTTTTTGTATTTGGGTGTGACGATTGCCAATGCCTTATTTTTGAGTTGGGCGGTCGTGCGATTTGTTGCGCGTTATTTCGACGGTGCGCTAGATCGGGCGATGACTGGTCACGGCGAGGGCGTGCGATATGGCGCGGCTGACAGTGGTGGGATCTCACGCTTGTTGTTTATTTATCTGCCAAAACCCTTGCGACTGATTGCCACCAAGGATTTGCGCGTCTTCATGCGTGATCCCATGCAGTGGAGTCAGTTGGCCATCCTATTTGGACTGTTATTTTTGTACTTATCGAACATGCCTACATTGCGCATCCAGCTTTCCGGATTGGGATGGCAACTGATGATGCCGTTTCTCAATTTGTGTGCGGTGAGTTTAATCCTCGCGACATTCACCTGTCGATTTGTATTCCCACTGATTTCGTTGGAGGGGCGGAAATTGTGGCTGGTCGGGCTGTTGCCCATCAGGCGAAACAGGGTGCTTTGGGCGAAGTTTTCATTTGCCATGACGATAACCCTAGCCGTAGCTATGAGCGCCATGGTCATGTCGCTGATCGTGCTTGAGCTGAACGTGTTCTGGTCAATCACGCATTTGACGGTCACGGCGAGTATATGTTTTGGATTATGTGGCATTTCCGTGGGACTCGGGGCCAGGCTTCCGATGTACGATGAACTCAACGCCGCGCGTATTGCCAATGGCCTGGGAGGTACGACGAATTTGCTGATGTCCGTTGTGCTGGTCGCCATTGTGTTGACGGGCGTTGGTGTCGCGACCTGGCGATCTAGATTTCTGCCGTTTACTGAGACTCCAGCGGTATCGTCTATTGCGTTATGCGTTTTTTCCGTGTTGATCAACCTCATCGTGGGTTTGCTAGCCCTTCGATTGGGTGGCAATCACTTCGCAAAAGCTGAGGTGTAAGGTGTATGGGATAGTGCGATGGATGCTGTAAATGCCAAGTAAATGATCGAAATCCCAACTAGCCCGGATTTCTCACAGCGCGGGCGTGGTTGCCGACCGAATCCAGGACAACTCCGACGTGTTCGAGCCATCCTTCACGTAGTAAGATTGTGCGTGAATCCAAAACCTCTCGCACAACTCAAAGATGGTAATACCCTCGGATCGGTCAGCCAGGTGTCCACCGCCAGCTAACCACTCAGCTATACGACACCGGTGCGCCGCTAATTACGTCTCGGAGTCGTATGGTCCAAGGTAATGACGGGTGCCGTCTAACTCGACAAATGCAAGGTCGCCGCTCTTTTTTTTCTGCTTTCGTAGCTTAGGTATGTGGTTTCGTGCCATCGGAACAGCCTCCAAAATGCAAACGTATACGGTATACGTTTTTTGCCTTGCTAATGGCCGCTCCGTCGCGTTGGCGGGTAACTGTAAGTCCTTACAGTTTCAGCGTTTGTGTCAACTCGGGGCGACTGGATTCGAACCAGCGACTTCCTGCTCCCAAAGCAGGCGCGCTACCGGACTGCGCCACGCCCCGTGGCTGTCGAGATGCTAGCATATTATCCATGATTGGCCAAGCATGAGTGTCCGTTTTGACTATGGTGCTATCGGCGTCTACGATCGGTCTTGTTTAGTTTAGTCATCGACACAGACATCATGGAAGGCCTAGGATGGACCTACAGCGCATCGAAAACGCCGTTCGAGAGATACTTATCGCCGTCGGTGAAGACCCCGATAGGGAGGGTCTATTGCGTACGCCCCAACGTGTGGCTCGAATGTATGCGGAACTTTTTGAAGGGCTGGATCAAGATCCATCCACGCATCTCGAAACCACCTTTACCGAAAAATACGATGAATTGGTTGTCCTGCGTAATATACCGTTTAACTCAACGTGCGAGCATCACCTCATGCCCTTCGAGGGCATCGCCCACGTCGCTTATCTGCCGGATGGCCGGGTGGTGGGCATCTCCAAACTGGCTCGCGTGATTGATGATTTTGCGCATCGACCTCAAGTGCAGGAACGTCTGAGTTCGCAAATCGCCGACTTGCTGATGGACGCACTCAAGCCCAAGGGCGTAGCTGTCGTGCTCGAAGCGACACACGCTTGTATGACCTGTCGTGGGATTAAAAAATCTGGAAGTGTCATGGTAACGTCATCCGTGCGTGGACGATGCAAGGCTGATGCCCGTACGCGAAGCGAAGTCATGTCACTATTGCACAAACCGTAATATCTCTAGTGCTGGGTCACAGCTTAATGTTCGGGTTCATCCAGGGTGGCATGGGCAACGTTTTTTTTGCCCGTGTCGGCCTCCGGAACTACACGGGTAAGTCCCGATGTATCCCGATTTTACGTCGGGATACATCGGGACTTACC
>JAJRWX010000073.1 GCA_024276605.1 Planctomycetota bacterium | reverse complement strand
TATACACCATTACATGTTAATATGCAAGAATATCTTACATATTATGCACGTCTACACATTTTGGGCAAGAACTTCACTTAACCTGCTTGCATGAAAAGGCTTACGGCGAGAAGCCGAGAATTCCAGGGGTGAACATCCGTTGCAATGCAAAAGAGTTCACAGGGCTTGTCAAATGATGCGTGACGGAAGGGGGGTAGGGTTAAAGATAGATCGGGCGATCAAAACGAAGGCCCGCACCAATAGCTGAGCCTTCCTGGGATGGGCGACGATCGGTGCGGACAATCGTAGCGTAACATCCCTGACATAATGCTGAGGCCAAGTCGGGAGCGTCCGATTCCTCCGCGAGTTCGATCTGGTACCGTTGACCGACTGACAGATTGGCTGGTGAGATAGCTGAGACGTATGCGCCGTCCTCTGAAATATCGACCACCCGGCAGTCGATAGCCACGGCAGAACCCATACAGGTGAGTTGTGCATCAACGGATCTGTTTATGCGTAAAGAGCTACGTCGATTTTGAGTCGTTATGGATACGGGTGGAGCAGCAACAGCCTCGGACAAGCCAACTAAATGAACTGTATTAGCAGATGCTGTCATGTACAGCAGTCCCCGAAGTTGTAAACAACAAGACAAAGAGGAGTAGGCCGTCCTCAATATATGGACGACCAGAACAAACCCACGTTAATCAGTGTACTGCTATAGGTTATGTAGTCAACCATAGAAGCTGTGAAAAGTTGTGTATCGGGTGAAACCAAGGGTGGGCACCCCCTGTAGCTTAGTCATCGATGCCGAAAGTTTACCTTGTGACAGTTTTGTTATGGTTCCCCTGCCTTGTTAATGAAAGTGTCAATTGAACGCCACGAAGGGTGCCCACGGGTTTTCCAACTAAATCCCAGCCATCGAAGGGCGTATTTCGGCCTTTGGATAGGAATGTGTGTTTATCGACTTTCCACGTGGCTTGCGGGTCGATCATCGTCAAGTTCGCCGTCTTACCCACTTCAATACCTCGATCAACTGTGCCAAGGATTTCATTTGGCGCTGTTGTAAACCATCGCACCACTTTTTTCCAATCAGCCAGCCCGGTATCAATCATCGCACGGGCCGCTAGCGAGATGGCTGTTTCAAGCCCGACAATGCCGGGTGGGGCTTTGGGAAAACCTACGCCCTTTTCCTTTTCCGTATGTGGTGCGTGGTCGGTAACCACGCAATCAATCGTTCCATCCAGCAACCCTTCACGGCAGGCTGCCACGTCTGCCTTGGGGCGAAGCGGGGGGTGCATTTTCGTATTGGGCGACGCGCTCTTACATGCTTCATCAGTCAAAATAAGGTGATGGGTACACACCTCCGCCGTTACCGGAAGCCCCTCAGCCTTGGCTTTGCGTACAAGCTCGACGGCCTTGGCTGTTGAAATGTGAGCGACGTGATAATGGCTACCGATTTGTCGGCAGAGATCGATGTCCCGCTCAATCATGGCCTCTTCGGACCGTGGATCAAGCCCGGGAAAACCCAGTTGCTGTGAAACTTTGCCGAGGTGCATGATCCCGCCGTCGGACATCTTTTTGTATTCGCAATGTTGAATCAACGGTGCGCCGACTTGCCTGGCTCGTTCGAACGCCGCGCGCATGACACTGTCGTCTTCCACACCCACCCCGTCGTCGCTAAAGGCAACAGCACCGGCATCTTTGAGTGCTCGAAAATCTACAAGCACGCGACCTGCACGATTTTCGGTGATGGCTGCGATGGGGTAGACCGCACAATGGTTCGCCGCACGACCCTGAACGATGACCTGGGTGATCACATCAGGCGTGTCCATGCAGGGCTGTGTATTGGGCATACAGGCCACAGCCGTGAAACCGCCAGCCGCAGCTGCTTGAGAACCCGTTTCGATGGTTTCTTTATCTGTCTGTCCCGGTTCGCGTAAATGAACGTGCATGTCTAAAAAACCCGGCGCGATGATCCAACCGGTCGCGTTGATGATTTTTATATTAGCCGGCGCCTTAGCGGCGATGGTTCCATCAACCACGATGACATCAGCTACTTCATCTCGATCACAGTACGGGTCAATGACTCGACCGCCTTGAAACATGATCGCCTGTTCTTGAGAAATATGCATGTGGGATGGCCTTTTATGGTTCGCGTAAGTTTCCTATGATGCGGATGGTGTCGGAAAACTATCTTCACAGCTTTCAACATAACCGCATGCAGGGCAAAGCGCTTTGCAGTGCCTTGTTACCAGCGCATGTCGTTGACACTGTGGGCACAAGATCGATTTATTAGCCACGTTTGCTACTTGGTCTTCAGATACTGGTGTTTCCATGTTTTTGAGCCTCCCTGCTCGAATTGTATTTTATCCGGCTCGCGTCTTGCTGCTCTTGTCGGGCCATCCTTATGCGACATACATGACGCGTGCGCTGTCTTTCAATGGCCCCGAGTTTTCATTATTCAAGCATCTCCAGTATAAGCTTACCAGTGCCGTGGTCCACTCGCTGGGACAACCGCTGATTGTTTCGTGCTGGTGTTGTAAAAATATGGAGGAATCTCTATATGAGGATAACGAGGAATCACTTCACATGTCATCATGCCCTAGTAATTCTCTGCATATCATTTGTTATCCCAGCCGTCACTTACGCCCAATCCACCGCAAACGGACCCGGCCCAGCCGATCTGGTTATTGTGGATGCGAAGATTTGGCGCGGCGCTGATGGGCCGGATGTAAATTCTTTAGCAATTGTCGAGGGCCGTATCGCTGCACTCGGCGATGAAGCAGTCATTCGCCAGTGGATAGGACCGAATACACAGGTGATTGACGCTCGGCGGCGTAGGCTCATACCCGGCATCACCGATAGTCACACGCACGTCATCGGGGGTGGGTTGCAACTGGCTCGCCTGAATCTGCGTGCGGTGAGCAATCGAAAGCAGTTTATCGCTGCGGTTGCGGAGAGGGCTAAGTCGGCTAAACCAGGGGGATGGATTTTAGGTGGGCGGTGGTCCGTCGAAAGTTGGCCAACACCTGGATCTCCCACACGCTATTGGCTCGATCCTGTGACCGGCGATACGCCCGTCTTATTGAGTCGCATGGATGGTCATTCCGCGCTGGTCAACACCGCTGCGCTGCGTATCGCTGGTATCGATGAGCATGGTCCGCCAAACCCGACAGGCGGTGAGATCGAGCGTGATCCCCAGACTCGTCAGCCGACCGGCATTCTGAAAGAGTCAGCTATGGGATTGGTTCGACGTCATATTCCCCCAACATCTTCTGAGGATACCTATCAGGCCCTACTCCGTGCGCTCAAACACGCCAACGCGCATGGTATTACATCCATGCATGATATGAGCAATCTCGGTGATCTGGCTGCTTTCGAGCGTGCGTATCGTGAAGGAAAGCTAACGATACGTATAACCAGTTATCTTCAAGTGGATGATGTTTTGCAGCACTTAGACGATGCAGCGTCGCGTAATGCGAACCATCCATTCATGCGTGTCGCCGGTTTCAAAAAATACATGGACGGCTCACTTGGCAGCCGCACCGCATATATGCAAATGCCGTTTGCGGATGCGACGCATGATTCTTCTTATCCACGAGGACAATTAACGGCCTTCGCCGCTGATAAGAAACGTTTTCATCACACAGTGGAAGCCGTGTTCAATAAAGGTATGCAGCTAGCAGTCCATGCGATAGGTGACCAGGGCAATCACCTGCTGCTCGATGAATATCAGCGCGTCGCGGGTCGTCGCGGTAGTGGTCCGGTGCGCCATCGCATTGAACACGTTCAACATCTACTGCTACCCGACATCGCCCGCTTTGCTGAGCTGGGCGTAGCTGCTTCGATGCAACCATTGCACAAAGCAGACGATGGTCGATATGCAGAAAAAGCGATCGGCAAGGAAAGACTGGCAGGTTCGTATGCCTTTCGTCAATTGCTGGACGCCGGCGCGCTACTTTGTTTCGGTAGCGATTGGCCGGTGGTGAGTTTGAATCCCTTCCTTGGTATCGATTCCGCTGTCAACTCACGTACGCTAGAGGGTAAGGTTTGGTTGCCCACGCATGCCATTAGTGTGGAAGAAGCCTTACGCGCCTACACGGTTACGCCGCAAAAGGTCGTGGGTCGTCAACAAGAGCTGGGGACGATTAAAGTGGGTAAACGCGCAGACATGGTCATCCTTGATCGTGACATTTTAACCATCGATTCGAAAACCATACCGGATACTAAAGTCGTGTACACCATCGTAGCAGGTAAGGTTGTATTCGAGCAAGATCGAAAGAAATACAGCTCTAAGGATGAATTCTTGAAGACTATAATGGCGCCACCTTGATCGCTCTAGCTTGAATAAGCGTGGCGGATTCGTATAGTGAGTTGACGATGTCGGGCCGCGGGCCGTCTGGGGATGTCAAGTATATGACGAATGGTCGTCAAGAAGATACGGTGTATAGCGATTCGCCCGAAACCCCCTAGCCGTTTGGTTCACCCTTGCAACAGCATATAACACCTACCGCTTTACGCAGACAACAATCGCAGCGCATCGAAGCCATTGATGTGATGCGCGGCGTGACGGCGCTCGGCATTCTGATTATGAATGTACAGCTCTTCGCGATGATCGGGGCGGGCTTTGGCAATCCGTATGGAGCGGCATGGACCGATACACCGAACGTGGTCACATGGGTCGCCATACAAATTTTCTATGGTTTCAAAGATCTTCTTATATTCGGCATGCTCTTTGGTGTGGGTATATCGCTCATGGACGAGCGAGGTGTCGCACTTGGTCGCGATGTAACCAGGCTGCATTTCCGTCGAATGGCCGTGCTGTTGATGTTCGGTCTGGCCCATGCATATCTGATTTGGTCAGGTGATATTCTCTACGACTATGCGATTTGCGGTGGTGTCGTCTTTTTATTGCGGCGAAAAAGTATCGCCTTTCAACTGATTGTAGGGGCGATGGCGTACGCCGTACCATTGGTTCTGCTATTTGTTATCGACTCAATCCTCCAGGGTTTGGATCCCAAGATCACGGCAGACATCTATTCGACCAATTTTTCTCCGACCGCAGCCCAAATCGCCGCCCACAACGCCTTGTACAGTGCTGGGTGGATCCAGCAGATGGCCCCGCGGGCAGCCGAGGCGTTTACGATTCAAGTCGTGCTCTTTCCGCTTGGTCTATTTTGGGTTTGTGGCGGTTCCATGCTCGCGGGAATGGGTCTTTATCGCAGTGGCATGTTTACACTGCGTTATACAACCCGATCGTACATGATCATGATAGCCATAGCTCTGTTTCTGGGCTTGCCTATGATTCTATACGGTCTTCAGCAGAACTTCGCCGTGAACTGGCAAGCCCAATACTCGATACTGAGAGGTCGATTCTACTTCCTGGCCGCTGCACCGTTCATGGCACTGGGTTACATTTCCTTAATCATGTTGATTTGCCGCGCGGGTGTGATCAAGTGGTTGACTAGCCGCCTGGCTGCTGTCGGGCAAATGGCACTTACGAATTACATCATGCAATCCCTCATTTGCTCCATGCTGTTTTACGGTCATGGATTCGGCTTGGTTGGGAAAGTGGATCGAATTGGACAAATGGGGATTGTCTTGGTGGTTTGGGTGTTTCAATTGATCGTTTCGCCGATATGGCTCCGTCGTTATCGTTTCGGTCCGATGGAGTGGCTCTGGCGATCACTCAGCTATGGCGCTAAACAGCCCATGCGGCGGGTGGCAATTTCTGAATCAGGAGTATGTACTACGGCCACTCCTGCTGAGCGGATTTCCGTGCCACATGCAGGCGGGTACGAGGCAGCGCCGGTATTTAGCTCCACACCAACCAACGCACCAGTGCAACGGTCGGCGCGGAAAAGAGGCATTGTGTGGAAACTCGCCACCCTAACCGGCATGATCGTCCCCGGTTTGGTTGTGGCCATGATCCTGAAAATCATGGCGCGGAATGTAGCCGGACCGTTGGTTGGATGGGTAATGTTCTACCTGGTTGCCATAGCTATGATACTCGTGGCTACGCGCGCGTGCCTCAAATGGTTCCACCGCAAACCTTTGGCCGCTGTCGGTATAGGGTTCGATCGACCTTGGATTGTCCATCTGCTCGCTGGTATTGTGGCTGGATCGTTGTTGATGGCGGTGTGTTGGGGGGGGATGTTTGTCTTAGCTGACACGCACAGTGCATTACCGGCCAAGGCGCCCAAACTGATGGGCTTGCGCATGGCCTTGGGAATCGTCTTTACGCTGGGCCTCTGTTTTTACCAAGGACTGCTTTGTCGAGGGTATGGGCTACAGGTCTTTGGACGTCGAATGATCATGCCGGCGTTTGTTATAAGTGGGTTGCTTTTTGTAGCCATGCACTTGCTCTATCCCGGAGGTATGACGCCTACCGCTATCTTGAATATCGTACTTCTTCATCTTTTGTTGACGGTTGTGTACCTTCGAACGCGAAGCCTTTGGCTCCCCATTGGCATCCACGCAGGGTGGAACTTCACGCTTGGTTACGTGCTCGGCCTACCTGTCAGCGGCGTAGCCTACAAAGGTGCGATACTGACCACAACGTGGCAGCCCAGTCTCTTGGCAGGCAATGAATTCGGCCCGGAGGGGGGGCTATTGGTTACTTTCGTGTGGCTCATCGCAACAGTTGCAGCGTGGTGGCTGATCCGCCAGCGCAACCCACAACCGGACCTGTTGGCTATGGACTATTCATCGAGCATAGAAAAGTAGTGCACCGACATGCATGGCCAATGATGAGCCTTATGTTACGCCCTGCGCGTCCACGCTTGTCCGCGATATTTGTTAGTGAGTTCATCGGCCCGCTTGATTTCATGCGCTTCCCACGATCCCGTTTGTAGCTTTCGGCTAAGAGTATGGATGCAGTGATGTTGTAACAGACTGCGCAGTTGATCAATAGCGTCAGCCGGTAACGCACGCTGGTAGGTTGCTGCTTGTACTTGGAATCGATCGCCGGTCACAATCGATCCGTGTTGCATCACGGCTTGCCGTGTTCTGCGCTGCGCGCTTCCCGCAATTTTATCCTCGCCAACGATCACGTCGTAACAGTGTCGCCGTGCAAAACAGAAAAACGGGCCGCGCGTCGGGGTAGAATCGTCTGAACTGCCGCATGATGTAGCCACAATGCCCATGTCACCCAGGCTTAGGATGATGGCTTCATGCATGAGTTCATAGAGTTGATTCGCTCCGTGACTTACTAAGGGATCGTTTGTTGATAAGGCTAGCGAATAGGTTAGCTCTTGGTCGTGGAGAATCGCGCCACCGCCGGTGAGGCGCCGAACCACGGATAAAGAACCTAACGGTGCGGGTAGCTCATCGTACTGTGAGAATGGTTGAAAGTACCCTAATGAAATCGTGGGCTGTTGCCACTGATATAGCCGTAATGTCGGTTGGGATTCACCTGTGCCGATCAACGTCATGAGTGCTTCGTCACGTGCCATGTTGTCAGGCCCGTCGAGCGGCGGATCGTTGATGATGCGAATGGTTGTGTCCTGGTCCACGGGACTCAGCTAGGATGATTGTTGCCAGCGAACTTGTAAATTGCGATTGGCCGCCACTTCGTCGAGTCGTTTGATCGGCATGGTATGTGGCGCCGTTTTTACAAGGCTGGGGTCGTTTTCAATTTCGTCTGCGATATCGAGCATGGCTTCTACGAAACGGTCTAATGTAGCTAATGACTCGGTTTCCGTCGGTTCGATCATCAGGCAATGATGGATGGGCCAACTCATGGTCGGCGGATGGATGCCGTAATCAATCAATCGCTTGGCGATGTCATGTTCCGTGATTCCGGCTGACTCGAACTCCGGTACCAAGATGAATTCATGCGCGAAGGGTGGAGGAAACGGAATCTTAAAGCGATGTTTTAGTCTTGATGCCAAGTAGTTGGCATTTAATACGGCCTTTTCCGCCACGTCGCGTAATCCGTCTCTGCCTATACTGCGAATGTAGGCATAGGCCCTGACCAATACGCCGATCTGTCCGTAAAATGATCGTACGATGCCGATGCTATCATGCCGGTGATAATCCCACCCGAAGCTGCCATCCTCATGTTGGATGACCTGCGGCTTGGGTAAAAAGTTGACTAAGTGCTCAGCCACGGCCACCGGGCCTGCACCGGGTCCGCCACCGCCATGTGGTGTGCTGAAGGTTTTGTGTGTGTTATAGTGCATAACATCAACGCCGAAGTCGCCGGGTCTGGCGATCCCGAGAATGGCATCCATGTTGGCCCCGTCGAGATATAGTAGCGCACCGTGGGCATGAACGATCTCGGCAATCTCAACGATTTGGTCGTCAAAAACGCCAACCGTATTGGGGTTGGTAATCATCATGGCCGCGGTGTGCTCATCGACTTTGCGACGAAGATCATCCAGGTCCACCCGACCGTCAGGCATGGAGGCCACGGATACGGACGACATACCGCAACAAGCACACGATGCCGGGTTGGTGCCATGTGCGCTATCCGGTGCAAGCACCTTGCTGCGCCGTTCGCCGCGACTGGCATGATACGCTTCAATAATCATCAGGCCGGTCATTTCGCCATGCGCGCCGGCCGCCGGTTGTAGCGTGACTTCCGCGAGTCCTGCAATCTCAGCTAAGTCGCAGCGCAAACGATACAACAACTCGAGTATGCCCTGGACATCCGACTCTAATTGATAAGGATGAACATGGGCAAAGCCGGGCATCGCCGCTACCCGTTCGTTGATACGCGGATTGTATTTCATCGTGCAACTGCCCAGCGGATAGAAATTTTCATCCACGCTGAAACATCGATGCGACAAACGTTTATAATGACGAACGATATCCAACTCGCCGATTTCCGGTAGCGCCGGTGGCGTAGACCTCAGCATTTCAGCGGGTAAGGCGGTTTTTTTGTCCGTGGTGGGTACATCCAACATAGGCAGGGTAACCGCGCACATCCCCGGTGCACCCTGTTCAAACAGCAGGGGATGATTTTCTTTTTGCGAGTCAGGAATCATGTTTGCTCTGTCCGTGATTTCTCTGGGCTGCGCTGGTCGGGCGCCGCGCCCTGCTCTTTGTTCCGTCGCAAAATTACTGCCGATCGCCATAACGTCTCCAGCGTAAACTGTTTGCCACATTCCGGGCACCGGCACGCAGTCAGGCCGGTAAGATTGTAACCACAATTCGGACAGGTCGGAGGAATATCTCGCGCCGCCCGCCAACCTCGTTCGTACCCATTACGCCAAAGCAACCACACCGCAGATATTGTCACGCTAACTGTCAGTATGACCAGCAGCGCAATACCCATACTTACCAGGTCGAATGGCACACTATACCGCTCCTAAAGCGTCAACGAGTAAATCTATCTCCTGCTTGGTCCGTTTCTCCGTTACCGCAACGAGGAAGCAATCCGCCCAATCTTCATCGAATCGCGACAATGCCACGCCTGCCAGGATGCCACGCTCACGACAGGACGCAATGATCTTGGCTACGTCCCGTGTAGTCTGAATAACAAATTCTTTGAAAAAGGTCTTATCGTATCGTAGTGAATATCCATCCAGCGCCGCAATCTTCTCCGCCGCATAGTGAGCCTTGTGAAAGCATTGCGAAGCGACTTCTTCAAGCCCTTGCTTACCCATCGCGGACATATAAATAGAGGCACGAATCGCGAGCAGTCCTTGGTTCGTGCATATATTGCTCGTCGCCCGCTCACGCTTGATGTGCTGTTCGCGCGTTTGCAGCGTCAGGCAATAGCCACGACGACCATCAGCGTCGTGCGTCATGCCCACCACACGACCGGGCATCTTGCGTAAAAGTTCTTTCCGGCAGGCCATGAGGCCCAGGTAAGGTCCGCCATACTGCAGCGGGATGCCAAGGGGT
The DNA here is from genome assembly GCA_024276605.1 of Planctomycetota bacterium. Classification (GTDB taxonomy): domain Bacteria; phylum Planctomycetota; class Phycisphaerae; order UBA1845; family UBA1845; genus JAJRPG01. The sequence continues at coordinate 55,798 of JAJRWX010000073.1, read as the reverse complement.
TGACCTTCACCCACGACAATATCCGCATCAAATTCTCCGGGAGATTTCAACATGCCGCAACCGATGGGATCAACAGAAACGATGGCCAATGCGCCATGCTCGTGTACGCGCGGAATGATGCGGTCCAATCGTTCCACGCAACCAAAAAAGTTAGGCGATTGCACCACCACCCCAGCCGTTTCGTCATCCATCATCGAAGCCAGGTCACAAGCACTGACTGTACCGTTAGGTGTGGGTAATATGACAATGTCGAGTTCCCGCTCTTGGGCGTAGCTGTTAATCACAGCCATCGTGTCAGGATGGATGGAAGCAGCTACGACCATGCGGTTACGTTTTTTGATATTTGCTGCCATGGTCACCGCTTCAGCCGCAGCCGTGGCACCTTCATAAAGAGAGGCATTGGCCACGTCCATGCCCGTGAGTTGACAGACCATCGTTTGAAACTCGTAAAATAATTGCAGAATGCCTTGCGATGCTTCCGCCTGGTAAGGGGTATACGCAGTCAGTAGCTCAGATTGACCGGCCATGGCATCGACGACCGTAGGTATAAAATGGTCATACGCACCGCCGCCAAGAAAACAAAGCAATGCTTCGCAATGCTTGTTGTTACCGGCCAGTGCGTTGACATCCCTGAGCAGTTCCAGTTCGCTCACGCCGCGCGGCACGCCCAGGTTGCCGTTACATCGAATCGCTTCAGGTACGGATCGAAACAACGACTCCACCGACGACGCGCCGATCGTGGTCAGCATTTTCTCCACCTGCGATTCAGTTAGTTGCGTATATTTCACGGTGATCTCTCAAGGCCAGGCTCGTTCATTTTTCATTTCGTTATCGATCATCGCCCGGGCCGCAAATGCTTGGTTTGTACACCTTAGTTTCCAAGGCTCTATTGTAGTTAGTCCAGTGGCTTTGGGTATCCCGATCGTTTTCAATTTCAGATAGAAACATCGTGACCTTCGCATCCAAATTATCGAGATAGTGAATCGCCACCGCTTCGGGAATAGCAGGCAGTTTTGGGCTGCCAAACTCATATCGGCCATGATGACTCAGTATGATGTGCTGCAACCCCCAGCGGATTCTATCCGAAATCTGCGTTTCCCGCTTCTCGTTAATGAGTGCAATTTTCTGATCAATCCAACCCACAGCTAAGGTAATATGTCCGATAAGTTGCCCTTCGTCGGAATATCCGATACTCGTCTCGAAGCTTAGCTCCGCAGATTTTCCAATATCGTGCAGAAATAATCCCGCCAATACCAGATCAAGACTGAGCTTGGGATACTGCGGGATGACTTTGAGCGCTAGTTCCAATAGGCTTGTCGTATGCTCCAATAGCCCGCCGATATAAGCATGATGCATCACCGCCGCCGCCGGGGCTTTGCGAAACTTGGCCATGAGTGCTTCGTCATCAAGAAACGCTTGCATAATCGCAGCCAGGTCCGGTTGTTTGATCGTGGTGAGAATCTCTTTGAGCCTGGACCAGAGTTTGTCCATATCCTTGTGGGTGGTCGGTAGAAAATCGGCAATCTCAAAGCTACCGGCTTCGGCAGGCCTCATGGCGTCGATGATAAACTGCAGGTTGCCTTTGTAATTTTCCACCCGTCCTTTGAACCGGAGAAAGCCGCCTTCCGGCATGTTCTTATAACCTTCTTCCGAAGCCTGCCATTGCCGTGCCAGCAACTGGCCTGATCGGTCCACCAGCACCGCGTGAATGTACAAGTTGCCTTGGGTCGTCGTACGCAGATCCTTCGAACGGATCAGGAAAACCACATCCTCAACCCGATCCCCAGCCTGTAAATCTGAAATATAACGACGGGCCATGAATCGCTCCCCTATGGATCTACGCCAAAAAGTCGCGCCCACGCGTAGCGGTCGACTTTTCATAATCGAATAGGTTAGAGGCCAATCGCAGCCCATGCAAGCCGAACAGGATTAGAAGCACCCATGCGAATGAATGCCCTGCACTTTGGCTGAAATCATTTGTTCTATGTGCCGTTGAACTTGAAATACCGAGTGCGAGCAGGCATCACGTTTCGAAGTACCGTTTTACTGTTAATTTGAAAGTTGCGGATTTTCCGGTCCAGGTAGGCTGACACATGCCGGACGCGCTTACGGCGACTCCCTACGGCAAAGGTGCTCGACATAGCCCGAAAACCAACATATTCGAAATAACTGAGCACACCGCTAGGTTTTAAGCATCGGCGGATTACTTTGAATACGTCATGCACATCACGCAAAGCGAAGGCTGTGAGCGGTAAACCGGAGATGACAAAATCGTATTTGTCTTCCCCTTCGATATCTTGAACGGGATGTGGCAATAGCTTTACGCGCTTGGTTGCCACGGCATCTGCAAAGTTCGGATGAGTCAAGATGTCTTGCTTGAGAACCTTAATGAACTCAGGCTGAATTTCGCAAATATCCAGTTCGTCTTCCTGGCCAATAATGGTCCCCAGGTAGCGCGTCACTGCCCCGGTACCCGCACCCACCTCCAGCACACGACATCCGCCCTGGTGATTCTGAAAAGGTACGCAAAGCGCCGCAGCTAAGAACTGAGAACTTGGTGCAACGGCACCGACGACGTTCGGTTCAGAAACATACTCTTTCAGAAAGCGAATGTGTCTACCAACAGCCATGGTGCCAATAGTGTTTCAAGGACTACGAACAGATAAAAAAAAGCACAATCAATGCGTCAAGCGACCATAAGGTCTATCGCACGACTCCAAAGGGTCAATCCTAGTCCACAAAACCTGTCTTGGCCAGCTTGACCCAATTCACATGGAGAAGGAGATCATTTAACTACTTCGTCCGGTAATATACCCTTAATTCAGCTTTGAGATCCTAGGATTGTGCTAAAAGTCGTCAAATCCCACATTTTTTTGTTGCACATAGCCATGCGAGGTATGTATAATATAGCGTGGAGAGAAATACTTAAGTGTTGCAGGGTCGGAATTGGGCGATGCCTGTGCGCTAGGTTCTCTGCCATGCGTCGGCTCGGTCGTACTGCAGACGATAGTACCGATGCGTGATGGATCGCGGGTGACGACCTGCTAGCGGGTAACTTGGTGAGGTGGCGTTTCCAACCGCCATTAGCCGGACTGGTCCCGTTTTATAGAAGGAGGTGGTCCGTTGGATAACTACGATATGGAGAGACTGCCCTAGGCAGTCTAAACGCGCCGCCACACCGGCGGCGTACGAATCTAGGCCCATCCGGCTCACTGTCGGGTGGGCCGACTTTTTTTATCAACCTATCATACGTATCAGCCTGTCACTCCTGAGAACGTGTTCGTCATTCCCGCTTTCGCGGGAAAGACGGGCTTATCAATCCGATACCATAATCCCTCACTACACCCCCCATTAGTACGGTGATCTTGTATCGCTTGCCCCTCTACGCAGAATCGAGACAATTCAATACTTGGTTAATGGTACTAATTGCCCCCGATACTCAATCCTGGGAGGACGCCATGGTGGACAATCTACTCGATCGTTTCTGTCGTTATGTTAAAATTGAAACTACCGCCGTCGAAGAGACGGATGCCTATCCTAGCTCAGCCAGTCAGCTAGAACTCGGAAAAATACTGACGCAAGAGCTCAATGACTTAAAGCTCGACGATGTGTCTATGGACGAGCATGGCATTGTCATGGCGACGATTCCACCGACGGTGGATGGTGCGCCGACGGTCGCTTGGCTTGCGCACATGGATACGTCTCCCGAATATACCGGTAAAGATGTTAAGCCGGTTATCCATAAAAATTACGACGGTCAAGATATTGTACTGTCTGGTGATTCGTCCAAGGTGATTCGCGTGGATGAAACGGAGGGGTTAGTTCAGCTAAAGGGAAAGACGCTTATCACTACCGATGGTACGACGTTATTGGGTGCAGATGATAAGTCAGGCATCGCTGTTATTATGACAGCAGCTACCCATTTGCTATCACATCCGGATATCAGGCACGGCCCCATTCGTATTGTCTTCACTTGTGACGAAGAAGTCGGACGCGGCACGGATAAGCTTGATCTAAAGAAAATTGACGCTGTCTGTGCCTACACGCTGGATAGCGAAGCTGAAGCGCATATGGAAAGTGAAACATTTTCCGCTGACTTAGCCGTCGTTACCGTGACGGGAAAGAACATTCACCCGGGTTTTGCCAAGGGAAAGATGATAAACGCGATTCGATTAGCCGGCGATTTTATCTCTCGCATGCCAAGCGATGGTATGTCACCGGAAACGACGAGCGGGCGCGAACCGTTCATGCACCCATATACGCTGGAAGGAGGTGTAGATAAGATAAGTTTTCGTATCATCTTGCGTAGCTTTGTCACTGCGGATTTGAAGGATCAAGCGGATATGCTCCGAAAGATCGCAGACGACATCGTGGCAGCTCACCCCGGATCAGGCATTGATGTCGAGATTAAAAAGCAATATCGCAACATGATCGAATACCTCAACAAGGAACCCCGCGCTGCACAGCTCGCCGAGCAGGCTATCCGTGCTGTCGGGTTGGAGCCGAAAATGGAATCCATCCGCGGCGGTACGGACGGTTCACGTCTAAGCGAAATGGGATTACCCACCCCCAACTTGTCCGTCGGCATGCACAACTTCCACTCCCCTCTGGAGTTCGCCTGCCTTGAGCAAATGGAAAGCGCCGTGAAAATACTGATCGAACTTGCCCAACTATGGGGTAAGGAGAAGTAGACGTCGTTTCGACAACTCCTTTGTGTTATTGATAGAGAGACGAACGATGTCAAAACATTCAGAGAAAGTTGCAGGCACATCGATAGTTTCATCAGTGACTGCAAAGGCGAAAGATTTTGTATACGCCTATGTAGACTTATTTCAGCTTCCCCGCGCCTTCTGGTTTATAATCGCGGCATTTACTATCGATTCGATGGCTTACTTCGGCGTGTTGACGTTAATCACGGCCTATGTTGCGGGCGATATAGGTCTTTCCGATCAGTGGGCTAGTATAGTTGTTTCCGTTTTTACCGGCTTTGTTACGCTGTTTATGATCGGTGTCGGAGGATTGGCGGAACGCCTGGGTGTTCGCCGTGGTCTTCAGTTATCCCTTCTGATCTGTTTACTGGGGCGTTTTTTATATTGTACTGCAGCTGAAGTAGAAGGAAATATACTGATCGGTTGCGTTTTGCTCGTCGGTTTGGTGTTTAGCGCGTTAGGGGAGGGCATTCTTCAGCCGCTTTCATATTCCGGTATCAAGCAATACACAGACAAAAAAACAAATGCCATGGGGTATGGTCTTATTTACGCCATGATGAACCTTGGCATCGTGATGATAGGCTTGATCTCCCCGCTTATCCGAGTACCAGTCGATGACATTCTTGACGCTCGCAAAAAGGGAGACGTCGAAATTGAATCGATATATACGCCGGTGGCAAATCTGGTTGGAAGTGGTATTAGTGCGGTGAACTGGGTTTGCGTGTTGCTGACAGGCGTTGCGCTCATCCTGTTTTTTCTGACTATGACAAAAACAGCTGAAGCTAATAAACTTAGACCGGAAGATGAAAAAAAGAAAGCTAAAGAACGAGCAGATGCAGCTGGACTAAGTTGGGTACGGCGCGTGCGTAAGTATTTTCGTGACGGTCCTTTCAGTAATCCTAGATTCTTATTCTTTATTTTTATGCTCCTACCTGTGCAGACCCTTTTTGCTCATCAGTGGCTGACAATGCCGTTGTATGTGCTTCGCGCTTATCCCGAGGGGGTGGGGGATCGTATGGAATGGATTGTGAATTGGATCAATCCCGGCATCATCTTTTTCGGTGTGCCGATTGCCACGGCGATCACGCGCCGTACTAATGTTTATACGATGATGATTATAGGCACGGCTGTTTCCGCGCTGCCTACATTTCTACTAACAACTGGGCCTAGCCTCACCACACTCATTACATACTTGGTCATATTTTCTATCGGTGAAGCCCTTTGGCAGCCTCGTTTTCTTCAATACGCAGCCGAGCTTGCACCCGAGGGAAAAGTTGCGCAATACATGGGCTTGGCTAACGTACCGTGGATTACAGCGAAGATGACGACTGGGTTATATTCCGGTTGGATTCTAGCACAATACTGCCCGGAAACCGGCTCTAAAGATACGGAAACCATGTGGTTGATCTATGCGTTTATCGCCTTGTTGAGTCCTATTGGTCTATTGTTGGGCCGCAAATGGGTTATGGCCGGATGGGATGGAAAACCAAGCGAGACTCCCGCGCGCACCACTGAATAATTTACATTATCATCAAATGATGATCCTCCATGAGTGAGCAAACAAACACAACATCACAGCAACAAAACGGCGCTGATCAAAAATCCGGTTTCAACGCTACCTTTTGGCTATGTAATATCATCGAGATGTGGGAAAGGCTGGCGTATTACACGCTACGGCCTATCGCACCTATCTATATCATGCAGGCGACCGAGCCGGGTGGTCTTCATCTGACGGCAGGGCATAAGGGTACGATTTACGCATGGTGGGCTATTGTTCAATCGTTGCTACCTATGGTCACGGGCGGTTTTGCGGATCGTTATGGCTATAAGAAAACCCTCGCCTTCTCGATCACCATGAACATCGCCGGCTATTTGACCATGGCGTATTCGCATAGCTACATGGGCTTTTTTGCAGGCATTATCATATTGGCTTTCGGTACTTCATTCTTCAAACCCAGCCTACAAGCCACCCTTGCCCATCAACTAAGCGCTGCCAATTCATCGCTGGGCTGGGGTATTTTCTACTGGATCGTCAACGTCGGATCGCTTATCGGCCATTACATTTCGCCGCTGTTACTGGGCAACCCTCACTCCGCCGGTGGTTGGAAGATGTTGTTTATCGTGTGTGCCGGGTTTACGGCACTAAATTATCTCATGCTGTTTACCTATAAGGAGGTGCCGTCGGGGGCGTCTACATCTCAGAATCCACTCCAAGTCTTTTGGCATACGATTATCAATGTGTTTGAAGCAAGATTAATCGCTTGGCTGCTGATTATGTCCTGCTTTTGGCTGATGATGTATCAGCTATGGGATTTACAACCTAATTTCATCGTGGATTGGATCGATAGTTCGATGGTCGCTGCATATGTACCATTCGATTCATGGAAAGAAATAGGCGACCAAGGTCTGGTGCAAGTGCCGCAACAGGTGCTCATCTCTCTCAACTCACTGCTCATTGTGACTATGATGGTGCCTGTATCGTGGATGGTCCGCCGTATGCGCACGCTAACCGCCATGTTTTTCGGTATGATCGTTGCTACGATTGGCCTGCTTGTTGCGGGTTTGACGTGCAACGCTTGGTTGTTGCTATTGGGCATTGTGTTCTTCTCGCTCGGTGAGATGTTGACTGGACCCAAGAAAAATGAATACCTAGGCCTCATCGCGCCGCCCGGTAAGAAGGGGCTATATCTAGGTTATGTAAATATCCCGATCGGAATAGGCGTCGGTATCGGATCATATCTGGGCGGATACTTATACGGAAACTTTGGCGAGAAAGCGACACTCTCACTGAAATACATCCTGCAGCATACACCGTTCGGTGAAGGGAAAATCTGGGATGGTCACGTTGCATCCCTTGAGCAGGTGGTTGGTGTATCGCGCATGGAAGCCTTCACCAAATTGCAGGCAGTGCTCGGCGTCGATGGTATCACCGCGACAAAACTGTTATGGGATACTTATCACCCACAATACTACGTTTGGATTCCGTTCGCGGCCATCGGTGTCTTAGCCGCTATCGCCTTGGCCATCTACGGTCGCCTTGCTATGCGCTGGGCGGATATGAATGCGTAGTTTTCGCATCAACCTTGTACTGTGTCACAACTTATTTTTCGGGTTCATCGCGTGTGGCATGTCACGCCTTTGAAGCGGAGTTGGTCGATGTGTCGAAATACCTGGCGACGCAGGTATTAACGCATCAGCATGAGGCGAGGCAGAAAAGATCACTGGGCGTCCCCGATCCGGCAGGGATATCGGAAAACGACGATGAAGTAGAGCGTGGACGCAAAGTATTTATGGCGTCCTGTAACACATGCCATTCTTATCAAGGCCAACGGAATGGAACAACGAAAGTGCCGGAAATGTACGCCTACACTTCATGGCGCTGGATATACGACATGATAAGCGACCCAAGCCACGATTCTCGCTATCGGGCAAAAGGCCGAGAACGTGCGCAAATGCGTCCGTTCCAAGATCGGCTTAGCGAATCGGATCGTAAGGTCATAGCCGTGTGGCTAAGTGGGAATCCTACGAACTGATAGCGCCACTGTAGGACATTTCATCCCCAAGGCATTTCGTGAGGCGATAGCGTGGCAAGACTCGATCCCTGCCTATATGGTCGTTACAATTCTAATAACTTGTACATGCTTTAGTCTTACGTCGAAATGCGTTATGCTCTGCGCATCGTCGAGTGGTGATCAAGGTCGACATAGGTTTATAAGGGTGGAGTTGTTTAAGATGATAGGTCGAAGTATCGCAACGGTGCTTGTGTTCGCTGCTGTAGGACAAGGGGTATTGGCTCAAGCTGGCGGGACGTCTACAACACTGCAGATTAATTCCGGAAACGATAGTACGAATCCGCGTCTGGATATAGGTGTGCTGGCCCCGGAGCACCAACTTGATTTTTGGCTGGGCGAATGGGATGCTAAATGGGAACGAGGTAAGGGGACCAATTCCATTAAGCAAACGCTGGGCGGAAAGGTCATCCAAGAACACTTTGTTGGTAGCTGGGACGAATCTCAGCCCTATCACGGGAAGAGCTTTTCCGTCTACGTAACCGGCGAAAAAAAGTGGAAACAGACCTGGGTGGATAATCTAGGCGCATATCTAGACCTGACCGGTCGTGTGGAAGGCTCGACATTTATTTTTATGCGTGAGGAAAAAAGGCAAGGGCAACGGCTTCTTCAGCGCATGGTATATAGCGATATTAGACGTAATAGTTATACATGGGATTGGCAGTTATCTCGCAATGATGGCCGGTCTTGGGAATCTCAGTGGAAGATTCAGTATACACGTAAGAAGTGACCTACCATAACCATTCGGTCATTCCCGAGTAGGTTGTCACTCCCACGTCAGTGGTCGTTCACAAGCATGCAGTCGTTTCCACACAGTCGGAAACCTTGGCTACATGCTGTACACATAATCGGCTAGGCTGGTTTACAACGATCATGGGGATGATAGACCTGTCCACACATTAAACCTCCCATCGTGAATGATGTTCAAACGCCCGATAGAGTTTGATTGATCATTACGACAGGGTCTATCGCGCAGCAATCCCTGACGTTTTTAATATACTCACAGCATTTGAGGTGAGAATATATTAAAATACATCCACGAACATATTTAGTATACATAATATGATTATTTCATACTTGATATTGTTGCAATTGTATGTTAAAATATAATTGAAGCGTCACGGTACACCTCTAAGGTTAGGTGTCAGACTAAACGGGAGCGTTGTATGCCTGGGTCACAGCAGACTTTGGATAGAATGGCGGAGGAGATATTTGAGTTGTATAGACTCATCGCTATTGCGCGTTCGCGTCAGCCATCTCGTGCGCAAGACCTTTCTGAGGGAGAATTCTTGGCATTGGATGCACTGGCCAAGCAGTCATCACTTACGATAGGTGAAGTGCAAAAGTGCATTGGCGTCGTACCAGCCCAGATGTCGCGTATCGTTCGCTCGTTAGAGATGCAGCGTGGTAAGGGTTTCCTGAAATGTGGGATAAACCAGCAGGATCGTCGTCGTGTTGACATGTCATTGACCGAGGAAGGCCTGCAAGCGTATAAAGATTATCGGACCAATCGACTGGCGTCAATGTATGCCGTACTAGAAGCTTTGGATCCTGATGATCGTATGGATTTCATGAGAATGCTGAGATGTATACGAGAAGCCTTCTCAGAGCGTCTTAATATCGACACGACGTCCAAAAAGAGTACGGCTATGTAAAATAATGTCTCATGACTAACTATTTCGACCGTGGGCGGTCTTCCTAGGTAGAAGCTGACGTCGATTTCGGAAAACTGGTCAGCATAGTTAGATTCACTGGTTAAGCCGCGAAAGGAGAATGCGATGAATATGAATCCCAAACAAATGATGTGGCTGTGGGCCGGGGTTGGGGGCGTTGTCCTGAGTGTTTCGCCGCAGCGCTCGATGGCCCAGTGCAATTCATACGAGCGTACGTATACCTCCCAACGGGTACGTGTAGATTATGGTCCGGCGTATCGCGGAACCGCTGCGACACATACGGTTGTTGAACAACCAGTCGATGTTGTCTATAGGAACACATATGTTCAGCCTGTCAGGCAAGTGACCACGGTTGTGCGTCGTGAACCTGTATATGCTCCTGTCATCTATGATGCTCCCGTTGTCGCTTATGACGATTATGCTTATCCAACGAGGCGCTACTATCGCTCGTCTCATTATGGATATGGTGTAAGATCATACGGTCATCATGGCTATCGTTATCGAGGTCATGGTTACCGTTCAAGGCGAGGACATCGAAGGTTTGGACTAAGTTTCTCTACCGGGCGTGGTTATTATGGGCACCGACGAAGTGGCATCAGTTTTTCGTATCATCGTTAATGCAGCTGCATTCGTGTGAGGATCATCGCTGGAGGGATGATGCGCACGAAGCGAACGACATCTACGATATAAGATAAGGTTGGGCCTGGCTTGCTTGGCTCAACCTTATTTTGTCATAATGAATGTTATGGCTGTATCGAAATCTGCTTTCGGTGATCTACCGGATTTATACGCTACGGAAAAATAGATTTCGTTAGAGGGACGCGATCATGGCACAGACCGACCGATTCAGCGTATCACTCGATACGGAACTACTCGCAGCCTTCGATAGTTATATATTAGCCAAACGCTATGACAATCGTTCAGAAGCCATCCGCGATTTAATTCGTGACGCCTTATTGGCTGGTCATACCTACGGTGACGATGTCCGTGTATCGGGCGTGCTTAGTTTTTTGTGGGATCGTCGTGTGGAAGTAGATGCGCGACGATTGCGGGATTGTCTGGTGGCAGCGCAGCAGGTGGATACCAAAATGTCGCTACGCAACATTCACACGAACTTCGATCATGCCACGGTCGAGTTAGCCGGTCAGATGAGTGATGTGCGGGTGCTGACCAATCGGATTCAGGCGTTGAAAAGTGTTAAGCATGCGCATCTGGCTACGCTTTCGACGAACGATCTTGATTGACTGCATCTTAACTTGCACGTCAGACCCTTTGGTCTTATGCTCGCCGCCCCTGATCGCGGCTAACCATGCCGATAGATCAACTGTCGCGGATGTGGCGGAATTGGCAGACGCGCTGGCTTCAGGTGCCAGTGCCCGCAAGGGCGTGGAGGTTCGAGTCCTCTCATCCGCATATTATCATATGACAGCCATGTAGCGGCGAGTTTGTTCCAGAAAGTAGTAACTGTCCTGACTTGTTGAAAGTAGTAACTGTCCTGACTTGTTTGACTTGTTTGACTTGTTCTGATCGAGCTGCGCGACGGCTATGTGGCAGCAGGCATCGTAAGCCGGCGATTCGTGGACGACGCCACGCATGTAGCCGCCGCGACCGTGGCTCGCGCGGACGCCATTGTTTCCTGGAACTTCAAACACATTGTTCGCGTCGATAAGATGCGCGCATATAATCAGGTAAATCTGCAGGCGGGTTTCGGTCTGCTCTCGATTGTTTCTTCGCAGGAGGTACGGTTCGATGAAGACGAATAAGGCGAAAAAGGACTTCGACTGTGTGGAGTTCAAGCGGCAAGCCCAGGCGAGAATCTACGAGCGGATCAAGGATCTGTCGCCGGCGGAGGAGATTGACTACTTCCGCAAGGCCGCTGAGGAGGGTTCTCTGGGTGAGGCGTGGAAAGCCGCTCGAGATCACGCGCAGCGAGGGCGCTTTACGACTTCGCGCGGATAATGTCATCCTGTAGGCACTGATACTGGAACATACTCGGACGAGTTTCCATGAGCACGGCAATCGCTCGGAATCTCGGTTGAATGCGACTATGCTGGTTTATCGGACCTCGCTATGATGCCATTGCAGCGGAGGGATCGAAGATGCCTTTTTGCAGGACGGCAAAACGCAGTCGGCGGTTCTGCATCAGATGCTCCTGATCGGCGAGGCAACGAAACGGCTCAGAAAGTAGTAACTGTCCTGGTTTGTTGGAGGGAATTCGATGAAAGCGACCGAAGCAAAACTGCTTGATTTTCTCAAGAAGTCACCGCAGTTCATCATCCCGATCTACCAGCGGACGTATTCATGGACCGAGCCGGAATGTCAGCAGCTCTGGGACGACGTTCTGCGCACCGGCAAGAACGACGAAATCTCCGCCCACTTTATCGGCTCCATCGTCTACATCGAAGAGGGTCTCTATCAGGTTTCCACCCAGTCGCCGTTATTGGTCATCGATGGGCAACAGCGTCTCACAACCGTGTCCCTCATCATCGAGGCGCTCGCCCGTCATATTGGTGAAACAGAACCTCTTGAGGGCTTCTCCGCCAAGAAGCTCCGAAGCTACTACCTTCTCAATCCGTTGGAGGACGGCGAGCTCCGGTACAAATTGCTGCTCACTCAGACGGACAAGCAGAGCTTACTATCGCTCGTGGACCAAAAGCCACTGCCCGCCGAATACTCCGAGCGAATCAACGAAAACTTCGAGTTCTTTGAAGAAAAGATAAAGAAGCTCGGCAACGACTTGGCTCCCCTCTGCAAAGGTCTTGCCAAGCTCGTGATCGTGGACGTTGCTTTGAGTCGTGATCAAGACAACCCACAGCTCATCTTCGAGAGCATGAACTCCACCGGGCGTGAGCTGAGTCAAGCTGACTTGATTCGCAACTTTATTCTGATGGGACTCGAGCCGGGCCAGCAGACCAAGCTGTACAATGACCATTGGCGTCCTATGGAGGTCGCATTTGGCCAGGAAGCCTACGGCAAACAATTCGATGGCTTCATGCGTCATTACCTGACGGTCAAGACGGGTGACATTCCCAATGTCCGTCGTGTTTACGCGGCATTCAAGGCGCACGCGCGCCGCCCCGAAGTGGACGAAGCTGGCGTTGATGCACTTGTCGCGGATATTCACGTCTTCGCGAACTACTATTGTGCAATGGCGCTGGACAAGGAATCCGACAAAGAGTTGGCCGCCGCTTTCAAAGACCTGCGCGAATTGAAAGTTGATGTGGCCTACCCATTCCTGCTGGAGCTATACGACGACTACAAGGGAGGCAATCTACCGCGGGCAGAGTTTGTTAGCGCGGTGCGGCTTATTGAGTCGTATATATTTCGTCGTTCTGTTGGGGCGATCGCGGCGAACTCGCTTAACAAAACCTTTACCACCTTTGGACGCGCACTCAAGAAGGATCGTTATCTCGAAAGCATTCAGGCGCATTTTCTACTCTTACCATCTTACCGGCGGTTCCCGCTTGACGATGAGTTTCGTCGTGAGATCAAGGTTCGCGATCTGTACAACTTCCGCAATCGAAGCTACTGGCTGCGAAAGTTTGAAAACTACGACCGCAAGGAATGGGTGCCAGTCGATGAGTACACGATCGAACACATCCTTCCGCAGAACGAATATCTTTCGCAGGCATGGCAGGATGCTCTTGGACCTGATTGGCAGCGCATACAGGAAACTTGGTTGCATACGCTTGGAAACCTGACACTCACAGGCTACAACGCCGAATATAGCGACAAGCCCTTCATTGAGAAACGCGACATGGAAGGCGGATTCAAGCAGAGTCCGCTCAAGGTCAGCGAAGGTCTCAGAGCACTCGATACGTGGGACGAACAGGCGATCAAGGATCGCGCTGAGAGGCTTGCCGCAAGGGCCGCTAACGTGTGGCAGTCTCCTTCGTTACCGGATGAGGTACTCGACACATACCGCCCCAAAAGCAAAAAGCTTACCAATTACACCCTCGACGATCATCCATGGCTCGCCGAGGGTAGCCCGATGCGGGCACTGTACGATAGGTTGCGCAAAGAGGTCTTAGCACTAGACCCGTGTGTCGACGAAGAATTCTTGAAGTGCTACGTCGCATTCAAGGCCGAGAGGAACTTTGTGGACGTGATTCCACAGAAGGCTCAGCTTGTTCTCGTATTCAATATGCTTTTCCATGAAATCCACGATCCTCGCGGTGAGTGCAGGGACCTAACCGGCAAGGGACGCTGGGGCAACGGAGATGTTGAGGTGGGTTTGAATTCGGTTGACGATCTTCCATACATCATGGGCCTGATACGTCAGTCCTTCGAGAAGCAGATGGGCAACGGGGAGGCCGACGCATGATCGCCGAGGTGCTTCCAAGAATAGCTAGGGACAATATCTATATCATATCTAGGGACAGCTACGAATGGCACTGCCGCTATTTCTGAGCCATAAACGAGGCATACGGTATCCGTCAGTGCGCACAACGATAGCATCACGACGCCTGTGATCTGTTAGCACGCATGGCGGTATTGACTTCCACATCCGTGTGCGTGTCAACACGACTCGTGTCTTGATCCGATTTAACTTGTCGCGGGCGCCCTCCCTGGCTATAATACCCCGCTTGGAGGCCCTCCTTGGCTGTCTATGCAAATGGTATGACCAAGGAAGGTCTCCATGTCATTATACACACAATCACGCTCACTACCAAAACAATTTCGTTTGATATTGGCTTCATTCTTGCAACGCCCCGGTCTTGTGTTTGCCGATGTCCTTCCGGAAGATGCCATCGAGAAGGCATTCGTTGATGAAGAGTCCACCTTTGCCGATGACGATGACGCCGTGTACACACCGGCTATCACCATGTGGGCATTCCTGTCACAGGTCTTGTTCAAGGACGAACATCGATCCTGCATCGCAGCCGTGGCCCGGGTGGCTATGCTACTGGTAGCTTGGGGACGCGGTCCCTGCTCCACCAATACCGGCGCTTACTGTCGAGCACGCGGCAAGCTTTCAGGAAAGGCTATCCGTCAGATCGCCATCAGCGTCGGTGAAGGCTGTGAGCAGAAGCTTGGGGAGGAATGGCTCTGGCACGGACGTCATGTCCGTCTGGTCGACGGATCGACCGTGAGCATGCCCGACACACTCGAGAATCAGAAAGCCTACCCGCAGAACCCGGAGCAAAAGGAAGGACTCGGTTTTCCCATCGCCCGAATCGTCGTGCTCCTATCCTTGGCAACCGGCATGGTGACAGGCATGGCCATGGGGCCGTATGCCGGCAAGGAAACGGGCGAATCCGCACTGCTTCGCTCACTACACGGCAGCATCAACCGACATGACATTGTATTGGCTGATCGTTACTACTGTTCGTACTTCATGATCGCTCTGCTGCAAGAACTGGGTATCGATCTCGTAGTGCGTATCCATCAACGCCGGAAGGTCGACTTTGGACGCGGTTGGCGTCTGGGTAAGGAAGATCACATCATCACCTGGGATCGACCGAAAAGACCCCCGTGGATGGGCCAGCAGACCTACGACCGAATGCCTGCGTCCATCGAGGTACGTGAGATCCGCGTTCATGTCGGACAGCCGGGTTATCGTGTTGAATCGTTTGTCGCGGTGACCACGTTGACGGACGCGAAAGAATACCCGAAAGACGATATGATGTCGCTGTACCAGTCTCGCTGGTTGGCGGAGTTGGACATCCGGGCCATCAAGATCACGATGGGCATGGACATCCTACGTTGCAAGACGCCCGAGATGGTTCGCAAGGAGATGTGGACGTGCTTGTTAGCCTACAACCTGATTCGTCAGACCATGCTGCAATCGGCGCAAGAGGCTGACGTATCGCCACGCACGCTGAGCTTCACCGCTGCCCTGCAAACGATCGGTACAAGTTGGCTTGTCATGGTCTTAAGCGACAAGGCCTTTGCCTCACTACTGATCGACGCCGCCTTGGCGGCCATCGCAGTGCACGTCATCGGCAACCGGCCCGGGCGTATTGAACCACGCGCGATAAAACGCAGGCCCAAGGAACATGCCTTACTCACCAAGCCACGCGATCAAGCACGGGCCGAACTACTGAAGGGGAAAACGATGTAAGTCCTTACTACATAAGCGGCAGTGCCATTCGGGACAGTTACTACTTCTTGACGCATCAGATGCGCGGCTGTAGCGCTCTGGTATGACACGTGAAGCCCGGGCTGTGGTCATTGGCGTTCCCCAACACGTCACGCAGCGGGGGAACAATCGTCAAGACGTCTCTTCGTCGATGACGATCGACGACAATACTTGCTGATGCTGAAGGCCAAGGCTGAGCAATACCGGCTGACGATCCATGCCTATTGCCTGATGACGAATCACGTGCATATCGTGGCGACGCCTTGGCATGAGGATTCGCTGGCCAAAGGCATTGGCCGAACGCATTTTGCCTATACGCGTTACGTCAATAAACTGCACGGTCGCAGCGGTCATCTCTGGCAGAACCGGTTCTATTCCTGTTCACTGGATGAGCACTACTTCCTAAGCGCCGTTCGCTACGTTGAGCGGAATCCCATCCGGGCGAGGATGGTGCGGAAGGCCTTGCGTTATTCGTGGAGCAGTGCGCGGGTTCATGTTGCCGGACAGGATGCAACAGGGCTGGTATCGTTTTCAGCGTGGCCCGCGTGCTACAACGGTGAACGCTGGAACAGAGAACTGCAGGAACCGGATGACGACCGGATCACCGTCACGATTCGGACGTCTACCTTCAAAGGGTACCCATTGGGATCAGATCGATTCATCAGCAAGATCGAAACCTTGCTCGGGAGACGACTGAGAGCCGTCCCGATGGGGCGTCCACCCAAGAAGACGAAAACCAAGATGAAGCGATCGAGAAAGTAGTAACTATGCTGACTTGTTTTTTGTTTTTGACTTGTTTGACTTGTTGTTCCACAGTCTCGTTTGGCTGCATCGTTAATCCTGTCGAATCGAGCTTGGTCGTAAATGGTCGGAGCCTCTCCTAGGCGTCCCCGTGCCACGAGCACCAAGTTTCTAACCGAATTATCGCACAATACCCACCGATTTACCAACGGCAAATAGATCCGGAAAAAGTTTCTGAGGCCGTGCCAATAGCGTCGTTCGATGTCAGCAGGAGGGACATCGTGTCCACCTCGTTGGACACGGACGGAAACTCGTATTTGAGCAAGTTCCACATTCGATAGCCAGAAATAGGCCATGTGGATCAGATAACCCGCATCTTGGGCTTCGTGGAGAAACCGGACATGGGTTTTCCCCGCGAGATCGTCTGAGATTCGATAAATCGTCGCCCGCAGGACAGTAAGAAGAATCTATTAAGGACTTGAACGAAATGCGTAACTTGTGGTATAAAAGCACAAGGAACAATGGCTGGTTTTGATTCGATCATTACTGGCCGGTTTTGAAGTGATCGGTGACACTGTCGCCTGTATGTTTTTTGTGTGCCGATGCCCATGAAGGGGCGCTATCCTGTGTCCAGGATAACGTTCGTCAGCACATCCGATCGGCGCGCGGAAAGGAGGATATCCAATGTCCATTCTGCAAGCCAATTCATCACTGCACGAACAGAAACCAAGTTGTCTTCTTCACGGCTGTAGGTCGCGCGCAATCTTTTTCGCCGCTAGCGTAATCGTCGTGCTCTCCGCCGCAACGACAACACACGCGTGCGGCAAGGCTCGCGCGTTCCAGAGGCAGCAAAACATTTTTATTACGTCCAACGCCAACGCTGCCTATGCTGGACGGTTGTCTTTTTCACTTCTCAGAATGATCACTCAGGCGCCGTGTAATCAATCCTTCGACTGGCCTACACCGCAGAATCCCGTCCCTCCCTCGTTTGCGCCACCCGGCGCTCAGCGGATTGTTATTGATAGGCGATGCGGTAACTTGAGGCGACTGCATAGTATCTGTGGACAGCCTTGCTGGAGAGAGGAGTCGCAAACACTTCTGTGGATCATCTTTGACGATGGGTGCGAGTACCTATACGACTACCAGTCCAGTATGACCGTATGCGCCGATGGCAGTAAACAAAGGATCATCCGTGTTGCAGACTGGGCGGGAGGTCCGAATACCGACGTAGACTATGTGCGGTCGCTTCTGTTTGATTCGTCGGGCAGCGCACTCAGGAGAGCCGGTGCGCGCCTATCCGGATCCAGCGGCCCGGGGACGGCGATCGCTGCCGGTGTTTTTCAGCTTACCGACCTGGACGGATTCGACGGCGCCGATGAAATTGAAATCCGAGTGCCGCCGGGCGGCACATTGGATTTGACCTCGCATACCAACGGTCAAACGATCGCGACGGCGAATCAATCCGTACAAATCTTTGCCGACACCGTATTACTCCCCCCAGACTTTACGCTGACCGACCTGTTCTCGCCCGATCCGATCGTATCGCCCGGCGCATTCAGCTTTGAGACCTTTATCTCGCTGTATGCGCAGCCATGCGACGTTGCATTGCCGACAGGTGTCTTGGTTGAAGTTCGGAATCTTGCGAATACGACAGACACGTTGACGATCCTCTGGGAAGACTCGATGGGCTGGGCTGTGGGAGGCCCGTTCGTGCTCCAATCGGTGGCACCCTGGGAAGCGAGAACAGTGGAGATTCCGTTGAGTATTCCTCCCGACACTGCAGACGTTTGCGATGTCGATACGCTCACGATCGTCGCACAACCCAGTGTTGGAACTGGCGTATCCGATGTCGTCAGCCTCGACATCATGCTGAATGGCGACGTCGATTTAGACGGTGTACGCGATCTGTGCGATAACTGTCCCGGCGCAACGAACCCAGAGCAGGCAGACTCCGATATGGACGCGGACGGATTGCAGATGCCCGATGCCGTCGGTGACGTATGCGATAATTGTCCCGTTGTATACAACCCCACCCAAGCGGACAACGACGGAAACGGCATCGGTGATCTATGTCAAATAGAGTCCATTCCAACCGTCTCGGAATGGGGAATGCTCACGCTATCGCTGCTTATTTTAACGGCAGGAATAATCGTGTATCGGTATCGCGCCCACATTGTGACGTAGTATTCTGGACGCCATCGTCTCTCTGCAAGAGTAGCGACGGCGGAGCACTCTGGAGCAAGTCGCAGTCCGACACGATCGTGACCTCTTTTGCGGTAAACCCGCTCGATCCTTCTGACATTGTGGCGCGATCTTCAGACGGTGGGCGGAGTTGTAAAATAAGTCAAATAAGTCACCCGGCTGACTTGTGCCTGGGACGACTCCCAGAACCAAAACTCGACCACGGATTCAGCTGAGGAGGCAAACTTTTAGGCACCGCGCAAGCTGAAGCGTGTGGTTCGCTATGATGAGTGACGCGCTAACTACAGCGTGATTAGTTATTTGCAGTGGTGCAGGATGTTGTGTTGTTGGAGCAGATGGCGCCGTGTTGCCAGCATGTGTAGCAGGCGCTGTGGCGTAGGGGGTAGTCGTGCATAGCGCCTTGCAATGAATCGCTCATGCGGGCATGTGTTGAGTCTAGTAAAATAGGGCAGACCCACACGCCTTGGTCTGTGACTAGGCGAGAGGTGTGGCAGAGGAATTGGGCCGGGTCTTTCTGTTGCATCATATCGTGGGTGATACGATCGGTTTCCGTGTAGCCGCTGGTGCGATCTACTTCTGCGCCTAGTTTTATCGAAGGCAGAATTTTTAATCTTGGTTGTGCGTAGCCGATGCCGGCCAGTAGGGCGACGAAACCCTTCAGTACCTTTTCGTCGCAATCGTTCCAGGTGCGGGTGATGGTGAGTATGGGTTGAAATCCGTGTTGGACGAGTGCTTTGATCCCGGCTATGGCCCGATCGAAAGTGCCTGGGCCGCGAATGGGATCGTTCATGTCGCGTGTATATCCGTCCAAGCTGACGCGAATTTCCAGATGATGCTCATTAGCTGTGGCCATTTGCCCTAGTCGCGTAAGCTTTTCTTCTGTCAAGATGGTGGCATTGGTTAGTACCGTGGCTGGGCCGTACTTGGAGAGGGTTAGTTCGAGTATGTCGATCATATCCGGATTGGCGAATGGCTCGCCGCCGGTAAAGTAATACTCTTTCGCGCCGAGTTCTTTGGCTTGGTCCAGGAAGCGTCTACACATCTGGAGCGTCATGAATTTGAATTTGTCGTTTTCAGGTGTACAGCTAATAAAGCAATGGTGACAGCGTAGGTTGCAGATCGTCCCGCCAACCTGAAACCAAACGGCTTCAAGCTGTTTGATGGCTATTGTAGGTGCATCGGGGAAAAGTGAGTCATCAGTGATGAGTGGCAATGGCATGGACATGATCTGTGTCTAATCTAGAGCAAGCTCTTTGTTGTGTTGAAGCGGCAAGGCCGCTATGTAGTCGTTCCTTGAAAAAATCCCGCCATACTACGACCCAATTAAGGGGCTAATGGTTGGGAAATCTATAGTTCCAAGCTATCATCATCGACTCCCCCATGTCCAAACAAAAGGACATGGGCCACCCGACACCCGACTCGGAAAACAATGTACTAGGGAACTCAATCCAGTCTGGCTCCATTGTAGTCGTAAATTCGGATGTTGTGTATGGCATTCGGATGATCGAGTTGACCTAGGCTTCATAAAACATCCAATGGGTTGATGACGGTACATCAGAGCCGCATGGCGCCAGCCTGCGGACCTCCTACGGCTATGTGCCAGTGTGCCACCAGGCTAACGCCGTGGTGCTCTGACAATGCCCGACGCCGATTCACTTACACACCCGTTGATCTATAAGTGTATCTCAGAACGAGGGATATCTATGGCAACAATTTAATCCAGTGCCATAATCACTTCTTCGATGTCTTGGTTACTAGCTCTTATTATCGCTGAATACCACGGGTAAGTCCCGATGTATACCGACTTTACGTCGGTATACATCGGGACTTACCCATGCCACCCAACGTCGGCTAATATCGGGACTTACCTATGCCAACCAATGAATGATCATGCGATGAGGTCGATTTGCGAAACGACATCGGCGTTGGTTTCACCGGCGGCACTTATGGCTGAGGATGCCTGGCTTGAAACTACGGTCGAGCTTGCCGTCTCCGTGACGTAGGTGGTGGATAATGAAGAAAAACTGATGAACTGACTTTGCATACCCATCGATCCTTTTCCCGCGCCTAACTCCTGTAACATCTGTTGGCCTGTTTGTTCCGCTTCATTATTATTTTGAAGCATAGCCGCTAAGATCAACAGGGCGATGAGTGCCTTTAGCATTTAATTTTGTTCAAGGCCGCCACCGATGCTTTGAAAAAGCTGGTTGACGGATGATTGAACGCTAAGCAATGACTGGGATGAGTTGGTGGATGTGACCCCGGACACGGAAGCCGGGCTGACGCCTATGGAGGCTACGGTTAGCTTTTGTACGTTTTGCGAATAATCAGCGCCACCATTTGAATAGCCAACGGATGAAATAGGCCCCATGATCTTCTTCCCCTAAAGAGCAAGCTCATTTTTGTGTAGCAGTCCAAGGCTTCGTCACGACTGATGTGACGGGTTATTCCTAGCCGAGACGCGCCCGTTGGGCAGCGGTTTCTATGCTCCGGTGTAACATCCCAAGGCCCTCTCCCTTACGGTCGGGGTTCGGATCACACGTCAGACCATGCGTGACGGAGCACTAGAACCTGTATTGCCCCCGACGACTTTCGTGACTACGGCGCTACACAAAAGCGAGAATGCCACATGTCCCCTCAGATCGCACGCGCGTGGATTCTGCTTACCAGAGATAGGGCAAAGGGTTGACCGTGGCGAGATTGGCAGGATGGAACGGCTATAAGTGATTGTATGGCAATAGGTTACGAGGGTAATAGTGAATAGTAGTGCGAGGTTCGATTGTGCGGATTGTTGCTAAGAAACCACAGACATGATGTCGAAAAGCTACAACGATGTGTTGAACAATGGCTCGTTTATTGACAGTCACAGGTCATCGCATAGTATCGAGTTATCAAACTTTGATTTGGATCAGGCTTTATTACACCCATGGCTACTACACCGATGCGCAGCATGATCGACCACTCACGCACTTCAACGATGATCGAAGCACAGGCCTACGCGAAAATCAATCTCACGCTAGGTGTACGTGGCAAGCGGCCCGATGGATATCACGAGATTGAGTCCGTGGTCATCGGTATAGGTTTGCACGATACCGTTCGATGTCAGCGAAACGATGGGGCGGGTGTTACCGTTACTTGTAGTGATCCGACGATTCCGTCATCGGAAAACCTCGCGCTGCTTGCGGTAAACCTTCTTGCCCGGCGTGTGAATTCACATCCCCATGTTCAAATCGAATTGCAGAAGACCATTCCTATAGGCGGCGGTTTGGGTGGTGGTAGTAGTGATGCCGCGACGGTGCTGCAACTCTGCAATCGGTTATGGAATGTAGGTCTTGAAGGCAAGGCGCTGGCTGAGTTGGGCGCATCGATCGGATCGGATGTGCCCTTATTTTTCTCACTACCCGTAGCTGTAGTGACGGGTAGGGGGGAGCATGTTGAATCAGCTACTTTGAGGTGGACTGGTTGGGTATTGTTGGTTTTTGCGGAGCAAGTGGTGCCTACGCCGGAAGTGTACGCAGCCTTTCGAGAGACGGATATCTCGGATCGAAGGTCAAGTGTGAATTCCGACGTGCTACATGCTTCGACGGCAGAGACGCTATCGTCTATGCTGTATAACGATTTAGAGTCGGCAGTCATACGCGTGGCTCCGGAGGTCGGGCGACTACGACAACAGTTGGACGGGTTGGGCATGGGCTGCTGGCGTATCAGCGGGGCAGGGTCAACGCTGTTTCGGCTTTTTGATGAACAACAGACTGCGGTTGAAGCTGCACAACGGGTGGCACAACAGACAGGTAAACAGACCGCAGTTGTGGCTGCGCCGGTTCATACCGGCCAAAACTAGTGCCAAGGAGAATTGAATGGATATTACGGACGTACGCATCAGACTATTAAAAGGCACCAGTGATCGCCTCAAGGCTTTCTGCACGGTAACCTTTGACGACGAATTCGTCGTGCGGGACATTAAAATCGTGGATGGTACTGCGGGGTTGTTTATTGCCATGCCATCCAAAAAAGTGACATTTTCATGTCCCACATGCCGGCACCGCAATCAATTGCGGGCGAAGTATTGTGAAGAATGCGGCCAACGACTTGAGGAGCCGTCGATGGGCGATGGTGATGGCCGGGATAAGTTACACCGCGATATGGCTCACCCCATTACCTCGGAGTTTAGAGCTAAATTACAGGATCGTATTATCGAAGCGTTCAATGAAGAATTTGCCAACGCAGGTGATCCGGACCATCAGCCGGCTGATGAACAAGAAAGTAAGGAAGCGGATCCACCCGCAAGTGAATATAACGATATGATTGCGGGCTTAAATAGTGGTGGTGATAAACGCAAATCAGATGAGCAAGGTAGTTCACGACGTGGCGGTTCTGATCGCAGTTCGCGTAGCGAGAAGCCTCGCGGAAGGCGTGATCATCGTGATAAGCCGCGCCGTGAAGATCAGTCGTCTTCTGACAAGCCGCGAGCCGAAAAACCTGCCTCTGCGAAACAGCATAAACCTAAGCCTGTGGATGAGGATATTCCGATCGAAGACGAAGTTGTCGAGACGACTAAGTTCGAGGACGAAGTGGATGTGGCTAAGGAGGTCGAAACGACGGTTGCATCATCCGATCCCAATGAGGATTCCACTCCGTTTGGTAGCGGTATTCTGTAATTCGTAGTTAAAGTTATTTGCGGATGGGTGGCATGGTCAAGCGAAGCGCGGCCATGTGCGTCCGGGATCGATTGAAGGCGATGGTATGCTCGTCTTGGGGAGGGCATCATCAACCGGATGGCATTCATTTTTGAGGCGTTTCTCACCACTAGCGTGCGCAGGCTGAAGCCTGCGGCTCATTTATTGACCGATCATGGCCTGGCGATGATCAACTTGTTAAGAAAGTGTTGTGACTAGAGCAAGCTCTTTTATTGTGTTGCGGTCAATACTCATAATATCCCGGAAGATTGCTTCAAAAAAGCGATACGCAAAAACGAAGGATGCTTAAAATGTCCGTAGAGAAAAAGGATATGGAAAAGATCGTCGCCTTGTGTCGGCGGCGTGGCTTTATTTTCGGCAGTAGCGAAATCTACGGCGGCATCGGCGGTTTTTGGGATTACGGCCCGCTGGGTGTTGAACTCAAACGCAACATTAAAGATGCCTGGTGGGAGGACATGGTTCGCAACCCACCGATCGGGCCTGATGGAAAAGAATTCCAAATGGTCGGTGTCGACTGCTCGATCATTATGAACCCCAAAGTCTGGGAAGCCTCCGGGCACGTGGGGGGGTTTAGTGATCCGATGGTGGATTGCAAAACCGATGGTTGTAAAGGTCGGTTCCGCGAGGACCAACTTTGTGAATCGCCATGCCCACTCAAGCCAAGCAAGATGGCGGGTGATTTTGAAAAATGCGCATTAACTGAAGCCCGCGAATTCAATCTTATGTTTCAAACGCATGTGGGCGCATTGCAGGATAATTCTAGCGTAGCCTACCTTCGTCCGGAAACCGCGCAAGGTATTTTTGCCAATTTCAAAAACGTCATGGACTCCACGCGGGTGAGAATTCCTTTTGGTATTGCCCAAATCGGCAAGGCTTTTCGTAACGAGATTAACCCGCGCAATTTCACCTTTCGCTCTCGTGAATTTGAACAGATGGAGATTGAGTTCTTCTGTCATCCGGACGAATCGAAGATGTGGTATGAGTTTTGGCGTGAGGTGCGGATCAAGTGGTACGAGTCGCTGGGTATTCGTAGCGACAAACTTCGTCCACGCGAGCAGGGTGAAGAGGAGTTAGCCCACTACAGCGACGCCTGTACGGACATTGAATATCTGTTCCCATTTTCCGAGGAAACGCAGGAGCTTGAAGGGGTGGCTCATCGGGGTAGTTTTGACCTTAATGCCCACGGTAAAGCCTCTAAAGGTAAAGAGACCGCCTTCGCCGTGGTTGACCCGGCGACAAACGAGCGTTTTGTGCCTCATGTCATCGAACCCTCCGCCGGGGTAGATCGTTTCACGCTCGCGGCTATTACCGAGGCCTATAGTTTCGATGAAAACCGGGCGAGTCCGGAGTTTATGAAATTCCACCCGCGCTTAGCACCGATCAAAGCGGCGGTATTTCCGTTGGTAGGTAAGGATGGTATGCCGGACATTGCAGAGCCGATTTATCGAGACATCAAAAAACGTATTCCGTGTCAGTACGACACCAAGCAGTCGATTGGCAAACGCTATGCCCGCATGGACGAAGCCGGTACGCCGTTTTGCTTTACTATTGATGGTCAAACGAAAGAAGATGGCACGGTCACGGTGCGCAATCGCGATGACGCCTCGCAGGATCGCATTGATAAATCCCGCTGCTTGGAATTCTTGCAAGATCAACTTGGTTTGTGATTGTTCGTCGAAAAAGATAACTGATAACTATGTCAAACAATGTTTTGGTGTCGTTTACTTGACATTAGAGTGGCATAAGGATAAGGGCGATTGAAACTGAAGGCTGCATCATCGACTCCCCCATGTCCAAACAACAGGACATGGGCCACCCGCCGTCGTTCATGATCTCTTTTCTATGATGCGGCTGATTATCTGTCGCCGGTATCACGATCCAACGGTTGGTTAAGCACTTTTTGAATGCGAGCCAGGAACGCCTTTGGTGGTTCGAAATTTTGTAATCGATCGACGATAGTCCCGGTATGATCCATGAAAAATAGGTCGGGAATAGCCACCACACCGTATGCCTCACCTAGCGCCGGATACTTATCGAGGTCTACATAGATCACTTCAAATGCGAGAAGTGCCTTAGCTACGTCGGGATGCTCCAGCGTTTCGCTTTTCATTTGAAGGCACGCAGCGCACCACGTAGCCCAGAAATCAATGATAACAGGTCGGTGCGAACCCCTGGCTTTTTCGAACGCATCAACAAAAAACTTCGGCGCGTCAGTCGGAATCTTTATCTTAGAAGGCTGTGTCGATACAATCTTTTCTGACTGTTTGCGCGATGGCGCGTTCGCTTCATAGCCGAGTTTGGATATGGCGGCTCGGAACAACTCCGGCTGTGCCATAGTTGGATCGAAGTGGATCGTGACTAGATCTCTTGCGTAATCCCACGTAACTTGCTTAGTACCGTTGATCCCTTCCAGGGATGCCGTGACCGCGTCCGGTCACCCCATTCACGTAGCCCCCGATTTAGCTTTCATCATACCGCCAACGCGGAATGTAACCTTGGCGTAGTCATCAGCGTTCGATTCGTGAGCGCGTTTCATAAGTTGACAGCCAAAACTGACGGAGAGGGTGAAGATCATGATGATAAAATAACACCGGCCCAACAGAAGCTCCTTATTCTATCTACACTAATAGTGTACACCTTAAACCCAAGTTCAATGTCAAGCGAAGGGTGGTGTTTGTGCGTTGGGATGACATGTTTCGACAAGTCGGCGCTGCATACGTTATTAGTTTTTACGCAGTTCGCTTAGAACCGGGCATCCCCGTTGCGACTTACGGCAACGATGGCGGGCTTGATTGAGCGTTCGTTGGATGTTTTTGAGTTCAGTTATCCGATTCGTAACGTCGGCAAGACGATCCTCGATCAAGCTTTGAACCTTTTTACACGAGGTCCGTTCGTCGAGCGCAAGTAAGGCTTTGATATCCTCAAGCGAGAATCCGACGGATTGGGCGGTGCGAATGAAACGCAATTGCGCCATGGCGGATGGATCGTAGAGCCTGTAGCCGGAGCTACTGCGGTCAGTGGGTTTCAGCAACCCTTCGCGTTCGTAGTAGCGTAGCGTACTTGTGGCTACGCCAATCGCATCAGCCATTTGACCGATCGTTTCAAGCCCATCAGTTCGTCGCATGTGGCACCTCCTGCTGATGATTAACCTTGCATTACACTTTAAGGTTATATATCAGTTGATGCCATAGCGCAGGGTTGATCATTCCACAAGTTAAGCGCGAGGGCGGTTGTCTTGAAAACCGCCGTTCACACGATGAGGATATGTGTAAGTAAAATGTCTACGATCTATTAGCGCATAATGCTACCGTAGCTCAGTTGGCGATTCTGTGTCTTGAAGACGATCCAGGCCACGCTCAGCAAAGTGAGATCATTTCTTTACAGGTGACCGGGCGGATCTTGGATGCTTGGCCTGCCTGGCCGAACGCCACCATCCGATCGATACACACTTGTTTCATGGCATCGCGGGCCATGCCCATGTACTTTCGTGGATCGAATTCGCTCTTTTTAGTAGCGAAGACTTTGCGGATTGCGCCGGTGATGGCTAGCCTGTTGTCGGTATCGACGTTGATCTTGCGAACGCCGTTTTTGATCCCTCGTTGGATTTCCTCAACCGGAACGCCATAGGTCGGCTTCATTTCGCCGCCGTACTCACGAATGATGTCGAGCAGCTCTTGCGGAACGCTGGATGATCCGTGCATGACCAAATGGGTATTCGGCAGACGTCGATGAATCTCTTCAATGACGCTCATGATGAGGACGTCACCGGTAGGCCTTTCAGCGAACTTGTACGCCCCGTGGCTGGTGCCGATGGCGACAGCCAAAGCGTCAACTTCGGTTCGTGCTACGAACTCTTCGGCCTGCGCAGGATCGGTTAGATGTTCTTTGGCCTGCTCTTCACTCAGGCCGGCACCGTGCCCGTCCTCTACGCCTCCGAGACAGCCAAGCTCCCCTTCAACGGTAACGCCTTGGGCGTGAGCGGCGTCCACGACCTGACGGGTGATTTGCACATTGTATTCGAAGCTAGCCGGTGTTTTACCATCGGCTTCGAGGGATCCGTCCATCATGACCGACGTGAAACCCTGTTTTATGGCACTGACGCAGGTTTCCAGCGAGTTACCGTGGTCCTGATGAAGAACGACCGGAATCTGTGGGTGTAGTTCCACGGCAGCTAGCACGAGGTGTCGAAGGTAAGTGTCATTGGTGTAGGCGCGGGCGCCGTTCGATGCTTGGAGAATCACAGGCGAAGCGGTTTCTTCGGCTGCCTCCATAACCGCCTGGATTTGCTCCATATTGTTCACGTTGAACGCCGCCAGTCCGTATTCGTTCTCCGCTGCGTGATCCAACAAAATGCGCATGGGTACGAGTGACATTTGTGTGTCTCCACATTGAGTGTTTTTATGCCGAGCGGGCGACCGTCGTCCGCAATGGGTTCTGTCTGTGTGTGGTTATACCGATCCTAAAAGCCGGCTATTTTGGCAATCAAGTCCGCGGTCCTTACCGAGTAAGCCCATTCGTTGTCATACCAAGCGACCACTTTGATCATGGTGCCTCCTTCGGCAGGCATGGACATGGTGCTAAGTGCGTCGACGATCGAACTGTGTGGGTTGCTGACGATGTCGGAGCTGACGAGCGGATCCTCCGAGTATTCCATGATGCCACGTAGTTGGCCCTCTGCGGCTTCTTTTAGTGCGGCGTTGACCTCTTGCACGGTGACGGATTTTCTCAGAGTCATCACAAAGTCTACCAGGGAACCGTTGGCTACGGGAACGCGCAGCGCAAAACCGTTTAGCTTGCCTGCCAGTTCAGGAATGACTTTCCCGACCGCTCGGGCTGCGCCCGTTGTGGTCGGGATGACGTTGATGGCTGCTGCACGGGCACGCCGAGGATCCTTGTGTACGAGGTCGGCAATGCGTTGGTCATTTGTGTAGGCATGCACGGTAGTCATCAATCCCTCGACAATACCGAAGCGTTCGTGCAAGACTTTGGCCACCGGAGCCAGGCAATTGGTCGTACAGCTTGCGTTGGAGATACAATTGTGGGTCGGTGAAAGCTTGTCATCATTGACGCCTAGAACCACCGTGAGGTCAGGCTCGTCGCTTGCGGGTGCACTAAGGACGACTTTCTTTGCCCCCGCCGTCAGATGATCGCCGTATCCACCTTTTTCGCTCGACCGCAATGTAAAAGCCCCGGTTGATTCAAGTGCGACGTCCACGCCTAGCGATTGCCATGGGAGCTTAGCCGGTGCCCGCTCACTGAGAATCTGGATCTCCCGGCCATTCACGATCAGCTTGTCGTCCTTAGCTTCTACGTGACCGCGGAACCTGCCATGTACCGAGTCGAACTTGAGTAGCTGCTTCAGCGTCGCGGTGTTACTTAGATCGTTAATGGCCACGACTTCGAACTCTTGTGACCGAGCTGCCAAAGCCCGGAAAACCAGTCGTCCGATTCGTCCAAAACCATTGATGCCAACTCGAATCGCCATCTCTGAATCTCCAACAAATAGGCTATAAACATTGCTCGCTTACGACAGCGAACATACTGGACGCCTGCACGGCGTTTCCGGGGTTATGCCGGACACGACATGGTTGCGCACCCAACCACAGCATCAACAGCGGAGGCATCCGATAGTGGTCAAGCTCTCATGCCGTACAATCATATATCGGCAGAAAACGATTAAGGTTCTTCATGGCTTCAGGAAAAACGGTTCTATCTTGTCCGGATCCGGTGTGTCCTGATTACGAGACCCTTTCCAGTAGGCTTCCCAGTACGCAAGACATCCGGCGCATATTAGAAACGGCACGCTTTTAAGGAGTTCCTTTGTGGCTTCAAGGTTGCTTATTCAGATTGGCTCCGGTTTTTGGCTGCTTCGAGTAGCCGAGGTCCGTCCAGCATACTGACGTATGGCAGCACGTCTTCCACGCATTCCAGGACGTAGTTTGTTAGTTGTTCTTTGATTACAGCGTGCAGATTCTCCTTTGACCAGGGTTTGGCGATGTAGTGATCGAGATTCGCCCGATTCACGGCCTTGATAGTGTCTTCCTGGCCGGCCTGGCCGGTCACGAGTACTTTGCGTGTGGTGCGGGTGCGGGCGTTATCGTTCAACGTGACCAAGAAGTCCACACCGGACTGTCCGGGAAGCATGTGATCGCACAGAACAATCGCAAGCTGTTCTCCTGCATCATGGCACTGCGAGATTGCGCTTCGTGCGTCATCAGCATCCTCCGCCTCGTCAATACGACAAATGTCAGCAAAGGATTCGACATCGCGGACGATCGCATTACGCACTTCCGCTTCATCCTCGATACATAGAATTACCAGGCCTTTCATTAGCTTATCTCGTTTTCAGGGTCTCGTGAGTGATGAACCGGCAAGACCACGGAGAAACAGGTCTCGCCCGGTTGGGATTCCACCATCATATCGCCTCCATGGCGCGATACGATTCTTCGGCAAATGGGAAGACCCATCCCCAATCCGAACTTCACACGTCCCCCCTTGGTGGTAAAATGCAACTCGAAAATCCTCTTGATCGCATCAGGTGCGATGCCAAGTCCACTGTCGATGATTCGTACGCGCACATGTTCATTGTCAAGTTGATCCGTTATCAGTCGCAAGGTGCCGGTGTCCCCCATCGCCTGTAGGGCATTTGAGATCAGATTCGTCCAGACCTGATTGATTTCACCTACATGACACTCGATCAACGGAAGTTCGCCGTAAGATCGTTTGATCTCAATACCGCGTATCTGGTGATTGAGTATCCGCAGCGTGTCCTCCAGACCTTCGTGCACATCGACGTTACCGACAAGCTCCTGATCGCTTCGGGCGTAGGACTTCATGCTTCGCACAATGCCCGAAATACGATCGGAACAGATGCTCAAGGTACGCAGTGAGGTGCCTAGCTCGTGGTAGCATTCTAAGCTGGCCAGTAATTTTTCACGCTTCACCCCCAACAGTTTATTGAATTTCTTGCGGTAAGCATCCGGTGATGTTATCCCAATTTTGACCAATCGACGCGTCAAAGCGTCATCACCGATAACCGTGGCCAACTCAGTGCCGCGTTTTCTCAACTCACGGGTTGACATCGGTGCGTCTGTCATAGCCGATTCGATGATGGACTTGATAAGTCCACTATCGGGGAGCTGTGTGACGAGCGAAACGATGTCTTCAGCAATGAAATCAACGGCTCGTTGTACGGCGGCTGTAGGATTGTTCAATTCGTGGGCGATGCCGGCGGTGAGTTGACCTAGCGTGGCCATCTTCTCCGACTCGACGAGACGCGTTTGCACTTGCTTCAGTTTGTCCAATGCGTCGGCAAGTTCATCGCGCTCACCCTGCAGTTTGTTATTCAAGTTCTCGATTTCGGCCATAAGCTGGGCGGTGTGTTTGCTTCGCGTACTCAAGGAACGGATGAGGGTTGTGACGAAATACCCACTGAGCCACGGGCTGGCTTGTAAAGCGGTGTCCAATTGTTCGAATGTGAGTGTTAACAAACTCACATCGGTAACCGCTCGGCATGTGAAAAAAGCGCGCTGTCGTTGGGCAAGTGTGAGTAGGCCGATGATTCGTCCGGCCGAGTGTGTATGAAGAACGACCTCATGGTTGTCAATCTTTCGAAACAACTGAACCTGACCTGACACTAAGATGGATATTTTTTCGACCGGTTCGTCTTGCTGTATGAGGACTGTACCGGCTGGATAATTGCAGCGGGGCGGGTAGTCCAGTGTTTCGTCGATGGCAGCACCCATCGCGTTTTCCACTTCCTCGTCGCTCATGTCTACCGTCGCCAGGAAACTGCGTTTCGAGGTTTTAAGCTGAAAGTCGAGCGCCTGCTGCTGTTGTTTGGCGGTTATATATGCATGCGGAAATTGAGTGGTATCCAAAACTTGGGAAACGTGATGTATGTCTTGTGGGGCATGGTGGATGAAAAAACTCGTCAACAGGGTGTGGATACAATCGCATAATTCGTTACGCGTCCACGGTAGGGGAAGGGTGCGATGCAGCGCCCCACGATTCAACGCGCGCAGAAGATCATCCGTCGTCGGCTTCGAGGCCAACAGAACTTTACGTATAGCTCGGTTCTCGGGGTTCTCATGGACGGCGAGTAGAAGATCCAACCCTGACATGTCGGGCAAGTTCTGATCAGTGATGACCATGACAACGCGCAAGTTAGGCGAGCGGAATGCATTGATGCGCTCAAGTGCCTGATGGGCATCGGTAAAGCCTTCGACGTCGACGATCGGACGGCAGATGTTCTCAGTATCGCGCAATAGTGCCGATATTGTGTCATCATTATGCGCGACACAGATCGCAACATATTCATAAATCCGGCTGTCTGTTGCGCTCGTCAATGCAAAACTCCTACGAGCTTCCAAAACCACGGTCCGATCGATAGGAACAAGACCAAACCGATACCGCCAACCAAAACGCCGACCAATGCCAGGTCTTTGGTATGGACCACGCCGGTACTGATGGCCACGGCGTTTGGAGGCGTGCTGATCGGCAGCGCCATAGCGAGCGACGATCCGATCGCCACAAAGACAGCCGCCGTGAGCGGGCTGATCCCCACGCCCCCTGAGACCGCAAGTGTCAGTGCCAATGGTACCATGAAGTTGGCCGTGGCGCTGTTTGAGATGACGGTACTAAAAATCAACGCCGTCAGCGCCAGCATGGCTATAATCATAACCGAGGACATCGCGTTCCAATCGATGAGTCCCAGTAACCAAGCATCAAGCCCGCATTTGCCTACACCGATCCCCAACGCAATCCCGCCAGCCACCAACCATAGTACGTGCCACTGAATGGACTGCAAATCCTTCGCCGAGAAAACGCGTGTCGAAAGTAGCACAACCACCGGGACAAAACCAACGATACTAGAATTCATGCCGTGCAGCTTCGAGGTTAGCCAGAGGGCGATGGTGGCTGCGAATGTCACATAGAAGACGATCGCCGGCAAGGATTTGTTAAAGGTCGACTCGATACTAAGCTCGATTTTTTTACCGCCGAAGCGATAGAACTTGCTGATCACTACCCAAACGACTATGAGAATGACAATCACGAATGGAATCGTCATCATCATCCACTGAAGGAAGTCTATGGTGATGCCGTTTCGAGCTAATGCACCTATGGCAATGGCGTTGGGTGGTGTACCGATCGGCGTACCCAAGCCACCCACATTCGCTGCTATGGGAATACACAGTGCAAGTCCCGTCCGCATACGGTCCTTGGCTGGGAGTTGACTCATGACGGGTAGAACGACGGCCATCATCGTCGCGGTTGTAGCCGTATTGCTCATGAACATGGAGAATACCGCCGTAATGGCGATCAACCCGAGCAGGATCATGGGGGCCGATATGCCGAAAGGGCGTAGCAGAACCCGTGCAAGGTTACGGTCCAGATCGAATTTGGCTGCGCCGTGCGCTAAGAAAAACCCCCCTAGAAAAAGCATAAGCACCGGATCAGCTAGCGTACCGAAGAAGATACGAAAAGAAGGGGGATCGAATCCGTCCGGCACGGTAAGTAGAGCTTTGTCGCTAATGAGCAGAATCTGAGCGAGGATAATGATGACCGCTGTGGCGTGGAGGGGAACGGCCTCAGTAACCCAGAGTACAATGGCAGCTAGAAAAATACTCAGTACGCGATGCCCTTCAATGGACAGGCCGGGAAAGTGGATAACCCAAGGCAGGGAGAACAGCAGCATGGCTGCAGCAAGTCCAATGTATCTCCCTCGCGTCATAACAAGTGTAGCTACCTTTCAGGCTGCACATGTATAGGCCGTCGTATAAACGAGCTTGCATGCCGCCCTGCGATGAAACCATAAGACAGCCCCCGTGCTGCAATTTTTGCAATATCCTGTGCCTTAGTATGTCACCAAAAGTTCCGGTACGTTTAACTTAGGCGAAGGATTCCATGAGGGTCGCTTCTTGGTCGTCAAGAAATTCTGCACGGTTATTAACCATGTTCTGCGGTTGTCCCGTGCACTCAACAACGCTTTGCCAAAAATTCCCCTCGGGATCGAGCTTCTTAGGTACGGACCCCGCCGCTTTGAGTGGAACATGGGTGAAATGATCGTTCCAATACCCCACAAAGACGGCGGTCTTACCCGCCATACCCGCATGAACGGCCATTTGCCCGAGAATACCAGCGAATAACGAGTCACTTGCCGTAGCCGGCGATGAGCGTATCAGGTAACTAGGGTCGATGTACTTGAGTGTAAAAGAGACTTTCATCAATCTAAAGTACTCGCTAATCCGTTCGCGCATCAGGATTCCGACATCCTTCAATCGAACATTCCCGGATGGATCCGTGGCGGATGATCCTGCAGGACCGTCATCAAAAAGATGCTGACCAGCGCCTTCTGCAACAACCACGACGGCGTGCCGTCGTGCTTTGAGACGGCGATATAGATGGGTCAGGAGACCGTTTGCTCCGACAAGCTCAAAGTTAACCTCAGGCACTAAGACGAAGTTTGCGTCGCCGTTCGCCAATGCCGCGTGTGCGGCAATAAACCCAGCGTGACGGCCCATGAGCTTGACTAGACCGATTCCGTTGGAGGCACCGGCAGCCTCCACATGGGCGCCTCGGATAGCTGCGGCAGCAGCAGAATAGGCAGTCTCGAAGCCAAATGTTCGCGCTGTGAACGAAATGTCATTATCTATCGTTTTGGGTACGGCCACGACACCGATCTTTAAGTTGCGATTTCCGATCTCAGTGGTGAGATCACAAGCACCTCTGAAAGTCCCATCACCACCTATGCAAAACAGCACTTGAATGTTAAGACGCTCCAACGCATCGACCATCTCCGTTGCCGACTGAGGGCCGCGCGATGATGCGAGTATGGTGCCTCCATGTTGGTGAATGCGCGATACCATGTTCGGATCAAGCATGATGGCTTCGTGTCCATATCGCGGCACAAGACCCTCAAATCCATACTGGAATCCGTAGATGATGCGTACACCATACTGGTAGTAGAGCTGATGTACGATCGCACGAATCACACCGTTCAGACCCGGACACAAACCGCCGCAAGTCACGATGCCACATCGTGTCTTGGTTGGGTCGAAGTAGATATGCTTTCGTGGTCCGGCTAATTCGAAACCCAGCGGCGCGGTCGTTTCGTGCCGTTGATTATTTTCCTCGGAGGATAGGACGGTTGTCTGGTATAGGGTCCGTTCTTCGTCCGAGACGTAGCGGCTCGCTTTATAGGGTGAAGGAACCGTCGGCGAGCCGAGGTTCTGAACGGTGAAATCGTTTAGCGCAGAGGTAGACATTACGTGACCTCACACAATGGTGCTTTCGCATTTTTCTTGGCAACAGTCAATCCAACCTCAACATGGAATCTGCCTAATGTTGAATCGCAGGGCAACGCCAGCCTCGGTGTGGATCGTGACTGGGATACGATATGTCCCCGTCCAATGATGACGCTGGGCAGTGATATGCTGCAATGGAGACCGTCCAACTTGGACTTAGCCTGACCGGTTACCATGTTGGCCAATTCACCCAAAGCGTCGGTGAAGTCTTCGTGATCTTGCGTCATCTCCACACCGGCGAACTTGCTGGCTGTATTGACCGCTGATTTCATCGGGAAGCACATGGCTACAACGCCAATCGCGTCACCTGATATTCCGATAACAGCTGATACGTCCGCACTTGGATCGTCGTCTGTCTTCACGAAGGGCTTGCTGATGATGATGTCGGTCTCCAGCATAGTGGAGAAGACATTTTTGATGCCTTCGATAAACGGGTTTATGTAGCGTACATCCATTGCGAAGAATCCAATTGCCCAACTCTTCCCGTGACTTGGGGGTGAACGTCATACGGCGTCCAACTCTAAGTCAACCACCATGTGCACTGGTTACCGGAGACAGCATGCGCTGCTGCCATGTTGTCGGCGATTCGCATGTCTTGAGCCTTCAAGACACGCCCACGGCAACCTGCATGGTGGCGCCGTCAGGGCAAGGGCCGGCATTGATGATCTCGGACGATGTCCCATCCTTGAACTGCTCGAAGTTCTTCCGGAACATCTCAGTCAACTTTTTCGCTTGCATGTCGTAAGCTTCCGGGTCATCCCACGTGCTGCGTGGGTTCAACACTTCAGTTGGTACGCCGGGAACGTTGACAGGTACGTGAAATCCGAAAAATGGATCGATGGTTGTTTCTGCTGCGGTAAGCCGACCATCCAACGCCGCGTTAAGCAGGGCACGCGTCACACTGATCTTCATTCGCGAACCGATACCATACGGACCGCCGGTCCAGCCGGTATTGACCAGCCAACAGTCGGCCTTGTGCTTTTTGATTTTCTGGGCAAGTAACTCGGCATAGACTGATGGGTGGCGTACCATGAAGGGAGCCCCAAAGCACGCACTGAATGTTGCCGACGGCTCGGTTACGCCTGCCTCTGTTCCGGCAACCTTGGCAGTATACCCACTGATGAAGTGGTACATGGCCTGCTCGGGAGTCAACTTGGCGATGGGTGGTAGCACGCCGAAGGCATCGGCGGTGAGCATCACAACGTTTCGCGGATGACCGGCTTTTCCAGATGGTACGATATTCGGCAGGTGTGTCAGTGGGTAGGCGGCGCGGGTGTTTTCAGTAATCGTGGCGTCGTCCAGGTCAACGTTACGCAAGGCAGGATCCATCTGAACGTTTTCCAAAATCGTACCGAAACGCCGTGTACACTCATAGATTTCCGGTTCTGACTCCTGGGATAATCTGATGACTTTCGCATAGCACCCGCCCTCAAAGTTGAAGACGCCGTCGTCCGACCATCCATGTTCGTCATCACCTATCAGATTTCGTTTGGGATCCGCTGACAATGTCGTCTTTCCCGTTCCTGAGAGACCAAAGAATACGGCTACGTCATTAGGGTCGTTCTTGTTGACGTTAGCGGAGCAATGCATTGACATGATTCCGCGCCCCGGAAGGAGGTAATTCAGCACGCTGAAAATCGATTTTTTGATCTCACCGGCATAAGCACTTCCACCGATGATGATCAGCTTGCGTGCCAGGTTCAGGGCTACAAAGGTGCCACTGCGGGTCTTGTCCTCGTCAGGATCAGCGTGGAAGTTCGGGCATTGCAGTACGGTGAATTCCGGTATGAAATTCCGAAATGCCTCCTGATCCGGCTGCGGTTGCTGGATGAACATGTTCCGGGCAAAGAGGCTGTGCCAGGCGAACTCGGTAACGATTCGGATGGGTAGTCGGTATCGCTCATCGGCACCGACAAAGCAATCTTGCACGAATACTTTTTTGCCGCGTAGGTAGGTGCACATGCGACGATGTAAGGCGTCGAAACGATCTGCTGATTGCTTGACGTTGATTTTCCCCCACCAGATGTTCTCGCTGCTGCTTGGTTCATCGACTACATATTTGTCTTTCGCCGCGCGTCCTGTGTGTTGTCCCATGCGCACAATGAGTGGACCCAGGTGTGAGATTTGCGCTTCAGACTCACGGATGGCGTTTTCGTACAGTGCCGGTGTCGATCGGTTCCAATAAACACTTCCAAGATTTGTAAGGCCAATTGCGTCAAGTCCGTGATCGCAGGCTAGATCCGACATTTCCATGGTTTCATTCCTTTCGATGTTTTGCAGTTACCATGAACGTCGTAAATCTCATTGGCCCTGTATGTATCTACGACTATTCTCTACGCGTTCTCCCTTCCAACCGGATACCCATTAAATCGGATGAAAACTAATGCTAAATAAGATAATGTTAGATTGATACCATCATTAAAAACTTCTGATGAGATGATGATGCGTAGTGAGAAGCGCCGTTATTGTTGAGCAGACCTTCGCACGCAACGTAGCGAGCGTTACCTCAACGAGATATGCCTTCAAAGTGTCTCGAGCCAATGAATACTGGACGTACATCATGTCTGTGGATTCTCGTAAAGCGCCGCTATTAGGAAGTCGAGAGAACGATACATGCCCTAGACGTTCGTTCGAAGTGGGCAGCTTTAAGCAAGCTGCGCAGCGCTGGCAACCATGCAGTTCGGCGTCGGCTAGAAGGATGCACAGCTAAGGCGTTGCGAACTTACCTGTTAGACTATGGGGAGCAAATAGGCGAACGATCGGAGAATGAGATCATGAGTTTTGATGCCAAAACAGGTCATTTTATTTTGACACTCAGCAATGCCATTTTGTCGTTTAGCATCCACGACCAAGATACAAATGCCATGGCTGCTCGTCTTCGAGAATATGGCATCGAGGTTTATGACATCTGTCCGGCATGGGTAAGATGTGATATGAGACCGCTTCAGATATGGAAGGCGTTCCATGATCATCGGCCTGATCCATCGCTCTTAGCTTCTTACTGGACGAACACAGCGAAAGCGTTGTATCCCAAATGGGCGGCGGAAGAGGCGTCAGAGGTTGAGCAAGCCGAAGTAGCCTGCACTTAAAGAAGGGTGTATCTGCCAAACGAAGTCGTCAAGCAGACGTCCCGATACACGCATGATTTCCGGTATCTGTAAGGCTGCCGGGCATATCCTTGACTACTATTGAGTCAGTCCAGTCGGGCGGTCGTACTTCGCCGAGGATCTTTCGGGCCATAGCCACATCCGCATTTTTGTAAATCGTTTCCTCTGATGGCGAACTGAGCACGAAATCACCAGCTACTTCAAAGCCACCGACCAGACCTTTCTCTTTGGTTTTGGCATATCGCCGATCGCGTGGAAACACGAAGATGCACGGTGATGCATCCACCGTAGCGACCAGGAGATTGAGGCTTCGATTCAAGGCATCGCCATCAAGCCATCGTTGCGCCAGAGCATGTGCGCGATCAGCACCGTCACCCTGTAAAGTGAAGCGACGTACTGCCGTAGGATATGTATCTTCTGCCTGCAGGATAAGGTTTTCGATGGGAAGAGCCGCTGTCACAATCTGGTAATGCATGTGCCAGGGGATAGTCGCGCCGGCGTTGGGACCATTGAACAATACCCGGAAGTGTCCCTGTGTTTGAGCGTGTAGGTCTAGCATGGCATCGAGTACGTGTCGCGTATATGCCTGGTCACAATGCTCGCGCGGCATCACGGTAAAGTGATTCGGTTCGATCCAAGCAAAATTGGCCCCAGCCAAGTACTCACGCCCTAACAGACGCATCCCTACCAATGTCTCTTTGGGATGGCATTCAAGTATATTCGATTCGCACAAGAAGCAATGCCTGCCTTGTGCATCTCGGGTATCCCGAAACAGCTTGGTTTCATCACGATCGGGGTTGAGTATGCCCCTTTGTTCGAGGGCTTTGATGTCGCCGCGGATCTCACGGTGCGGCATCCATCGAAAACGAAAGGCCACACCGATTTGCTCGTCGAAGACTTCGCGCGTGGGGATATCGATGAGGCTCGGATCGGAGAGCAAGAAGCCGTCGCGTGCTTGCTTTCCCCAGATTTCGATCAACGTATCCGCGAGTTCATGATGCGAGGCTGTGACGATCTCTCCCATGCTTTACCTTCCTTAAACGGTTACACCCAGATCTTCAAGAAGTTGCTCAGTCAAATGCGCCCAGGTAAAATACGGCACCGTGATATCCCGAGCTTTGTCACCCATTTGTTTACGGCGCTCGTCATCCTTGAGAAGTGTCACTAAGGCGTTGGCGAAACCTTTAACACAGTCGGCTTGCACCACAACGCCCGCTTGGCCAAAGAGTACATCCTTCGATTCAACCTCGACTCGTTGTGGCTCGGACCCAACGAGGTACTCCACCACAAAGGGCACAAGATTTGACGATACAATCGGTTTTCCAGAAGCCGCCGCCTCCTGTGCGCTCATCCCAAAACCCTCCATCACGGACGGTGTGCAATAAACATCGGTAGCGCAATAGACCAACGGCAGCATATCCCAAACGGAACCAAGTGAGATGACATCATGTTGAAGACCCAACTCTGTAACCTGATCCTGGAGTTGGTCATGCAGCGCTTTGGCGTGTGGGTCGATAGCGACGAGTAACATGGCCTCGGGGACTTCATCTTTTACACGGCGGAACGCGTTGATCAATACATCTTTACGTT
Organism: Planctomycetota bacterium; assembly: GCA_024276605.1. Classification (GTDB taxonomy): domain Bacteria; phylum Planctomycetota; class Phycisphaerae; order UBA1845; family UBA1845; genus JAJRPG01. The sequence goes on along the minus strand of JAJRWX010000073.1, from coordinate 16,122 downwards.
TCGTGTTGTCCGTGCGACTGATTTCAGTGACAAACTTTTTTCTGCGAAGTTCATCTACACTTAAGTCACATAGCCCTGCAAGATATGACCAAACAGGCTCAATCTCCTCATCGGTTCGGGGCCGGTATCGCTGCTGATCAATACACGGTGGTAGGAAGTGCTTCGCATCGTAGCCATAATCGTCCTTAAATGTATCGCGTATCGCAGTCGAGGTGGAAACGGCAGCGTCGATGGACGCCAATAGTTCTCGTTCACAAGCAATACGTTCGTCGATGCGTAAACTTGCCCAAGTGGAAGGTTCCATATTTCGTTTCTTCAAGGCGCCCAACGAGTGCGGTATCCAGATATGGGGTACATGCTGTCTATTCGCATTGTTGACCAACATGCCAAGTTTGCACGCATCCCAGTAATGTGAAATGATTAGTTCAAAGGTGTCACCGTTTTCCTCGACCTGATGCTTGAGGTTTTTAGCCAACTCGGGGATTTGAGCGTCCATGTCTTCCTTGCGGATGAACTCAGCTTTACCGTCCTCAAGGTATACGATCCGCGCATACCCCGATGTATGATACACATGGCCACACTGCGGCTTTCCTGTTTTGGGGTGCGGGTATCCGCCGCGGTTGGCTATGGTCACGCGGTATCCCATGTCGACGAGCGCTTCAGAAAATTGGTTGACGTAAACGTTTTGCCCGCCGGTGTCTGGAAGGCCGGGTACGACGTCCCACTCATGAACGCCGTGATTAGTTATCATAAGAATATGTTTACGACCGCAGCTTTCGAAGCATTCTGATGTTTTATCCGCGCACGTTACTCCAGCACTAACCATTACTTAATACTCCTCGATAGACTGTTAGTCGTTCGTTAATCAATCACACTCAAACGCCATCATGTTGAAGCTACGATTTCGGGCTTTATCCATCCGTAGGCATGCAAGCCCTCCTGGATGCCCGCTGCGAAATGACTACTAGCGTGGTAAACATGCGAAGCCTTGAATGACTTTAGTTCATCGGCTGCGTTACCAACAGCAATGCCTCTGAAACCCAACTCCGAGCGCATCATGTCAAGATCATTGCCGGTGTCCCCACATGTTACGACGTCACATGGCTCGACGCCAAGCCGTTGAGCGACAAACTTGACCGCTTCACCTTTCCCAGAGCGAATGGGGAGTAGGTCGAGGAACTTGCCGGCCGAGTATACGACCTTGGCACATAAGCCCGCCTTCTCAAGCTGCTCGTTGATGGTCTGTAAATGCTGCTCAACCTTGTCCTCCAGGTAGTAGCTGGATTTGAATGGTGATTGCCATTGAACATCCTGCATGCGCGCTTCCGGAATCGCAGACAAGATTTGTTCGACGGCTTCCTTGTTCCATCCTTCAGAGATGACCGAGTGCCATGCTTGGTCAAGCTGATAGCCATCGTCACCTAAAAAGTGAATGTCCGTACCGACCATACATATACAGACGTCGGCTAACCCTGAGAATTTCTTTTCGGCGTAAAAGCTTTCGATGGACTGAAGGTGCCGTCCGGTTGAAAAGGCGATGATGAGGTCGCGCTCCTTTAGCTGGCGCCATAGTGCAAACATGGCATCGTCGTCACCAATAAACGTGCCGTCCAGATCTGTTGCGAATAAACGTTTCTTGCTCATAGTGTACCTCACATATGACGGCTATGTATGGCCATCAAATTTCTTGGCATGTCCGATGTTGAGTATCGGATATCCCCGGAACATTCTCAAGGTGTAACCTGACCGATACTTGGATGCCCCTCATGGTTTTAGCATTCAACAAAATCACCCCGATCTCGATGAGATTATAAGTCCTACCGACGGCTTGGCATTCGCCCATACGCGACGATCTTGTTTATACACTTGCTCATATCCGTCGAGTCGTTGATGTTTGGCGTTGGTGTCCTCTTCTATCATTCATGGCGAATACGTTCATGAAGTAGGGCCGATATGACTATGTTCACATCGATCTTACTTTCACGGTCGGGGCATGTGATGGTATGGCTTATGCGGGCCTTTGGGTAGGCTTTTTATGGCATTCAAATTATACGCATTTAGTATGCCAAACAACTGACTCCAAAGTAACGCGTTTCAAGATTAGAAAGGCCGTTTTCGCAGAACATACACAGCTGTGTACTAAATCAGATGAGGACTGGCTGATATCCGAATGGAGAATATGTTCATGCCGGATGACAGCTATTCGGAATCATGCCGAACAGCGAGGGCGTATTCAAGAACTCCTCGAAATCCTAACTTAGTGGGAAACATCCATACTCTGTTCCAACGCCAGTGCATGAGCGCTACTGCGCTAACAAGCAGGGCTGGTGAAAACAACCAGCGAAACTGCGCGTAAATGTCCTGCAGGAGAGTGCAGACGAGAAGAGTCAAGGACACGTACACGACGATCGCGGCCAGTGAATATTTGATGACCTCATGAGTCGCATCGAATATCTGCACTTTCCGAGCGTCGGTTAGAACGATCCATAGGCCCCACGGAAAAATACCGACCATCGCCGCCGTCACGAGGAAGATGAAGACTTCAATCAGGCTGTTCCAAGGGCCGAATTCCACACCGGCGAACGTGGCCAATTCGACGGACAAGTGTATAAGAGGTACGACGATCGAAAAAACCGTGATGCCGGTTGATGCGCCCAATGCCAAATGCCTCACTGTCCGACTCATAGCCAAATCCTTTTCAACTGCGTACCGCGAATGACGAATTTAATCAACGATTGCTGAATTTGCCATTCCTCATTGTTTAGTTCCCGTAACCGTTGCGTGTGTTGCAGGAGATCATTCCATCAACATTACCGATGACAGGCAAGACAGTCACTCGATACTCCACTTTTCTTATGACATTGGATGCAGGCATCCATGGGCATAACCAGCCGGGCAGTAGAAGGTGGGGTTAATAGTGTTGGCTGATCTCGGTGACATTCCGTGCATTCGAGTTTCCCCGAGGTGACGTGGCGGCGGTGCGAAAAGTATACGTCCGGCCTTGTGATAGCTACGCGCTGCCAGGGAATGTCCATGTCCTGCTCATCGAACGCAAAGAGCTTGTCCTTTTCGGGATGAGTATTCGCCTCATCATCAATATCGTGGCAGTCGTAGCAGATACGCTTGCCTGGCAGGCCGGCGGACACACCCGTTTCGGCGTCCATATGGCACTCAATGCATTGCATGCCTGCGCCGTCTAGGTGGACGACATGATTAAATGCTATGGGTTGAACAATCCGTTCACTTCGGAAAGCAATCCCATAGACGATCGTGACGAACCCAACCACGACGATCAGGATCACGAACATTGATGCGGTTCGTAGCATCCTTAATCCCCTTTCCCGGTTTGCGGTGTTTCACCCTGGCTGGAGACGCCGCGCGCACCAGTGGCGGAGTTCAGTGTTCTCAGATACGCCAGCAGGTCCACCATCTCTTTGTCATTGAATACCGGCCATGATAGCCCGGCTTCCGTCATTTGTTCGAGCATCGAAGCACCATGGTTCCACATCGTCGCGGCCATTCCCACCGGTGTGGCATGGCCGCTTAATTGTGCGACGGCAGGTGCTATGGCATTGGCTACCCCTTCACGTTCATGGCATTGTATACATCCTTTTTGTGCGAAGATTTGCTCGCCCTTTAGGGCATCACCTTCATCATCCAGATGGCCTAAAGCTAGAATATACGCGAGAATGTCAGCCAATTCCTGTGGGTTGATTGGCCGCCGTTCAACATTTTTCTCACGCATGATTTTCGTCATTGCGGGTGAATGATTCCACATACGCGAAGCCAGCGCCCCAACCGATGTGGGCAAGTTCGCTTTGGATAAATCCGGACCGGTGGCAGAACCACTTGAACCCGCGGCGCGGGCGGGATGACATTGGTTGCACGCCTTATCCAGGAAGAGCTGTTGTCCGTTGGCCACGGAACCGGGGTGGAGGTAGTTTTTCTCACCGCTCACACCGGCACTACGAACATAGGCGACAATGTGGACCAAGTCACTCCCTTCCAGTTTCGGCCATACCATATCCGAGCGCCGCATCGCTTCCTCCATGAGTGGCGCGTGTTCCCACATCATTTGCGCCCACACAATGGGATTGGCGTACTTGCCCCATTTTGCTAGGTCGGGGCCGACGCCACCCTCTGAAGTGTCAACGGAATGGCACTCTGTACATCCCTTATTGCGGAGTATCTGCTCGCCGCGTCTTGGATTGCCCTGTTCGTCAAGCTGCCGCACAAAAAAGATCAGTGAGAATAATTCGTTCATCTCATCGCGCGACAACGTACTTGGCGCGTGACCGGTTTCTTCTATCTGGCCCAACATCTTGGGAATATGATTCCACATGACTCCGGCCAGTTGCCCGGCGGAGAGTTGTCCGGTACGGCTGCGCCCCAGATCGGGTCCGACGTGACCGCCTTGGTCCCAAATGGCATGGCAGTCCACGCATTCCTTCTCGTGAAAAATGCGCCAACCACGCGTGACGTCACCGGATGAAACGTCGGTTACTTGAATCGATTGTGCTTGTACGCGTGTTACGCATGCGAATCCTAACACGACGGTGCCGACTACGACGCCGGTTGCGAACTGATGCCATCGGTGGTTTAACTGGTTGCTCATGGGGTGGTTTCCACGATTTTGGGTCGAGCCACCGGCGTTTGCGGTTCGGGCAGGTAGCTCTTGACTCGTTCGGTTACTTCGGCGATCGATTTCTCGCGCCCTTCTTGCACTTCCCAGATCGACACGATGGGGAAAAGCTTGGTAAAGATCATGTACATGAGGATGAATGCCGCGAAACATGCAGCCAGAAGACTCCACTCCACCCAAGTCGGGCTGTACACCACGTCTTCGGAATGGGGGAGACGTGGCTGCGACAACGACGGCACCACGATAATGAATCGTTCCAGATACATGCCGATGTTGACGGAAACGGAAGCAATCACGGTGCCAAGGACGGTTCGTGTGCGTTTGTTGCACAGAATAGTAACCGGAATGACGAAGCACGTGACGACCATCGTCCAAAAGTGCGGTGCATAGGGTCCGGTGAACTTCATCCAGAAGATCGCCATGTGCGTCGGTTCGCTGCCGTAGAACGTCGTTAGGAACTCCGAAGCGGTGAAGTAGAACCAAGCGAAACACATCACCAACAAAAGTAGGCCAAGGTTATTGAAATGAACCTTTTTGAGGTATTCTCCCAATCCGTAAACCCATCGGAGCAGGGCCATCGCACAGATCAGTGCCGCGATGCCTGAGAAAATGGCCCCCACAACGAAATAGGGACCGAAGATCGCACTGTGCCACATCGGTTGAATGGTCATCGCAAAGACGAAACTAACTACGGTGTGAACGGAAATCGCCACGGGTATCACGATGATGGCCATGACGGAAATGAGTATTTCCAGCACGCGGTGCTGGCGCGGTGTGCCGGTCCATCCCAGGGCCAACGCACGATAGAACCATCGTCTCTTGTTGGTGTGGTCGCGCAGAATGGCGATGTCGGGTATGAGCGGTAAATAAAGATATGTTGTGCTCATGGTGAGATAAATCGTGATACTACACACGTCCCACAACAAGGGAGATTGTAAGCGTCCGTGCTTGATGACGTTCAACATCCGATCGGGGCGACCGAGGTCCATGAGGATGCTGCCTACGCCGAAGAGAATCACCATGACAGTGATCACTTCAGCTGATCGCGTGATCGTCCGCCGCCATTCTGCCCCGAGGATGCGCAGAATGGCCGATATCAGCGTGCCTGCATGGCTAATGCCGATGAAAAAGACAAAGTTGGTGATGTAAAACCCCCAGTAGACGGGCCGGCCCAGGCCGGTGACGCCTAGACCGTCACGATACTGGACGGAGTACGCGTATACACCCAATGCGATAATGCTCAGAAGCGCTGCGGCGGTCACATAGAACTTCGGTCCGGTGTGCAGGATCGGTTCGAGTAGGATCGCATCTTCTGCGAGCAGCGGCGGAGGTGAAGACTTGGCGGAAGCGGACATGTTACTCTCCCTCCCGTAGATAAATCACTTTTGGTTCGGTTCCGAGGTCCTCAAGTAGTTTATACGCACGCCTGCTGTGCGCCAGTTTGGACACTTCACTATTAGGGGCTGAGAGATCGCCGAAAACCATCGCCCCGGCGGGACACGACTCGACGCAAGCCGGTGTATATTCGCCGTCATGTAACGGCCTGTTTTCCGCCCGTGCTTGGTCTCGCGCATTCTGCAGCCTGTGGTGACACAACGTACACTTTTCGACAACGCCTTTGGTTCTCACCGAAACATCCGGGTTTAACGGTCGGTTCATTGGGCTAGGCCATTGCGGTTCGTTCCAGTTGAAATACCGCGCCGTATACGGACACGCCGTTGTACAGTAACGACACCCAATGCATCGGCTGAAGATCTGGCCTACGATTCCCTCCTCGTTCTTGAATGTCGCCTCCACCGGACAGACTTTGACGCAAGGCGGATTGTCGCAATGAAGGCAAGGCCTGGGTAGCAATCTTTCGATCCCCTTCGGACGTTCACCCTCGCCTTCAAATGGAATCATTTCCATCCATGTGAAGTTACGTCCTTGTCTCGCCTCCTCCGGGCCGGTTGGCGGAAGATTGTTCTCTACCTGACATGCAGTGACACATGCCTGGCAAGCCGTGCATCGGTCCAAGTCGATTGTCATGCCCCATTTCGCCATACCGTACATTCCCATTCAAAAGGTGACGACGTCGGTCATATCTTGCGAATAGCCGCCCGCGTTGCAGTCCATAAGGATTTACCCGTTAACGGATCGAGGTGAGGGGTGACGAGTTCCGCAGGGTTCTCGCCGATCCCTTTACACCAACGCCCGCCCGATTTATGACCAAAGCCGAAGGGAATCGCAATAACGTCCGGCATCAGGCCTGAATAGATTTTTACAGGTAAGACAAGCCGACTTTGCGGCGTGCAAACTTCGACGCTGTCGTGCGCCCCTACTTCTAAGCGCTCCGCAGTTTGCGGGTGGATTTCCACCCACGTTCGCCATTTCTCGAACATGTAAGCGCCGGCGATGTCGTTGAGCCACGGAAGATTTGGACTCGATACCGCGACCAAGTTAGGTAATGAATAGACATACAGATCCAGTGGATAGGTCTTGTCGCGCTCGCGCCGCTGTGTCCGACAATTCGGAAGACAGCGCCGATCGCGATCAAATACCTCGTTTGTTTCCGGTAACGCCTTAAATGAGTGATCCAGATAAACGGAGCTGAAGGCGAACTTTCCGGAGGGCGATCGGAAGACGCGATCCCACTCGCGATGGAAGTAAATTGGATCCGTCCACCCACCACCGTCGAGAACGTCGCGCTTGAACTCCTCATAGTTATTGGCGAACGGCGCACGCCAGCCACGGCTCTCTAACAATTGTGCCCAACTATCTTCGTTGGCCGGACCAAAGGCCGCACCCTTACTCGCGTCGAAGAGTTCGCGGCACACCGTGTCGACAACCTCCTTGCTGGTTGACCAAGGCAGGACGCTTACCATGTCTTCGCCCAATCGCCCGGCTAATGCCCTAACGATGTCATAGGGTGGACGCGATCCAGACGGCGGATCCATGGCCGGTTGTGAAACGGTTACCACGGAATGCCCAGTCAACGTATGCCCGAGATTAAAGTCCCACCGATGGAGTCCGTGTAACAGCGGAAGTATCAAGTCAGCGTGACGGTTGCTGTCGTCGTGATAGCCGGAGACTGCGACCACAAATGTAACGCTTGAAAGGGCGGCGCTGAGTCGTTTTCCTTCGGCCAGGGAAAATACGGGATTAGCGTCAATCAGAAACAATGCTTCAGTAGAATATGGTTGACCATGCTCGATGGCGTCGGCGAGAAGGTCGATTGCGCTTGTCGCCAATCGGCGTTGGTCCACAGGTCCGTCCAGTCGCGGTGATGATAAACCTCGTGACGCCACCGAGTTGAGTTCGTGTGTATCGTCAAGCAACGAGAATTCTTGAAAGATGGTGACCCCACCGGTAACGTCAAGACTGCCGACCAGTGCGTTGAGACAATGAATGGCCATGCGATCATAGGTTGCTGACGAGCCACAGCCGCCGCCGTCGAAGCCCAGGGCGACAGCGGGCCTATTAACACTGAATTCACGGGCAATTCGAAAAATGTCACCTTCGGGGACGCCCGTTAGTTCCTGAACCTTAACCGGCGCATAGTCTTGCAGAACCATTCGTCGAAATCCCAAGCGGTTCACACCCTGCCGATCCACCCAATCCTCAAACCCGTAACTGCGCTGCTCCACAAACTCGCGATCGTATAAACCCTCGCGGATCAGAACGTGAGCGATCCCCAAGGCTAGTGTCCCTTCCGTGCCGGGGCGGATCGGAAGCCATTCATCCGCTTTGATTCCCGTCAGTGAGTGACGCGGTTCGATGTGGACCCACTTTGGCCGGAATCCGGAACGACCGCGACGGAACTCTGCGAAAGCGCGGGCTGCCTGTTCTGAAGACCAATGGGCGTCGAGCCAACCGCTGGAGAATGAAAGTATGTAGGAAGCGTTGGCGATGTCGTACCCGAGCCGTTGCTGAATACCTTGTGTGGCCAAGACCGCAGGGTGTACGTCGAGGTTGTCATCGGGAAAAGCATCAATCAAATTCGGCGACCCGAAGGCCCTCATAAACCGTTGCCATGCCATCCTGGTCAGTCCGCGATCTCGCCCCAGCACAGTGCAAAGCGACTGCGGAGATTGCTCTCGGACCGTCCGCAACTTATCGGCGATGATATCGGTGGCGGTGTTCCAATCGATCGGCTCCCACTTGCCTGAACCCCGCCCACCAACGGACCGCATTGGGCGATGCAAACGGTCGGGATTGTAAAGGTCTTGTAGAACGACCGACGCACGCGAGCAGAGGCCGCCACGATTGATTGGGTGATTCTTATTGCCGCGAACACCCACTGCACATTCGTGAACCACGCGAATTTTCAATCCACATCCACCGGGACACATGGGACACAACGTATTGACGAACCGTTCGCGCGGGGAACTGTCTTCGGTCGTAGAGTAGTCGAGAAACCACGAACGTGGAGCAGCAATAGCGCACGCTGCAGTACCGTAGGTGGCGCCCAGAGCGGCTAGAAAGTCACGACGATCTAAGTTGAGCCAATCCTTCATGTCCAAGCCTTCCGCTGATAGCGTTCTGACCTATCGTGTTTGGTTGTATCGAGTCGCTCCATCGGGAAAAACTTAAGACTCGATCGCAACAGAAAAATAGAGCTTGCGCTAGTGACCGAGCGGTTTCATTGTGCTCCGACGAGACGCCACCAAGAACTTCATTTCTACCGGTTCGAATAACTGCTGTCCGTCTTTCTCAACCAGTGCTTCGGTTGAGTACATGTAGTAAAGCTGGGCGTTTAGAACGAGCCGCGTCGCCTTTATGTTTCGGAACGAAATATCGATGATTCTCACCTCGTCAGGTTTAAGCCGGGTATCGCTACGAATCGAAGCCGCTTTCACGAGTATCTCATGTTCTTGTTTCAATAGCCGACGGTCTTTGTCTAACATGACCACCTCGAACGGTATCTCGCGCCTGCCGACCAATTCAGAACCATTGTGGATAGTGACTTCTAGCACGGCTTTGTGTTTGGGCAATCCGGTGGGAAAGCAGTGTCCGCTTCCCACATTGGCCACTTTCACGTAAACCCAGGCTTGTTCGCTTAACCACTCATAGCCCACCAAATCCAGCGTGACGGCTTTCCGAACCCGGTCGATGTCATGTGAACCTGAAATGTCATGTAAGTTTACCGAGCTGTTCGTTTTCCTTTTGACATTCAACGCCACCACACGTCCCGGTACCAGCGGCATATGACAGTCCTGACATTGTTTCCCTTTCTTGGCGTAGGAGCTTTGCTTCCATTCACTGTAAGTACCAAAGATTGTCACACCGTTAGCGTTTTGGTACTCATGGCAGGTGGCACAAAACTCCGAGCGTGTATGAAGCTGCGAGTTAATCGTTTCATGTGCGGGTGACTGGGCATGATGCAATGGGCCGTATTTGGTTTTGCCCACGGTAATACGAAACGGATCAGCCTTGTCGCTTAAATCGATTGACGAAACACTGTGGCAAAAATCGCAGGTGATGCCTTCGGACGTGACCGTGTTTTCGACATCGAAGTCGTTCCCATGTCGGATCGTCGGGGTATGGCAAGAAAGGCATACGCGGCTTTGTTCTTTCCCGAAGGTGTCGGTGCAGCGTCGATAGGAGGCTTGAAAGATAGGATTGGACCACGCCTTAGAATGGAGTGATTCTCGCCAAACCGCAAAGATGGACTGATGACACTCCCCGCACACCTCCGCGGATGTCCAGCCATCTGCGTTGATTTTGGGTAGCGTATCCGATGTCGCTGAGGTGTCTTGGGTCATTTGCCCCAAGGCGGGAACCAAACCGCTGAATCCGAGTATGATTGCCAGGGTGACACCCACTGAACGGCCCCGCCCTTTCTCCCGGTGAGAACGTGTAGCGATACCTAGATGCACTGACAGATACCGTTGATTCCTCATGGCTTGGTCCTCCAAGGGAACTTAACCCAGTCACAACGGTAGAACTAATCCCATCATGCACCAGGCCGCCAACCGGGCAACTTCGTACTGCCCTTGGTTTTTACGGCTTTCATCGATAAGGGCGCCGACGGATGGCGCCGCTATTCCAATCGCTTCGTAGCACTGGCTTGCAAATCATGCATCCAGATTGTTTGCATCGTTTGAAGGCGTCTGCCAATAACGCCGGCTAAGTTTCGCATAAACAGATATCCCGTGTGGGGATCGGTATCAAAGAAGGTATATAGCGCGCTTCGTGCAAAGCTAAGCAGTTGACAATCGCTGGCACATCGAGCGCTAAGTGTGAAGTGATAGGGGCTGACTAACGATGACCAAGCGACCACCGCCCCTGGTTGCTTCGCCTCCATCGTGACCTCGCGGGTGACACCAAGGATCAAAATGGGAAACAGAAGCTCGACCGCGCCATGTTGAAGAATCATCAACTCTTCGGCGCTTTGGCCTCGTTCGAAGAGCACGTAACCTGCATCGAACGAAACCGTGCGGCCTTGTGTACATAGGGTAGTGATATCGTCATCAGAAATATCATGAAAGATCGGAGATTGCCGCAGACTAAATCCCTCACGGGTAGTCATGATCTAACTCCTAAGATCCCGAGGCCTGTGTATGGAGCCAAGTCACGTGTTGATTGCGTACTTGACCACAAAACTTGTCTCATGGTTACCGACGATGGCGCACTCGCCTTCGTATGGGAGCACTACCACTACGCTATATACCCTCCGAGCAGGGCTGCCGTTACAGTCCCTCCGACCGGAAGGGACTGGGCGAATCTACTCAAGTCATTCACCTCATCCAATGTCAGGATGTTTGCCAGTGATGGCATCACGGCACCCGGACTGCGACCGACGCTGATTATACATACGTCGAAATTGCCCGAATAACGCACTTTCCCCTGCAATTTCCGTGCCTTACGCCCAATAAAATCGATAGAATTAGGCCAGAATTCTGTCACCAAGATGTCGCCTTACGTTAAAGTAAGTAAGCAGGATTACGTGCCGGACCCCGTGGTGGTGGCATGGTGAGGCCATTCGTGGGCTAACAAATGCCGTATGCATGAATGGGGCCGAATCAAATTGGTTGAATGGCGTGTACGTTTGCGACGATGCCGAATAGATGTTGGGGAAAGTACGATTTTTCTTCCCGCAGCCTACTCGACGGAGGTTCGCCCATAGAGGTCACCCATCGACCGATTCTGTCTCACACCAGACTGCGGAGTTCCCGGCGGGATTGTGGTTGCCTTAAACGCGGACCTCCGCTACGTTTGTTTGACAAGCGATCCGAGCACCGACCCAGGAATTAGGTTGGGGAACGGCATGTAATGCGTTCTTCTCACCCTTTTTGAATTGTCGGGGAGGTGTTGTATTATTCTAGGCATAGCTTTGAGAACCTGAGCGTGCTCAGACTGTCATCACCGCGAAAACGCGTTCTCGACAGGTCTAGCTCAGAGGACTGAAACCGATGATTACCGGATGTACAATCGAAACAAGAAAAGGAGCGAAACGTGAAGTTCGATACGAAAGTCGTTCGGGCCGGTATTACGCCGGATCCGACCACCGGCGCCATTGTTCCCCCAATTTACCAGACAGCCACCTACGTTCTTGAAGAAGTGGGCAGAGATAAAGGTTTCGATTACACACGTGCCTCGAATCCCACGCGCCAAACCTTGGAACATCAGTTGGCTAGTCTCGACGGAGGCAAATACGGCGTATGTTTTTCAAGCGGCATGGCTTCAGTGGATAGCTGTCTGAAGCTTCTCAAGGCGGGTGATCATGTCGTTTGTTCCGATGATGTTTACGGCGGTGTGTCCCGTCACTTCAATAATGTACTCACCAGGTACAATTTACATTTCACTTATGTTGATACGTCGAAACCTGAGAAAGTGGAGGAGGCGATTCGACCGGAGACGAAGCTGCTCTGGGTTGAGACGCCGACGAATCCGCTGCTGAAGGTCACGGATGTGGAGGTTATGGCGCGCCTGGCTAAGTCGCACAACCTGTACTTCGGTGTAGATTCGACATTCGCCACCCCGGTCTTTCTCCGACCGCTTGAACTCGGTGCTGATATCGTGCTGCATAGTACGACCAAGTATCTGAGCGGGCACAATCAACTCATAGGCGGGGTGGTCATTACCAATCGAGAGGACATCTTCGAAGAGATGAAGTTCATCCAAAAGACCATCGGCGCGGTCCCCAGCCCATTCGACTGCTGGCTTACCATGCTCGGCGTAAAAACGCTTCATTTGCGCATGAAAAAGCATGCGTCGAACGCGCAGCTGGTGGCTGAGTTTCTGGAGGCGCACGCTAAGGTAGAGCGGGTGACCTACCCGGGTTTGCCGTCGCATCCGCAATATGACGTGGCTAAAAAACAAATGGATGGTTTCAGCGGCATGATCTCCTTTGAATTGGTAGGGGGAATCTCGGCGGGTAAGACCGTGATGAACAGCGTGAAGCTCTGTGGTTTAGCCGAGAGCCTTGGCGCCGTGGAGACCATGATCACACATCCGGCCACCATGACTCATGCGGACGTGCCAAAAGAAGAGCGCCACGCGCGAGGGCTGACTGATGGCCTGGTTCGGATTTCAGTAGGCATCGAAGACCCCGAAGATATCATTGCGGACCTTGAACAGGCGTTGAAGGAAGTGTAGCGCGAGTTGAACTGTAGCGTTTTGGGGATGCTGCGTTACACGAAGCGCGAAAGCAGCCAATCGCGCAGCGCGGCGTAATCGCAGGACATCTGATCGTATGCTTCGTGACGTTCGTCCAGGTTGGCGATGCTCGGTGGTGGGGCGGGATCAAGACCGACAATGGATCGGACCTCGTCGGGAAATTTGGCGGGGTGCGCAGTCTCGATGCATACGGTTAAATGTTCCCGTGCGCCTTGGTGGTCACGAAAGTACTGCTCCATGCCCGCCCACCCAACCGCGCCGTGCGGCTCCAGTAGTATGCCGAAGCGGTCGTGTACGTCTTTAATTGTCTTACGTGTCTGGTCATCTGAGATGCTCACGGCGTAAATATCCTCGCGCATACGATCCAGGTCCGGCGCTCTCTGTAGCGTGCCGGCTTCGTCCAGCCACCCACCGTACACGTCTACAAGTCGAGCCAGGTTGGATGGATGACCAACATTCATGGCGTTTGAGATGCAGAGCCGTGAGGGGGCGACTTTCCGGTAGTCCCCGGTCTGCAAGAACTCCGGCACCTCGTCGTTGGCGTTGGTGGCTATAATGATCCGACGGATGGGTAACCCCATTTTGCGGGCGATGACCGCGCCCATCATGTTCCCGAAATTGCCCGAAGGAATGGAAAAGACAATCGGTTCGCGCTCGGCTGCCCGGGCCAGCTTTACATATGCATAGCAGTAGTAGACGCTCTGCGGTAGTAACCGTCCTATGTTAATCGAGTTGGCTGATGTCAGACGAATGGCTGTCAGGTCGGGGTCGGAAAACGCGCATTTGACCATAGCCTGGCAATCGTCGAACTTGCCGTTGATCCCAATAGTCGTCACGTTACTGCCAATGGTGGTCATCTGCTTGCGTTGGCGTGTTGAGACCTCCTCGATGGGGAACAGGACTACGACGTGGATACGATCCACGCCTTCGTAGGCATGGGCCACAGCGCTGCCCGTGTCGCCGGACGTAGCCGTCAAAATCACCAGCTCTCCTGGCTGACCATCCAAGAGCGAACCCATCCAGCGTGCCATCATGCGGGCAGCAAAGTCCTTGAATGATGCCGTCGGCCCACGATCCAATCGCATGATATGATGGTTACCGTTGACATGCTCGATGGGGACGTCGAAGTCGTACGCATCCTCGCAGAGTTGCTTCAGATGTTTTTCAGAGAAAACACCGGCGGTAAACGGGCTTAGCACGTTGAAAGCGATTTCCGAGTAGCTCAGATTCGTCCATGAGACCAGTTCTTCCGGCGTGATCGACGGGAACCGGTCAGGCAGATAGAGACCGCGGTCGCTCGCTTGTCCTTCGAGCAAGGCCGCGTCGAAAGTGACCTCGGGCACACTGCGGTTTGTACTGTAGTAGCGGATCGGCATCATGGGAACCATTAGTTTGAGTGCATGAATTCTTCCATCAACGTATGTCCGGGGTCGATCAACACGCCCGAGGCTTGGGCCTCTTTTTCACTGAACCCCCGGCACGCGCCCGGCTCAATGCCGGGGCCGGCAAAGCACCACGGCGGCGGTACTGCCGAGTGCGCTCGAGTGTCAACCAACGTAGCGTGATCGGGAGCAATCAACATGCGCCACCGGTCGTACCCACGTACTGCTTCGAGCAGCGGGCCGACGATGTGCTGATCAATTCGTTCCAAGGCCAAGATTTTCTCTTTCGCATTGCCAAGGTGGGCAGCTTCGTCCGGCGCTTCGATATGGGCCACGACCATGTCATATTGACCAAGTGCCCGCACGGCTGCAGTGCCTTTAGCCTCATAGTCCGTATCAATGTAGCCGGTCGCGCCAGGAACTTCGATCACTTCCGCACCCATGCAAGTCGCGATGCCGCGAATGATGTCGACGGCTGTGATCACCGCACAACTGCAATCGAAGCGCTTTCGAAGTGATGGCAACTGGGTCGGTCGGCCTTGCCCCCAGAGCCAGATACCGTTGACCGGACTGCGTCCCTCCTGACGCCGGATGTGATTGATTTCGTGGTCGGCCAGCATCTTGGCCGCGCGCTCCATGATCGCCTCGAGACGATCTGCGTTCGGGCCATGCGGTCGATGCTGATCGACCGGCTGGTTGTGGATGTCGTGCGGGGGCGCGCATCGGAGCTTCGGGTTTGGGAAATCGTTCGTAATCATGAGATTTCGGTAGGATACACCTGCGTGGAAGGCAAGACCCTCGTCGGCGAAAAGTTCATTGAGTTCGCCGATCAAGCGGTTGGTTTCTTCCTGCGGGATGTGTCCGGCAGTGAAGTCTGCCATTTTGCCATCGATAATGGAAACGAAGTTGCAGCGGAATATGACCCCGTCCGGCCCTGCGCTAAGGCCCTGTGCGGCGGCTTCAAGGGGCGCGCGACCGGTGTAGTATGTTTTCGGGTCATAGCCGAATAAGGAAAGTGTTGCGACATCCGTGGCGGGAATAAATCCCTCCGGAATCGTTACGGCCCGACCAATCCTCCCGTTGTAGGAGACCCAGTCCATATTCGGGGTTTGTGCCACATCCAAAGGCGTTCGGCCTTCCAACTCCGGTAAAGGCTCGTCGGATGCTCCATCGGGCAATACAACCACATACTTCATCTAGCTTATCTCCATCGGGTCTACATTGAAGGACGAAGCTTACTACCGGCAACGGATTTGGCAACCGGAAGGCGCGGGTGTCCCATAAAATCCGAGCGGCGAGCGCAAGCGACCCGTGTTTTCAGGATGCCATATACGCCGCGATCACATAGAATAGCACGTAGGTCGGGCATTGCCCGACAATGGATCATTGCAGTGGTGCCCCATCCTTTGCCTACTGGCAAAGGGTGGAGGAAGGATGTGTCGTGCCAAGGCTGTGGCACTTGTGATGTCTTTCGACGCGAGATCCGTCCCCCACCCT
>JAJRWX010000072.1 GCA_024276605.1 Planctomycetota bacterium | reverse complement strand
GGTAAGTCCCGATGTATCCCGACGTAAAATCGGGATACATCGGGACTTACCCGTGTAGTTCCGGAGGCCGACACGGGCAAAAAAAACGTTGCCCATGCCACCCTGGATGAACCCGAACATTAAGCTGTGACCCAGCACTAGCTGTTTTGTACACATTTGTAGGCTCCACATGGCGAAACCTACGGCGGATGTCCTTTATTGGGAGATTATTACTCCCCGGAAAAAAACTTAAAAATCTTGACCCATTTGATGGGGTGAATTCGTGTGTGTGTTACAGAGGCTGACATTAGGTATTGGTTAGCCATACACATGCTTCATGAACGGCATGTTAAGTCGAAGCTGGTCATGTAGAGACATAAACGGTGAAGGTGGTCCTTTGACTCGGAATGGAAGAAATACGATGAACTACGCTCTTACCAATACAATGCCGCAATTGGTAAGAGTGTGGCGGACAGTGAGGGGTGAGCGTTTCATCCCTCACTGCCGTCCCTCATTAAGCTTTCTGTGGAGCAAGACCACATCATTAGATATGAGAAACGCACGAAGTTGCTTTAACTCCACGAACGATGTCAAAAACTGTAGCGTTGGTGCACGCCAAGTAGAACATGATGGTAGAGGACCGGTTAATGCATACATAGGTGCGTACGAATATCCATAACTCCTACTCATAGGAATAAAGTCCGGGGGGATTGCAGGCAGGGCGCAGCGAATTTGAATAAGCTGCGCCCTGTCATTGTTTTAGGTGATGGGTAAAGCTGCACGGTTACGCCTGGCTACAGTCCCGTGAAGGCAATCTGAAATACAACGAAGTCCTCAATATCCACATCATCATCCATATCAAAATCGCCCGGCTCACAGCCCGTTGTAAGTGGGTTTCCTGCCGGGCCGGTGAAGCATAACGAAAACCGGTTGTAATCGGTCACGTCGATTTGGCCGTCATGATCAAAGTCCCCAAGGTTGCCGCGCTTGATGATGCTCATCACATCCGTCAGCGCACCGTCTGATCGGATATTCTGAAGTGTCAAAACGTTGGCATCTACCGTCAGGAGGACTGATCCGTTGGCGACTTCCGAGAAGTACATCAGTGGATGATTCCCCGTGCCACCCACGGTGGTCCCCCCGTGTCCCGCCACTACGTAGACCGTACCCTCATGGGCGCTTAGCCGGGTTGATTTGACGTACTCGGCACCACCCGGCTGTCCGCTGCCGGCATCCACCACGTGGCCGGGTGCGGTCGCAGGAGTATCATAAGCACCATCGATAAGCATGGACCGCTCGTAAATATGTGAATGTCCCGCCAAGACGAGATCGACGCCGCCAGCCTCCAGGATCGGTAGGACGTCTTCCCGCATATCTCTCATGCGTCCACCTGAGTCTAAGACGCTGTCGGAATTGTGCGTCCCCTTCGTGTAGGGCGGATGGTGCCAAAAAGCGATAAGCCATTCCTGTTCAGTCGTGGCGATGTCCTCTGCCAGCCACGTAAGCATAGCTGAGCCGGGGGCGCGATTGCTGTCGTGCGAATCAAGGCAAACGAAATGGACGTTGGCCAGATCGAACGCATAATATGCTTCCGTACCGGACACGGCACCACCGGCTTGCCCGCCGGACGGCAGCACATAGCCATCATAATAGGGACCGGATTGGGTACCCGAATCGGATGAGATGCCCTCGTGGTTGCCAAGCGTAGGCCAGCAGACGGTGTGCCTCAGAATCGTACGATACGGTTCGAAAAAGTTGCTTGTAAACTGCCCATCAGTTCCCGAGGTATAAGCCATGTCGCCCATGTGGATGAAGACATCGGGTGGCGTCACACCGGTTAATGCGAGCATCGCATCCCGAACGGCAGCCTGTGTGGCATTGCCAGTCCCCGAATCACCAACGATCCACGCAGTAAAGGGCTGTCGCGTTCCGATCGGCGGCGGTGTGGTGAAGTAATGATCGACATCGCCACCCGCGAGAATATCGGTGTCCGTTCCGACATCATAATAGTATATCGTGTTGGGTGAGAGTCCGGTCAGGGGAACGATGTGGTCCGTAACTTCGCTAGGATCATCCACCGTGTTCCGTAGATCCCCCGGCGCAGGGCCGTAGCGAACACGACTAGAGGTGTTTGTGTCCGTCCGCCAGCATAGGATAATCGAGTCCGGGGTAGCAGATTGGAGGTAGGGTTGCCGCACGAGTGTCGGAACGACGGTACCTTCGTTGATAACAACCGTAAGCTTGGGACGCTGCGCTAGGTTCGTTGTATATTGGCTAGATCGAAATCTAACACCATTGAAGTCCGTAGGTCTTATGATCCAACCGCGGTTAGTCAAAGGTGCAGCCGACCATTGTTCAATGCTGGCGCTAACATCTACCGATTGTGCTCCCGCACTGCCCGATGCGATCGCCAATAGCGGACCGTAGTCGCTTGATTGAACGCCCGGACTGGTGCCGAATACGCTGTAAGTTGTGGACTCATTCCAGTCGACCAGCGCTTCATGCACTTGTCCGGAATTCCCGGAGTTATTCACCGTGTATGTCAACGTTGCGGATGTGATGATTGAGCCGGGAGGAATTTGCCCCGCACCGGCGCCGAAGATGTCGTCAAAGCGAATCAAGGCGAAGTTGGACAAGCCAGTGCCGGGTGGATCGTCGTTATCCCACTCGATAGCCACGAAGCTACCGTACGCGGTTGCCGGTGTGTTCTGGGAAAGGTAGGTGTCAGACACACCCACATAGCCGTCAACGCCCTGCTGAAACACTAACGTAACACCCAACGATGGCCTTGTGGTGGACAATACTATCGCCAAGATCGTGGTCAGCCATCGGACACCGCGAATTCCAATGAGCGTTTCTTGTCCAGGTGTACTCGAGCGCCTGATCATGGTTGCTCACGACCTTCCGCCTGCAGCTCCTTCAACGTCGCAACGGCCTCGGTGTATCGTGGTGATCGTACTATGGCGGCTTGCAGATCCACCACCGCCTCAGCCCGGCGTCCCATCGCGCGATAGACCTTCGCTCTAGAGACAAGGTGGATAGCCGAGCGGTTACGCGAAAGCACACGGTTTGCCTCTGAAAGGGCCTCGGTAAATGCTTGGTCAGCCTGCCGAACTCGACCGGCTACACGGAGGACATGACCACGACGCATCAACCACTGCGTTTTGATCCCTTGGCGGAACAACATCTCGTCTATCAGCTTGAGTACTTCGTCATACTCCGCCCGTTGAGTCTCCACCCGAATCAGAGCAAGCCGAATTGACACCGCGCCACCTGTGCGATTAAGTCCTGAACGTAACCCCGCAGCCGCTGCTTCAAAACGGCCAAGCGATATCTGAAGGCGACTGCGCTCAAGGTAGACATCAATGTCGCCGAACAGGGCCAGGGAGTCGGCATAGTCGATCAGTGCCGCATCAGGTCGGTTGTTACGAGCGTGGATACGTGCCCGCTCGGCTAAGGTATCCGCCGCAGGGTTACCACCCGCGATGTGTCTGGTAAGTTCCTTCTCCGCCTCAGCGTCACGACGTAATGCCGAGAGCGTCAATCCAAGTTGTCGAGCGATGTCCAGGTTGGACGGCGCCAGCACCCGTGCCCTTTGCAAGTCATCCAGTGCCTTTTCCGCGTCACCATCCAACCGTCGCAAGTATCCTCGTTCGAGGAGCAATGGCACGCTGTCAGGATCAAATTCGAGCAGGCGCGAGATCCGTTCGATATCATGATGCAACCCTGGATGCGCCGACACCAAGCTCACGATGGCGATGAACGCGACCAACGCAAAACCCGCATGAAGAAAGCCGCCATGATGTAGCCTCATCGAACGATTCCCCTTTGATGCCCACACGGCATGGAACCACGAAGGCGATGGGCATCCTTCGGCGGTCGCGGCCATGTCGGTTCGAACGTTTCTGAAACCCCTTCACCCGACCGCGGGTTTAGAATACACGTCTCGACACCTCCAATGTGCTTTATGATAACGAGGCATAGTCGGTCTCACAATTCAGCATGAGCCTAAGTGTGACAGCCTGTTGATGAACGCCTAATCTTAGAACAATCTCTATTTATCGATAGCATCCCGAAGCATGTCGTTAAGGGAGGTTTTCAATGCTTCCATGCTACATGCTAAGTGTTACACACTATCATGTGGCCCCAGTTTGATTGACCGGGACCACATGTCCACGTAGGCAGTACGGGTGCAGGTTGGTTCAGTTTGATCGTAGAGGTACATGGCTTAGCATACGCTATCATCGACTCCCCCATGTCCAAACAGCAGGACATGGGCCACCATGCGATCCTCCATCCTTGTCGTGTAATGAAAGGAAAGATATCGTGTGACAGGGTATATCCTCAGTATCTACCGTCGCCACTTACGTGCTCGTTGAATCGTGCGCACTGTGATCGTGTCATGGCCAATGATAGGCCTACCGTCCAGCGTGTGTCCTACTAAACAGCCTCGGTATCCTGCTCGGCGGGTGGCATCTATGAGCAAGTCTCCGGGCGCGGGCATGTTGGAACGAAGATGACGCTGTCGTCGCGTTTGAGCATGATACCCACCGCCGACGCCTATTTCATGCCCGCGCTTTTCAGCTTGGGCATGCCACACAGTGCCTGCGCGGGAATGACGTACATTGGGAATAACGTACACTTACGCTATCATCGGCTCCCCCATGTCCAAACGGAAGGACATGGGACACCATACCAAAACTTTCCATGCGGCTACGCCACATCAGAACGGGGCGCATCCAGATGGCGGGATGTTAGGTCGATGGGTTGAATGTCTGCGATGTCATCTCCGCCGGCTGCGCCTAGCTCTTTGAATCTTCGTGTGCTGGGTAGGATGCGGTGCTCTAACGAACCGACGGCGCTGTTGTATGCTTCTACGGACCTCGAAAGGTTCTTTCCAATCTTTTCAAAATGCGTCACGAAGGCGTGCATCCGGTCGTAGAGTTCTCGGCCTAGTTGGGAAATGATCTCGGCGTTTTCTGCGACCTGTTCCTGACGCCAGCCGTAGGCAATCGCACGAAGCAAGGCGATCAGGGTAGTAGGTGAAGCTAAAATCACCTTACTTTCGATGGCATCCTCGATCAGCGTCGGGTCAACATCGACAGCCGCACTGAAAAATGATTCTCCCGGTAAAAATAGAACCACGAACTCCGGCGTGATGCCCAACTTATCCCAGTAGGACTTGCTGGATAATTCACGCACGCGACTTCGCACCTGCTGAGCGTGGCGGGATAGACATAGACGCCGCGCGGCTTCATCCGGCGCACCCACCGCATCCAGATAGGCTTGTAAGACGGCTTTGGCATCGATAACCACGGATCGGCCACCGGGTAGGCGAACCACCATGTCCGGACGATAGGTACCGTCGTCTGTGTCTACGCTGACCTGCTGCTCGAAGTCGCAATGCTCGCTCATCCCAGCTAGCTCCGCAGCTCGCTTTAAGGCTAACTCGCCCCACTGCCCGCGCACCTTCGGATCGCGCAGCGCCGTGGCTAACTGTCCGGCTTGGAGTTGCAATTCTTTGTTGGTCACAGCCATGGCTTTGACCTGCTCTTGCAAGCTGCCGTAAGCGGACTGCCTTGACTTCTCCAGGTTTTGAATTTGCGTTTCATATCGCTTTAAGGCATCGGCGATGGGCTTGACCAAACCCTTGATAGCCTCCTCACGTTTGCCAAGGTCGCCTTTCGCATCACTCATCACCACCTCAAGTGACTTCTTGGCGACAGCGAGAAACTGCTGCGTATTGGTTTGCAACGCCTTAGCTGACAACGCTTCAAACGAATCTTTGAGTTTTTTCTGTGCGTCATCGAGCGATCGTTGCTGGGCCTCGAAGCGGCTAGATGATTCTTCCAGTTTGGTTTGCGCTTGTGTGCACTGCTGACGCTGCTCATCGAGCTGCTCACGCAACTGTGTCACCGTTTGCTGCTGATCCTCAAATTGATGTCGAACCTCTTCCAGGGCACTTTCAGCCGACGCAAGTTGCGAAGCCAGAGATGATTGTTGTTTCTGGGCAGCTAGTTTGTGACGGCTCGAAGCCAGTAGCCAGGCCAGTACACTACCTACGACCAACCCGCAGATACCGAGGATACTTTCCAACATGATGAGCCGCCTTGGTTCGATATTTTCTCTAAAATAGTGACCTGCCAAGCGACCCGATCATGCCGCTTAAATCGTGCGTGTATTATCCCGCGACCTCCCCAGCGAGCAAGATTAACGTGGCTGGAATAGATGAAACATCGACAAAACCTGTAACAAGTTAGCTATCACAGCCGGCTTTGGGTTGACCTATGACCTCCCCGGACTACTATCTCGACGCGAACTCACGCATTAAAACAAGCCCCGGATATGGGCCGCATCGGCTGATTTGGGGCTGCGTGATACGAGGATGTAGCTCAGTAGGTAGAGCAACGGCCTTTTAAGCCGTGGGTCCTGGGTTCGAGTCCCAGCATCCTCATTTTTTGCAAGTGCTGAATCCATAACGACTTATGGATACCCGTCAACGCGGCGGAGCGGCCATTACCAAGGCCGTAAACGTATCATTGATACGATAGTCTTTTGGACGATCTATAGGGATGCGCTACAATGGTCGCGCCTATGTTTAGCGTGCTACGAGGGGAAGCTGGCGCAACAGTCGTATTCACCCTCTTGGAGAGAGTGATCCCCTCACTTTGAATCAAGCGTAATACTCGAATCTCCCGCGTGACTGTAGCGAAAGCACCGGTCGCTGGCGCTTGCGGCTTTGAATTAAACGATAAACGCATGCATGTCCGTAGTCCCCCATACGACCACGGGTTTATTGAATGTTTACACGACACTTGGTTGGCACGTCTAAAATCCTAGATCATTCGCATCGATTGCCTCATCATCTATACGCGCGCTCTATGTCGTTCAAATCGCTACTGTCCCCGAAGTTGTCAAGGTCCAGCGTCTTGTGATTTATTAAAAAATAACAAAATCACACAAACTCATAACCACTTGCCAATAAACAGTTTACAGTAAATAAAGTACCACTCACAAACCTTTTCATTGACCCGCTTGGCTCCTCGAAGTACACATGAATTACGGAGGGATGACATAGATGTCATGCCGGGGAAAACTTTTTTTTCGGCATGACAAATCGAGTGAACGGCTTCTTCAAGCCGTGGCGGACTTCCGGAATCGAGATTATTCTTCGGTTCCGGAAGTTTTTTTATGAATCGTTGTATCTCCGCGGATCGGGACGGGTTGTCGTTGCTTCCTAACTTGTCATGTTATCGTGGCCCGATTGCGATGGAAACTTATACGTTCCACTGTATCGTGAAGATAAGAGACTAACTTGCGGTCGCAGCTAAACCGCCTTATAGCCTTGCATGCTTATGCCATCACCACAGTCATCCATTCCCCGCATTCAAACTGGTGTGGTCAAGGCGTTGACACCACTTTGCGATGAGCATTTTCGACTCACCATACAAGTGCCCCACTTGCGTGAAGCCGCGCCCGGTCAATTCGTACACCTATGCGCTCCCACCGATGATACTCCACATGACTGCACCGTTGATGATAACCATGTTTCGCATCACAACCTCTGGGCTACCCGATGTCATGCACCTATGCTGCGTCGCGCCTTTAGTATAGCCGGTGTGGAAACTACCGAAGACGGTGTACAGGTAGATCTCATCTTTCGCGTGGTGGGCAAAGCTACGCAGTGGATGGCTTCGCTTCAGCCCGGTCACCGCGTTAGTCTACTTGCTCCGTTGGGTAACTGCTTCCCCATCCCGCGCGCACGAAAAAAAGCCTGGCTCATTGCCGGCGGCGTCGGACTACCACCCATGCTTTGGTTAGCACAGGTTCTTAGTCAAGCCGGGAAACATGCCATTTTATTCTACGGCGCACAGTCCAGCCAATTGCTCGCGTTGGATTTGGGCCAAGACGCGCCTTGCAGTACCGATGCCACCCAAGCGGTGTTGGCCTCGCCATCATTAGCCGCATCGAACGTGCCCGTAGTTATCAGCACGGACGATGGCTCAGTAGGCCTTCACGGTCACATCGGTGACGCGATCGAGGCACACTACGCCAGCGCTTCTCCTGATACGAATGATCTAGTAATGTACACATGCGGCCCTGAACGTATGATGCGCTTTGTGGCTGATTTTTGCAGCGACCGTAACATCGAATGTTATGTATGTGTAGAACGGGCCATGGCCTGCGGGACAGGCACGTGTCAGTCATGCGTCGTACCTATCCGTAACGATGCGGACCCTCAGGGCTGGCAATACCAACTATGTTGCGCTGAAGGCCCGGTCTTCGATGCGCAAACCATCGTGTGGGAAACGCCCGCCAACACATAACCAACACTCAACATCGGCATCACTGGGGTGGCGTCTGGGGTGGTGGACGCCAACAGGTCTTGCAACGGGGTTCGTAGCTTTCTGCGCCACCTACCATGATACCGTCGACAACCGGCGTGCGTCGCTGTGTACGGTCGGCTTGATGTTGGCATTGAGCGCATACTGCATGCAAGAGGGACGTGTGATCCGCCCGGCTGATCAGTCGCTCGATCAAGGGAAACGGCCTGCCCCAACTATCAAAGTCCAGTGAAGTAGCGAACACATCCCTCCCACAACCAACCAACGTCTCGATCACCGCCGACAATGCTGCGTCAAAAAAATGAGCCTCGTCGATACCCACCACATCGCAATCCTCTGTTACCTGCTCAAGCATCTGCTGCGCCCGGTTCACCCCCATAGCCGGTACGGCTTTACCGGCATGAGAGACCACCGCGTCAGTTGCATATCGCGTATCTATCGCAGGTTTGAACACCACGACGCGCTGCTTTTGGATAGACTCTATAGCGCTGATCAGCGCCGTAGTTTTTCCAGCAAACATACAGCCGCAATAAATAGTAAAAAGACCTCGTCTACCGGAATGGTTGTGTTGTCGAAGTGTACGGCACAACGTTTGTGTCATAGCGGTGTATGTGCGGGAGTGCTATTCCGAAGTGACGGGTAACGCGCCGAGATCGACACCCTCAAACAGTGCACGACCTACGCGCAGATAAGTCGCACCGGCTTCGATACCGTGTTCCAAATCATTACTCATACCCAGAGACAGTTCCTTGAACGTCGGGCCGCAAATACGATCGTGCTCAAACTCCTCGAACAATTCTTTGACACGACCAAAAGCATGACGAATCACCGATGCATCATCCGTTAACGGGGCCATTGCCATCAACCCGCGCACTTCGAGATGGTCCAACGTCATCAACTGCTCCGCCAGATGCGTCGCCGCCGCCACCGCAACCCCCTCTTTTTGTCGTTCCCCGCTAGCATTTACCTGGAGAAAAATGGGGGTCACACGGTCCAGCTTAGCCGATTGCATGTCAATTTCTTCCGCTAGGCGTAAGCTGTCCACGGAGTGTATGAGATCAATCCAGGGCAATAACATTTTAACCTTATTGCGTTGCAGGTGGCCGATCATGTGCCATCGCGGCCTGGGCCTGGCACCGGCGCTCAAATCTCGCGCACGCCGTCCCAACCATTCGTTCACCATACCTGCACGCTGCATTAAATCCTGCGCCTTATTTTCACCGAGGTCCTGCAAGCCCATATCGACCAGCGTACGCACAACATCCAAACTCGCGCTCTTGGTCACCGTCACGAGTGTAATGCGTGAAGGGTCTCTGCCACACCGATCGCAGGCATCAGCAATACGCTGGTTCACACGCTTCAAATTCTCTTGCAGCTTACGTTTCATAAAGTCTTGGTCTATCCACGCAGAACCCACATCCACTTAGAGCATACCTAAGCTGAATACCGTTTCCCATCTTCCATAACCCAGGAGTTAATCTACTCCCTGAGGCTACAACTGACTAGTGCTTCGTCACAGCTAAGAATTCGGGTGGCATGGGTAAGTCCCGATGTATCCCGACTATACGTCGGGATACATCGGGACTTACCCGTGTAGCTCCGGTGGCCACCACGGGCAAAAAAAGCCTTGCCCATGCCACCCT
>JAJRWX010000071.1 GCA_024276605.1 Planctomycetota bacterium | reverse complement strand
TTCGAGGAGTACCCCCAAGGATGGGGCACCCGCCTGTTACTATTACGCATGGGGTCTTCTTTGGAGTGCGATGTCCTGTCGTGTGACGGGCATAGTCAGAGCACCACGGCGCAAGCCTGGTGACACGATAACAAATTGGCGCGGGCATGCATAACGTGAACCGCGAAGACATGCCCGCGCTTTCAGCTTGGGCATGCCACACGCCGCATATCATCGACTCCCCCAGGTCCAAAAAGAAGGACCTGGGTCACCCAGTCAGAGCACCATGGCGCAAGCACGTAGGTCGGGTATTGCCCGACAATGGATCATTGCAGTGGTGCCCCATCCTTTGCCTACTGGCAAAGGGTGGGGGAAGGATGTGCCGTGCCAAGACTGTGGCACTTGTGATGTCTTTCGACGCGAGATCCGTCCCCCACCTTTCGAGGAGTACCCCCAAGGATGGGGCACCCGCCTGTTACTATTACGCATGGGGTCTTCTTTGGAGTGCGATGTCCTGTCGTGTGACGGGCATAGTCAGAGCACCACGGCGCAAGCCTGGTGACACGATGGCAGGTTGGCGCGGGTGGGTTTGCTGAATCAGGTGGCCTTGTTGACGCCGCTGGTCCGCAGGCTGGCGCCGTGCGGCTCTGATTTGGCGGTTGTGCGCGTCTATGACTTCAGGCAGGTCAACCTTTCGCCAATTTTGAGATTGGCGAAAGAACGACCTGCCCTACCGGGCTTTGGGTTGCGATGTTAGGTTACGCAACGAGTCAGAGCACCACGGCGCAAGCCTGGTGACACGATAACAAATTGGCGCGAGCATGTATAACGCGAACCACTTAGACATGGCCACGCTTCAATGGGCCATGCCACACGACCTTTTGCGAATCTTTAGATTGAAGTACACTTTGTAGACAAGGACAAAACCTCGGCTAGAGCAAGCTCTATATGCATGTAGCAATCAAAACCCATTATTTGTGAAGGATTTCCGCATAAAAGCGATGCACAATAACGCAGGATGATGTGATCCGATGCAAGAACCTAAACGCCTAAGTCTTGCCACTCTCCCAACGCCCTTGGTTCGTCTGGAGCGACTTGGGCGCATGTTCGACGATGCGCAAATCTGGATGAAACGAGACGACCTAACCGGCCTGGAACTCTCCGGCAACAAGGTTCGCAAGCTGGAGTATATCGCCGCCGATGCCGTATCGCGCGGGTGCGACACGCTCGTGACCGAAGGCACCTGCCAATCCAACCACTGCCGGGCAACGGCGGCTGTGTGCGCGAAGTTAGGTTTGCATGCGGTGCTCCTGATTCGGCCTGAGCCGCCGGACGAGGTGCAGGGCAATCATCTGTTGGATGCTTTGTTCGGAGCACAAACGCGATACTATCCGCTCGAGCGCTTTAACGCAGAGCGCGAAGACATTGTTGAGGGCGTCCTTGCGGAACTCAACGACGCCGGTCACAAGCCGCGTTGGATTCCGATGGGTGCTTCCGAGCCGCTTGGTTGTTGGGGCTACATCCGCGCGATAGCCGAGCTAGCCGAGCAGCTTAATGGTTTTGGCATATCGGCATGCGACGTGATTGTCCCCGTATCTTCCGGGGGAACTTACGCCGGTGCCCTATTGGGTACCCTGCTCAACAGAATGATGGACGTACAACTTTGGGGCGTTCCGGTTAGCGACGACGTTGATTATCACATGCGTGAGATCGGCGGGCTTTGCCGTAGAACCGTGAACCAGTTCGAACTGCCGATTGACTTTGCAGATACCTCCATGCGGTTCATTGATGGCTACGTTGGTGAGGGGTATGCCATTCCATACGCCGCGGCGATTCAAGCCATCCGATTACTGGCTAAGACCGAAGGCATCATGCTGGATCCGGTTTACACGGCTAAGGCTTTTTGCTCGATATTGGATGGTGTCAAGGACGGGCGCCTCGGGCAGGATCGACCTGTGGTTTTCATTCATACCGGCGGAATCTTTTCGGATTTCGCCTGGCCACAGAATCTGTTGGAGGATTGATTGATATAAGAGAAAACTTATGGGATCGAATCACTCAGTATCGATAGCGCAACGACGGGTAGCGCCAGGTAGCGTCGAACGCTATCGAGGCACTCCCGTGGCGTTGCACCTCTACTGTTATCCCACGTGACCGTCGCCTGATTGAAGAAAAGCAAAACGTTCGTTCGGCCCACTCTGGATGCGCAGCCTCACGCCCTCCTTTAGGTTGTGCTTGCCAATTTCATGACGGAACTCCGTGACATTTGCGACAGCTGTACCATGTACCTTGAGGATGACGTCGTTCGGGCGAATGCCGGCTTTTGCCGCTAGCCCTAACGGATCGACATTTGTTACAATAACGCCGTGTACATCATCGTATCCAAGTTGAGTTGCCATGTCAGCCGTAAGCGTTCGGACGGTAATACCAAGCTCGTCGGAAGGATCCTCTGCATGGGCCGACGCAAGTTGCGCCTCCAGTTCCCCGATCTGAACATAGTAAGTAGCCCTTCGACCATCACGGAATACCTCTACCGGAGTTTTCGAACCGGGTTCTGTTGCCGCGACTAATGAACGGAGCTGCTTCGTATTCTTGAAACTTTTTCCGTCAAAGGTGATTAGAATATCGCCTTCCTTGATCCCCGCCTTTTCAGCAGGACTGCCGGAAGTTACGTCTCC
Source organism: Planctomycetota bacterium (assembly GCA_024276605.1). Taxonomy (GTDB): domain Bacteria; phylum Planctomycetota; class Phycisphaerae; order UBA1845; family UBA1845; genus JAJRPG01. Next base: position 28,957 of record JAJRWX010000071.1, on the reverse strand, counting down.
GACCAGGGCGCCATCCGTGCCTGAGTAACCGAAAGATGCCGATAGGCCTTCATTCAAATCTTGTATCAACACACCCAACCATCCGCGCACCACGCGTCCGTTTTCAATGAGGTCGTCGAGTACGGATTTGGCAAGGTTGACTGGGATGGAAAATCCAATACCCATATACCCGCCGCTCTTGGTGAAAATCGCAGCGTTGATACCGACAACCTCGCCTTTGATGTTGACGAGCGGCCCACCGCTGTTGCCGGGGTTTATAGCCGCATCAGTTTGTATAAAATCCTCGTACTCGACGATGCCCATGTTGGCCCGTCCAGTCGCGCTGACGATGCCGGCGGTCAGCGTGTTGGAGAGTCCGAATGGATTACCGACAGCGACAACCCATTGACCAATCCGTAGATCATCCGAATCACCGAAGGTGGCAGGGTATAGGTTGGTGGCGTTGATTTTGATGACGGCAAGGTCTGTTTTTGGATCCGTGCCGATGACTTCGGCAGTGAAGGAGCGATCGTCGGTCAACTTGACCGTGACTTCATCTGCGCCGGCGACGACATGATTATTTGTGAGAATATAGCCATTATCACTGACGATGACCCCCGTGCCCGCCCCCTGCTGTACGTAGCCCCGCTGCTGCGGTTGTTGCTGAAAGAAGCGATGAAAGAACTCATCGCCAAAAAAATCACGAAATGGCCCTTGGAGCATGGGTCCGGGTATTCGGTGGATGGTATTAGGCGCGGAAATTCGTTTGGCTGCACTAATGTTGACAACCGACGGCTTGATGACGTTGGCCACGTCTTCAAACGCCAAGGAAAGATCCTGCACAGCCGATAGTCGTTTTTGCGATGCGTCCGCTCGACCGCTATCAACGGCGTAGGCAACGCGCGATATGAGGTTCGGGAAACCAGACCCAAAACCAATGGCGGCGACCACCACGAGCAATCCCATTAACCAACTTCGTCGGTTCATCATACACCTTCCTTTCCATGATTCCTTTCGTGTGTCATTAGTTTTTCTTTTTCATGAGGCGCAGGCAAACGTTGCACATGCACCTGACTTATGTACGCGGCGCTTTGCACTGTTGTGCGATCCTTGTGGTTGTGTCGATCTAGCGGCGTCGATTTCGGTGGTGGATATACCTCATCTGCTACATGGAACCGCTTGTATTCGAATGCATATGCAAGACCAGTTGTAAGTTCATCACCGCGCCATCAGTCCCCGTGGGGTTGCGGGCGTCAATGTCGGTCCGCATACACGCCACAGGGACTTTCAACTACAAGGTATATGAATCGCTTGTGCTGCTAGAGCGTTTTGTAATCAAGCTGCCACTAAGTTGAAGGTCTGCCGGGCATCACGTTTAAGACGCTGATGACTTTACCGTGACACGTTTGGGCGGTGCTGAGTTGAGCTTGTCTAAGTGGATGGTCAACACACCGTTGACATGCTCAGCCGACACCTTCTCCGTATCGATATTGCTCGGCAACTGTACGCTGCGACGGAACGTCCCAAATCGACGTTCTGATAAGTACCAACTGTCGTATTTTTCCTCGGTAGATTCTCGCTTCTCACCGGAAACCGTCAGGACGTTTCCGGAAATCGTTATGTTAAGATCCTTTGGGTCCATGCCGGGAAGCTCGGCCTTGACGGTGAGTTTTTTTTCCGACTCGACGACGTCAAGCGAGGGAACCCAGCCGCCCCCGAAGGTCATGGGTTCTCGTGTTAAACCGAACGGATCCTCAAAGAACCGATCGAAGAGTCGATTGGCCTCGTGTAGGAACCGGTTGACGTCCGGATCCGTCGCAACCCGTTGGATTTCGTTTTTGTTGCGTTTGCTTCTCCATGGAATCAAGTTCATTATTAATACCTCCTTACTCTAGAGGGATATCTTCTTTCCTATACGTTGGGCATGAGGCCCAACGAATGCCTCATTGAGGCTACGCATCCTTGACGACGATCTTTCGCGGCCTGGCAGCCTCGGTCTTGGGAAGATGAAGCGTGAGCACGCCATCTTCATATTCAGCACTAATGCGTTCGGAGTCGATGGTTTCGCCGACCTGGAAGGTGCGCTGGAAGTCACCGAGTCCGTACTCGTTCAAGTCGTAATAGATGTCTTGCATCTGACGCGCAGGTACCTTTGCATAAAGGGTCAACGTCCCGTTCTCGAACTGGATGTCGATATCCTCCGAGCTGGTGCCGGGCATGTCGGCCATAACGATCAGTTCGTCCTTGTGCTCTACGATGTCCACGTTAGGCCGGAATAGTGGTCTGTTGCAGATCGGTTCGGTTCGCGCCATTTCCTGCGATGCGGGCTTTTCAATTGTCATGGTGGTCATTTTATTTCTCCTTATTTCTGTTCCGAACAGCCGCTCCTGTGGCCTACTTCGGAAGGGATTTCACCTCTACTTTGCGTGGTCTGGCCTCTTCGGCTTTAGGCATCGTGACCAACAATACGCCATTGCGTAGTGTGGCCTTCACCTCATCTGCCTTGACATCCACCGGAAGCCGAATGGTTCGTCCAAAGCAACCGGTACCCCGCTCCCTACGGTGATACGTATCTTGCTCACCCAAGGAATCCTTACGCTCACCTTTGATCGTTAGTTCGTCGCTGGCGATGAGTAGCTCGATGTCATCCAGCTTCAACCCCGGAAGCTCCACCTCAACAAACACATGGTCGGTGTCCTCCCAGACATTCATAGCTGGAAACACCGGCGCCAGCGATGTGCCTATCGCCGTTCTCGGAAAACCTTCGAACATATCGTTGAACAGGCGATCCATTTCACCTCGCAGCCGATTGATCGGATGCGAACCATTGATTCTTGCCAACATGTTGCATCTCCTTTCAATTCAACATTCCTACGAATTTGATGCCGCCGACGGGCAGCCACGCGAGACGCTCAAAACAATTTCCGTGCCAGAATGTTCACGGAGCAATATCCCACGTAGTGACCTTATTTTCAAGGTTTTTATGATTTGTTGGGCCTATACAGCGGGTGTGATTCTGCCAATTTGACAGCCATGGCAGGCAGTCCATTCCTACTGAAGAAGAGGCTAAACGATGCTATCGTATCGGTGATGCATAAAGTTCAATCGTTTCCTGACGTTCGACGGTTTCTGAGGCGCCTTTGATCACATCGCCTTGGATATTTAAGTGCCGTCATGATGGCTCCAAAAGAATAATGCGTGCCCGTGTAGTTCGATGGGCTTACCGTGCTCGTAACAGATGCGTAACGGCGGTGATCGCAGTTGTAGTTTTTTGTAGATGGCGAAGAGGATACCCATAAGTCCGACTTTTACGGCTTGGGGTCACGCGTCGCGGCCATCGTCACCATCCGTTCGAATACTTCCCGCGGCACATCCGCAATCATGTCTTTGTCCATGTTCGAGTGATTGAGTAGTGCGGGAACTTTGGCCTTCCGCTGAAAGCCGGCAGCCCATTCTGGAGCGTGGATCATTGTATTTGATTGTATTTGGTTGCACCTCGATGGCCAACTCACGATCCAGACGTGTGTCCCGTGCGCAATAGACTCCGCCTCTATCACCCGCACGAAGCGGCGACAGGTTGTCGTAGAAGGCTCGTGAGGAATGTGGGCTATCTGTAGATGTTCACGCCATACGACAAACAATCGTTACACATCTAGGCAAGGGCAGCATGTCGCTGCGTACATCACAAGCTGCGATGCGTCATGGCTCAATGGGCTTGACGATGAACACCTACACGGACCTGAAGTGATTAGATGTTGCCGGAGCATTAAACGTGCTAACGTTTTTACCGCTTCAAGAATCAGAAGGCATCGAACGCTAAAAAGTGACTGGAACGGATGGCCGGACTCTTGTTCGAATGCTTGTCACGAATGCCGACAAGCGTTGCCCAATCACAGGCATACACTGACAAAGTAGTGTCACCTATTGATTTGAGTCGAACTGATGTAAGTGACGATAGTGACAAGACTTGTGATGGCCTAACCAGCCCTGACAAACAGCGGGCGAGCGGATTCGAACCGCCGACGTCCAGCTTGGGAAGCACAACTTCCGCGAAGGCCGAAGCCGTCATGAAGTCCTTGTATACAAGCATTATATCACAATTTTATATTTTCGCAAATTGACGCATCTCTTCGCATATGTTTACGAGTTGTAGCGGTATTTGAGTGCCAAAACAGTAATCGTTTGGGTTGGTTGCCTGTAGCCACGTCAGGTGGGGATACTGTTCCCCAAAGCTCTGAATCGTTGAGTGCGTCCCGCATGTCTCGCCGTGGTTCACGGAATTCAAAGTGAGATCCCATATCGGCAGTGCCCCCTTCGGATGATTTTCTGTCGAATTGATGGTTGCTTCCGTAACTGAAAAAATGGTGAAAGTAGCAACGTTGAACGATCTTTGAGCGGCTCACGCACAGGTCCATGGCCTAAATTAGTTGTCCACACGTGACCGGGTTGCATTCCAAAACAGCCATAAGTGTCATTAATGTGTCATTAATCAGTGGCGGGTATGAAAAAGCTACCTTACAATGGCACAGGGTTCGCTCAGCGTGATACTTGGTAGACAAGCACCTTAGCCTTCAGTTTTTCTTGTGCGGGTGCCGCGATATACAACAGTCCTCGCTTTGGAACGAATAACCCGGTGCGCGCGCCTGTGGATGTTCGTATATGTGCCAACCGTAGATATGTGGAAGACGCCGAACCGGCGAAAACATCTACGAAGCCCTCCCCACCCACGACATAGATTCGATTCCTCTTGATGTCGTAAAAGATGTCATCGGCATCCCCAACGCATTCCGCCGTCGCGAGTCGGTCGCCCGAGACTGTATCGTACACGAGCAGGCGGGGCGGTGTGCGGCACGCTACAAACAGCCTTTTCCCAGCCTCGTCCAATGCCATTGGATAGTTCTCGGCGATCGCCGTAATCGCCCAGCTGGTCATCACCGTGTTGTTTTTTCGGTCGATGATTGCGATCTGCCGCGCATCGGGAACGTTGACGTAGATATGGTCATTGAAACGAGCAAGCTGGAACGACTCGGGGTGTCCGCCGAGCTTAATTTCACCCTGCTTGGTCAAAGTCTCCGCTTCCAAGACACCTAGCGCTCCGTTGCCGAAGCCTACATACAGCAGGTTTGTCGAAGACTCCCAGCGGATGTTGTCCGCATCGCTGCCCAGATCACATCGAGTGATTTCTTTGAACAGATTGGTGTCAAATGATCGTACCGTCCCGTCGCCACCGCTCGCCACGATCACCCGCTTCGACTTTGACAAATACAAGATACCCTGAGGCTCTCTTAGCCCGTCAATGCTGTGGATGCGCTTACCTACGGTGAGGTCGACTACCTCCATCGTTCCGTTCTCCAACGCGGCGAGAAACAGTCGATTGCTCATTGCATCCAGGGCCAAGTGGTCGATGCGTCCCGTGACGCCCGGAAGCTCAATCGTTTGACGCAGCGTCATCAACGATGTTGCATGCCCTTGCGTAACATGTACGCGCAGGTCGTCGAACCGGGTGACGGCGTCCGCTTTGGTCCACAGGCCCACCAGCCCCGCATCCTCAAACGTGTCGTCCGTAGCTTCGAGCAGCTTCTGGCCATCGAGATAGGCGCTGATGTGATCGCCGATCATCGTTACACGAATGGTGTACCACTTTCCGGGTTCAGTGTGGATGCGAGTAGACTGCAACTGTTTGCGCCGACCCTTTTTGACGAAGTACAAGCGAAAATTTGATTCCAACGGGTTGAATCGGGTAACGTAGTAATTGTTCTCGTCTTGGCATCGCCAAACTGGACCTCCCCCCTGGTCCTCGCTTCCGCCAACCGCTTTGACATGTACCGAGAGATCAACATTTCGGTAAGACGTCTCCCCGGCAATCGCCATGTTGAATGTGCCGTCAACATTTTGCGTCTTAGTGAGAGCCAGAACCTGGGAGCCGCTTGGGGCGGTTGAGTCAGCGGCTACTTGCCACGTTGCCATTGAGTGGCTTGGGTTCGTTTGATGAATACTCCAGCCTTCGGGTGCCGCGCCATGAGCATCGGCGTCAAAATTCCAAACTCGTTCTTTCTCATCATTGACGTCGGCGTTCGCACCTGTCGTAACGGATGCTACGATTACGAATATCGCGAATATATGCATGGACTTCATCACTCGGTTCCCCCTTTCACGAATTTCGAATGCGGTTGGGAAAGACGGTCGCGAATCCGAAATCGCTTTCCAAAACGCGAATCGCTCATTATCCCGTACTAGCATCAATGGGGATTTCTGTTGTGACACTTGTGCTTTCACTGTGCGTACTCGATACGATGATTGTTCCGCCATGGGCTTCTGCTATCGCACGGCAGATCGGCAAGCCCAAGCCTGCGCCGCCATGCTTCGTTGTGCGGGCTTGATCCGCTCGATAGAAACGATCGAACACATACGGAAGATGCTCAGCGGCGATACCTTCACCCGTATCTGTAACCGTTATCTTGGCAACGCCATTCCCGTTGGCGATCGCAACACAAATCCGATCTCCCGCCTTGGAGAATTTGACAGCATTGTCGAGCAGATTCCCAACAAGTTGACGAAGACGGGCGCCATCCCCATGGAGCGAGATTTGCTCGTGATCCTCCAAGACAAGATCAATGCCTCGATCCTGCGTCAGCGGTGTGTAAAGATCGACTACACTTGCCACTGCTTCGTCTAGTCGAACTGATTCCATTCGTGAAACTTCTTGCCCGGCGTCGGCACGTGCCAATAGCAAGAGATCCTCAGCAATTTGCGACAACCGATCGTAGTGTTCGATGCTTTCTCCTAACACTTGACGAAGCTCATCCGTCGTACGCGGTTTGCTGAGGGTCACTTCGGCGCTACCGCGAAGTGCTGCCAGTGGCGACCGAAGCTCGTGCGAGGCGTCTGCGGTGAATTGCTGTACGCGCCTGACGTGATGCTCGATTCGTTCCAACATATTGTTTAGCGTGGCAGCGAGGCGATCGAGTTCGTCTCCCGTGCCTGTGAGCGGAATTCGCTCTGATAAACTTCGTGCCCCTATTCGCTCTGTGGTCTCGGTTAAAGCCCGAACAGGACGAAGACTCCTCACGGCGAGCACACGTCCACTCAGGAGCGACAGAACTGCGGCCAGTACAAGCCCGATTGCACAAACGCGGCGGAACATGGCGAGTGATGCCTCCATGCGATCAAGCGTGTAGCTGGCCTGGGCCGTGCATGCTCTCCCGTCATCGGTGGCCACACGCAGGCTGCACGTTCGATGGGTTCCAGTCTCTCCATCCGGTCTCACCGTTTGAAACACCAAGTACGGTGCGTCGTGACTCCACCCGCTTGGGGGATTCCAGAGCGCCGCGATCTGGTCATCGGTCTCACTTGTGACAAGAAGCTGCCCTTGCTCGTTGAACAACCGGAATGCGAGATCGTTGTGCGAACGGCTTCCCAATTCAAGTCGGATGGTCTGCTGGAGACCGGTGTTGTCGCCCGGATGAGCATTGACCGTGACCATGAATTCATGCACTTCACCCTCCAAGAATGTGTCGATAGTATCACGCATCGACGCCAAGATTCCGGTGTAGAGAACGACACAAAGAAGTGCGCAGACTGCGAGAGTTATGCATGCTCCCCACAGCGTCAGGCGCGCGCCGATCGTCCGAAATAGCTTCCTAGATTGTGTCATGTCTGAGGACATATCCGGCACCGCGAATAGTATGGATGAGCTGAGGGTCGAAGCCGTTATCGACCTTCTTCCGCAAGCGATTGATGTGAACGTCGACCACGTTGGTCATCGGATCGTGATTCATGTCCCAGACATGCTCAAGGATCATCGTGCGCGACAAAACCTGACCGGCGCTACGTGCGAGGTATTCGAGTAGAGCATACTCGGTGGGCGACAAGTCGATTCGTATATCGCCGCGATGAACACTTCGTGCAACAACGTCCACCTGGAGGTCAGTCACCGTGATTGGGTTCGCATGAAGCTCCTGACCACGGCGCAGTAGCGCGCGAAGGCGCGCCAGCAATTCGGAAAAGCTGAATGGCTTGGATAAATAGTCGTCCGCGCCGAGATCAAGCCCCTTGATTCGGTCATCGACTGCATCTCGGGCGGTCAAGCAGATCACCGGCGTGCGTATGTCACGCGATCTAACGTCACGCAGAATCGTGAACCCGTCGACACCTGGAAGCATCAAGTCGAGCACGATCGCATCGTACGTCTCAGTGACAGCCATGTGGAGGCCATCAATCCCGTTGTCGGTAAGGTCCACCGCATACGAGGCTTCACGAAGACCTTTCTTTAGAAAGCTTGCAACCCCAGGTTCGTCCTCAATAACCAGTACACGCATGTCGAAGCCTCTCGCTGATGGGGTAGCGACAGTTGGCGACCGCACCCCATGTCTGGTTAGAGTGTAATCGTGCCCGACGAACGCTGCAATTCGCAACGCGCTATTATTTGTGATGCCGCTCAAACCAAGTGAATGGTGGCAACGCGAACATGACAGGATTGTCATGTGGTCGTAATGGCCGCGTTACGTCCGATGTGTATGCTTCTTAGTGAAGTAGTCAACCGGTTGGCCCGTCCACCGGTCATAACGATATGCGGTATCGTTGCAACGGTGATGTCATGAACCTGAAAATAGAATGGAATCGAACATGAATATTCTGTGGACAATGGCTATAAGTTTGGCGGCATTCTTTCTGTTACTCGGCGGAACGGCGGCGTAGGACGTCTTACCGTGTACGTCTCGTACTGACATGCTTGTTCCTTGAAGCGGAGCCGCTGGAAGTTTGGAGGGGAACGTGTTTGCGGTTTCCAGCATGCACGATTTGGTTTGTTCACCGTTCGTGTGCGTGCGAACGATAAACATGCGCGGCTCCGCTCTTTTAAACCCTCGGACGTCACGATGAGTGAGCAAACCGATCTTACGGGTAAGTCGAAGCGATCGATTACAAAGTTGAGAGTCGCGAGCATCGGGATTCTTGTCGTGCTCGCGGCGATCGTTGTTGTATGCATGCCACAGGTTGATGATGTCGCGTTGGCGCAAGCCCTAATGGGTACTTGGACGGCTGTTGATCCCAACGATGCGTCGCTTCATCGGCGTGTGTTACCAGTCGCGCATGAGCAACTCGTCATTAACGCCGAAGGAGAGCTTACGCACGTCGTTGAATTGGTGTCGGATCCTAGCAATCCGGACAAAGATATCTGGGGATGGAAGGTCCGGAAGGGTCGATTGTATGTGCAGTACCGTGGAGACAATGCGAGTGGGCAATGGCTCCCCGGTATCGCCTTTTCGGTTTCAGGCACGGCGCTGTCCATGCGTCTCAAGGGTCATCCTCCCAAGAAATGGGTTCGGCGCTGAGGCCCGAGAAAGAGCTAATGTATGCCATCCGCGTCAACCACGAATACCGACAAGACCGAACATACACACACACAAGACGCAAAATCGGATCGTTCAGTGTTTGCTGCTCATCCCACAAGTTCAGGGATGATTGAGCCTGTGATGCCTCGCCAATGGGAAGTTCTTTGGAGTTACTTCCTCCTTACCTATGCCATCTTGCTTCTAAATACGCGGGGTTTCCTGAACAACATTGAGTATTCCGGCGTCTGGTTAACTGTGTATTCGTTGGCGGTTCAGATTGCCTACACGTTTCTCTATCTCAGCTTCGTTCTGATCTTCGTACTTGCGCTGAACCGCGTTCTACATGTTAACTCCGTACGACGAATGTTGGGCTTACGCGAAATCGTGATTCGTCGCATCGTCTACGCCATAGCGATCGTGGGCTGCTCGTTATTGCAGTACTTGATATTCGCGGACAAGGCGGTCTTTGATGTGTTTGGTTTTCATCTTAATGGGTTCGTTTGGAATCTTGTTATTACTCGCGGCGTAATCGACTCGATGGGGGGTGGATCGGGGACGATGCTATACGCGGTGCTTGTTGGTATCGGCTTTTTTATTGTTCAGGCCGGGTTGCTTATGATGGCGAGGAAGGTGGACCTTATTCGCAGCACTCTGGTTCGATCGTGCTGTCGTAAATCTATTGTCATGGGTGTGTGCTTCGTAATGATCGCGGGTATGTATGCGCAGCTTGGCTATGGGATCAACTCGTTTCGCAGCTTTGGACCTACGCTGACCGTGGCCAATGCCTTTCCCTGCTTTGTTCCAACCACATTCAAGGGCATCGCAAAATCATTAGGCTTTGAAATTCCAAGAACGCCGACGCTGGCCGTCGGACATGATGCGTTCGGTCTTAGTTACCCATTGCACGACATCCGTCGTGATACGACGGTCAAACCGCTAAACATCGTGTGGCTGGTCTCGGAATCCTTGCGCGCAGACATGCTTGATCAGGAAATCATGCCCAATGCCTGGGAACTGTCAGAACGGTCCAGCAGATTCGAGCACCACTACAGTGGTGGCAACGGGACGAGGATGGGGATGTTTTCGATGTTCTATGGCCTCTACGGCCCCTATTGGTTCCCTTTTCTTGCCGAGCGCCGGGGGCCGGTACTCGTGGATACGCTGATCGACTTGGATTACCAGATTAGTTTGTACACAAGCGCCATGTTCAGCTACCCGGAATTCGACAAGACCATTTTCTCGCGAATTTCATCCGCAGATCTCCACGAGGGTGGGATGAAACCAGCCTGGCGACAGGACAAACGCCACATCGATGCTCTGCTTCGATTCATCGATCAGCGTGATACAACGAAGCCGTTCGCGACGTTTATGTTCTTTGAATCTCCGCATGCCAACTATTCCTTCTCGAATAACGCGATCATCCGTCGCCCCTATGCGGAAGACATCAATTACGTCTCCATGAACTTGGATCGGGACATTGGGTTGATGAAGAATCGATATGTCAATTCATGCCACCAAGTTGACGTATATGTTGGCCAAGTAATGGATCACCTCAAAAAAAACGATTTGCTCGACTCGACCATGGTCATCATCACGGGAGACCACGGTGAGGAGTTCATGGAGAAAGGACGATGGGGACACAACTCCGAGTTCACCGAGGAGCAAACGCTGGTACCCTTCGTGCTTTGGGTTCCGGGAAAGTCGCCGCGCGTGATAACACACCTGACGAGCCATCTTGATATTCCCGCTACGATCATGCCCTTGCTGGGCGTATTGAATCCTGCTGAAGACTATTCGCAAGGCTATGATCTATTCGGCTCTGATTATTCGCGAACTTTTACAGTGGTCGGCGCCTGGAACTACGTCGGGTATATAGACAATGACTTTAAGGCGACATTCCCTACGTCCGCCTTCGCCATGTTCCAACAGAAAGTAACGACTGGCGACGATACGCCGCTCACGAATCGCAACATATTTTACGAAGCGCGTCAGCAAAACATCGTTGAAGTGATGCGCGGGCTAAAGGCGTTTCGGAAGTGATATACCGTCTTCACTCATCGAGCTTCGTTGCTGCTGACATTCAGGGTTCAAATGTAGAGTGCCATCACTACTGACGTGTTCGGGATTCGATCGCAGCCTAAAGCGTGTCGAACGTTCCAACCTCGCTTCAAACTGCGTTGCTCGATCCGGTACGTTGCTGGCTCGTAGACACTCCGAAATCGAAGCACGAACATGACAACATTGTCATGTTGTTGTAATGGCCCTGTTTCGCTCGGTGGATACCATACGCTAGTGACACTCGGCGGCGCGGTCGGGCGGCATTTTTAACTGATACACGAAAATGAAAGGGAAACGATATGCAGAGAAACCCGTCCGCCTGGATTATCGCGGTCACAGTATTGGCAGTTGTTGCTTGTGAAGGTCTCACCATGGCGCAGGACCAAGCGAGAAAGACATCGGCGGTCGAATCGGGTTCCCCCCCCTCGTTTTTCTTGCCCTCGCTGGCGAATGCATACAATGTCGATCTTGGATTTCGAGACTCAAACTTGTTTTTGCAGCAATCAGATACTCCTGACGGTATTGTGAAGTCGCACGATTACCGCGAGATCAGCGACTTCTTCAATGTGCGCGAGGCCAACGTCAACACCGTAGCCAACGAGTGGGAGTTGGAGCTAGAGGGTGAGTGGGTCACCGGCACTGGCGGTGACGACGATTTTGAGTTCACCCCCAACCTCAAGTACGGCCTAAATGACGATATGTTCATCTAAGTGGAAATCCTTCCACTTCTAATCGGCGACGGCGGCGACCAGGGCAACGGAGACATTGCCGTGCAATTGTTCAACCAGTTCACTCGAGAAACCGATACGCTACCGGCGTTCGCTGTCTGGATTGAAGGTCGTTTTCCAACCGGCGAGGGTTCGTCGCATATTGATGGAGAGCTGCACCTGAACCTGACAAAGACGATTGCACCCGATGTTCGCGGCCATTTGGAGGGGTTTACAAGGACGGCCAACGGTGGTCGTGGTGATGAAGGTGACAACCGTCGTGCGTTTCAGTGGGGTGCGGGCATAGGAGTCGATTATCAGTATGATGACCAGACCATCTACGCGATGAACTACCTCAATAGCAGCAGTGAAGAATACGGCAACTCGAACCAACAGATTCTTGAGATCGGTGGCGTACGACAGATCGCGGAAAACCAGCACCTGAAATTGGCGTTGGACATCGGGCTGGATGGAAATAAGGACACCCCGGATTTCGGCTTCAAAGTGCTCTGGTCCATCGAGTGGTAAGCGAAGGCGATGAACTATGCACATTTTGTTTATATCGCACACCGATGCGTGGACACGACTGACACACCATTGTCAACGCTTTTGAGTACGAGGCTTTGCGGGAATACAGAGTGAGCGCGGATGAAACACTTCGGCAAGATCGATACGCGCCTTTCCAGTCTGCGCGGTGTGCCCCTCACTACTGCTATCGTAGCGTGGGGCCTCGTTGCTGCCGGCTGCGTGACCGTTGACTCCGTACCTGATTTTGGTCGCGCCGAACGTATGGTTGTTGCGCGGACAGGAGTTGATCGGGTATACAAACCTGACGTCTCAACAGCCCATGAAGATGCTATAGAGGCACTTCTCGCGGGCGGTTTAACAACGGATGAGGCAGTCCAAATCGCGCTGCTCAATAACAAACGTTTTCAGACACTCGTCCAAGGAATTGGCGTGTCTCGTGCGGATGTGGTTCAAGCGGGCTTGTTGACGAATCCCTCGATCGGACTGAGCACACGTTTTCCCGAAGGAGGGGGGCGATCCAACTTCACGCTCACCTTTGCCCAGCAGGTAGCGGACCTCTGGCTTATCCCGGTGCGCAAAAGAATTGCAGAGGCTGCCCTGGAACAAATGATCCTCAGCATCGTCAATGAAGCCAACAATCTCGCCACGGGTGCGAAGCGTGACAGTTACCAGCTAATCGCATGGAAGCAATTGGAGACCATCGCTGTCGAAACGTTGGAGCTGGCAAAGAAATCGCTGAAGCTGGCTAATGATCGATTCGAGGCTGGGGTAGTAGGGAAAGTGGATGTCAATCTGGCGCGAGCCAGTGTACTAGGTGATCAAATACGGTTGATGGGAATTCAGCGCGAGGTTGAAGTCTCTCGAACGACTCTTGCCCACACGCTCGGCCTCGCAAGATGGCGAGAGTCATGGACGCTCGAAGACTCTCTACCCAAAGACGCATTTGAATTCAAGGATGATGAATCTTTGCTGGTCTTTGCGATGAAGGAACGATTGGACGCCCGTGCTGCCGCCATGAAAGTGCAAGCTGCAGAGGATGAAATCGAAAGGCAATACCTGAGCATCTTTCCCAACGTCACCCTTGGCGGCGAATGGGAACGCCCGGAACGACAGTCCGCCCCAGGCCGCAATGTCTTGGCCGATACCGCCCGTGCGTCCATGGCGAACGGGCGCCTCACCGCACCCAGTATTCAATCGCGTGGCCAGAGGAAACAGGACCGTCGGCAGATGATTGATTCGCTGCTGGGACCAACACTCAACATTACGTTTCCACTTTGGGACCAAAACCAGGCACAAATTGCCAAGGCACAGTTTCTTGCGGTGACGGCTCGAAAGGCATACGCGGCTATTCTTGACGATGTTGCCCGCGACATTCAACAGGCTCAAACCATGGCCATGAGCGCATCGCAACTGGTCACTTTTTTCGAGGATGAAGCGTTGCCACACGCCCGTCAGAGCGTGGAAGCTGCCCAGCGCGCTTATCGGGCCGGAAGCGTAGACATCCTTGCACTGCTTGATGCACAGAAGACGCTCGTTGCTCAGCAGGAAGCGTACATCGGCGCGCAGCGGGATCTAGCCGTCGCTGTTGCGGAGTTGCGTCGTGCAACGGGCGGACGACTTCCATCGGAATCTAACGACGATGCAAACTCGGACGAAATATCCTAGACCCGAAGTGGAGAACCAGCAATGGCGAAACGTGTTCATAGGTATCTCGTTCGAGTTCTTGTGACCTCGGGCTTGCTCATGTCGATGACTGGATGCAACTTTGTCACGAATTCGGCGTTGCTGGGGGATTTGCCTTCATCGCCATCTGAGGTGGCCATGTTCATTCAGCAGTTTGCACAGGAAGCGCTTGCTGCCTTCCTATTCTAAGATACACATAATGACGAAGAACGCACTACTCACTGACCAACCGAATGAGCCTGCTCGAACAGTTGGGTCGGGGCGACTTTTGAGTGAGGGTGGTTTTTTTGTTCGTCATCGCAAGAGCATTCTCTTCATAACATTGATACTGTGTCTAGGTGGCGCATACGCGGCGTATCGCATGCCGTCATCGGTGTTTCCTCAAACCGATTTTCCACGAGTTGTCATTCTCGTAGACAACGGCGTCATGCCCGCAGACGAAATGATGGCTACAATCACGCGGCCCATCGAGGAATCGATGAAGAACATTCCCGGTGCCGTGAAAGTTCGTTCCGCCACGGGTCGTGGAGCGGCCGAAGTCAATGTGTTTTTCACTTGGCAAACGGATATGGTCCAGGCGGAACTTTATGTCCTTGGTCGATTGTCGCAAATACGCAGCACGCTACCCATTACCGCGACGACGGCTGTCCATCGCTTGACATTCTCAGCGTTTCCAATCATCGGAATCAGCCTGACCAGTGGTACCCGAAGTATGACGGACCTGTGGCAGACGGCGCGATACGAGATCAAACCTCGTTTCTTACGTATCGAGGGGGTCGCACGGGTCGATCTGGTCGGTGGCGATGTACCGGAATTTCATGTGCTGGTCGATCCGGTCAAGCTCACCGCCTATCGCCTGACGCTCCAGCAGGTCAGCGATGCCCTTGCAAGAACCAACAAATTCGTTTCAGCCGGTATGCAAGAGGAGAATCATCAACTCTATCTGACGCTTGTCGATGGACGGGTTAGGAATCGTGCGGAGATCGAGGATGTTGTTGTTTCATGGGTAGCAGGGACACCCGTTTTTGTCCGCGATGTCGCGGTCGTGCGACCTGGCGCTGCACCGAGATTCAATATCGTCACAGCCGACGGCGTGGACGCGGTCCTATTGAACGTCTACGCGCAACCGGATGGCAGCACACTCGATATTGCGAATGATCTCAGGCAAGAGTTAGCCTCGCTCCGGAGCGAACTGCCGCGTGATATGCGACTGGCGTTCTTCTATGACCAGTCGTTGTTCGTTCGTGAAGGTGTTGCGAGCGTTTGGGAGAGTATCATCATTGGGCTTGTCCTGTCGGTGCTTGTGCTTTTTGCGTTTCTAAGAACCATGAGCACTACGCTGGTCGCGGCACTCGCGATTCCTGTAACGATTCTCGTCACCATGGCAGGAATGAACCTATTCCATATGAGCTTCAACTTGATGACACTCGGTGGCATCGCCGCCGCGATTGGAATGGTCATCGACGACGCCATCGTTATCGTAGAGTCAATCTATGCCAAGACATGCGCTGGATACGCACCGCACCGCGCTGCTTTGCTGGCAGTCAGGGAAGTCGGGATACCGCTCATCGGAAGTACGCTTACTCCGGTCGTGGTCTTCATTCCACTTGCATACCTCGACGGCGTACCCGGCGTATTTTTTCGCGCGCTGGCATTGACGATGGTCATCGCACTACTAACATCGTTAGTGCTGGCCGTCACGTTGACGCCTGCCCTTGGCAGCATGCTGATCCGCGGCAGGACGGGACCAGTTCAGGATGAACTTGAACAAGGCGGTCCCCTCTTGCGGACGATTATAGCCGGCTACGATTGGGTTTTGCGTCGTGCGTTAAGCCATTCTGGTCTATCGACAGCATGCATGGTCGCGGTCGTAGTAGCGGGTACCCTCCTTTACTCACGGCTCGAAACGGATTTTCTTCCTGCTCAAGACGAGGGAGCGTTCGTATTGGACTACTTCTCGCGGCCCGGAACAAGTCTTGCAGAAACGGATCGCATGCTTCGCCATGTCGAGGAGATTCTTCAAAGCACACCCGAAGTGGAGAGCTATTCCAGGCGAACCGGCGCGCGTTTGGCACTGGCCATTGCTGAGCCCAACACCGGAGATTTCCTTGTCAAACTTCGACCGAAACGACAACGAAATACTGAGGACGTCATTGACGAGCTGCGAGAACGCATTACCGCTGCCGAGCCGGCGCTGCAAACCGAGTTCCCCGGCGTACTTGGCGATTTGATCGGTGATCTAACTTGGTCTCCCAACCCGATCGAAATCAAGATTTTCACATCAGACACCGACAAGCTCAAACGACTGGCCAAGCAGATCGCCAGCGCGATCAAGACGGTACCCGGCGTCGTTGATGTAATAGACGGGTTGATCGTGGCCGGACCTTCGCTCACGTTCCAGGTTCGCCGATCTGATGCAGCGCGTGTGGGACTCAATACCGATGAGATCGGGACGATGTTGCGCACGGCGCTCTTGGGTATGAACACGTCGTATGTACTCGAAGGAGATCGCACCGTCGGTGTGCGGGTACTTCTTAAAGGTAACCGTGAAAAGCAGGAAGCCGAAATCGCTGAGTTGCCTCTTCGCACATCGAGCGGACCTCGTGTGACGCTTCAAGAAGTCACGAATGTTCAGCACCGTCCGGGTGTACTTGAGCGCCACCGCGAAGACCTCCGAGAGCTAATCGCCGTATCCGGGCGTTTGGCCGGGCGAGATCTCGGCAGCGGGATCACGGCGATCAAGGAGAAACTGGCGCAGTCGGTCACTATTCCACCGGATGTTTCGATCGAATACGGCGGTTTGTACCAACAACAGCAAGAGTCGTTTCACAATCTGATGCTCGTTCTGGTCATGGCTATCCTCTTGGTATTCGGCGTACTTTTGATTGAGTTTCGTTCGGTGCTTCAACCTCTCTCCATCGTAGTTGGCGCGGTGCTCGCCATGTTTGGCGTGATCTCGGCCCTCTGGTTTACCGGAACTTCGCTCAACATCGTTTCCTTCCTGGGTGCGATCATCGGTGTAGGCATCGTCGCAAAAAACGGCATTCTGATGTTGGACTTCGTGGACCAACTCCGTCTGCGAGGCCTTTCGCTGATCGAATCTCTCGTACAATCCGGTAGACGACGGCTCAGGCCGGTACTCATGACGACGCTGACGACCTTCCTTGGACTTCTGCCATTGGCCTATGGTGTTGGGGCTGGCGCGGACATGCTCCGCCCGTTATCGATCGCAGTCATTGGTGCACTTTGTGTATCGCTGCTTCTCTCGCTCATTGCCACGCCGGTTTGTTACTACTTATTGATGCGAATGTTTCGACTCGATGGTAGCGCGGCCCATGAAAGTTCGGTTATGAATATGTCTGTAGCACGTGAGGACGGAAGGCATGATGAACCATAGACAGATCACACATTTTCGATTCCGGTGGAACCGACGCGAGCGTCGATGGTGTTGGCGCTTCGCTCTTTACCTTGCTTTTTCGCCTGTCATCGTCGGCTGCGCACCGAAACGAACAACCTCGGATGAAGGGGATCCCGAAACATCGTCCTCGGTACCGGTTCATGTTGCGAAGGCGCAGCTGACAACGCTACGACCTTCTATCGATCTCGTGGGGATGCTTGTCGCAATGCCGGAGCGGACGGCTATCATCTCCGCGCAAATAGAAGGCCGAATCCAAACGGTGTCGGTCGTCGAAGGCGCGATCGTCAAGAGCGGGCAAACCCTATTTGTCTTGGATGTGCGCCCCGCGAAAACTGAACTATTACGTGCCCAAGCCGTTGTCGCTCAGCAACAGGCTGTACTTAGTCGTCTGAAGCATGGTTACCTCCCTCAGGAAATTGAGAGTGCGAAGCAAGATATGCAAAAGGCAAAGGCGGAACTGGAATCGCTGCGCCTACGTGTGGACGCCGCAGCAAGGCTACGCAAAAACGACGAGATGTCCGACGTTGAGTTCAAGAGACTCAAGTCCATGGTGCGGCGAGATCAAGCCGCGTATTCCGCTGCTGCAGCTAAGCACGATCTTTACCAAGTCGGGACACGACCTGAATCGATCGCCGAAGCTCAGGCACTACTCGATGTGGCTCGGGCTGAACTCACACGTGCCCAATTGGCGGTGGACTTCTGCACCCTTTCAACTCCTATTGATGGTGTGGTCACACAGCTACTGGCTCGCCAAGGTATGCGAGTTATGCCATCCGATCGGCTAGCCACCGTTGTGGACCTGTCGCAACTCTTCGTCGAGATGCGCGTGCCGAGCGGATACCTGTCGAACGTGAAGAAGGGTGCGCGCGTGGACGTGAGTATTCCCTCGCTTCGAAAGGAGCGCTTCGTCGGCGAGATTTCGCGTTTCAGCGGTGAGGCGAATCCAAACACGGGAGACGTGCAGGCATTCGCGATCCTGCAAAACGGGGAAAGACTTCTAAGGCCGGGGCTCGCGTGTAGAGTCCGTGTTTGGTTACCGCCGATCGATCAAGCACTCGTTGTTCCCGTCTCGGCAATCGCAGACCGAGAAGGCACTTCGGTCTTGCATGTCGTCCGCGATAACAAAGCCTACGAACTTGAGGTGAGCATCGGCATCGATACGCGAGAGTATGTACAAATTATAGATGGCATATCACCCGGTGATCTCGTTATCACGGAGGGCGGCTATGGATTACCAGCTGGGTGTCCGGTGAAGAAAGTGTCGCATTAGTATCCAGCTTACGATAATTGACATCCAAATATTCACAAGCTTAACCGACGCCTATATCGCGTCGACAACGTTCGTTCTAGAAAAGAATCAGCTCGAACCTCTTCAGGTAATTGCTTGAGTGTGGTTACATGACCTTTCGTGGCCGTCCACTCTGCCATCAGCTTTCGATATGCAGCATGGCTTTCAGGTGAACCATATTTTCCTAGATAGTGCTCTCGTCCATCGAACCATACAACTGCTTGGCCAGAAGCTTTGTGCAGACAATAGTTGGGTAATTAGTTCTTCAATCGGGGCATTGTGCGACTTCTTTTTTGTCCGTACCAAACCAGTAGTTTTACCGGTTTGTTAAGGACTTCTGGGCCGCACTACCCGACACAGGCAGGCACACTAACTAGCGTTCGGCAATGAAGTTATGTTCAAAAGCGGGCGAGCGGATTCGAACCGCCGACGTCCAGCTTGGGAAGCTGCACGCTGCCTACACAAGTACCGCAAACACAAGCACTTACAACCGATGCTCCCAACGCTTGTACGAATGCTTGTCACGAAACACCGAATTCGAGTAACGAGAATACACTTCCGGCGTGGGTTGATGAACTCTTGCGACTTCCGCAAGAAACGCGGAACCGGCTGGCCGCGATGCTGACCGGACAGGGGGGGCCGAAGTGATATGCGGGGTAGAGGGTGCAATCTCTGGGGGCTTGGTTTACCTGACCGATTCATCAAACGCGCACATTTTTGCACGGGTTTAATGGTTTTTTGGGTGACGTCTACCCAGCGTAGGAGCCTGCAATCGACGTTTTTTTCAAGGTACTTCCTGGCGAATAAGGCGCGCGGGTCGGGGGCATCGCGCCCGGACGACAAATTAAATGTAAAAAATCCAGCAACACTGTATAAGCCATCAACGATGACAATTCACCAAACGCACACCTTTCCGATCATGCTCCGACATGGGGTTTGCACCAACTCCGTGCAAGTGGAATAATGAATTTGTTGAAGGCATCCTGAATCCGAAAAAACTGAACTCCGTTCGCGTGTCATGCCTTTGGCGTGCCTTCAACAAACGTGGACGGAGTTTTTGTTTGTTGTAGGTGAAACTATTTCAGCTTTGGACAAGAACGCATTCAGAGTCTTACAAGCGATTGAGGATTTACAATTCACGGGCAGACAAAATGCGAAGCCGGGATACGGGGACGGTTTTCTTGTTTATTTTGACCCGGTTCCATTCGTTGCGATATATGCTGAACTATCGCCGATTACCTTCGATTTAGACTTACAACTGCGGTTGCTCAAAACCGAAGAGGCGGTGGTTCATAGTATTGATTCGTTCGCACAACACAGAACATATGTACGTCCAGACGGTAAAAAAATAAGTGTTTTTACTAAACGCGGCGAAGAGGACGATTGTCAATACGTTGCGACTTTAGACCGTCAAACTATGTGTGCCGCGAATATCCACATGCCGCGAGGGATAGAAAACCGAAATATAAAATCCACCGATTTGTTGAATCGTTTCAGAATTGACTGCTATCGCATAACGAAAACAGGTCGAGCAATGCTGGCAAACAACCACAAACCATCGGGTACGCAAGTTGCGATTAATCTTCCGACCAAAGTAGTCACATCGGAAGTGGTACCAAAAAACAAACCGAAGCCATGTTGGGGTAGAGCTATCAGCGCTCACAGTTGGGTGATGAAGAATATCGACGGGGCGGAAAATATGACATACTCTCAAAAGTTCAACGCTCTTGTAAATAGTCCACATTATAACGGTGACGATTTACCTCCAAACGCCGAAGCATTCGCTAACTACTGCCGTAAGGCTGGCATATCAAACAATTCACCACGACGCGCAAGACGCACAACCCGAAGTGTTGTCCGGCAGTCTGAACTATAGCGGTCCGACGGACCAAAACGGACCAATCGATTTTTTTTCGACTTTTCCTACCCGCATTTACAATCTCTGAGAGCCAACTTCCACCCATCTAAAGCGGTCCGCTACAACGGTCCGGCGGTCCGTTTTGTGGTCTGTACCGGGCGTGTGGTGACAGTTACATGGATTAGCTGACACGCTCGACCATTGACTGGAGATTTTGATTATGACAACGACAACGCGAATTGGTGGCAAGAATTCCACCGGGGTGGATCGAGTCCCGGCAGAGTTAATCAACGTGCGGGCGGTAGCTGGGTTGTTGCAATGTTCGCGGCGAACCGTGTACCGGCTGGCTGACGCGGGGCGAATGCCGCGACCTGTGAAACTGGGCCAGCTTGTTCGGTGGAGACGTGCTGAGGTGCTCGACTGGATTGGTGACGGATGCCCGATGGTTCGTCGTGCCAAAGGGGGTGCATCGTGAAGAAATTGGCAGACATTCTAGCTGGCCATGACAACGAATTGCGTAACCAGTGGAACACAACCGAAGCGGCTGGCGAATTCGCACCAATACCGGCAGGGACGTACAAGTGTCACGTTGCGGCGGTCGAATTATTCAACGCGAAAACCGGCACACCGGGTGTCAAAATTATGTTCGACGTTTGTGATGGTGAGTTTATAGGGCGGCGGATATTTCACGACTTGTGGTTGACACCGGCTGCACTTCCACAAACAAAGCGTGATTGCGCCAAGCTGGGCCTCGACACGTTGGATAAGTTGGAATCGGCAAACGTGCCGCCGGGTTGTATTAAATGCGACGTGAAGGTGACACTTCGGCGTTCTGATGACGGCGCAGAATACAATCGAGTACAACGCTTTGACGTGGTAAGTGTAGATGAACCGCAAGCTGACCCGTTCGCGCCGTCGGAACCAGCCGAACCAACGCCTACCCAACCGGCAGGCAAAGCCGAAGGGAGTGACGATGTTTCAAATTGATGCGCAAGCTTTCAAATACGGATTCCGGGTGGCGGGGGATTGTCGAAAGCCTCGCCGACTAGTTGACGCTAACGTGGCACTTACCGCGTATGCTGCTTGTGACGAGCGGTGCAGTTTGCATAGCGAAAGTTATCTTTCCGCATTCCAATTCGGCGACGACTTCCGCGTTCGCCTGAGCACGACCGGCTCGACAGCAAAATTCGCCGGGGCTTGCTGGTCCGCATGGATATGGTGGGACATCGACGCCGAAGGTGATTTGCAACGGGCGATGACCGACGCGCGACGCCTGGCCGGGGCGATTACATCGTTGGGCTTATCCGAAGATGACTTACTGATTTTCTTTAGCGGTTCAAAGGGTTTTCATCTTGGAATGCCGACCGAAGTGTGGACGCCATTACCTTCGGGGGGCTTTCATAAAATCACCCGGCAATTCGCCGAAGTGGTTGCCGAGCAAGCGGGGGCGAACATCGACTCCGGCGTGTACGACAAGGTACGGTGTTTCCGCGCTCCCAACTCAAGACACCCGAAAACAGGCCTACACAAGCGGTGGCTATCATTCGATGAGTTACTGCACTTGAGCGCTGATGCGATAGTAAAATTATCCGCAGAGCCTATGGAATTCGAGATTCCAGCGCCGAAATACGGTAGCGTCAAAGCAAGGGCATTGTGGGATACAGCTACAAAACAGGTTCGTACTGAATCTAAAGCGATGTACCATGGTAACGCGAGCACCAACACACCCGCGAAGTTAAATCGGGGCACGCTCGAATTCATTCGCGCTGGTGCGACGGCTGGCGACCGGCATCGACTTTGCTTTAGCGCGGCTGCAAACCTAGCAGAACTTGGCGCGTCGCTACAGCTTTGCGAAGCGCTGGTCGAAGAATCCGCGCTTGATGCGGGCCTATCCCCTAACGATACGGCGAGGGCTATTGCGAACGGCTGGGAATCCATTCAGCCACAATCGGCAGGGGGTGACGTGTGAGCGAGCAAGCTAAATATATTATTTGTACCGATGCGTTAGCGGATTGGCGTGATGCGATATACAGCGGAGTCGCGCCTACATTGTATCCGGTTGGTACCGGAGCGCTCGAGCGGATAGAGATTGGACCTGGCCGAGTGGTGCTTATCGGCGGATTGCCGGGGGGTGGAAAAACGGCGTTGACGACACAGCTTATCATCGACGCGCTTAGAGCCGAACCGAAGTTGCGGGCGCTGGTGGCGAACGTCGAAATGACGCCGTCGGTATTGTTGGACCGACAGCTTGCGAGGTTATCGGGTGTACCGCTTGATTTAATCGCGCGCCGACAGCTTGACAATTCACACGCTGACCAGATTGACCGGGGGATAGGCACGCTGGAAGCCATCGCCGAACGTCTAGTGTTTGTCGAATCGCCGTACACGTTGGAAAATATCGTCAGCGCGGCGGATGAATTCAACGCGAATCTGTTGGTATTGGACTACTTGCAACGGATTAAACCGCCGGGTGCTCACGCAGACAAACGCGGTGGTGTTGATGCTCTGATGGATTACCTGCGACAATTCGCCGACGCGGGCCGTGCGCTGTTGTGCGTATCGGCGCTGTCACGCTCAAAGGATTCGCGAGGTCGTTCAAGTTATGATGGGAACTCACTAAACCTAGCCAGCTTCCGCGAATCGAGCGAACTCGAATACGGATGTGACACAGCTTATGTGCTGGTGCCGGATTCCAAAGATGATGAATTGGTGGTACTGCGGTGTCTGAAACACCGGCATGGGGAACCGATTGATATACCGCTACGGTTTGAGAAAAGGCTACAACGATTTGTATCGACTGGTTCGGCACCTACCGAAAGCGAACAGGCTGCCACACAAGCCAAACTTGACCGATTGTGGGCCAGCACACCGGCGGCGACTGACGATGACGGGGGTGCCGATGCCTAATTCGCGAATAATTCCACCGGGCGAAACGCTTCCAGCGATGGAACCTACGCAAGACCGACATTCGTCCAAAGTGAGTGACTCACCTAAGCGGAAACAACGGGGGCGGTTCGCCGTTCTCAACAGCTTCGCGGATTGCGGTGCTCGTTCGGTAGACACGACAGCGCAAGCGTGTTGGTGGATTCTTTACCGCGAGACAAAGCCGAATGGGTTGGCGCGGGTGTCGCAAGCCCGGATTGCTGAGTGTGTCGGGCTGGGTCGGGTTGCGGTGAATCGAGCTTTGAAAAGGCTTGAACAGGCTAAATTGTTGACCGTTGTACGTCGTGGCGGGTTGCACGGTGGGCCATCGACGTACCGTGTTTATGGTACGCCTAGGTGTATCGCAGACGATACACCCCCCTATAGCGCAGACGATACAGGGGGTGTATCAAATGGGGGTTCTCATGGGTAGCGCCCGGTATACATATCCCATAAGGGACCATAAGGCGACCGTGCCTTTGTGGGCCGGACGCCTGAGAAAAGAGGATTGACAGTCAAACCTAATAATGGAATAATTATCCCATGACTAAACGACGTAAGGCAAGCGCGACAATGACTGAACTACTACGCGAAGCAATAATCGGAGCCGAATCGCTTCGGCGAATCGAAACTGATATAGGTGTAAAGCGCGCGACTTTGCGACGATTTCGCAACGGTGAACAATCACTTCGGCTGGACTTGGCCGACAAGCTGGCGGCGTATTTCAGTATTGAATGCAAGCTGGTACGTCAAAGGAACAAATGATATGGCAAAACGCAAGTCGAAATCATTGAACATTGGGCCAGCTGCCTTCCCCACTAAAATTGTAGGTGTGAAGTTTAACAACGAAGATGGTTTGTGTCGCCAAAAATACATACGCAAGTTACGCGAGGGCCAACAACTCATGCTAAAACGCGAACCGAATAATGAATATGATCGCAACGCCATTGCAGTCTGCACTATCGGTAAACTATTTAGAGGTGCTCGACAGTTGGGATATTTGAGCGAAGAACTTGCAGGGGATTATGCACCACTATTGGACGCTGGCGGGAGAATCGACGTTGTAGTCTTAAACGTTACGGGCGGGGGTGGCTGGCTATGGTGGAAAAAGAGTTATGGTGTCAATATCCACATTACTGTTTACGCCTTTAGAGGCGGAGTTTGAATCATGGGAACCATATACCGAGAATTGTACACAAAACCGCTTCCCAACAAAGCCGAAGTGTTCACCCGAAAAGGTGAACGCTGGGTACGATGGACGAACCGTAGCGGGCGGAAACAAACTGCGAAGATGACGACCGGGCGTGATGGTTCGGACCGAATCATAGTTGAGGCTGGCACTTATTCTGCGCGCTACCGAAACGGTTCGGACCAGTTAGTTAAAGTGACAACCGGCTGTAAGACACAAGATGCAGCGCGGGCGGTGCTGGTAGAACTCGAAGGGCGGGCGGATAAGGTGCGGTCGGGTATGCGTTCGGCTGCGGAAGATTCGGTGCTCGACCACCAATGCACACCGATTGCCGAGCATATAGCCGGGTACATCGATTATCTGCGGAATAAGTGGGGAAAAGGGGGGCATCGTCGAGTATCACCCGACCACGTGGCGAATGTTCAATGCTGCTTGCGTGATGTTATCGACGGCTGTGGATTTGCTCGCTTACGCGATTTGAATCGTTCGGCAGTCGAGAAGTGGGTGGACCAACGCGCGGCGGGCGGTATGGCTGCACGGACAATAAACACCCGACTTGCTGCGCTATCGGCGTTTGGTAGCTGGTGCGAAAAGACTTCGCGGCTGGTCGTCAATCCAGTTGCGAAACTGCCGAAACGTGATGAAAAGGCGGATCGACGCCGAACACGACGGGCGCTGAACGAAGATGAGCTAAAGCGATTGTTAAAGGTTGCAACGTTACGACCTGTTGCCGAGTACGGACGACAGACGATTCGCGTTGACGCACAACACAAGCCGACAGACACGCGAAGCCGACGCACGTGGAAGCGAGCGCCGTTGACTTATGTTGATTTGAATGATGCAGCTACACGCGGAAGCGAAGCGTTGCGAAACCGTCCGGACTATTTGGCCATGCTTGAGCTTCGTGGTCGAGAGCGGGCTTTGATTTACAAAACGCTGGTATTGTCCGGGTTGCGTAAGGGCGAGTTGGCGGCGGTTACGGTAGGGCACGTCGAGCTTGATGGACCTATCGCTTATCTAGTGCTCGATGCGGCGGATGATAAAGCCGGGCGAGGGGCGGAGTTGCCGCTACGGGGCGATTTAAGCGACGATATACGGTTGTGGTTAGCGGATAGACTATCGAGCCTGCAAAGTCGCGCCAGAGCGGAAGGGAAGCCGATTCCCGCACGATTACCGGCGGATACCCCACTATTCAACGTACCGACTGGACTTGTACGAATACTCGACCTGGATTTGGTGGTGGCGGGGATTGCCCGGCTGGTGACTGACGAAAACGGGGAAACACGAATCGATAAACGAGACGACCGGGGGCGGACGATTGATGTTCACGCTTTACGACATACGTTCGGGACGCACCTGAGCCGAGCCGGAATATCGCCGCGTACAGCGCAAGCCGCAATGCGTCACGGCTCGCTTGATATGACGATGAACACCTACACCGACCCGAAGTTACTCGACGTGGCTGGTGCGATAGCTGCATTGCCGGACTTACCGCTTGGCGATTCGGACAATGCCGAACGCCAAAAAGCGACCGGAACGGACGGCCAGAATCTTGTACGAACGCTTGTCACGAAAGCCGACAAGCGCTGCATATCACAGGCATACGCTGACAAAGTAGTGTCACATGGTGATTCAAGTCGAGTGACTGTAAGTGACTATGATGACAAGACTTGCGCTAAGATGACAAGCCCTGACAAACAGCGGGCGAGCGGATTCGAACCGCCGACGTCCAGCTTGGGAAGCTGGCATTCTACCACTGAATTACGCCCGCGTTATTCGTAAACCCTTATACTGCAAGACTTTACGAGCATTTTTCTACCCTTACATATACCATACAAACAGGTTATTATTTCCCTATTATTTTCCCTTTGTTTCCCTGTCTCAAGTGAGCCTAACCGAGATTAGGCGAAAATTCAAGATGTTGGTGAATCTATAGCGTCCGAACCGATACTTCAAATGGTCAAGAACTTGACCATTTGAAACGGAGAAAAACGCGATGAAAGACGCCGACATTCAAAAACTCGACCAGCCCAAAAAGAACCAACCTGTTGAGTATTATCAAAAGTTCTTACAACATCTTGATCCTATGATTGGGCTGTTTGAAATCCGATTAGGCTATCTACGCTGGCTCCAAGGTTCGGCTCTGGAAGAGGCAATAAGTTCCCGCAAAGTAAAACATGGACAATATGGACGGTTACTCAAGCTCTTAGATATGAGCAAATCGACGGCTTTCAATTGTAGAAAAATCGCTCAAAAAATTCCTTTAGTTAATGCCAGACGTTTTGGATACTCCGCAATGATGAGAATTTGCGGACTGCTCAACGATTCGGTCGATGAACTTGATTCTGTTGATGACAACGATGACAAAGATTTTGATTTGACCTTGGCGGAAAATGAAGATTTTGACGAAGGTGAAAAACCTTTGCCGAGCATTACATACCATAATTTTTTGCCAAAATTGGAAAATGTTCGGGATACATTAGAAGCAATTTCTCAAATGGATTACGCTACCGAATCACGTGATGATGCTGTCAAGCATTATTTATCCGCTCAAAAAGCTATAACTCAAATCAAAAAGCATTGTCTCAAAGTCGAAAAATTGTTAGCCAAGCGGATCAGCGTCAATCGTAAAGTTAGAAAATCAAAATCAGCGTAATAATGATAGCTACCAAAAAGAGACGTAAGCTTGGTAAACCGCTAAAATATGCTGGTGGTAAAGGTCATTGCTCCGACCAATTGTTACTATGTCGTCCACCATATTTTGATATGTATAGAGAACCTTTTTGTGGTGGATGTTTGATTTGGAACTACAAAGCTCTACCTTTGACGATGCCAAGATGGATAAATGATTTAGATCAGCCGTTGATGAACTTTTATACTTGTCTTAGAGATGATAATACTTTTATCCCGAAATTTTTAGAGTTAAAAAATCAAATCGTTGGCAATGCTGATAGAGTTTTGACAGCATTTGAAAACGCTAAATTAGATTATAAAACTAATCCTGTTAGCTATATGCTCTTGAGACGTTTCGCTTTGAACCAAGTAGTCCGCGAATCGCGTCCTAACATTGCTAGTCTGTCGTATGAGTATTTGGCGGAACCTGCGGCATTACGACCGTTTACGCGTTCAAGGTTAACCGCGTGGAAAAAGCTTTTGCAGGATGTTAAGATAACTTGTGCCGATTATATGTCAGTCCTGGACGCTCCGGTCAAACGTGGTAAAGTTTGTTGGTCGTTCATCGACCCACCATATTGGAGCAACATTTTCAAAAAACGTGGGGAAGAGATATACGAGCACGTTTTGAACGGAGATGACCACGAACGACTACGTGATAAGCTTGCGGGTTTGAATCCTAAGCGACATAAGTTCTTGATGACGCTTTGTGATTCTGAAATGTCTCATGCTTTGTATGGCGTAGATGGTAGATTTTACATCTACGACCGTCGAGTGATTTACGGGATGATGGGTAGTAATGTTGAGAAAAAAGTTGTTAAAGAGATTGTTGTGACAAATTATGCAATATAAACATCAATCTAAATCATCGGGTGAGCCACCTACTTCAATCCATTTCTGCAATCTGCGTTTCGTTTTTTTGCTTGACTCCTTTAGATATTTCAGTAGCTTGTCTTGATTAGGTATACGCAACGCTGCTGATTGTTCAGCAGTGATTTCAGGCATCTCTTCAAGCCATTCCTGATTCTGAAGTTCCATTAAATCCACCAGTCGTTGTCTTTCATCCTTGTTCATATCTTCAAGGTTTTTGTTTAATTGAATTCTAAACATAGTCGCCAGTATACTCGATCAGGGTATTCGATTCAAGCGAAAACGGCACCTATGAATAAGAGAGTTTCTAATATGACAGCGCTAGTTTTGCTCAAGATGGTTTGGTGTTGATGACGATGACACTTCTGGTTGAACAATCAGGAGTATGGATCATGAATGCCGATCAGATTCGATCGTTGCAGCCAGCGTTGGCTGCGCTGTTGGAACGTTTT
>JAJRWX010000070.1 GCA_024276605.1 Planctomycetota bacterium | reverse complement strand
ACCCAACCCACCGCTCTGCAAACCCGAGCGTTGGCCCTGCTTGGCGTCCCCTACCCCTCGTAGCCAGAAAGCGCGCAGTCCGAATTAACCTAACCCGCTCAACCACAAAGCCTTATCGCAATTGCGGAGAAAAAGTACGGTCTAGTTTCCCGCATTCGCGGGAATGACCGACGATAGGTAGGCCAACTAAGTGGGCCATGGCCAAGGTTTAATCGGAATCGTTTTGCGCTTCAGCATCAGCCATACGCTTCATCTCTTGTTCGACAATATGACGATGAAAGCTATCCAATGCTTGTGGATCAAGATTTGCTTTTTCTCTAAGCTCGTTGACTAATTCAATCAAGGCTCGGTTGTAACTGTCACGACGTATTTGTTCGGTAAGCTCCACCTGGACATCGGCGAAAGAAGGAGTGTAACCGGGGTCGATTTCATCACAGCGAACGAGCAGGTAGCCATCGACGACCTCGATGATAGGGCTGACTGTGTCTTGATTGATGCTATACAACGCCTTAACGGCTGGTTCATATCGCTCGCGCACACTTCCCGGTGTAACCCATCCCCACGAACCGCCATCCACGGCATGAAGGCCGTGGGATTTTGCTTTGGCTATGTCGGTAAATGTTGCACCTTCGGCAAGCTCCGCCGTGATTCGTTGCATCACTTCATAAGCCTTGGCTTTGGCAGCGTTATATTGGTCACGGGTGGGGGAATCGACACCTTGCGGGAAGTAGTTCAAATAGCGAATATCGATAAGTGACATACGCCGACGTGGCGGACGCTGATATTCGTGCTTCGTGGCTTGGTATAATTGCCATAATTCTGCGCGGGTAGGTTCAGCGGTATTGGATTCGAGGTTCTTACTTACAAAGCTGGAGATAACAATCTGTCGACGTATCTTCTTACGAACATGCTCAAGTGTCTTACCCTCGGCGGCGAGTTGACGTTCGTATATTCTTTGACTTCCGCCGTACGATAAGGTGACAATTTTACGAATCTCCGCATCCACATAGCCATCAATTTGTTCATTGGCTTTCTCGGGTAACTTGTCAGCCGCATGTTCATGGATTAAAGATTCGGAGATAGCATCATTCAGCCACTGCGCAGCACGACGCTGCACGAACTTAACATAAGCTTGAGGCGTTAAAGTCGAGCGCTTTTCAGCAAGCACCTTGGCGTTATCACGCGCAAACTGATCTGCATCAATGTGCGAATGGCCAATTTTGATGGTCCGTGGTGCATGATGATCGTGCACGGCAACAGCGCGGCGCTTTTGCCTTTCTTTTTTCTTTTCATTCACACTAGATTTAGTGTGCCCAGTCCGACTCATGCCTAAAGACGCACATCCCAGCATAAGTACACAGATTAGCCCTGAAAGGCTAAGCTTAAGCAACGTCATGTTGCGCTCCTAATTGTTCGATTCCACGCAACAGCATCCTTCGTAGGATAGCCAGCAAGGTATCTTGGTCTTCGAGATAGTGTGGCGGCGGTCGCAGGTGAATAGTCTCACCGTCAACCATCCGTACCGTGCCGGGGGCGTCTACAAATAAAGGCTCCGCCTGTACGGCTTGTTCGACTGTAAAGACAATATCCGGTCGATGCAAGCTAATTGACTTGATGCCGAACCGTCTACAGAGCACTCTCGCCTCAGCAAGTTGCAACAAACGCGATACGGGCTTGGGGATAGGTCCGAACGCATCGAGAAGGTCTTTCTCCACTTGCCCCAGGTCTGGTAGTGTAGTGCAACCCACGACGCGCCGGTATATCTCGATCCGCGATCTCTCGGCTCGAACGTAAGTCGGCGGGACATGCGCATCAATGTCTAAATCTATGTGCAGCGGCGGGGGAGTGGGATCAGGTTCTTTTTTCATTTTGCGTACAGCCCGTTCGAGTAGACGGCAGTACATGTCATAACCTACCGCTGCGATGTGCCCGCTCTGTTCGCCACCGAGTATGTTACCGGCTCCGCGTATTTCCAGATCGCGCATGGCAATACGAAAACCTGCCCCAAGTTCACTGAATTCTTCGATAGTCTTGAGTCTTTTGGTGGCTTTTACTGTTGGCGGGCGATCCGGAGGAATCAGCAAATAACAAAAGGCCCGGTGATCTGATCTCCCCACGCGACCGCGCAGTTGGTGGAGGTCAGCCAGGCCAATGCGATCGGCACGATTGATGAATATCGTATTAGCTGTAGGTATGTCGATGCCGCTTTCGATGATGGTCGTCGCTACAAGCACATCCGCTTCACGACGAACGAATTTGCGCATCACCTCCTCCAGCTCCAAGTCTTTCATCCGGCCATGACCATAGACCACGCGGGCTTCGGGCACGATGGACGCGATTGTGTCAGCCATGGTGGCAATACTGTTAACGAAGTTATGCACGAAGTAGACCTGACCGTCACGATTCAGTTCGCGTATAATGGCATCTCGGATGAGTTACCTTTCAAAGGGGCGAACTTCAGTCGCAATAGCCCGCCGGTCCACGGGTGGTGTTTGCAGGGCACTGATATCGCGCAATCCCATCATTGACATATGCAGGGTTCGGGGAATAGGCGTGGCTGTGAGTGTGAGCACATCGACCGTATGTCGTACAGCTTTGAGACGTTCTTTGTGAGCGACGCCGAAACGCTGCTCCTCATCGATGATAACTAAGCCGAGGTCTTTGAATGAGACATCTTTACTGACGAGCCGGTGCGTCCCAACGACAAGGTCCACCTGTCCACGTTTGATTTGCTCAACGATTCGTTTTTGCTCTTTGCCGGATCGAAATCGAGATAAGCATTCGATCGCGAACGGGTAGTCTGCAAAACGCTCCTTGAAAGTTTTGTGGTGTTGCTCTGCGAGGACGGTAGTAGGCACAAGAACGGCGACTTGTTTACCGTACTCAATGATCTTAAACGCCGCTCGCATGGCGAGTTCGGTTTTACCATATCCTACGTCACCACAAAGTAGACGATCCATGGGGCGTGGACGGATCAGGTCATCTCGAATTTCCTGGGCCACCGACAATTGATCCTCGGTTTCCTCATATAAAAAAGCCGCTTCGAACTCCCGCTGCCAGGGCGTATCGGCGGGATAGGCCGTCCCAACCGATCCCGATCGGGTTGCTTGCACCCGTAGTAGACTCTCTGCCATGTCCGCAACGGAATCGGCGACTTGGTCCTTCATCTTTTGCCAGCGGCGACCACCGAGTTTGGAAAGGGTGGGTTTTCTGCCGGCTAGGCCTATGTATTTTTGAACCAGATCGACTTGCGAGGTAGGCACGTGCACGACGGCGCTATCTGCGAATTCCAGCGTGAGAAATTCTTCATGGCAACCTTCTTTATTGCGTTGAAGCTTGGTTAGACCTTGATAAACGGCGATACCATGCACGACATGCACGACGTAATCTCCCTTGTTTAGTTCGGTCCAAGATTCCAACGGCGCTACGTTGTGCACTTTGCGAATGCGGCGGCGCTGACGATGACGGTGGAAGAGTTCATGGTGAGAGACGACAATCGTATCGGTGGCTGACCAATGAAACCCTTTTTGCATCACGCCGATATGCAGGGTGATCTTCGACGACTTCGAACCCCGCGTTTCAAAAATCATCTCCTGCAAGCGAGTTCGTTCGCCATCGTTATCACAAACGACGTGTACGGTGTGGTCATCACTGAGCCGACAAAGTTCCGCCAATGCTTTCGCCGCGTCAGTTTCAAAGCGTGTGAGCGACTTCACCTGAAATGTAAAACTGGAATCTTCGCGCGTTTGGCCACCTTGAAATCGACTGAGATGCATTTGCTTACGCGAAGCAATATCAGCTAAAATATCCGTGACGGGAAAAAGCTGGCCGCTATCACCGAGTCGCTCTTTGAGTGTTTGGCCCATCTCCTGAATGTCAGTCGGATCGTCCAGCACGAAAAGCGTATCATTCGGGAGATACGAAAGTAGAGTAGTTTGTGATGCCATTTTATTGACATCCGGCGTGTACATGCCACACACGGTATACGTGTGAAGCGTCTCGATGGATCGCTGTGTGCCAACATCGAATGAGCGGATGGACTCCAATTCGTCACCGAAATATTCAAAACGCACCGGCTGGGTGTCGACCGGCGAAAAGATGTCCACAATATCACCGCGTCGTGCGACATCTCCCGGAGATTCGACTAATTCCAACCGTTCAAATCCGTGGTCAATAGCCCACTCGATCAGTGCCTCCGGTGTGAATTGCCTTTCCATGTTTTTAGTATTCGCGTTTTCAATGGTCAGCGTGGAGTCTGCTAACTGCTCACCAGATGGCACGGGTTGCATCAGCGCCTGGATGGGGGTTACAACGATGGGATTATGATCTGCTAGGTTACTGTGCGAACATGCGGTAACTTGCTGCCACAAACCGCATAGTGCCAGCCTTTCCGCATTTATTTCGCCACTGGCAGGCCCTTCGCCAGGTAACGCTTCCCAGGCCGGGAAAAAAGTACAGGATCGATTGGAAAAAAGTTCGAGGTCTTCACGAGCGCTGTCGGCCACCTCCAAGTGGGCTGTGATGTAGACAATGGGTGAACGTATATGATTAGCCACGTAGGCTGTGACATAGGGCGCAGACGATCCCCACAGTCCGGAAACTTGCACCACCCCATTCGAGGTGCCTGTCAGCATACGGACTAAATTGCTCAGTTGAGCATCCTCGGCGATCGTTGGGATCACCAACACTATAAACCCATATTAGAAACAAGATCGTATAATGGCAAAAAAATCGGACCATGACTCTGGTTGGCGACCAAAGCAGACAACATTCGACAGGTATTCAGTGGTTTGAAGAGCCGATCGTTACTATGCTGGTACGGAAGGTATAGGCTGGTCGCTGGGGCAGCGCTGATAGCTGTTGGGGACGGATTGGACAAGTCACCCAATCAAAATGTGGTATTATGATAGATTATAAGCGTACAAAGTTGGGAATCCTCCTGCTATTGCTTCCAGTTAGCATTTCGTTGGCTGAGAATCCCAGCCCCCTGCCCTCGCAATTTACATTGTCCCGCTATATCCCCATTGATTTTTGGTTCGTAGCTAACACGGTGCCAAACCCCAAGAGTGAATGGATTCGCAATCAATGGTGGCGCGTGGCAGAGGCGCTGGCAGAAAGTGGTTTTGATCGTGACCTGGTATCCTCAATTTCAGCTTTGGTCGAATGGAAAGGCGGTAAGCAAGGTGGACTAAGTCCGCAGCTATTGCGAAAGATACTTCGAACGGTGCATTGGCGTGAATTATTGGGCGGCGAAGTAGCTGTCGCGGAACGTACGCGCCGAGGAACGCTAGAATACGAGTACGTCTTGTTAACGCGGTCTTCGTCCGACGCTGCAAAAAGAAATATGACGGCGTTGGTCAAGATTTTTCTAATGCTTTCCGAGACGCAAAATACATTACATCTAACTCATAGACAGCAACATGGTATTGATCAATGGATGTTGCGCGTTAGTCAGCCTGTCCACGTTGGTGCGAGTAAATTCAGGCTGACACTCCTCCGGAAAGATGATATCGTTGGGCTGATATTCGGCGCCCGTGCGCGGAAACAAGTATTATTGCTCATCCAGGGAAAGCCGCATATTCAATCGATCCTCCAATCCCCTCGTTTTCGAGAAGCCCTCTCTCAAGTCGATGCGCCCGAAGATGGCTACACGTATTTTGATGCCCGCATGTTGGTTGGTGATCTTGGCAAAGCGGCTATAGCACAAATCGAGAAAGCGAGTAAGTCAACCAACGATTCGCCGGCCGCTTCAATGGCCAAAGGTGCGTTGAAGTTGATAGATGTATACGATTATACGGTGACTTCCATTTACACCGATGGAAAGCGTCAACATATTCAAACCGTAGCATGTTTGCAGAAAGATAAAAAACGCGCGCCGCTGACTCGTATGATTTACGATCGACCTCCGTTGAAGAGATTTGATCGATACATCCCCAAAGATGCTGTTTCTTTCTACCTGCAAAGCAACGTGAACTTTGGGAGAGGATATTATCTCATTCGTCATTTCGTCGCGGAACATGTACCCAACGGTGAAGATGTGTTGTCGAAAATCGACAACTTGATGGATAGGATGGGATTCGACATAGATCGTGATATCTTGAGCTGGTTAAGTGGTGAGACGTTGCATGTAACACTACCCGCGTCTGCGCCAACACCGATGTCGCAATACGACAACGTCTTTTTTGTTCGTGTGAAAGATCCGGAGGTCGCTTTTGAAAAGGTGAACAAGGCGCTTTCTTTTGTCACTAACAAGTTACGAGATATTGGACAGCCTGTGTTCATTCGTAAGGTGGATACGCCTCCCGGTCAATGCTGCGAGATTGTCCATCCGCTACTTGCTATGGTGGGTCGTCCCGCCATTGGGGTAGTGGATGACTGGTTGTATATCAGCAACTCAGTAGCCAGCGTGAATCGATGTGTGTCTGTAGCACGTGGCGAAGCGCCTTCCGTGTTGAGCAATGAGCGTTTCCGTCGAGAAGGGTTATTGCCGCCAGTTCCTGTACGTTCCATTTCGTTTACGGATAAGCGCTATTATGGTGAGGAATTAGCCCAATGGGTGAACGCGCTCAGTCAGTTAGGTTCCGTCGTGCCTGCCTTACTCCTTAAACATGACAAGCAAAATGCGACAAAAGATATCCAAGGTAAATTAAAACAAGTCGAATTCGTCACGCATATCATGGCTGCGTTGAGCAAACTACCTGCGGTGTTTCAAGAGATTAATTTCTATAGTTCCGAGGCTGGCTATAGTACGTTCGACGGCCAATACCATCGCATTCAAAACGTGATTACTTATCGCGAACCTACAGATGAGGCTTCGCTTGTGAAAAACAAAGCTAAGGCTTCGCCTTAGGTTGACTTCGTTTGAGTTCGTGAGATGCGCACGGATAGTTCATGATTCTCCGTTTCGATGCTGAGTTGTCTGTGTCCTGATAACAATTCGCTCAACACTTTCCCAACACTTTGGCCTCGCCAACCGGCGAGAAGCTCCGGTGTTGTTATTTCATGACCCGTATGCCCATTACTCTGGCGGACGAGTTGTCGAATGGATTTTTGCGTAGCGACAAGCCCGTAGGCTAAACCGTGATCTTGACAGTAGCTTCGGATAGCAGCCTGTAAGAGGGCAACGATGGCTGTTTCGCGCGGTGTTTCAATCTCACGGATAGGCTTGTTCTGTTGTTTGGCAGGTTTTTTTTGCATGGCTGTTTCGACAATAGCAGCCACCATCTTGACGTCTCGTCGACTGAGATTATTGCCGCGAAGCTCTGCTATTTCCGTGGGATTGGTTAATTGATGCTTAGCAATTTCAACCAGTAGATGGTCACGCAAGACGGTACGAGCCGGACGATTCACACGCGCAGCGAACTTGTCTCGCCATTCGCAAAGGTCTTGCAGTACGACCAGCGATTGCCCCCGCAGTGAACGCCCGCCTTTAATTTTCGCTAATTTTTGACCATCGTCTTTTTGATAAGTACGTATATCTGTGAACCGGGAAAATTCTTCCTCAGTCCAGTCTATTCTATCATGCTTTTCCAAAGATGCGTGAAGTTTTGCGTACACATCCAACAGATAATTCACATCCTCAGCGCCGTAATGAAGTTGCGAGTCGGTCAACGGTCGGCGACGCCAATCGGTCAGCGTTTTAGATTTGGTTAGTCGCACGCCCAGGACCGACTGGATAAGGCGTTGTAAGCTTAATGGATAGTCGAGATCGCAAAAACCCGCCGCAATTTGCGTGTCGAAGATGGAGGCAGGAGGTTTTCCGAGGTGCTGTACACACAGTGCCATATCTTCGTGCCCGGCATGCACCACCGTTGTGATATCTTCATCGGCCACCATTTGCCAAATCTCGGTCACATCGTAGCCCGCCATGGGGTCCACGATAAAAACAGCATCATCGATGGCTATTTGAATGAGGCACACTTCGGATATGTACCGATCTTCCATGACAAATTCAGTATCAAAGGCCAGGATGCCCGCATCGCGACACCGCTGACAGGCTTCACTAAGCTTTTGAGAGGATGTAACAAGGACGGGAGGAACTTTAGAATGTGGTTTAGTCAATAGGAGTCTCGCCAATACGCTGCTACTTGTTACCCTGTGGGAGGTTCTGGTCGCCACGTGCCGATCAGCCCGATGTGGGATGGAGGGTATATTATAGCATTCTCGTTAATTGTGTATCGCCGTTTCGAGACATTCTCATTGAAAAAACCTGATTCGACCACTTTGGGACAAAATAACTCGCTTCAACCTCTCAATGTTCTGTGCGTAGACTGGATAATTGCCTGCGACAATGCCCTCCAAAACATTGAGCAAGTGGTGTTTTTTGCTTACAATAGCATCATCCAGAAGGCGCGAATGTAATACAAGTTCGTTAATCATGCAGTAAGGACTATACATGACACAGACATCGGAATCTTCGGCACCACAAGAACGCATTATCGACCATCCTCTCATCGATGAAATGCAGGATTCTTACCTCACTTATTCTATGAGCGTGATTATGTCACGTGCTCTGCCGGACGTGCGTGATGGTTTGAAACCGTCCCAGCGGCGCATCCTAGTTGCCATGAACGACCTTAACCTCGGCCCGCGTGCTCAGACGAAAAAGTGCTCGAAAATCAGTGGTGACACCAGTGGTAATTATCACCCACACGGAGACGCGGTGATTTATCCCACCTTAGTTCGATTGGCTCAACATTGGAATTTGCGTCAACCGCTTATTGATGGACAGGGAAATTTTGGTTCCATAGATGGTGACCCGCCGGCGGCTATGCGGTATACCGAAGCTCGAATGCACGCGGCTTCTGTCGCACTGCTGGACGACATTGAATATGACACCGTAGATTTCGTCCCCAATTACGACAACTCCCGCGAAGAGCCGACGGTTTTACCCGGCAAGTTTCCTAATCTGTTGGTTAATGGGGCTACTGGTATTGCTGTCGGAATGGCTACTAATTTGGCACCACACAACGTGTCCGAAGTGTGTGACGCGATACTCGCTTTTCTGGACAATCCCGAATTAACGCTTGCTGATATTATGGCGGTACTACCCGGACCAGACCTTCCAACCGGTGGGCAAATCTGTGGTCGTCGCGGCATCGTTGACGCTTATACGACGGGGCGGGGCGCCATCACGCTACGTGGTCGGTGTCATGTTGAAGAAGGCCGTACCGGCAAAAAGACCATTGTGATTACCGAGTTGCCCTATACGGTGTTACGCAGCACGATCACTGAAAAAGTGGCGATGGCCGTCAAATCCGGTGTGATTAAAGACGTCGCCGCGGTTAACGATGCCTCTGACCGTAAGCACGAAGTTCGTATCGAAGTAGATCTGAAACGGGATGCCAATGAAGATGTGATTATGAATCAGCTCTTCGAGTACACGCCGCTTCAATCAAATTACCACATCATGAATATCGCCTTGGTGGATCGTCAGCCGCAAACGCTGTCGATCAAACAAATGCTTAGCCTCTATGTCGATCACCGTAAGCAGGTTATACGGCGGCGGACAAATTTTCTACTGCGCCGAGCCAAGCAGCGGGCGCATATTTTGGAAGGTTTGATCTTAGCCATAGGCGACATTGATGCAATTATCGAGTTAATTAAAAAGTCGCCGGATCCAGCTACGGCACGCGAAGCTTTGATGGCACGATCGCTGCGCGTATCTGAAGCCGACACGCTGTTAAAGCTGTTACCGCAGAGCTTTTCGGATCGATTTGCCGGCGTTGACAATCATCTGACTTCCGTCCAAGCCGGTGCAATTTTGTCCATGCAATTACAAAAACTAACCGGGTTGGAAATTGAAAAGCTGGCAAGTGAGTACTCGAAACTGTCCGAGGAGATCAACGGCTATGAAGCGATCCTCAGAGATGAGAACCTCATATTCGATATGATTCGTGAAGATTTGTATGAAATGAAGCAAAAATTCGGCAATAAACGTAGAACGGAAATTGTCGATGCACATTCAGATTTTAGTATTGAAGAACTGATCCCCGACGAACCGGTCATCGTGACTATTTCGCGCGAGGGGTACATTAAGCGTACTGACGTTGATACCTATAGAACGCAAGGACGCGGTGGCAAAGGCGTTCGCGGCGGAACGACCAAGGAAGGTGATTTCCTCGAGTATCTTTTCGCCGTTTCGACGCACGATTACTTGCTCGTGTTTACCAGTCGGGGCCGGGTGTATTGGATGAGGGTGTTCGACTTACCTGCCATGGGGCGCACCGCCCGTGGTCGATCCTTGGCTAATTTACTCCAGATGAAACCTGGTGAACAACATAGAGCGGTGCTCCCGGTGAAAGCGTTCGAAGAATCATTCGTATTCTTCGCCACAGCTAACGGTACGGTGAAGAAAACTCCCATGGCTGCTTTTTCTCGCCCCAGGGCGAATGGCATCATAGCCATCACGCTCGATGAGGGAGACGAATTGATTAATGTTGAGCGAACCACCGGCGAAAACGAAATTGTACTTGGTACGTGTCATGGGATGGCTATCCGTTTCGACGAAGGCGATGTCCGAGCGATGGGGCGCACGGCACGAGGTGTTCGTGGTATGGCACTCTCGGATAGCGATAAGGTTATTTCGATGGTAGCCATCGATCCTGGCTCATCCGTACTAACGGTATGTGAATTTGGCTATGGCAAGCGAACTAGAATTGAAGAATATCGTAAGACGCGTCGAGGTGGTAAAGGGGTGATTAACATCAAGACGACGGAGCGAAATGGTCGTGTCGTAGCCATCGCAGCGGTGAGTGACGGAGATGAGCTTATGTTGGTCACTAAAAACGGGATGATGCTCCGTACCGACCTTAGCGCATTGCGTGAGATTGGACGAGCCACCCAGGGCGTTCGTCTAATTAGTCTCAAGAAGGGGGATTCGGTTGTCGCCATCGCCCGCATGTTACAGGACAATGGCGACTCAAATGGCGATTCAAATGAAAGTGCCACTGGTAACTCTGATGACACAAACAATGAAGAAAATTCACTGTAAGGGCGTTTTTTGTCGCATATTAGACAAATTTACGTGGAGATGACGTTTTTGCCGAGATATAGTGTAAGCAGGGATGTGTCCATGTAACCAAGACCGTGTTTATGGGTAGAAATATAGTCTCTGATGAGGTTTTTGGTAATCGAGAGTTGGCTTATATGCGCATTCGGCAGCGAATCATTCATTTAACAGTTCTGTCCTTTTTCTTGGGCATCCCATCAGCCTATGGGCAACTATCCGTAGGTTTGGGGCAGCGTCCTGGTCAGATGGTCAATGCCGGTTTATTTCGGGCTCAGTCATTCGGTGCCCCCGTTCAAATCACCGAGACACAACGACCGAGATCGAATCGAACCGATTTTTTCGTCGAAGCGGTCAACATTATTTTCACGCAAATAAATCAGGCAGTAGATGCCTTTGCAGCCTTATTGGTTCTCCGAGCTGGTGGAACCCCGTCTCTGCCTGTTGCCTTGCCGGACAATACCACGATTCCCGACCCAGGCACCATCACGCCGCCTCGTCGTAAAGCTAAAGCAACATCCACCCTCAAATTTTCCCGCAGAGTTCATCGTTAACACAACAATCTCAACGTAAAACTTTGTTTGTCGTCGATGCGCGAATCGTTTGAGGCTGATTTATTGATGTCAGCCCCCCAACGAGTCATGTCTCGTGTTGATGTATTGATCTTATGGGCAATCGGACTCGGCTAGCACTGCATGACCATATCGACTCACGACAAGGCGAGAGTTCATATCTCTCGCCTTTGGCGTTAAACAAGATAACTCTAATCTGTTTTCATCACCTGCGTTTATTCGGACGTTAGGCTTGAGCAGCGTATTTCCCATTTTTGGTAGTCGAACCTGCGCGTATTCCCGCAACTGAGAATAAAGCCCCACTCCTGCAAGATATGTCTGGCGATCTTGCGGTGTCATGGAGGGCTAGATCAATAATTTTTATGTCAATCTCACAGGGAGCCCTGGATATCGTAAATCCTACACAGGGGCTTGATAGCACGGTTTGCAATCATAGCGAACGAGCAGGGGAGAGATACACGTCGTACATCACACGCTTGTTCTAAATCTACGTCCTGGAGGGGGATTCGATGCCAAAATTCAGTCATCCATACTGTTCATTGCCGGTGATCATCATCAGTTTCGTCCTCATTGTTGGTGCAACGTATGCTGAACAACCTTTTGACACGTCATCTCTCAGTGATCGACTTCGAGATGGTCCGGGTATGCGTAACCACAGGATCGGAATGAAGCCTTCAAATAAAATAAAAATTCCGGATGGTTGGCCATTGGCATACGATGGTTCGATAACCTGCCTCACTTGTCACGAGAAACTACCGGCATTTGGTAACCGTCGTAACCCTCGACTACGTGCTACGCATATCACAGAGCAAGGTGGAAACTTTTGCTCGAATTGCCATGTGAATAGCACAGGAAGCAATCAACAACTATCGCATTGGTCTGTATTGGGACGTGCTCATCAATCCACGAGACAATCCAACCGCAATAGCTTACATCGTGAATTAGATGGCTCGTCGCGACAGTGTCTGGGCTGTCATGATGGCGTAAACGCATCAAATACGACGAACAGACATGCCAGCAAATCATCCATAAGTATTGGAGGCAATAGAGGTGAACATCCGATCGGCGTTCGCTACCAGCGACAACGCTCACGAAAACAGTACGTGTCGTTACGCCATCCAAGCCAACTGCCGAAAGAAATATTGCTCCCAAAGGGGCAAGTTAGCTGCATTTCTTGTCATGATCTTTACGCACCTACTCCAGCGCGTTTGGTCATTCCAATCGAAAAGTCGGCCCTGTGCTTTGCTTGTCACCCGATGAACGACTGACAAATTAATTGACCTCATCAGTGCGTAGTTGGTCAAAATAAAGAGTCACAGCAGCATCAATTACACCACGTGAGGCGGTTTCAAGGGCATCGATTGACTCGTTGCGAAACTCCGGGCATCCACCCATGTTAAGCGGTAGTAACATAATGACAGCTAGAACGGCATATTTAGTCTTGTTTCTTACGGAACCGATCATGATGAAGACTCC
Source organism: Planctomycetota bacterium (assembly GCA_024276605.1). Lineage (GTDB taxonomy): Bacteria > Planctomycetota > Phycisphaerae > UBA1845 > UBA1845 > JAJRPG01. Next base: position 13,837 of record JAJRWX010000070.1, on the reverse strand, counting down.
ATAGCTAACTGTTGAATAGTCATAGTCGCAATCACCCTATATTGGGGTGTTACTACCCAGAGTATCGAACAGCCTACTTATATTTTACACATCACCCGTCGCGGATGAAACGGACACATTACTCGATTATTTGCCACTATCTTAGCATTTTCGATAGTTGTGTAGTACCTCAATCCGCGAAAAAACGCAAAGATAACCTCATGACTGCTACTATATAAAAAAGAGCATACTTAGCTCACCATGCAAATTGCATTCCCTAATCTATCATTATTGTCAAAACGCGTGTTTCTGACGCGGCACGCCAAGTGCTATATGTCAATTGCTGGGTCTTGAGGGAGATCCCTAAAGGGGATCGCTTTGGTAACATGGGCGGTTGGGATGTCATGGTTAGGCCGGCGAATATGAAAACGTCACTTACGCCAGCGGAAAGCAACAATGATCTGTCTCTGTCTGTATTGCCAGCAGACACCCCAGGAACCAATACGGCCTCGCCAAATGGCGTTGGAAGACATCCCTCGTTTTCTGGCCCGAGTACCCATAAATATCACCCCCCACAGCGATCGCCGGCGTTCCTAGCTCCATTACTGATCATCTCTGGCTTTGCTGCATTTTTTGTGATCTGGGAAGTGGCTCAACGACATATTTTCACAGAGCTGACGATTGGTATGCGGCATTTCCTGCTGACCATGCGAGCCATTACAACGACCTTCTTGATCGGCGGCATTATGTACATCACCATGTGGCGACAGCAACGTCGATTGTCCGACACAGCCAAACAGCTTAGCACGGTATTGGCTTCTTATAAAGCACAAGCTACCCCGCGTGCTCGATTTGAGAACCCCAATCTCGTACGTTGTCGAGATGTACTAAGCTGCCAACGTACCCAGTGTCCGGTATACGAAACCCCCGGAGAGCGATGCTGGCAAATCGTTGCGCTCAGCAATAATGCCATCGAATGCGGTGCTCCGAGTGTAAGTATTGAACAATGTCAAAAGTGTGCAGTCTATCGTCAATCGTGTCCCGACGAGATGGCCGAATTAGGCGAAGCTTTCAATAACCTCATGTTTCTACTGGATGAAGAATCTGCCCAAGTGGGGCGGATGCGCGTGTCCATGATTGAAAAGGAAAAAATGGTAGCCATCGGACAGATGGCTTCCGGCATTGCCCATGAGATTGGCAATCCATTATCCAGCATTTCCTCGATCGCCCAATTATTGAAACGACGCAAAGCTATCGAACCAAATTGTGAAGAGTTGGGCTTGATTTTGCAGCATATCCAAAGAATATCCAATATCGTACGGCAGTTATCTCGACTCGCCCGGCCTGGTGACGATCATTGGGAATCTACCAACATCATTCATACGCTGGAAGAGGCCGTCAAACTCGTCTCCTTTGATCGCCGTGCACGAAATGTCAACATTACTTTTCATCATCCGCCAACACTACCTAATACATGTGCCATGCGTGGACAAATGCAGCAAGTATTTATCAATTTACTGCTGAACGCACTAGATGCGATGCCCGACGGTGGCAAACTTTCGGTATCTAGTGAAAAGTATGGTCGAAATCTACACATTCAAATTAAGGATACCGGTATTGGTATTCCTACGGGGATTGGGCGTCGAATTTTTGAACCCTTCTTTACGACCAAACAACCCGGCCAGGGGACCGGGATGGGATTAGCTGTGAGTTACGGCATCATCGGTAAACACGGCGGCTCCATTGACTTTATGAAAAACGGTGATCAAGGAACTATTTTTACGATTATTCTGCCGATTTTGCAGCATCAGCCTGGAGATGAAAATGAGTCAACACACTATTTTGCTGGCCGATGATGAGGATACTCTCAGGAAAAATCTCGCTGAAGTACTTGATGGTGAGGGGTTTGATGTCATTGCTTGTGTGGATGGAAGCGATGCACTACGTGCCCTCAAATCAAATACGGTAGACGCTATTATTACGGATCTTCGTATGCCGGGCGTCACCGGAATGGAACTCATTAAGCACGCACAAAAACTAGCCCCCCAGGCCGGTATCATCGTGATCACAGCTTTTGGTGAAGTCGAGACTGCCGTCGAAGCGATGAAGAGCGGTGCTAACGACTACATCTGTAAACCGTTAATTTTTGATGAGCTAGTTTATCGACTGAAACGGCTTCTCAAACATGATAAGTTGGTGAAACAGAATAAACTACTGCACGATCAAGTACGGCAAAAAAAGAGCATGGAGATGATTGGGCAATCACCGGCCATATTATCCATCATGGATGCCATTAAGCGTATATCTCAAACTACCAGTAATGTGCTTATTTGCGGCAAAAGTGGGACGGGTAAAGAAGTGTTGGCCAGGGCGATCCACTATAGTGGCATCACTTCGCAGGCACCGTTTGTGGCTGTAAATTGCGGTGGACTAGCTGATTCATTGGTTGAGAGCGAATTATTCGGTTACCGACGCGGTGCATTTACCGGGGCTAACAGCGATCATATCGGATACTTTGAAGCCGCAGACGGAGGCACGCTATTTTTAGATGAAATCGGCAACTTGCCTCCCAAGAGTCAAGCAGTTTTATTGCGAGCCATCGAACAACGTGCCATAACACGCGTCGGAGATAATCGATTACGACCGGTCAATATTCGTATCATTGCTGCCACCAACCGTGAATTGGAAAAAGCTATCGAAAGCGAAGAATTCCGTGAGGATTTATACTTCCGCATAAACGTGATTCGATTGACGGTACCACCGCTTCGCGAAAGAAAAGAAGATATTCCGTTGTTGGTCAAACATTTTACGGACAAGTATAACCATGAGCTAAATACCAACTGCCCTGGATTTTCTCCAGAGGCTTTGGAATCACTGGTTAATCATCCGTGGCGGGGTAATGTGCGCGAGTTGGAAAACGTGGTTGAGCGGGCTATTATTTTTTGCGATAATCGCCTTATTGAGCGAGAGAATTTAGGTTTTGCTATAGAGCCAACCAGTTCATCAACTTCTGTCAGCATGGGTCTACGAGAAGCGACTCATGCATTTGAACGGCAACACATCCTTAAGGTGTTGAGTCAAATGGACAACAACAAAGGCGCCACCGCCGCATCGCTTGGTATAGGTTTGTCGAGCTTATATCGAAAAATGGAGGATTTAAGCATTTCCCGTGAACGGAATCATGTAGCCAATACATCACAAGTAACCTGAGTGAAACATCATGAATCATCATCAGACATTATGGATTGTTATAGTCATTATCGGCCTGGCGACACAGCCAGCCCTGTCCCAACATGGCGGTCATGGCGCGCACCCACTAATGCCGGATCAGAAGCTTATGGTTGAATGTAAGCTGCTAAACACGGAAAACTATGCACCCCTTAGAGTCGAAGCAAAACTGCGCGATCGAAACCTGCCAGCGACATTATCACAAGAAATAGCCTTACCTTGGCTGAATGAGAAACTTGAATTAACAGACTATTTACCTCTTGCTCAACTGGACCAGACGGTTATTGAGACGGATGAAACGGGGGAGCCGGCGATATTTATATCGATTGACGGGCCGACGCAATCGTATCAGCGCTGGCTCATGGCAAACGTTCAGGAACGAAACCGACTGGTGAGTTTCATCGGCACTTGGCGGTTTATGGCCGTTAAGGATACCTCGCAACGCGATTATCTTTGGGAACAATTTCGTACGGAATATACGCGTGATCCGCTGTTGCATGTTAACGGACCTGATGGCCTACATCGTCAACAATTGCCTGCTGCCATCGGTCGCAAGAAAGAGCTTAAGGGTTTGGATTACTCCCTCGAAGTACTTTCGTTCATGCCTCATTTCTCCATGGATGAAAAAACCAAGCAGCCAAGGAATCAATCACAATTACGCCGTAATCCAGCGGTGATGGTTAGGATTACGGGAAGTGGCCGACAGGAGGATCGATGGGTATTTTCCAAGTTTCCAGCCTACACATCGGAATCAACCGACCGATTACCCATTGAGGTGACCTTAGATTGCCCCGTCCAATCAACATCCCAAGCACCTGATTATGTCATCGTAACTACGGGAAAAAATGATCTTGAACTCTGGTCACGTCATCAAGGAAAGACTGACGAACAGACATTGACAATCAATCAACCCATTGATATTGCCGGTTCGCAGTATCGTTTTCAGCTTGGCCAATCTATCCCTCATGGCAAGCTGGTAGAACGATACGTTAGCTCGGACAAACCGGGCGCTGTTCCGGCGTTGCGTATTGCCTCTAAGTTGATAATAGGTCTGACATCCCCATTGTGGATCGCGTTGAATGAGCGTCGCGTTGTTAATACTAAGGCAGGCCCGATGGCTATTACGTTTATGACTTCTTCTGCTGTGCCCAAGGGAGGACATCACTGATGGTTTTTCAGGCTGTGGTGGTAACATTGTGTTTTGGTCTAAGTGGTGAAGTTGCTCCGCCTAGCCTTTTGGATGGCTCTCAAGGCTGCGCAAGCACAAATTGCCATGATGGCTTTGCTAAACGAACACATATACATGGTCCTCTTGAGCAGGGATCATGCGATGCCTGCCATGAACAGCCTGACGAGACTAAACATGTGTTCGAATTTGCTGAGCAAGGTGCTGATCTATGTCTAGACTGCCACGATGACACGATCGAATCTCTCAAGCATTTACATGGGCCGGTTGCAGCAGGCGATTGCACTATTTGTCATGATGCCCATAGTTCAATGAACGAGAAACTGCTACTTAAACCTATTGAACAGCTTTGCGTTGATTGTCACGATGATAGGCTCGAGATGATGGAAGATGCTAAGCATGTGCATGAACCGGCGAAAGAGCAGTGTTTGGATTGTCATCTGCCGCACGGTGGGGAGACGGCCATGATGTTAACGGCTACGGTGCCGGACTTGTGTTTGGATTGTCATGATGACATGGCAGATCAATTCGATGATGCGCTCGTGACTCACGGTGTTGCGATGAAGGGGCGGGCTTGTCTTAGTTGCCATCAAGCGCATGAATCTGAAAATGATAAATTACTGATTGTCGAACCCGCAAAGCTGTGCCTGAGTTGTCATAACAAAGCCATCGAAATAAAAGACAAGGTCATTCCGAACATGGTGGCTTATCTACAAGATAAGCCCCAGCATCATGGCCCGGTCCAGGAGAAAGATTGCTTAGCCTGCCACAGTGCTCATGCAAGCGGCTTTGTTTCACTCGTCACTAGCGCATATCCGCAGAAGTTTTACGCCCCCTTTGATGAAGAGGCATACGAACTGTGCTTCTCTTGTCATGATCTGGAGGCTTTTGAGGAGCCTGAAACGGACGAAGATACGCAGTTTCGTAACGGTGAACAAAATCTTCACTATGTACACGTCAACAAAAAAGTCAAAGGGAGAAGCTGTCGTGCATGTCATGACGTGCACGCGTCAAGCCATCCACATCAGATTAGAACATCGGTCCCGTTTGGCAAGTGGCGAATTCCGTTAAATTATCAAACGTCCGAAAACGGTGGCTCATGCCAGCCGGGTTGCCACAAAGCCTACCGATATGATCGCCAGAACCCTGTCACGAACATTGTACCAGTTGATGTGACGGCACCTACACCGGAGCCATCAAGCGAGTCGAAAAAAATCCCTACCCCGTGATGCATACATACAACAAGTACTACAAGTGTACGGCTATGCGCTGTCATGTAGTATTCTCAGTTTTTATGACAACTTCTATCCATTTCCCACATGCAAGAATTATCAGAATAGTCATCCGTCTGTGGTTTGATTGATTTGGCGATTATGCGACGTTAATCGCTGTAAATCGCAGAATTATGCGTGCCAGCTACAAAATATGGCGTATGAGTGATTATTATACCTTTTGGCACGTAATTTGCCTGTATACGTATAGTGTGGTGGAAACAAGCCGCCGCAGGAGGCAGCAAGGTGATGTACGGAGCATTGCTTGTGTGATCCTGGGAGTCAAATGGGATGCTCATCGCATCGTAAAGGAGGTCATGAAAATGAAACGCGTACATGCAATTGTATCAGTCCTGGTCGTGACTATGGTGGCTACGTCGGCCTATAGTCAAATTATACCTGGTGATTCAACATCTTACCCATCCGTGGGTATTGTTAATTCACCGCACAACCTGAATAACTACCCGGGGGTTACCGTACCTGGAAATCGCGTGTGTATGCCATGCCACACACCGCATAATGCGGTTCTATCCGGCGAAGCTGGTGTGCTGTGGAATCATGCGGAAACGCAAGAAACATTTACCATGTATAGCAGTACGGCTGGTCAGCCTGAGGCTCCGAGTAAATTATGCCTGAGTTGTCATGACGGCGTCACCGCTATTGATAACTATGGCGGTGTCACGAGTACGGGGATTGTGATTACCGGGGATGCGAACCTGGGCACGGATCTATCCAACGATCATCCGATTGGCATTGTGTATCCAACGTCTAATCCCACTGAGTTTAATGATCCCACCGGTTTTTCTCCGGGGATTGGTGGCGGACCTGGTGTGCAGCTTGTTACGATTAACGGGGTTGATCGCGTGGAATGCACATCCTGTCATCAAGTGCATAACAATGGTTTAGGAAGTTTTCTACGCGTACCTATTCAAGAGAGTTTTCTCTGCATGGAGTGCCACAACAAATAATGTACTTGCTGTTGTGAGTATGCGCCAGATATTCCACGGAATTACAGCTGGCGCCAGGAACAAGTTTTCCAATTCAACGCACACACGCGACGATTGCGTGTGTGCTTGTTTATGCGCATTGCGGCATACATCTTGCACATAGATCCAGTAGTACTATATTAGAATAGTAACAGGCGAAGGTGTGCCGTTCTAAAAACTATAGTACATGAGGTACGCGATGGTGAACCACGTTAAGTTATCTATGCTGTTGGGCTTTGGTATGCTCATTGGTCCTTTGGGGTGTCAATCTACGGAGAAGAAAAATAAGGAATGGCTATTTTTCCCTGCTCCGCCCGAGCAACCGCGCGTCCAATTTCTAACATGGGCCAGTGGTGCAGCGCAGGTCGAACCGGCTGGGGATTCGTTTGAATCTTTCGTGCTGGGTGATGAGCCGACAGAAGCGCAGCGTATTAGCAAGCCATATGGTCTAGCTGCCCGCGATGGTGTTGTCTATGTATGTGATACGAAAGGGTTGGCCATCGTTCGGCTGGATTTCAAGGCCCAGCGCTATTCCGTGTTTGGTGATCGAGGGCCGGGGCGGCTGCGTAAGCCCATAAACATCGTGATAGACTCACTGGGTTACAAATTCGTGGCTGATCCCGTTCGTAAACAAATTGTCGCATTCGATGCCGATGACAAGTATGTGAACGCCTATGACATCCCCGAACCTTGCCATCCTGTAGATGTTGCCGTTTACGAAAACGAATTATTTGTTCTTGACAACGATCAAACGTGCCAAATAGTTGTCCTGGATCGAGTCAGTGGAAAAGTGCTGCGGACCATCGGAGAACCGGGTGGCGAGCCTGGTCAATTCAGAATACCCAACAGTATCGCTCTCGATAAAGAGGGGAATATTTATATAAGTGATACCCACAACTGGCGCATTCAAAAACTGTCGCCGGAAGGTGAGCCTATTTGGTCTAAAGGCACGCCGGGTTACATGCTGGGTCAGTTTGGCAGGCCACGAGGCATTAGAATTGGTCCGGATGGTATCATATACGTTGTCGATGGCGCGACTGAAATCGTGCAGATGTTCAACAGCGACGGTGACAGATTGATGCGCTTTGGCGGTCCGGGAAATGTTCCCGGGGCATTAGGGCTACCCGCATCCATTGCTATCGATCAATCTTCCATACCTTACTTCAAGCAATACTTACATGAGGATTTTACGCCTGAGTATTTGTTAGTCGTTGCGAGTCAGTTTGGACAATATCTCATTAACATTTACGCCTTCGGGACGTTTCCCGAAAACTATGATCTTGGTGCATCGAAAATGCGTGCCATTGCTCCCATGCCGGCAGAAGAAGGTATTGGTCCGGTGGACGACCCGCCGGAACCCAATCTTGTACCGGAACAACAAAAAACCGACAAAGCCAAACCCGCGGATTAAATACGTGACGCGTAAGGAGCAGATCATTGATAGGAAGACGAACTTACGTATCGATGATCTTTATCTTTGCAGTATTTTTCATACATGCGGCATGCAATCCGTCGAAACGATATCGCGTTTTAACCTTTTTTTTTGACGGGGTACCTCCGCCCAATGCAACACCCCAAGTGGGCTATGCACGTATTGGTGGTAACGTTCCAGTCGAAGAGACTGATGCCAAGTCTAATAAACGTATTCTCGCCTTATATGCCCATCCGCCATTTCGAGAAAATCGATGCGGCGGATGTCATAGTCAGGAGACTGGCGAGTTAATACGCACGCCGGACAAAGGATTGTGTTTTATGTGTCATCAGAAACCACAAGCACAATTTACATATGTCCATGGACCCGTGGCGGTGAATGCTTGTCTGGTTTGCCATCATCATCATACTTCGCCCAATAAGAAATTACTTTTATACGACGAAACAGAAACCTGCTTGCAATGCCACGATCTTGGCGACCTTGGAGAGGGATCGCACCACCAAGCACTAGATATGCGCGTTTGCACGCAATGTCATCATGCACACGGAGGAAGCAATCGTTTTTTCCTCAAGCCCGGTCAAGGAAGTGATCCTTGATGATTAAACCGGGACAAATCGAGGTTGATGTGTACCAAACAAGTTCACGTGTGGTCCATGCAAACCATTCATTCATCAACCGGTTGATGTTACTTGGCATATGTATGTTGATGCTTGGTATGATGAGCGGATGCTTTGTGGAACAAAAACGAAAGCGTGGCATCAAGCAATTGCACATTCTTCGTACTAACGGCTATGTAGAGTACGTCACTAAGTATCGCAGTAACGATCAACGTTCCAAAGTTGGTGCGGGTACGACTAAATCCAAAGAATCCATTTTCGAGGAAAATATTAAACTCGAGATGGATGGTTACGTATATCACCCAAACTTTCTTGAGTTTTCTGCAGCTGGTTTGTTTGGATTACTGCAATATGATTATGAGGATGTGTTTAATAATCGTAAACGAACGACTAGTGACCCGGGTACAATCGTTGAGTTCGATGTATCAGGTCAGTTCTTGAAAAAGAAATCTTATCCCTTCTCGATATATGCCCGCCGACAACGTAACTTACAGCCGCGTGCGTTTCAATCAAGCCTGGAGGTGACGACGACCAATTACGGATTTATATGGCGCATCATTGACGAAAAAATGCCTACCAGTTTGCAATTTTCGGATAGTGACGTCAGGCTCGAACCTCTGAGTGATTTTGAGCAAAACGGTAGGCAACAGAATACATTATTACGCTTCGATACTGAATATCGATTTAGCGACAACAACTATTTATCTTTTAATTATGAGTATAGAAAAACTCAAGAAGAGCCTTTCGGGTTTAACTATGATACAAACGAATTAACGCTGTCGCATAATCTCAATTTCGGCCCTCAAAAACAACATCGTCTTGAGTCAACATTAAATAACTACGACCAAAAAGGCTCGTTCCAAATAAAGCGCGTTCGATGGCGTGAGATAGTGCGATTTCAACATACGGAGAATGTAAGGTCTTGGTATCAGTTTGAAGCTATCGACCGCAAACAAGGAAACTTAGCTGGGGTTGTACCCCTTGAAGAGCGGTCCTATTCCATTAGTGGTACGATCGAACACCGTGTATACGATAGTCTCGTAACTCAATTTCACAGTTATGGCCAGACGCAGAATTTCAATTCAAACCTGGATATAAACCGATATGGTGCTCAAGTGAGTTTGGATTATCGTAAGAAAAACCGATGGGGCTCTCTATTGGCGACATACCAAGGACGCCTCGAGCGTGAAGATCGAAAAGGGGGCGAGCAGATTATCGAGATTCTCGATGAGCGCCACACGTTTGACGATTTACAACCGCGCGTATTGTCTAACACACGCATACGGACCAGCTCTATATTTGTCACTGGGGAAGACCGTACCACGACATACTTGCAGGGGCGAGATTATTCCGTACGCCAACTTGGCGATCAAGTAGAATTGGAGCGTATACCTACGGGGCGTATCATAGACGGTCAAACCGTGCTGATCGATTATTTGTTCCAAGTCGGTGGTTCATTCACGTTGGATACAATGAGCCAACAAATGAGCCTTCGTCAGAGATTCAACATGGGATTGGAACCCTATGTCCGGTATCTCAAACAGGATCAGACGGTGACCCCAACAGAGACTAGCGGGGTGACACCGGAAACCATTAGCGCTTATCTTATTGGTGTGGAATACAAGCACGATACATTGCGTTTAGGTATAGAATATGAAGACCACTACTCCAATATCAATCCGTTTGTTGCCATTCGTGCCAACGCAAGTTTGAAGCGGCGGTTTAGTCGGGGCGCCATGGGGCAGTTGCGATTACGATGGTCGGACATCACCTATTTTGATCCAAACGCTCGTGATCTGAAATTTTTCACCGCCGAAGGTAGATATCGACATCCGATCACGCCGAAGTTTATTGTCGAAACCTCAGTACTCTATCGACAAGAAAATGATTCACTTAGTGGTGATGATGAAGGTATCGATATAGATTTTACGCTGGAATGGAATATCCGCCAGACGGAAATCAGGTTAACGTACGAATATGGCAAGTTTCAGGACGTCTTCGCCTCTAACGAACAGACCGCGCTATACCTGCAAATACGAAGGTCATTTTGATGAACATGCTCAGCAAGATATTGTTAGTCGTTATCTTTTATTCCGTATCAGGTTGTGCGACGTCGCCGGGGCGGATATTTCAGCCTCATGATGCTACGTTAGTTTGGCCTGCGCCACCGGAACAGCCAAGAATTGCCTACGTCGGTCAGATAAGCAGCGCAGAGGATTTGAAACCAGGACGTAAAATATTTCAGGGATTTGTTGATTTATTAGTAGGTGAAAAAGCGAGCTTGTTACTTTATGGTCCGCGTAGTGTGTTTGTAACACCTGATGGTAAAAAGCTTTGGATCGCAGATCCCGGCGGTCGATGTTTACATCTTTTTGATATGCAATCTCGACGATACAAGAAAATATCCCGACTTAATAAAACGTTATTACTCAGTCCTGTAGGGCTTGCAGCCGGCCCCGGTGACACCCTCTACGTATGCGATTCGGAGAGGGGCACCATACACCAAATTTCCAGCAAAGATGGTTCGTTCGTTGCGACGCTTCGATTACCGGAGGAATTACGACGACCAACAGCATTGATATATCGAGCTGCCACCAAAGAGCTTTATGTGGTGGATACAATCGCTCATAATGTGAAAGTGCTCGATGAAATCGGTCGTCTCAAACGAATCCTCGGACAAAGGGGCACTGCGCCGGGAGAGTTTAATTTCCCATGTGGCATTGCCGATGATGGTGAAACACTCTGGATCGCCGACGCAGGCAATCAACGGTTGCAAAGCATCACAAGTGATGGGCGACCCGTTACGTCTTTTGGCCAAGCCGGTGATGCGTTCGGAGATCTCGCATTACCTAAAGCCGTGGCTGTTGATAGTCAAGGGATGATTTATGTTGTCGATGCAAGATTTGAGAATATTCAGATATTCGACAAAACAGGTAGGTTACTCTTGTTCTTTGGAACAGAGGGGCATGATGCCGGTTTATTTTGGTTGCCTTCCGGTATCTTCATTGACAAGCATGATCGAATCTGGGTTTGCGATTCTTACAACCGTCGCGTACAGGTGTTCGACATTTTGCATGATGAAATCGATGCCATGGAGGAGGAATGAGAATGAACACTAACGCAGCACACAAAAAGACATCGATGATTACTGGCTGCCGATCTCTCATGACGTGCTTAATGAAAGGGGTGCTCATCTGTGCAGTTCTTTTGACACAGAGTTATGGGCAAGAGCGCATCGCTACTACCGTACACAATCTCTCCGCTGGCGGACCGGGTGTCATGCGGGCAGCATCTGAGCAGCAAATTTGTATCTTCTGCCATGCCCCGCATAACACCCTAGGTCTTCAGCCTCTATGGAACCGCCAACTATCTGCGGCCAATTATCAAATATATACGTCGTCTACCCTGGATGCTCAGCCAGGCCAACCGACGGGTTCGAGTAAACTTTGTTTGAGTTGTCATGATGGTACGATTGCGTTAGGAAGCGTGTTGAGTAGGGCGGATCAAATACGTATGTTGGGAGGAGATTTTTTACCGTCCGGTTTAACTAACTTGGGTACTGATCTTTCCGATGACCATCCGATTAGTTTTCATTACACCTCCGGTATTGCGGCGTCGGATTTACAGCTTAAATCGCCCCAAGCCCTCCCGGCAGAGACCAAACTCGACCCATCAGGACAATTACAATGCACTTCCTGTCACGATGCACACAACAACACATTTGGAGACTTTTTGGTGCTTGATCCACGTTTTGGAAATCTATGTACCGCGTGTCACCTGATGAACAGTTGGACAGGCTCGTCGCACCAAATATCCAACGCCACTGTCAGCAGTGCAACACTTAGCGATTGGCCTTTTACATCGGTTGCTGAAAATGCCTGTCGAAGTTGTCACCGCTCTCACACGGCTGGGGGTAAGCAACGCCTCTTGCTCCATGCTGCTGAGGAAGATAACTGCCTCAATTGTCATGACGGTTCTGTAGCTAATACCAACATACTGGCGGCAATAAATAAATTCTCCAGCCACGATCCACGAAATGATCAGGGAACACATGACCCAACAGAAGGTGCATTTATCAACCAAGCCCATGTGGAATGCGTCGATTGCCATAATCCCCATGCTGTTACTACGCCGACACCAACCTCGACATATATTCCCATTGGTGCGACTTTGATGCGCGTTGTTGGCGTGAGTATAGGCGGTACGTTGCTCGATGAATCTCAATATGAGTATGAAGTGTGTCTGAAGTGTCATGGCAATTCAGCCGTAGATACCCCATCGCAGATTTTTCGACAGGCTCATACCACGGACTTGAGACTTAAGTTTCAACCGGGCAATCCAAGTTATCACCCGGTAGCGGCTTCTTCACCCAGTTCGGACACGATCAGCCTGATACCCGGCCTGCCACAAGGGACGCTGTTGCGGTGCACGGATTGTCATAACAATAACGACGGCCCACGTAACGGCGGCAGCGGCCCGGACGGCCCACATGGTTCCAGTAATGAGTATATGCTTGAGCGCAATTACACGACCAGCGACAATATACCAGAGTCGCAAACGGAATATGATCTGTGTTACAAATGCCATCGCCGCTCAAGTATTCTGAGCGACGAAAGCTTCAAAGAACACAGAAAACACATTGTCAAAGAACGTACGCCTTGCTCAGCTTGCCACGATCCGCATGGTGTTAGCCAGACGATTGTTACCGGCTCAGACCATACGCACTTGATTAATTTCGATACGACGATTGTGCGTCCGGAACCGTCAAGCGGACTCATGATGTTTAAGGATAATGGCACATTCGCCGGTAGTTGCACGCTGATATGCCACGGAGAAGCACACCGCGACGAAGCTTATCCGTAACGCGGGACATGCTTTCAATAAACCCTATTTGTAACCGTTCACAGCATTTTCCCGAAGATGTCCTCGCATACAACATGTCTTTCGGTTTTTGTGGCCGGTCTTTCGCGTTTCGGCCGATGAATTCCCTGTCAGCGTAGTGTTTTTCGAGCACATGCCAAGAGGAGGAGCGGACGGTGGAACCGAACCGCGAGCAAGCCTATCAGCGACGGATCGCTAAATTAGAGGCCGAGCTGGCCGCACTGAAAGCCGAGGTCGCCCGGCTGGTGGAGTTGGTT
>JAJRWX010000069.1 GCA_024276605.1 Planctomycetota bacterium | reverse complement strand
GTAGCCAAACTCGCCCATTATCTGACGCAGCAGGATAACAAGGTCATCCTTGGCGCGTGCGATACCTTTCGGGCGGCAGCGGTAGCCCAACTGACCGTGTGGTCTGAGCGTATCGGTGTTCAAATTGTCAAGCATGACCAAGGCGCAGACCCAGGCGCGGTGGCTTACGATGCCTGTGAAGCCGCTGTAGCCCGATCGGCTGATATTTTACTTATTGACACCGCCGGTTGCCTTCATACACAGGATCATCTGATGCGCGAACTCGGCAAAATTCAAAAGGTGGTGCAGCGAAAAATTCCAGGCGCACCCCATGAAGTCTTGCTGGTACTCGATGCCACCATCGGACAAAACGCCATTGTCCAAGCGCGTCAATTCTCGCAACATGTAGATGTCACCGGACTATTTCTAGCCAAGCTGGACGGCAGCGCTAAAGGTGGCGCGGTCGTTGGGATTCGTGACCAACTCAACGTACCCGTGAAATTCGTCGGCTTAGGTGAGACACCCACGGATGTAGAACCGTTTGATCCCAAGATTTTCATCGAAGCGATGTTCGCAGTATAATCATAGTATAGTGCTACGTAGCTTATTCATAATTAGCAAGACAATGTCGTTGTGTTATCCCATGATGATCTAGATCGGTTGAACGAGCAGTGCGGTGATCGTGTGATCAAGCGATCCATGTATTGCGCCCGTTGTGGCTATAACCTGCGATCACTCCCCTACCGCTATAATTGCCCGGAATGCGGTAATCGTTATCACGCTCGTACGATTCGCCAAAAAGGTATTTTCCTCGAAAACGAAACGCGCTTTCCCATCTCAGAGTGTGTGATCTCGATTTTTGCAGGCCTCATGGGTGCGGGTTTGTTTTATGTAAGCATCCGACAATGGTCGATTCTAGGTTTTCGTGTCAATTTCATCATCCCCTTCGTCGCACTGGTTGGTTTAGCCTTAGTGGTGGTATCGCTGGTGTATGCGTTCTATGCCATGCAGCTTTTCTTCGAATATAAAGCGCGCCATCGAGTGAGTAAGCGTGTAGCTGAGCAACGCCGCGAGGAAGTGATGCATGATTGACGCAGAGCCGACGCTATGCTAACACGACTATCACAATGCCTGTTCAATTTGTCCTAGGTCGCGCTGGTTCTGGAAAAACGTTTCGCTGCGTGGAATGTATCCGTTCGCGTCTACGTGAAGACGCAGTCAACGGTCCTCGTCTTATCCTACTCGTGCCCGAACAGGCCAGTTTACAGATGGAACGAACGGTGTTGGCTGCGGATGATGTGTCTTGTGCTCACCGCGTCGAAGTCCTTTCATTCCAACGCTTGGCATTTCGCGTGCTCGAATCAGCCGGCGTTGTTCAACGGCGTGCCTTGTCCGAAGCTGCTCGGATAATGGTACTGCGACATCTAGCCCAGCAACTTAGACCTCAATTACAATATTACCAGCGAGTCGAACGGCATAACGGATTCGTTCAGCATCTAGCTCACACCATAACGGAACTCATCGAAGAGGCTATTTCACCTACACAGTTGGAGCGGATGGGTAAAGATGAATCCTCCAACGCAGCCTTCTCAGCTAAGCTTCATGATATTCACTTGATGTACCAAGCATACCTGGCGTATCTGGGGCAAGATCGTGTTGATCCCTCGCAATATCTCACTGAGGCGCGAGCGCATTTCGATCAGGTGTCGTGGCTGGACGGTTGCGAAGTGTGGGTAGATGGTTTTGCCGCCTTCAGCGGTCAAGAACAGGCTGCGCTGGTTTCTCTGGCAACTTGTGCCGCGCAAATGGAGCTGACCGTACTCTGTGATCCACAATCAACTACGCAGACACAATCGACACCTTTTGGTCGAACCGTAGAGACTATGCGACGACTCGAACGTACCTTCGCGGAAAGTGGTATCCAAGTAGAGTCACCCATATCCCTATACGCCGCCCCGCAACCCCGCTTTAATCAAAGCCCTGGCCTCGCCATGCTCGAAGCTCGGTTTCTAGATACGGGTAACTCACCCGATCCTGGAAAAGAAGGTGCGCAACGCGAGGTTGACGTCGTTCGCCTACCCGATCGTCGTAGCGAAGTAGACTTTGCGGTGTCAAAAATACACGCATGGGTCAACCAAGATAATCAAAGTCGACGATATCGAGACGTAGCTATCATTGTACGCGAGTTAACTCATTACGAGGATCTGTTGCGGTCGGCTTTTTCATCTCGGAGTATGCCTTTTTTCATCGATCGTCGTCGCCCCATCACCCATCACCCGTTGGCTACATTATTTCGTGTCGGCGCGCAGTTGGCGGCGGATGATTTTTCTACTGCGGCCATTTGCGATTTATTCAAAACGGATTTGTTGCCGCTGGATAACGACCAAATAGATGAACTGGAAAACTACTGCCTAGCCCGCGCGGTGCATGGATGGGCCACGTGGCAACAAGATTGGACCGCCCCGGTGCAAACCGGCTATCTTCCCTCGCACGACAAGCTTAGTGATGAAGATCGGGCAACGCTTGCGCGTGTCAATCAGGCCAGGGTGACATTGGTGGATGCCATCACGCCGTGGATGTCGTCAGCTATAAAACACCAAACCCGGCATGGTGGCGATTGGGCTAAGCTACTGCGTGCGTGGATGCGCCATTTGCATGTAGATGAAATGATATCCACCTGGATGGAGACGGCGGAGTCAGACGGAAATATGGCGTTAGCCGGTGAACATCGGCAGGTCTGGCGAGATTTACTATCCTTTCTCGATGACCTTGCTTTTGCGTTTCGAGACATTGAATTATCTATCCAAGAATTCGCTAGCGTGGTCGATGTAGCCTTGTCAAGCATGACACTCGGGCTTACGCCTCCGATGGTCGATCAAGTCCTCATCGGCTCTATAGAGCGTAGTCGCCATCCTCAAATCAAAGCGGCTATCATACTCGGTTTTAACGACGGTGTTTTTCCCCAACAACACAAGGAAGACCCGATTCTCAATGACGATGATCGGAACTACTTACAGGAAAACGGCGTCGATATTCGACCGGCTTCATCACAACGCATGGTCGACGAGTCCCTGCTCGCCTACATCGCACTCACGCGCCCCAGCCATTCTCTTGTCGTCACATGCGCTTCGTCGGATCATGACGGCAAGCCGCTTCGACCTTCGCCCTATATTGAGGCGATGGTTAATAGTTGTGGGGCAACATTGCGTGAAGAAAGCGCCCCTATCCAATCTCGCAGCGCTTGGAACGTCCTGGATTTGCGTGATTTTCTCAACCGATTGCCGCTGGAACTTCGATGTCGACCGCCTGCTTCTCAGGACGAACCGTCTGTGCGTGCATCCTGGATGACCATATACGAACTGGTGCGCCAACGGTTGGTTGACGATCCCTGGCCGGCTTTGGCCTTCGCCGGTCTGGACGAACGGTCACCACATTATCTCGACGCACCTGCGTCTACTACTTCCGGACATCTGCGCACAAGCGTTTCTCAGCTCGAAAGTTTCGCAACGTGTCCTTTTCAACATTTCGGGAGATATCGGCTGGGACTCAAAGAGAGAGTAACCTCGCCGTTGGCGGATGTAGATATTGGCCGACTGCATCACGCCATTCTTGAAGACTTCGTCAAGGATGTTGCACAGACTAGCGAGGGTTTTGTCGGCAAAGATGAGGATGCATTGATTAACGGTTTGCACCAAACCCATGCACGACTATCAGGAAATATGTTGCAAGCCGGGGCCGTATCTCAATCTCGCGACCGGTATCTGATCGACCGAAGTCGATCCGACTTGTCGCGCGTCATCGCAGGGCAGCGCCGTATAGCGAGCGCCGGTAGTGCCAAACCCAAGGCAGCGGAACTTGCCTTCGGGATGCATTCGGACGACAGTCTCCCCGCGCTCCACATTGTCACGCCAGCCGGAAAAAAAGTATCCCTACGCGGCTTTATCGATCGAGTCGATATAGCGGAGTTAGGTGATGAGCTGCTCGGTATCGTAGTGGATTATAAGCGAACCCGCGACAAGAAATTGGATTTATCCAGTGCGTTTCACGGCTTATCATTGCAATTGTTAGCTTACCTGATGGTCCTGGCTGAGCATGGTCAATCACTGGCGGGACGACCGATTCGCCCCATCGCAGCACTATATGTGAGCCTTATGCCTAAATATACGCGTGTGGATAATCCCAGTAAATTGTCTTCGCGTGAAGCGGTGTTAGCCGGCAACTATATGCCTCGAGGGTTAATTCTGGCGGATAAGTTTGAAGCGTTGGACCCCAACAGCACGAGTGACTGGTCTGCTCATTATGCGTTTTATAGAAAAAAAAGTGGCGAGCTTGGCCATCTCAATAGTAGTGATGCAGCGGATGCCGAAGCTTTTCAAAGTATGCTGGATATGACCAAGCAACGACTGGGCGAATTAGCCGACGATTTGTTCGATGGATGCGTCAAGATCGAGCCGATTCGACTTGGTTCGTTTTCTCCATGTTCATGGTGCAGTATGAAAAGTGTCTGCCGATTCGAATGGGAAGTATCCCAAGTACGATACCTAGACAAATATCCCCGCAGTGAAGTTTTACAAAAGGTGAAGAATCTAACGGTATGACGAAGAAGCCAAGGCATTGCGTATTGAGCCGTTCGCGTGACAACAATTTGCATCTGTATTTTTTCGAGTGTGGGTTATCATTCCCGCTCAGGTGTTCGTCATTCCTGCGCAAACACTCGTCATTCCCGCGAAGGCGGGAATCTAGCGGCGGCTTGTCTCATACTGTGAAGAAATAGATTCCCACCTGCACGGGAATGGCAGAGGGTGCATATTGGGAATTATCTCCACACGAATACATGCTATCTCCGCTTACTTTGGTGAGCGTATGCGTTATGGGTTAGCCATCCAACAAGGTTGCTTGGATCACGAGTTTCTCGTTATTGTTGATGGGGTGGGTGGCTTTCAGTTTGCCCCCGTGCTCATACGACGCATGCTGCGACTGGAAAATTCGAAGATAGGCACGGTGTACTTCCCTTGGCAATGTGGACTCATGGGAGAAATATTCACGGACCTCATGTGGCTACGGCGTAACCGTAGGATGGGAGCGAAACTAGCCGAGCATTTACTGCGACTGCGCCAGAATTATTCGAAGGCAAAACTTCATCTAGTCGCCTATAGCGGTGGCGTGGGTATTACCGTTTTTGCCCTAGAGTCATTATCGATATCCATCAACATTGAATCGTTCATCATGGCCTGCCCCGCCCTATCGCCTACCTATAATCTTGCACCTGCTTTACGCAAAGTCAGACGAGCCTATGCCCTCATCAGTAAAGGTGACTATGGCATATTGGGCGTGGGAACGACCATTCTGGGTACCACGGACCGCAAACATTGCGCAGCCGCGGGCATGAAAGGCTTTCGACTACCCCTCCCAATCACGGCTGAAGACAAAACTGAGTATGCCAAGCTCAAAGAGATACGCTGGGATCCTTCACAAAAAACGCTGGGGCATACGGGAGGCCATACCGGGTGGGCCAGCGGTCAATGGTTAGCCCGACACTTTTTGCCTATCGTCGCCGGGAAACCTTTGCTGCACTGCTACAAAATTCATGCGTCGCATGACAATTCAGAAGATACGACTGGCTATAAGTCTTAATCAGGTTAATCATATAGCAATCGCCTTGCGATGGGTTAAGCGGATTCTCAAGTTTTATCAGTCGTCTGCTTCTCCCGAAAGCGCGTGAGTGCATCGTTGAGTGCGTTGACGAAGGCTGATGGGTCTTCCGGTGTAAAGAGTATGTGCCGTAGCATGCCTTCATACTTATCAATGACGACGTGTTCTACGAAGTTGGCCCAGTCGAGCTTTAAGGCCGGCATGTACTTGAGATGGAGGTCACCCTTGAAAAGCCCTTGAATCTCAGACTCAGACACTTCGGCTTTCTCAATGTTCTCCATGGGAACATCTATTTGTCCGAACAGCGTGTCGAACTCCAGATGATCGTCGTAAATCCGATACTCCTGCCACAGGCTTTTGATCGTACTCTTTGATGTGTAGATTGGCGTGCTGATCATGGCGTTGCTCCTCCAATTTTTCTCAGTCATCAATTCTCAATCCTGGGCGATTGAACCAGACTCGACCTGGATTCTCTATTTGCCGACTGACCATCATTCTACGGCATGAAGAATCCCGACTCAAGCGGCAAAGGTGTCGCGGATTCAGGAAAGGCGTCTGGAGCGACGCTTGCCCGCGCTTATTCCCGGTAACGCTCGCACGGGCAAACGCAGCGGGTAGCATCCATCGAGCACTGGGAAGCCTGATTCCGCTGCATTTGCCCATGCCACGCTGCAGAGACTTGTTCCAGCGCATGCAGTAGCTTGCCGTCAAGTCAAACGGTATAATACGATGCTATGAGGGATGCTCGCAATTGGGCATCATCGGTTTCGCCTACATAACAGAAGGAGTCTGTGACGATGCAGCAAAAGGTAACTATGTGCTGTTTTTACGCGTTTGTTCTCATTAGCTGCGCCATGCCGTCCTATGGCTTAGCGGATGGTGATAAGCCCGCCAAGGCTCTTCCCCAAGAAACCATGCACGGCTATTGCCCTGTGTCCTATTTTACGGAAAACAAAGCCATTAAAGGCAATCCTGCGTTTCAAAGTAGTTATCTGGGTGAAGTATATTTTTTCGCCAACGAACGTGCCAAGAAGACCTTTGACGCCAATCCAGAGCGATATTTACCTCAGTTTGCGGGCTGGTGCACGCTTTCTCTTGGCGGACCTTACGGGAAGCGTATTCTAAGCGATCCCGAAGTGTTTACGATTGTTGACGGTAAGCTTTACTTTTTTGTTTCCGAGCGTGGCCTGCAGGCATATTTACCACGGGCTGATAGCGTATTGAAGAATGCCGCTCAACGATTCTCGAAGCCTCATATTTTTGGCTACTCACCTGTTGCCTACGAAAAATATAATAAAGCCATCAAAGGGGATCCCCAATATAGTGCCGTATACAACCGACAGGTGTATCATTTTGGTAGCGAGGCAGATCGCCAACTTTTCATTAAGTCGCCGGAGCAATACGCACCGCAATATGCCGGTTACTGCGCCATGTCATTAGCGAAAGGTTCCCGATATTTCGCAGACCCCAGCATCTTCGCGGTAGTAAACCACAAAACATACCTGTTTCTCAATCAAGAAATGAAAGATTCGTTCATACAAAATCCTGCCAAAGCCATCGCCGCTGCGGACATACTATGGATTGGTATTCGCGGGGCCGGTGAACATTAATCTATCCCCCATTTTTTCTTAACCGTATAAGCGTCATTCCAGACGAACGGCAAGAAAATTGGCTCTAGCAATCCTCCGTTCTCCGTCGATATCTACGGTGTATAGATATTGTTTATTGGGCTTACGGAATGGATAAGGGATCAAACAGTGCCAAACATCGTTGGGTTGCACTTCCCGTCTGCGCATTAGCTGTAGTGATGGTTGCGTGGGTCTCCGTCATAACATTTGACGCTGCTGATTGGCCCAGCCCCGATCAATATCCGCATAACGCGCCAACACTTAATCGCTGCGGTATGGTTGGCGCAGTCATGTCCTATTATCTTCGATATTGGTTGGGCGTAACTGCGTATCCTTTGCTCGCGCTGATCACATGTGCATTGTTGATGAAACTCTACTTCGGCAAAATTAGCAGCCGAGGCGAGCGTTTTTTGGGTGGGCTATTATTGCTGACGTGCGTTTCAGCTAGTGCTCAATTAATCCTGGCTGATAAACCCTGCGATCTTACCGTAGGGCATGGCGGTGTGGTTGGCTTATTATTGGCCAATGTGTTGTCGAACCATCTGGATCATGTCGGAACTATCATCGTTCTAACGACCAGCCTCATCGTGGGGTTACTATTCGTAACAGAAGGATGGATTCTGCGATTGCCCTCGCTGATGCGATGGCTTATCCAACGGGGCGTGCAAATCCTCATGGGTGTGCGCGTCGCTTTTCGCACGCTCGTGACACCTTTGCGTCCCGCGATCGTCGGGGCTTCAAGGGTTTCCTCTAAAGAGTCTGCGGCTCTGTTAGGTGTTCAACGCACAAAACAGGTCGAGGAATAAGAGGAGGAATATGAGGCTGTTGCAGATGAGGAAGATGACATCGACGGCAGTGAGGAGGAAGACGAAGCCTGTGATGAGTACGTAGAAGCGGAAGAGGAAGAAGACGTAGAAGTGCCGGAGCAAACCGCTGAAATGCGGCGTAATAGGTTAGGACGACTCAAAGTGAATTACCCGCGCCCGCAAAAAGCCCGTGCCACACAGGCTTATCCGCGCCAGATCGAAAACTGGACACTTCCCTCGCTCGATTTATTGAGTGAACCGGAGTACGGGTTTACTCAACAGCAGGAAGGCTTTGTGCGCCAACAGGCTAAAGTGCTTGAACAGATGTTGGAGGAATTTCGCCTGAATGCGCACGTCGTAGAAATCGATACCGGCCCGGTTATTACTATGTACGAACTAAAATTGGGCGCGGGGATCAAAGTAGCGCAAATAGCCTCTCTCTCCAATGATATTGCTCGCGCCTTGAAGGCTCATAGCATTCGCGTTGTGGCACCCATATCCGGGAAAAACACTGTAGGTATCGAGGTACCCAATTCTAGCAAAGAGATGGTGCGCTTGCGGGAACTGATCACACTGGCGGGCAACAAAGCCAAGGATATGGCTCTACCTCTTTTCCTAGGTAAAGATGCGAGTGGTGCCGCATTGGTCGCGGATCTAGCTCAAATGCCCCATGCCCTTGTAGCCGGGACTACCGGATCGGGGAAAAGTGTCTGCATTAATTCCATCGTCCTTAGTTTGCTCATGACGCAACGACCTGACCGCGTCAAGCTTATTCTTGTCGATCCGAAGATGGTGGAAATGAGTCAGTTCAAGAGTGTGCCCCACCTGATGTGCCCCATCATTACGGATATGGCTAAGGCGGAAAAAATTCTTGAGTGGGCTGTCACCAAGATGGATGAACGCTATGCCCTATTGGCAGAAGCGCGGGTCAAGAATATTGCCAGCTATAACCAACTTGGCGAGGAGGCATTGTATAAACGTTTGTCGCCTAGCAACGACGAAGAACGCGCAAGGATACCCACTAGGCTGCCCTACATCGTCATGATTATCGATGAGCTGGCAGATTTGATGATGACCTCCGGCAAGGAGGTAGAGCATCACCTATCAAGGCTGGCACAAAAATCTCGGGCGGTGGGGTTACACATTATCGTAGCTACGCAGCGTCCGGAAGCAAAAGTAGTCACGGGACTTATTAAGTCTAACTTGCCTTCCCGTATATGTTTTCGGGTGGCATCGCGGATGGATTCACGCATTGTGCTCGATCAAAACGGCGGTGAAGTGCTACTAGGACAAGGAGATATGTTGTTTCTTCCGCCCGGTTCGCACAAGCTAATACGGGCGCAGGGTACATTTCTCGGCGATGATGAGGTTCAGGCCGTATTGGATGATCTATCCGAGCGAGCCAAGCCTGAATTCCACCCTGAGTTAATGCGACTCAAGGCACCGGGCAGTGATGCTGATCTTTCAATGCGCGACCCATTATTCGACAAAGCTGTGGGAGTCGTCATCGAAACAAAAAGAGGCAGCGTAAGTTTGTTGCAGCGTCGCCTTACTATTGGCTACTCACGCGCTTCTCGATTGATCGATCAGATGGCCACGGCTGGCATCGTCGGTGAATACAAGGGATCGCAGGCCCGCGAAGTAATACTCACATCAGCTGAGTGGAAATCGCTACGTGCTCAGGTGGATGCCGAACTCGAAGAAGGCTACGAAGCAGACGAGGAAGAATCGCTTGAGGAGCAGCGAGCTTGATCCAATAGCCATAACTGAATAATCGTCCTTCTTAAGTAGCCCTTCGTCATTCGCGCGAAGGCGGGAATGACGGAATACTGAATGCCCATCCGTAGTACGCAACTCAAAGTGTAAAACCGCCCTAATCCGCAGACTGTTGAATGTCTATTTTGATGGATTTGGGTTTACTCGACTCGGATTTAGGGACGGTTACTTCCAATACGCCATCGTGATACGAGGCCGTTAAATCCCCCTCCTTGATGTCATCCGGCAACTCAATCGATCGACAGAAAGTGCCAAAACGGCGTTCCTGCTTTATGACCATGCCCTCTTCCTGAGATGGAGTTTTCACCTTTTTTTCGCCACGTATCTTCAACACTTGATTAAGATAACTGACATCGATACTGGTGGGGTCCACCCCAGGAATTTCGACGTATAATTCATAATGGTCGTGATGATCGTGAAGGTCTACCGGAGGCCCCCACTCCTGCCCATCGAACGGGCCTGTGGTTACGCCTTGATGCCAAATGCGATTAACCATTTTGTTAAACTCATCTTGCAAATTCAACAAAGAAACCTGAGTATTCTCGAAAGGTCTAAAAGCCATGATCGCATCTCCTACAGCACTGTTATATTTCGCGTAGTAAGCTGTTGTCGCAATGATAATGAGATTCGCTGGCAGTCCGTGCGACAACTCACCACGCCGTACACATCCATCAGTAAACAATCACTTCACCACGGCCACCCAAGACCGCACTTCCCATTATACATCCTTAACCACCTCAACGTCCACAAGCCTTATCTAAAACACGCTTTACTCAGCATTGGCATCCGGGAGTATATTTCTATCAGCGTTTATGGGCGAATCAGCACTACATGCGCTTTGGGCATGTTCCAAGCGGGCAACGCGTGTAACTAATGCTTCCATGCGATTCTCCAAAGCAGTCAAGCGATCGGATACGTTGCCGTCAATGGGGCTGGCTGCTTCGCCTGATGCCTCTAAACAACTATCATCATGCACGACCACCATACCCTCAGTATGTACATCTTCGTCCAACAAGTGTTGAAAACGATTGGTTGAACGCCCCGGTTCTCGCTGCAATTCCTTGATAAAGGGTAAGTCTCTATCGATTAAACCGGCCAAGATAGCGTGTATGGCTGACATATCCGGTATCGACGTCATGCGGATAGCCCGATTGCGTAGTTCCCCAGCGGTTTGCCTACCGCGTAATAATAATTCAGCCATCACGGCTTGTTCGCGTTTGTCCCAATTGAATCGCTCAGATGCGCAATGACAATAACGATTAGAGCGAGCGTTGGCTGATGGTGGAGCCTGTTCAACAACATTGTATTGCTGAAGCCGAGAGAGTGATCTAGTCACATCGGCTTCGGTCAGCGATAAGACGGGGTCACGATTTTGCTGTTGATTGGCCCCCGTCACCAAGGCATTGATCGTCAGCGGGTACGACGCCGGCGTCGTCAAGGCTTTTTCGATAAGTACGCCCAGAATGCGTAGATCGGTAGGATTGAAGTCTCGTTTCATTGATTTCTTCGCTAATAATTTTTTCCCAGTCTCATCGTCATTCGCGTGAGTTGTTTTGTTGCATAAGTAGGTCCAGCCAACCGTAAGGCAAAAACATCTCAAATCGTTCAACACCTACTTCTACATTCATAGACGAAAAGGTTATCCACGATGCTTCACCTGTTTCGACAACGCTATCACCTTTCTTGGTTATACTGTCGGTCAGCCGTTGCCACCCGTCGGATGATATGTACCCCTCAGCTGAAACCGGGGAACGTCTCGTTGCGGCATACGAAACAATCGTGGCATTGGTTGAAAGCGGTGTTTGATGCGCTCGCCATCTCTTAATCACATCGCGCACGTCTTGCTCATCACCACCAACAAGGAGAACAAATGCCTCGTCATCAATCACAACCATGCGTGCGACAATACCGTCAGTTGAAAAAAGTCCGGGGGGCAGTGATGAAACCGCAGCATTGGCGCCGTTCAATCCACTTAGTGAGAGATGGTCAATGCGCACGCCCTCGTGCATCGTAGCTACAGAGCTAATCTGCAAACGATCCGCAAGGCGCTGCCAGAGAGGGTTTTTGAAGAAGCCTCGTTTGAGTTGACTAACCATGGATTGGAATTCGGCACGAATAATAGCCGCTTGACCTTTCGTGTGCAGTATGAGTGTGGCCCTGAACTTCTTCATATCGCTTCGGGGCGATTGGAGAGCGATGGAGCCAACTGAAGCCCGAGACATAGAGTGCTTCAGTCTTCTCAATAGCTCTTGGGCTGCTTGGGTATTGACGATGCCGTTTTGTTGGAAATAGGCAAAGAGTAAATCGACAAATCCAGAGGAGGCGAGTATCGCTGAGCTAGGTTCAAATCCGACAGCCGCCACTGTGGATGCACTTGGTAGTGCCAATAGCAGGTCAGTTACACCTATGGTAGACCGCGCCAAAGTATTCCCCATCCGGCCTGCGTGTATTTCTCGTTGTTTGTAACCAACTATGGCTATCTCAAGACCACTAGGTTTGATTTTTAAGGTGCCCACTGGCACTTGCGACGTTGAATCGGGCAGGTCCAGCCATGTTGCCAACCAATGCATCCCCCAAGCATTACTACCTGAGATTAAGAAATTGGCTGGAGACATGACCAAGGCAAGATCCACCTCACTCAACATGCGCTGTTGATACGCCGAGAGACGCGGCCTTATGGACGCACGACTCTTCAAACAGGCGTTAATGACTTCTAATCTCGGAGACAGGAGTAAAAAATCACCCTGCTCCGCCGCAAATGAAGCTTGGCCCGCAATTGTCACATGGTATATGCCACGCGAGATTGACTTGGGTTGCATAAATGTCATGATCGCCGCCGGATTAGTCACGGGCAGCCAGAGAACCATGTTTTGCCATAAATCAGCCGACGACGATTCGCCCATGATGCCTATCGCACCTGCACCTGTGTCATCGATTCCGTCTACAATTTCGAGCGTTGCTTTGAGTGACTGGTAGGGGTCTTTGTATTGATGTCCCAATAGTTTTGTTGTGACGATATGACGACCAAGTTGTGAAAGATTCGGAACAAGAATGGTGGCGGACATATCAGCCGGGATAAGCGATGTTAGGATTGAGATATCACGGCCAAGGGGTACCTGAGTCCGGCTGTCATTCGAACCGACTTCTGTGGACCATTGGCCAATGGGTGCTGCCAGCACGGCAGCGGCAACAATATACGCCGGCATAACGCTCATCATCGGGTTTCGACCGCTACTAGAAAATATAGCGCTTGCTCTAACTCTCGATACGGCGCGGGGTTTGGCGCTGTTTCCTCGCGGCTTCCGCAGCGCTGCGTAACAATACAGCTACGGTTACTGGTCCTACACCGCCGGGTACAGGCGTTACCACCCCAGCTACATCCATCATATCCTCATACACCACGTCTCCGACCAACTTGCGCGAACCATCTTCCAACGTGATCGTGTTAATACCAACATCTATAACCACTGCACCGGGCTTTATATGCTCTGCTTGTATCAAACCCGGCTTTCCTACCGCCACGACCAGTAGGTCTGCCTGGCGCGTATGTTCGTAGAGGTCGCGCGTGGCAATATGACAACAAGTCACCGTAGCCATCTCGTGCAGCAGGAACAATGACACCGGTTTGCCGGCAATCGCTCCTTGACCCACAACCACCGCATTTAGACCACGCGGGGAAATGTGGGCATCTTTGAGAATTTCCATCACCGCCACAGCTGTACAAGGCGCGATGATGGGGCCACCATAAAAAAGTAAGCCTATATTGGCAGGATTGACACCTTCCACATCCTTATATGGGTCGATGCAATACTGCATGGCCGGGGCATCGATGCCCGCGGGTAACGGCAGGTTCAAGAGAATGCCGGTAACGGTTTCGTCGCCATTAAGCTGTCGTATGAGCTTTCGTATATCGGATTCATCAGCATCAGCGGCTAATGTATGCAACCGGTACTCGATACCTACATCTGCGCATCGTTTCCGCTGTGATCGTGCATACATTTCTCCTGTAGAAGAATCGCCTACGATGATGACATCAAGCGTAACTGTCACACCCTGTGCACTGAGTTGCTTGACCAACGTTGACGCCTCATCCTTGATGCGACTAGCAATCGCTAGGCCGTCAATGATTCTGGTTTGCGCCATAAACACCATTCACTCACCCTTCCTTCAACTCCACGTATCTCACCATGAGAGCACCCAAGCATGCCACATCAGTCCAGTAACTCGTCGTGGTCAACCACCCTGTAGCTTCAGGATCGCAGGCTCAGCAACCGTTACCCAATAGTAAACGGTTATGCCGGAACCCGCGAGCGCCAATATAATCAGGGTTAGTTTAATTCTGTGAATAGTTTGATTAAACCTCAATGCCTGCGAAGGATCACCCGCAATGCCCAGAAGAAATCTAATCCTTTTGCCGATCGAAGCATGTCGCCAACTCCACTCCTCAAGCGGAATCCCATTTAGACTGGCCACTCGTTCCAGGGCTGATGCAAATACTTTCGCCCCGGTCATGCAAACGCATGCATTCGAGACCGCATCCTGCCCCGCAGGAAGATGGACACTGCAAGGAAGTTGACACTCAGCAAAATCCGGCGTCACACTGTGGGCGCCAGATATATCCGCTTGCCGCTCAAATCGTCTGGAAATCCACCCAAAACCAATACCCCACACGATGATCGTACAGACCACACCAACGCCTTCTACGGTCATCAATGCGTCAGATTGTGCAATGACCGTTGTGACCACCCACAAGGCAACCCCTTCCATCACGCCGGCAACAAGCAGCCAGCCAACGAATGCAAATAACAAAAAAAACTGCATGTGTAGAAGCTTGACGTGACCGACCTCGTGTCCAAACACGGCTTCAACTTGTTCATGATCCATGGTAGAAAGCAGCGCATCAGACAAAATGACATATCGTACGCGTGGTAACAAACCCATCACCGCGGCGTTAATCATCATACCGTCGCTTTTCCATACCAGTATATCCCGGCAGCGAAATCCTATACGCCGACTGATAGCTTCAAGCCGATCCCGTAAAGGGCCATGTTCAAGCGATCTTGTTCGCCATATATATCGCAGCAAAATCGGCGATATGATAAACACTAATCCGGCAGATAGACCAAGCAGCATCTCATCCGTCCACGACCATCCCGTTATTTCGGTTAGTGCTTTTTCGTAGCCTATAGTGAGGTTAGCCACGAAGAGAATCATCAACATCGGAATGGCTACGGCAAACATGTAATGCCGTAGCTGAAAATCGAGATAGGCGCTTAAGCGCCAAGCCATACCTTGTTGAGATCGACCTTCTATTTCATCTTCGCCATACTCTTGCATCAACGCACGCTCAACCGGATAAGCCACCGTCCACAACGCTATCATGCTCATGAAAAAGGGTAGTACGACGACGAGATCACCGAAGATTTGCCATTCCGGCCGTACGCTTCCCAGCGATAACCATACCGGCCAATTGGTACATAAGACGCTAGCCATGAAAATCGCCGTACCAAGCAATCGAATCCCAGCCATGTATCTTTGGTGACGGGTATGACACCCTTGAGGAGCATCAATAATTTTTCTATGGCGACGATAGATGTACGTGGAGACGATCCAGCCCAATATGCCGACGAGTATGGGTTGCCCTACGACAATACTGGTGGTCCAGACGACATCTTGATCGGCAACAACTCTCCAACGACCTGGATCGTCGGCGTACCAAAACAGACAGGCAAAGACAGCTAGGGTCATTAGGTGCATAGGCGTGATCGGTGCGAATTCGTTATCATTATGGCCATGTAACCATAAGTGTAAGCTTAGGTCCGGCCTTACCGTAGCCGCTGGCGCTGGAACTACGGACATTCTTACCAAATGGTATCGCGACTGGAAAGCATCGCCGCATTCAACGTATACCCTAGTGTATCCTACCAAACCATACCAACGAGCTTGGCACCTCATCAACAAAGTTGCTCATATACCATGTGATATTCTACATATTCACAGCTTCACATCCCGCTGGAAATCCTCAAATCTCGGTTTACCCACGATCAGAGGCGGGTGATTGACAAAATTGGCAGGTGGGTGGCATAGGCAAACGTCGCGGTATTGGGCTGTCAAATGTCCAATGGATGCTGTTCGCGGCGTTTGCCCGTGCAGACGTAAGCAAGGAAAAGCACGGACAAGCGTCGCCCCTACGCCTCTTTTTATTCGTGATTCTTTCAACGCGACGCTTGTCTATGCCACCCCACTCAATCCCGCCTGATCTGTCTTACCCTCAGAGGCTATTCGGGGGTTGAAACCTGTCCGGTTCTGGTATACCGTGTAAGGGCGCTTTCAAGGAGGCTGGCGCACATTGGGTAAGAGTTGAGATGCAGGATATGGGGTGAGTCGGTGTCGGGTGCTCATTTGGGCTTCCCGCTTCAACAACGGCATGGCAGACTTGGCCAGGATGAATCGCTGTGGTCGTCATGGGTTGATCGCTGTGAATGACGGTAGTATACCGACGCAGCGATATGGTCACCGGCTCGATGCTTGAGGAGAGATTCGTTGAATACGCTTACAAAAGTCTTCGTGGTTCTTTTAGTCGTATTTAGCATTGCCTTCACGACCATGACAATATCTGTTGTGGCAAGAACGGCTAACTGGCGCGACACCGCACAAAAATACCAAGAGCACGCGCGGATTGCAGATACTAATCTGCGTAATTTAATCGCTGCTAGCGCTGCGGACGCTGCCGCTTCTGATGCCGCAGTCAATGAACATCTGAGAAAAAACAGTCAGCTTGAAGCTACTGTTCAGCAAAAGGAAACGGAATTACAGCAGATGCGAGCCGAGTTGGCGCGTGCCTCTTCTGAAAAAAGTAGTTCCGAAGCCATGCAACGAGGCTTGTTGGGCCAACTCAGTAGTTGCGACACTACACGTGCACAATACCGTAAACAGCGCGATGACCTGGAGCGCGAAGCCATCGATGTTCGCCGCCGCAACATTGATCTTAATGATCGCGTCAACGAGTTGACAGCACGGGTGGCTGTCATGCTTGAACAAAAACGACAGTTCGAACAGCAGATCAATATCTTGCAGCAAGAAAATACTAAACTGGCGCAGCGGTCAGGTGGTTCGTTTTCCAGGGTACCCCTCGAAGAAGCGACCGGTGTGGCGATGAATTCCGTTTCTGCGTTGAGTCCTATCGCAGCGACGGCTATTCGTGGCAGCATAGTGGATGTTTCCGGCGATGTGGTGACGCTCAGTGTTGGTGCTACAGATGGCGTAAAAGAAGGGATGATCTTTGTCGTCCATCGCGATGACCAATACGTTGGCGACTTAAAAATTTCTATCACCGACCCGAATCGTTGCGCAGGCAGACCCGTTGGCAAGCATTTCTCGCCTCATATCGGCGACAGCGTTGTCGATGCGGCTAGACTGGGGACTTCGCCGGGTTAGTGCCTGTATATAGAGTATGGCGGCCTGCGGGGAAAACCTTGCGAGCGCTGATGACCGGTCGAAACGGTTAAGATAATCGGAGTAATGATACCATGAGTGATGGCCCACCTACTGCCAAACCTGAAAGTAACATCTACACCATATTGGTGATACTCGCCGCGGCCATGCTACTCGGGTCAACAATATATCTTGGTATGCGTAGTCAAGTGCTATTTGGCACGTGGAATCCTTTTTAGAGCGTTTTCGCTTATCGCTCTTAGTGTTCAAAATTTTTTACGGACAGCGTTGGAAGTAAAACGCTTCGCCCGGTAGTAGGTAGAATCGCGGTTCGCGTCGTAAGTGTTTGTTCAATACTATAGACCCCACTTTTATTGGCGGTTGACAAGGATTTTTCAGTGATTTTCGATTCCCTCCTAGGCATGTTCAGCGTCGATATGGGTATCGACCTGGGCACGTGCAATACGCTCGTCTGCGTCAAGGGAGAAGGCATCGTCCTGAATGAACCCTCGGTCGTAGCTGTTCGCCGGGGCACGAACCACGTCTTACGCAACGGTAACGCAGTAGGACTTGTTGCCAAGGAAATGCTTGGAAAAACGCCTGGTTCAATCAGCGCCATTCGCCCGCTTAAAGACGGTGTCATTGCGGATTTCGACATCACCGAGGCCATGCTAAGCTATTTTATTCGCAAGGTTCATGGCCGGAGTCGCTTTGTGAAGCCGCGTGTCGTCATCGCCGTTCCTTCCGGTATTACTGCGGTGGAAAAACGAGCCGTCTATAATTCCGCCGAGCGTGCCGGCGCCAGGCGCGTCTACCTGGTCGAAGAGCCTATGGCGGCTGGCATTGGCGCGGGATTGCCCATCGCTGAGCCGACGGCATCGTTAATTGTGGATATCGGCGGAGGCACAACTGAGGTCGCCATCATGGCGCTAGCCGACATTGCGGTCTGCAATAGTATTCGCGTGGCGGGCGATGAAATGGACGCCGCGATAATCTCATACATGCGCCGTCATTACGACCTTATGGTTGGTTTACAGACGGCTGAGCAGATAAAAATCGAGCTGGGCTGCATTGGTGAAGTTGACGAGGACCAGACCAGAGCGGTCAGAGGGCGAGATATCGTCGGTGGCTTACCGCGCCAATGTACCGTGACGAGCTTGGAGATTCGTGAAGCGCTGAGCGAGCCGGTCTGTCAAATCATCGACTGTGTAACGCGAACGCTTGAGGAGTCCGAGCCGGAGTTAGCTGCAGATTTAGTGGAAAATGGTATCCATCTTTGCGGCGGCGGCGCACTGCTTCGGGGCTTGTCCCCGGTGATTGCTGATGCCACGGGATTGGTTGTCAATGTGGTGGACGACCCGCTAAGCTGTGTCGCACGTGGCACAAGTGTATACCTGGAAAACCTCGCTGCATGGAAAGAGACGCTTGAGTCTGACGCGGACAATTTTTGATGGCATCGCGCCTGAATCCCAGACCCCGTTACTCTCGTCATTCAAGACGCTACTTTTTGTTGAGCCTTTTTGCGCTGGCTGCTGCAGGCTGGTTTTTACCCGCTCGTTGGTCCGGACAACTCATCAGTTGTGTCCAAGTGACCGTCCCTTTCCAAGATGCCCTGTCCCGATCATCTGAGATCGCTGGTGGGTCATTGCCCCAGGCACTGGATACTGAAAGTGCGCAATCGCATGAACGGCTTATACGTACCAATGAAGCGCTACGTCACACCATAGCCGCCTTAGCTACGACGATCACAGAGCTGCAGGACCACGTTTCCACCTTGACGAGAAGTCGAGATTGGACGGTGAATCACGCACAGTTAGGCCCGGCGGGAGAGCTAATCCCGGCAAAAGTGGTGGGTGAAGATTTTCTTACCTGGCGTGAATCTCGACTCATCAACAAAGGTACGCTGCAAGGTGTAAAACCCGGTGCTAGTGTGGCGTCTGAACACTTCACGATCGCCCACGAATCAATAGACCTACTTGGCGACGGCTTAGCTATTCTTTATGGAGAGGCGCTGATCGGCACCGTCGAGCAAGCCGGAACGCATACTGCAAGAATCAAACTTGTCAGCGACGTGGGGGCACAGCGAAAAGTGCTCATTGGTCGATTCCAGGAGCACGGAGATTTTGTCACGGTGGATCGCTATTTTTGGCTCACCGGACAAG
Organism: Planctomycetota bacterium; assembly: GCA_024276605.1. Classification (GTDB taxonomy): domain Bacteria; phylum Planctomycetota; class Phycisphaerae; order UBA1845; family UBA1845; genus JAJRPG01. The sequence continues at coordinate 58,739 of JAJRWX010000069.1, read as the reverse complement.
GTCGCGGGCGCATGGTGATTGAAGACGTCGAAAGAAAACGAGTCGATGAAGGTCATATCGCCAAGGGAGACTACGTCCTTTCCGACCCCAACGACGCATCGCTACCTGCCTCGATGGTGATTGGAACCATTGAGGCCATCCATGCTGATAGAAACCGACCGTTACTAGCCATTCTCGACGTGGCCACCACTTTGCCACCGAGTGATCTACACCGCGTATATGTTTTCCTGCCTCAGCAATAATCCATAGTAACGGTGGATCAATTCCCAGGGGAACGGTCTTCCCTACTCGCCGGTGAACGCGCGCTGATAAGCAGCATGATCGTATAAATCGATGTCCCCGTCGCCATCGCTGTCGAACACAAGCAGGCACGTGTTGGCGCACGCTGACTCTGCTACCGTCGGCGCCTGGCTAGGTCCAGCTGTGCATGCCATTAGTGCCGGAAGATCGGCACCACTAACGCGACCGTCGCCGGTAAAATCTCCGATCTCCAATACCTGGCACTCGTCGGGGATGCCGTTGCTGTTGCAGTCTTGAGCGCTACTGACGTTTATGTCACACTCGTCAGCGATACTGTTGACGTTACAGTCCACGCTTGTTCCTACAGAAATATCGCACTCGTCCGGCAAACCGTTTCCATTGCAGTCACCGTTGGTGTGCAGCAGAACAGAGAATCTGTCGATGTTGATATTCGTAACGGCGATGTCGAGGTTGCCGTCGCCGTTCAGATCGCCGATGGCCACGGAATTGGGACTGATACCACCGCCGAAGACGACCACTGTGGTGAACGAACCGTCCCCGTTGCCCAAAAGGACTGAAACGCTGAGGTTGGTAGGATTCACCATGGCTAGGTCAAGAGCGCCATCACCGTTGAGATCGCCGATAGAAATGGGGCCGATTCTGGAGCCAATACTGTAATCGGCTGCGATGGCGAAAGTGCCATCGCCATTACCCAGTAGGACTGAGACGCTGTTGGTGTCGATGTTCGCCAGAGACAGGTCCAGATCGCCATCGCCATTCAGATCGCCGATGGTCATGGAACCGGGACGGAAGCCAACATCAAAGTTGACCGCGGTGGCGAAAGTGCCGTCGCCATTGCCTTTTAGGACCGAGACAAGCCCAAGAAATCTGCTTGTCACGACGAGGTCGAGGGCGCCATCACTGTCTAAATCGCCGATGACCAACGCACTGGCAGAGTGACCAGTAAAGTATTCAACTTAGGCGGCGAACGTACCATCACCGTCGCCCAACAGGACTGAGACGATGGGGTTGCTGGAATCCCTAACGGCCAGATCTAGGTTTCCGTCGCCGTTTAGATCGCCCATAGACACGGAAGAGGCTCTGAAGCCTGCTTTGAATTTGCCCGCAGAGGTGAAGGCCCCGTTGCCTCTCCCCAACCACACTGACACGCTGTCTTCTCCAGCATTCGCAACTGCTAGATCGAGGGCGCGATCGCCGTTTAGATCGCCGATGGACACAGAATTGGGAGCATCGCCTACACCGTAGTTGACTTCGGCGGCAAAGGTGCCGTCGCCGTTGCCCATACGGACCGAGACATTGTCGTCGGCGACATTCGCCATGGCCAGATCACGGATACCGTCGCCGTTAAGGTCACCGATAACCACGGAAGTAGGACCGTTGCCAGCACCGTATGTAACCGCCATACCAAACAATTCCGTCGGCACGTCGCACTCGTCGGGCACGTCGTTATCGTTGCAGTCTATACTCGTCCCGATGTTGATGTCACATTCGTCCGGCACGCCATTGTCATTGCAATCTTGGCTTATCCCAGCGTTAATATCGCATTCATCAGGCAATCCGTTACCATTGCAATCGAGGCTTGTGGCAGCGGCGATGTCGCATTCGTCTGGCACGCTATTGCTGTTGCAGTCCAGGCTGTTCCCGATGGCAAGATCGCAGATGTCCTGCACGCCATTGGTATTGCAGTCGTTGCTTGGCTCGCACTCGTCCGGCATGCTATTGTTGTTGCAGTCCAGGCTGTTCCCGATGGCAAGATCGCAGATGTCCTGCACGTTGTTATTGTTGCAGTCGGTGTTCGGTTCGCACTCGTCCGGCATGCTGTTGTTATTGCAGTCCTGGCTTGTTCCGGCGATGACGTCACACTCGTCCGGTACGCCATTGCCGTTGCAGTCGCCTTCAGTGTGTAGTAGAACTGAGACGTTATCGCTCCAGATGTTTGCTACGGCCAGGTCGAGGGCGCCGTCGCCGTTTAGATCACCGATGGACACGGATGAAGGACCGAAGTCTGCACCGAAGTTGACTGCTACCGCGAAGGTGCCATTTCCATTGCCCAAAAGGACTGAGACGTTGGCACTATCGAGACTCGTTACGGCTAGGTCGACAATGCCGTCGACGTTTAGATCGCCTATAGCCACGGAAATAGGCCTATTGCCCACGCCGAAATTGATCCCGCCGGCGAATGTGCCGTCGCCGTTGCCTAGCAGGACAGAGATATTGTCGCTTCTGTAGTTTGCCACCGCTAGGTCTAGTGCCCCGTCGCCGTTCAGATCGCCGATGGCCACGGAAAAGGGACCGTTGCCCGCACCGTAGTTGACCGCCACGGAGAAAGTGCCGTCACCATTACCCAACAAGACAGAGACGTTATCGCTTCTTAAGTTTGCCACAGCTAGGTCTAAGGCTCCATCGCCGTTCAGATCGCCGATGGCCACAGATCTGGGAGCGTTACCCGCACCGTAGTTGACCGCCACGGAGAAAGTGCCGTCACCATTACCCAACAGAACTGAGACTCCACCAATATTAGTGATAGCCAGGTCGAAGGCGCCGTCGCCGTTCAGATCACCGATGGATACGAAAATAGGACTGTTGCCCGTACCGTAGTTGACCGCAACGGCGAATGTGCCGTCGCCGTTGCCTAGCAAAACAGAGACGTTGTTGCTATTTTCGTTCGAAACAGCTAGGTCTAAGACGCTGTCGTCATTCAGATCGCCGATAGCCACGGACCAGGGATCGTAGCCTACACCGTAGCTGACCGCTGCGGCGAATGTACCATCTCCGTTGCCCAATAAGACTGATATGTTGTCGTCGTTGATGTTTGCTACGGCCAGGTCAAGGGGACCATCGTTGTTCAGGTCGCCGATGGCTACGGACCTGGCACCATCGCCCGCAGCGTAGTTGACCGCAGTGTCAAAAAACTCCTCCGGTACGTCGCAATCGTCGGGCACACCGTTATCGTTACAGTCGAGGCTGCTCCCGTCGTTGATGTCGCACTTGTCGGGCACGCCGTTGTTGTTGCAGTCCAGATCACACTCGTCCGGCACGCCGTTGTTGTCGCAGTCTGAGCTTGTTCCGACGGTGACATCGCAAACGTCCGGCACGCTGTTTCCATTGCAGTCCAAGCTGGTCCCAGCTGTGAGGTCGCACTCGTCCGGAATGTTGTTTCCATTGCAGTCGGCACTCGTTCCGTGTAGTGCGATGGCATCGATTTCTTCCCAAGTCATGGGGTTGTGGCGGGTATCAATATAGACTTTGACCCCTTTGACTAGAAAATCCGTCAATGGCCACATGACCAAGAAGTCAACCGGCGAGCCTGGCAAGCTCGGATCAGTACCCGCCCAAACGGGGTGTAGAACATCATTCGTATCAACCACATCCACCTGAAACACCATACCGTTACCCCAAGTCTCACGAATGGTTACGCCTGAAGCCAACACTAGATTCGGGAAACCTACGGTGATGCTCTCCAGGGTTCCGTTTTGAGGCAACGGTGCCCATGCGGTCTCGATATCGTTATAATCGAATGTGTCAGGCATTCCTAGCGATTGGGCTGCCGACCAATCAGTGTCTGTGAATTCAGAACTGAAGGCGATCACATACGAAGCCCACTGACTGAGTGAAGTATCGTTGGCAAGATCGCACTCATCGGTCACGCCATTGCCGTTACAATCCGGATCGCACTCGTCAGGAATAAAGTTCGAATTGCAGTCGTTGGAAACTAGCTCGTCGCTGTCAGGCACGCCGTTGCCGTTGCAGTCGTCTCTCTGGGTCCATTCGATGCGGACCAAACCGTTACCGCCCACGACCGGATCAATGTCGATACCCAGTCCCGTCCACGTGATGGTTTGGAAATCGGTAGTGGCGGTGCCGGCGCCGATCACCGTGACGTTGTCGATGATGTCACCCCAGGGCGGATTGAGACCCACGATATCGAAGGTGTGATTCGTATACAAGTTGGCACCAAACGCCGAGAAGTCCAACTCGAAGAACCCGGCGGAGGTGTGGCCCAATGGAATCGGCATGGCACCAGAAACGACCTCGACGTTCTTGCCGCCTGATAAGACCTCATCCTCGTAGATGCTCGTCCCGCAAAGCGAATGGGGCAGTCCGTTGTCGAGCAGGTTGTTATTAGGTAACGCCCAAGTCCCCCAACGGGTATTGGCGACGCCCGGTCCCTCGGCGAAACCGTTGACGCCGACCGGCGTCCCGCATGCCATCTGGGCATTCGCCCGGTACGAACCCAGCCCGGAAACGGTCAGGATCGCGACTATGGCAATAATCGTACCAGGCCTGTGGTAGGTATCCTTGTTGAACACGGGCTCGCCTCCGATCAATTTTTTCCGCCGTGGCTGCGGCTGAACCCGTTGCAGTCCCAAAGAGCTTCGGGAGCGACGTCGAACAGACATCCGCTACAATTATGAGACTACACGTTCCATACCGACACACACAGCCAATCCGATCCTGAGTGGTGCAACGGCCTGGGCTGCGGAACTTGCATGCCACAACATGGCCTTACCTCGAACGATCTTTAGAAACGATTGTATCATTTCGACTTCGTCGATACAATGGCTTCCGAATCTCTTTATCATCAATCGGCCCTGATACTGGCCTTTTCCCGCTGAATTGCACAATCCCGAGGGCATGAAATCGGAGTTTCCGGGCAACTCAACACCGTCAAGAAAAATGCACGTCAATCTCGGATGAAGGTGAATCGCACTACAGGCTGGGTGCATGATCCTTCGGAATCCGGTTGACCGCGTGCCCAAGTCGAGGCTATCATCGGAGCTAGCAACTATGAAGTACTCCATCCGATCCAACCATCCGGACGATCCGAGAAGCTCGATTCGACTTCCTTCACCTAAGATGGTGAATGAGGATCTTCAAACCGGCACTCCACGTGAGCGTGCTATACTCGTGAGCGTACTTCTTCCCCATACGACTGCGGACCTACGCAATCCACTGGGTGAGCTAGCTGCCCTGGCGGAAACCGCCGGCGTCGAGGTCGTTGATAGCATGGTTCAGAAGCGCACCGCACTGAGTGCGAATATCGCCATGGGAAAAGGCAAACTTCAAGAGCTGGTTGAGCGCGTTCATCCGGATGCGGCGGACGTCGTCATATTTGATAATGAGCTTTCACCTCGCCAGATCCGCAGTCTGGAAAAAGTTATCGAGCGCAGGGTGATCGATCGGGGGGAATTAATACTCGACATCTTCGCTCTTCATGCCCGGACACGTGAGGCCCAATTGCAGGTCGAACTGGCTCAACTGGAATATACCGCCCCGCGCATCCGAGGTATGTGGACTCACCTTGAGCGCCTAGCCGGTGCAGGTGGGGCAACGGCTGCCGGTGCGGTGGGTGGTGTAGGTACGCGTGGTCCCGGCGAACGACAGATCGAAATCGATCGCCGCCTGGTTAGAAAACGAATTACCCATTTGAAAAGAGAAATCGATGAAATCGATCGCCGCAAGCAGCGCGAAGTCAAATCTCGATGTGACGAGTTTACCGTTGCCCTTGTCGGGTATACGAACTCCGGCAAGACAACGCTCTTAAATAAATCGACCGGATCAAAGCAACACGCCGCTGACCAACTTTTTGTAACACTCGATACAAAAACAGTGCGCTGGGAGCTTGGCGATGGGCATACGGTTTTGTTAAGCGATACGGTTGGTTTTGTTAGAGATTTGCCGCATAAGCTGGTCGCGTCTTTTCGTGCTACGCTGGAAGAGGCTATCCACGCCGACTTGTTGCTCCATGTTGTGGACATCTCTTCGACATCAGCCTATCAGCAGATGCAAGTGGTAGATCAGGTGCTGGAAGAATTATCTTGCTCCGACATACCACAGCTTACGCTATTAAATAAAATCGATGTCGCTGATGACAAGTCGATGATGAGCATGATCTGCGCCAATCGACCCAACACCCTGACGATTTCAGCTCGCACAGGCCAAGGTTTGGATACATTGCAGGCTGAAATCATGCGACGCATCGAAGGCACGACGGTCATGGCTACACTCTCTTTGCCTCATACCCAAGGCAAACTGGTGGGAGAGATTAGCCGTGTAGCTGTTGTGCTCGATCGGCGTTTTTGTGATGCGTGCGTCGAAATTGACGTGCGCATCAACAAGAATAATCTAAAGGCCTTAGCTGGGCGATATCCCGTAATCAATGTTCAATCAGCGGTAGAAACCCCTGACGATGAAGCGCTCGACTAACTCGACAATGGACCTTTCACAAGCCAGAGGTACCTTCCCCTTGTCTTCAAGTAAGCTTCGTAATATTCGGATGCGATACCAACAGCGCAACAGGCTCTGTTGTGGTTTACTTCTAACCATAACACTAGGCGTAGCGACCACACAATCCGTAGCCAATGACCCTACTCAATCAACAATTGTTGTAAAGATTCAGCCTAGAACGGGCGGATCCATTCAAGGCCCAGTCGTCGACTATAACGATCACGGCCTTGTGCTCATGCAAGCTGGTGTACCATACGCCTTAGCCTGGAAACAACTTGAGTCCGGCACGGCGTATACGGCACGGCGTGATCTATTAGCTCATACTCGCGGCGGATGGGATAAGCTATCCGCCCAAGATCATTTTAATTTGGGACGTTTCGCGCTCGAGTTCAACAGGCAAGACCTCGCACGGGCGGATTTCAATCAAACATCCGCCTTGGCCAAGAAGCAATACGAAGAATCCATCCACCATGCCTGGCAACAATTCCGTGAAAAACGCAAACGCTGGAAACGTGCTCGAAAGTCCACTCACGCCGATCGCACGTCCGAACTGTCGACGAAAAAGATCATCACAGACGATGCGTCGGTTGTACATGGCATAGGCGACGACCTCGATCGGGCAGTGCATATAGCGGAGGCGGGTTTCGTTCATGATACCGATGAAGACATACGTGCGCGGGTACGCGCGGCTTACCTGCAATACGGCGAGAAAGTGCAAGAGATTATGGGATCATCCGTTGTTTTCATCGAGACCGAACACTTCCTGATATGGACGGATTGGCCTAAGCGATCTAGGGATCAACTGATCCGTTGGCTAGAAGACATGTACTCGTCACTGAGTAAGCAGTTTGGCGTGGATGATTCAACCAATATATTTCTGTCAAAATGCCCGGTGTTTTGTTGGCGATCAAAAGCGAGATACCAACGGTTCGCACAAAAATTCGACGGCTACGACGGTAAAGATTCCATTGGTTACACACGCTCTATTGAAAGCAATGGCCACGTGCACATGGCCTTTATGCGTCGAGGTTCAGAACCCGCAGATATCGACCGATTGGCTTGCACGATTGTCCATGAGGGTACACATGCTTTTCTGCATCGATTGTACACGACGCGCTTGTTACCACATTGGATCAATGAAGGCGCTGCCGAGATGACAGCTACGGTAGTACTCGGTCGCCAATGCCCCGCCGGTGGTAATGCAACATTGTTAGCCAAGCAGTACGCCAAATACAATTGGCCCCTGGGTCAATTTCTTCAAAGTGTTGCCCCCATCGATGCTCATCAGTACCCACTAGCTCAAAGCATTGTCAGCTACCTCAACACACAATCTATAAAACGGTGGCGAGCACTAATCAAAGCATTAAAAAACGGAAATACTTTTTCTAAGGCACTGGCCCACGCTTACGACGGATTGAACGTTAAACAACTGGAATCGGGTTGGCGAGAGGCAAATGCCGATCAGGCCGGTTCATAATTGCCAGAACTATGCGAAAAGTACCGTAATTTAACCCTTCGGTCGAAAATTCGTATCATAAGCTAGCCCACAAAGTTCAGTTAACCGGACGATCCAGCCGATGCTAACTGGCAAGCTAAGAATAGTACAAGCTCGATGTTTGAGTAGCTGTCGCATACGGATTGCTACGAGAGATTGCCTCAAAGAAGAAATACGCAATGAACAAGAATACTCCAGTGTAGCTCATGATTGCCAAAAATCGTAAACACGTGTTTAACCTGCTGCGTATCGTAATCTGTATTGGTGCGCTGTGGTACGTTGTACGCGGCGTGACGGTTGACGATCATATTACGCTCACTGATGACAGTACAATCGCCGGTCGGGTGATTGATGATGCTGATCCCATTGTTGTTCTGTTGACCAGCGGCGAACAAACTAGCATTGCCCGTGATCAAGTAGCCGTCAATGAACAGGGAAATCTTCGCATTAGCTACGGCCTAAGAACCGCATGGTACGCTTCCAATAAATGGTTGTTACTGCTGGCCTTAGCCATTTATTTCCCGGTTGTTTTCCTTCAATCGCTTCGCATTCAATGGCTACTGAAAGCTCAGGAAATTAAGATTGGGTTTCTTGATGCCGTTCGCTTTTCTTTCGCGGGAAATTTTCTCAATTTCGCCGCGCCGCTCGGCTCTAATGCCGGCGACGTATTCAAGGCTTATTTTCTTTCACTTCACACAAATCGTAAAACGGAAGCCATAGCTACCGTATTGTACGATCGAGTTGTCGGATTAGCCTCTTTATTGTTTGTGGTTGCGATGATTACCTTATTTAGTCCTGCAGACACAAGATTGGCGGAGTTCCGCCCTTACATGTTGTCGATGTTAGGTGGCGGCATTGGCCTAACGATCGTGTACTTCGCTCCCCCTGTTCGCAAGTACCTATTACCTCAGTCCCTACTTCACCGTATCCCGATGATCGATCACATTCGCCGGGCGGATGCTGCTGCACATGCTTTATTGAAGCATAAGGGATTGGTGGTCAGCGCCGTCATGGTAACCATTCTATTACAGGCCATTGCCGTAGCGGCGTACTTTACCATCGCCATCTCGTTAGCATTTGATGCACGCATAGGAAACTTTCTAGAGTATTACACCTACTTTTGCACCGGTGTCGTGATTCAGGCATTACCCGGACCTCCTCAAGGATTAGGGACCGTAGAATTGGCCTACAGCTATTTCTTCAAAACATTCGGTAGTGCATCTCAAATTATCTGCCTGGCATTTGCTATTCGCCTGTTAGTGCTGGTAGCAGCGCTTCCAGGATTATGGGTCACCATGACAGGCTCCTACAAACCGCAGGCTTCCATCGACTTACCGCAAGAGAAACCAACGACCGATACATCGAAGACCAAAGCTGATCTGGCCTCTGTATGACGCATATTTTACGGACGCTCGCCCCATCGAGCATCTCTTGGCCATGATTAGCCCCGAATCGTACATTTGAGCGAAGACCATTACGTTGAACCACTCGTAATGGCTTCGGCACGCAAACATCGTGTGTTTGCTTGCTCAGATTAGTCGTAATGTATGGATATAATACACTTGCTATACGAGACGTTCCTGCTTTTCGTGCGTGGCCGTGTCCACGAAGAAAATCGGGACCATGTGAATGTCCATCATTGAATCAAAGTAGCATGTTCAGAGGGGATGAAACTTTCTATGCTCTCGTCGCCAACCGTCAAAGTTATGGATCGACGTCGTGCACGTCGATACCGGCTACAGCCGGACGCAGCACTGAGTTTTTTCGCCGGCGAAGAGGACCAGTCATCACTAGGCATCGGAAAACTTCTCAATCTCAGCTTAGATGGACTGGCGTGTAAAGTATCCGGCTCTACTTGCCATATGCTCAATAGTTGTCACGTTTTTTTTGTCAGGTTAAGTATTGGCGAACCTACCTGCAAACTGCATCTTGCCGGCCAATTGGTCAACACGGTGGAAGGAGCTGACGAAGATGAATATATAGTGGGGATTGAATTTAGGGGGGCTGCGGATGAAATCATGCGAACCCAAATAAATGAAGTTCTCAGTCGGGGGAAAAGTAGCAACCTATAAGAATGACGGAAATGTTATGAGCGTCACAAAAACGACGACGATTGATCAGTGCAGTGATATATTACGCGAAGCCGTCTGTCGAAGACTTCATTTGACGTTGACCTATCGCGGGCCTGCGGGGTGGCGATGTTATAAGGGTATATTTGCTCAAGCTGCAGTCGGGGAAGCCATTCTCCGCGCTTGCATCAAAATAGACAACGGCCCGGAAGGCTATGGTTTGCCACGTGCTGGATCCGCACTCGGGGCATCTTTTCGATTTGGTCATAAAAAGTGCATGTTTGCATCGACTCTCAGGTCGGTTCGTGAGGCTAATGAAGGCCTGATCGTCACACTGGATGCCCCGACAAGATTAAGTCATCTACAACGACGTGTATTCGAACGTGTCACCTTACCCCCGGATGCGGCTATCGCTGTGCGCTTCTGGCATGAACATGATGATGCTAAACCTCCGCAGGAGCGAGATATTCGATACGCTCAATTGGAGGATTTATCCGCCGGCGGCTTGCGTATGCGAGGCTCTAAAGTCGGAGACCTCCAGCTGCATTCGACATTTCGGTGTGCGTTTTCACTGCAATCCAATAGCCCGACATTTGTGTTGGATGCGGTCTTGATGCACCGAGAGGAAGTGGGTAACGGTCGTGCGTCGTTAGGGTTCCATTTCATTGGCTTGGAAGCCACCCAACAAGGACAGCATGATCTCGAAAGACTGGCCCGCGCGGTTCATTATCTGCAGCGACAGAACAAACAACTTCCACGTAAAGACCGTTGAGTAAGCGTGGCGATAGTAAAGCGTACCGCGATCTCTACACAGCTATCGACTTTACCATTGATGATATTCTCGGTTCCATTCGACCGTCCTGATCAATCCTTCGCTCAAGGGGACTTGAGGATTGTAGCCTAACAATGCACGCGCCTTAGTAATATCCGCTACATATCGCGTAACCTCGCCGACACGACTTGGTTCGTAGGTGACGTTAGGTTTTTTGCCTAAGGCAAGCGAAACGATGTTGACCATGTCAACCAACGTGCTTCCATGACCGTAAGCTAAATTGATTGTCTTCCCTTTGACTTTACCTGACACCAAGGCATCGATACCGCTCAAAATGCCGCTAATGCAGTCATCCACATAAGTAAAGTCAAGTACTTTATCTTTTCCGAAAACAACAATAGGTTCATCACGACGAATGCGATCAATAAATAATGGGATCACTCGTTCCATTCGACCAAGATCGTTATCATATCGCCCATAAACATTGCTGAATCTAAATACGAGAAACGGCAGGTCGTAGCACTGCTCATAGGAATAGACCAGAGCTTCTCCCGCGATTTTACTGGCGCTGTAAGGGCTTTCAGCTACAACAAAATCAGCGGATGCTTCGTCAGTCACATGTCGATGAATGTCACCGTACACTTCGCGCGAACTACTGAAAATAAAAGGTAGGTTGTTACGCCGGGCATAATCTAACGAATGAAACAAAGTGTTGATGTTATCCATAGCCCGATCCGGGTGCTCGACAAGCTCATACACCTTGGCATTGGCAGCAAAATGTACGACAATGTCGAACTGTTGGCCGTCGGGGAATTGCTCGAATGTCGCCGTGCGTAAATCCAACTTGACGGTTTCGATTTTATCCGTCCATGCATTATCACGGCAATCGATGCCCAATACGCTATCGCCTCGTTGCATGGCTGCTAGGGATAGGTTTGTTCCAATTTGGCCGCTCGATCCGGTAACCAATAGCTTCATTTGAGTCTCTCAATGCAAGGATAGCTAAGTAACATGCGCTATAGCTAAACCAATTCCTAAATATTTGCCAAGAAATCCGTATCCGGACACTACCGACGCTTCACAATAGTCATCTTTCCGGCAGCTACATGCAAAAATGTTTCTCAATCCGATCGCAAATTAAATGATAGGCCAGCGCGTGAATTTCCTGGACGCGATCGCTATCATCGTGATCCGCGGCAAAGGAAAGGTCACACATTTCGCGCAATGCGGCTCCCCGCCGACTGGTAAATCCCAAGCATATCGCCTCATGCTGCCGGGCAGCTTGCATCGCAGTCAAGACGTTGGGGGAGCTACCAGAGACACTCAAAGCCCACACTACATCGCCGGAATTGGCTAACGCCTCAATCTGTCTTGAGAATATCCGCTCAAAGCCCAAATCGTTACCTACTGCAGTCAGCACGGAAGTATCCGTAGTAAGCGCCAGCGCTGGCAACGCTTTACGATCACGTTTGAATCGCCCCGATAACTCGGCTGCAATATGTTGCGCATCAGCGGCGCTGCCTCCGTTCCCCAATAACAACACTTTGTTTCCAGTTGAAAAACACGAGAGTAGCCGGTCCGCCATCTTTTCGAGCACCTCAATATCCGTTATGAGATTTTGCGCAACCCTCACATGGTCTTCAATTTGTCGGTGCATATGGCCAGTCAATGGATAATCTCTTTGGAACGAATGCGATCAATAAGATTTGTCGTGCTCAATCCTTTCACCAGCGGAACGAGTACGACACGACCTCCGTATGATTCTACAAAATCAGCGCCAACCACGCCTTTGTCAGCCCAATCCTCTCCCTTCAGCAGAACATCGGGCCTGATTTTTTCTATCAATGAGCTTGGGTCGGCGTCATCGAAGCCGACAATGTAATCAACACACGCCAGCGCGGAAAGCACTGCGACTCGATCCTCAAAGACATTGAAAGGCCTACCGCTTCCTTTGCCCTGCAGTCGAACGGACTGGTCACTATTTAAGCCCAATACCAACACCGATGTTTCACGTCGACATCGTTGCAGGTAATCAACATGTCCAGCGTGCAAAATATCAAAACATCCGTTCGTAAAAGAAATCATCTCACCACGGTCACGACGAAGCGTTAACTCTGACATCAAGTCTTCGATGGTGCGTAGTTTTCCGTTACGTTGCCCTTGCTCGAGTCTAAGCTCGGCTAATACTTCATCTGCGGGGATGGGCACACAACCGAATTTTTCCACTTCCAGACCGCCAGTGATATTCGCAAGACGAACAGCATCTTCCAAGCTGCCACCAGCTGCAATAGCCGCAGTGAGCATAGCCAGCACTGCGTCGCCAGCACCGGTATTATCATATACGCTTCTAGGCAGCGTCGGGAAATGTCGCCACTCTTCTTTTCGGTTGATCAACACCGCGCCCTCGCGATCGACTGTAGCCACACAGACCTCGGCACCAATGTGTTTAATCATCTGCCTGCCGGCTTGGGCAACCTGCTCAACCGTCGTCAGTTCACGCCCTGCGACCATCGAAAGCTCTGCACGGTTCGGTGTTAAAACATGCACGCCATTATAACGCTGGTAACTTGTAAGTCTGGCAGGATCTACAATCACCATTTTGTTGTGCTTTTTGGCTGTAGCAACGATAGCAGCCACTAAATGCTGCGAGATTATGCCTTTATCGTAATCCTCGATACATACGACCTCAGCTTCCGGGATGCGCGCTGTAATGGTAGATTCTAGCTTAGCACGATCAGCCTCGTTAAGCGGCGTCGTGATTTCTTCGTCTACGCGCAAAAGCTGTTGCCGGTGGCGATGTTGTGCAAGGCCAATAAGACGCGTTTTATTCGTGGTTGGGCGGTCCGCTAGCATATGGATACCGCTGGGATCGATTCCTTCATCCAACAATAAATCGAGCAAAATGTGGCCATCACGGTCGTCGCCGACACAGCCACAACAGGAAACTTCACATCCCAATGCTGTAAGGCAAGCCGCGACATTCGCACTACCACCCACAGCATCCTTTTTCTCGACGGTACGCAACACCGGGACCGGTGCTTCAGGGCTAATACGTTCCGCATCCCCATAAATATACCGATCGAGGATCAGGTCGCCGACAAGCAGCACCTTCGCCCCTGCACAACGTTGCACTAAATGAGTAAGGTTATCTAACATATCCGTCGTGTAGCATTCTCAGGAATAACGCATTGTAGACCGCTACGGGGGCAAGCGTCAATTCAACAAGAAAAGAGAGGAAAGCTGGTTTAAGCGCGTATGACGGTCGGAATGGTCAGACGGAAATGGGCACCACCTAGTTCGCCATGGTGACGCGCCATCAATTCAAGCTTCCCGTGAAGAAGCGAAGCCCAATCCCGCGCTAGGGCGAGGCCTAATCCGATACCACCCTGGGCAGCGGCATCGGCGCCGTGACCGCGTCGAAAAGGTTTGAAAATATTTCGAGCATCCGATCGATCAATCCCAGGCCCTGAGTCGATGACGTCCAAGTTAAGACGATTACCTTCGCTGGCCAGTTTCACCAGCACCTGTGATCCTTCACTGCCCCGGGCGTGACGACAAGCGTTATGTATCACGATCCCCGCAATTTGATTCACGATGTCAACATCTATACACATCGCTTGACTGTCGTCTGTATGGTTGCGTGTCACAGCTTGGACACCGGCTTCTTTACATCTCGCTTCCAATGTCTCACGAATGATCTGCAATATGCTCTGGGCATCTGTGTTTACGGGATTGAGTCTAACCTTTTGGTTCTCTAATCTTGAATACTCCAGAACACCTTCCACCAAACCGGATAATCGTAATGATTCCCGATTTAGCGTTTGTAGATAATCTTGTTTGGAAGACTCGGGTACTAGATCCGCTGCGAGCATATCCGTGTATAGCTGCAACGTTGTAAGAGGCGTACGCAATTCATGCGTGACGGCATAGGCAAATTGCATACGGCGTTCCGTCAATGCAATCAGGTTACGCACGCCCCACCCGGCTACAGCCAACACGCAAATCGCTGCCAACCAGGATGCAATGAGTACACCACGAACCGAGTGCCATGCCACGCCGGCTAATCTTGCTTCAGAATAAGGAACACTCAGTTTGACGGGAAGCCAGGATAACGCAGTTTCATTATCTGTAACATGCATTGGATTGACCGAGCTAATTGGTACAAGATCTACTCCGCTATCGACTGGATGGTTAAAAATAGCGGTTAATTCGCGTAACAATTCATCTTTAGTCTGGTTCAATAGCTCTTTGCGTAGTAGCGGCCAATCACCTACAAAACCTTGGTAGAACACATTGGCATCAACACTACATTGTCGTTGAAAAGTCAGCTTTTGGATGTCAGATCCCGGCACGGTGAGCCAAGACGGGCGATTAAACTCGCCACACTCGATATTGACTGCATCATCTCCTCCTTGCGTTGCTGAAGATAATGTCACGGGTTTCAACATGTTCGGGAAATTACGACCCGCTACCTCCAAGTCTTCACAAGCCGGAGTTGATTTATGCTTGGATTGCGTAGCTCTAAGTCGTTGCGCACGCAGTATGTAGTCTTGAACTACCGAACTATCAACCTTTGACGACTCCCCCTGTGCTAAATGAATAATCACTTTTGCCTGAGATTCTCGCTTTTTCTGATCGGAGTCTTCAAATGGCGCTGTTTCGGAAACATTCGAGGTTATGCGATCGTTAAGAATGGATTTAGGATAAACGGCTTCAAACCATTCCCATGCAAACCGTGCGCGACGAAGCGCTGCTACGTTCACTTCCGGAAAAACAGTAGGCCAATCTTCGCAATCATTTTCTATTTGCGGCGATGTAAGTACGCCATTAGCCAATTGAAAATACAATTCGATCCAATCATGACGCGGACCCTGTTCAAGAATATCAGAGGGCAATTCGACCAACCCTGGATCGGATTCCCACTTTCCAATCTCCGAACGTAGAACGCGCCTTTTCGTGTGAAATGCACGATAATCAGTATACGGTCGCTCTACTTCGCGATTAAGAATACCGCCGACATAACTGTCCATCTGAAGCAATGTTTTATAGACTGCAGCGTGATGTCGTTCTTTTACATTGGTTTTGGCCAGTCTGAGTGTGGAAACCGAAGCCCAAGTCATACCACCGAGTACCACGGCAGTAATCAGCAGAAACAGCAACGTACCGCCAATTTGACTTCGCCCCGCGCGTTTCATGCTTGATCCTCTCCTTCACCACCTCTAGTGACATTTAACTGTGGCCCAAGCATATAACCTTTCCCGCGAACGGTAACAATCCACTCTACGTCATCTGTTGAATGTGAACGTAATTTTTGACGTAACCGCGTAATGTGCATATCAATCGCGCGGGTTTCCACTACGCCGTCACGGATTCCCCATACGGCGGAAAGCAACTCTTCTCGAGAAACACATCGTCCGGACATGGACGCTAGTCTTTTTAGTATATCCGTCTCCATTTCCGAGAGAGCCGCACGCTCACTGCCTTGACCGCATATCTCGCGCCGTCCACAATCGACGACGGTAGAACCGCTGCTGATACGCAGTACCGGTTCCGGTCGTTCCGGACTTCTTCGGAGTACGGCTTCAACACGAGCTAATAATTCGCGGGCGGAAAATGGCTTCATTACATAGTCATCCGCCCCACTCCGTAAGCCGCGGATCCGATCATCTTCCGAGCCACGGGCCGTGAGAATAATCACGGGTAACGATTGTCTTGTTCGACGAAGCTCTTCCAATACTTCAAAGCCATTCATTTTTGGCAACAATAAATCGAGTAGAACAAGAGAAACCCCCGCGCGCTGCGCTTCTGTCAGACCGGCTTCACCGTCTGCGGCTTCAACCGTCTCATAGCCGGCAATCGTGAGCATGTCCACGATACCACGACGTATGGCATCTTCGTCTTCAATAACAACGATGGTTCGAGCATTAGCCATACAAAAACTCCTAACTGTTGCGTTCCATAAATCGCTGGTGAGTCTTAAGCATCCAGATGCTCATTCTATCATACGCATCGAAAGTTTCGCTGGTGACCTACGCAGATGATGAAGATGTTATACTGGCGTTACAATAAGCCAATCAATCATGGAGATGAAGTTTAGGACTCTTCAGTACGGGCCTGTATGGGTCTGAGTCCGATTACAACAGTGCCTGCCGTAATCCCACATACATCCGCTACCCAATCCGCCAGGCTACATGTTCGCCCGACAAAAGGCTGTAAGTATTCGTCCATGGCTCCATAGGCTGCATATACAACAGCCCAGACCGCTACGTCCGTATTCGGAGGACACGAGAACTGCTCGATTTGAGACTTAAACCGCCAAGTAAAGCTAAAGTGGCGTAAAGCACGAAATGAGCCAATTTGTCGCTACCGGCGGCCAGTGATACCGGGGCCTTTATGGGGATGTGCATGATGATAAATAGGAAAATCCAGTAGCTAATCCAAACAAGGCCAAATCTGAATCGACGCTGTGAAGTTCTATAATCTGTTAGCCTTGAGGTCATGCTTTGGTTTTGACTCTCAATAGGCTAAACAGTGCTAACGAATGACTCAGGTGACGATGCCGGCGGGGTCGTAGACGACACAGACCGGATGCTAGGAACCTCCTCAGATTTGGTGTGGCTCATAGGCTCCACGGCTTCAGCCGTCGGGTCGGACGTTAAAGGTGATTCATCAGGTGAAGCATCGACCGAAACGAGGGGCAAGTTACTTTCAGCGATAGCCTCTTGACTCGGCGCCACCTCAATAGTTTTATTATTCTCAACTTTTTCAACCGTCTCAATGCACGGTTCAATAGCTACCTTTTTATTGATTGGGGACGGTCTAGTTTCCTCAAGCCCCGGAATGGAGGGGCAATCAAAAATTTCGACGGCTAATCGATTATAATCGATCGCCCCGTTGCTCTTCAGTTCGTACTCGAACACGGTCTGACCAAAGCTAGAGGATTCTGCAAGCTTTACGTTACGCCGAATACGTGTTTTGAATATCTCAGCTCGCGACCAAGGCAAGTTAGAGTCACGGGAACTACTTAGAAATTCCATCAGATCGTCCACGATTTCATTGGACAACTTAGTTGATGAATCATGCATACACAACGCAACGCCCTTAACAAGAATGTCGGGGTTAATGCGTTGTTGCACCAGCCTCACGGTATCCAGCAATTTACCAAGCCCTTGCAAGGCAAAAAACTGGGCTTGCAGTGGAATAATAACCTCGTGGCAAGCGGCCAATGCATTAATGGTAAGAACACCAAGTGACGGTGGACAATCGATCAACAACACATCGAATGCGTCATCTACCCGATCCAAAGCTTCTCGTAAAATAACCTCCCGCCCCATGACGCTGATAAGTTCTGCTTCCGCTGCTGCCAAATCTATGTCAGCAGGAACCAGGTGAACGGAGCTACGTACCGCAATGGTCGCCTCTTGAATGGGAAGTGATGCCGTGAGCACGTCATAAACACTGGGCTGATCGTCTACGACTTCCACACCAAAATGCAGCGACAGATGTGCCTGCGGATCCATGTCGACCAAAAGTACACGGCTTCCCGTCAGACCCAAAGCAGCACCAAGATGGGCCGTCGTGGTAGTTTTGCCAACACCGCCTTTTTGGTTGATAATTGCTATTCTTCGCATCGGTACTCCTTTACCGAAGAGCCTGACGCCAACGAGGATCGCCTCCTGCATGGCTGACGTGCTGCCAGTATACGCGCCAGTGAACCACTGTGTAAACGATAATCATGACGAAAATGCAGTCAATATGGCTTTTTTGCGTTGTGAATTGTCAGATACCTGACACGTACCGCCTGTATGCGGGCCGGACAAATGGTTAAAGTCGATCGATAAATCAAGTATCAGTCGAACTATTACCGTCGCAGCTAGAGTGGTGAGGCAAAAAAACTATGGGTTTGTACAGTCAGGTACGCATGTGCCCGTCGAACATGACAACCCATACTGGTAAGCATCGCCTGAAAATGCTAGAACGACGGCTAAAATGTCATCCGCAGCCAGCACATGATTGGGATTTTTCGGTACGAGATCCAGTCGAGCAATCAATGGTGCAGAATCTACAAGCTGAAATCCTTGGACGGCAGCCAAAATATCAACAGAGCTAACTAAACCGTCCGGGCCGGACCAAACATTATTGGCAAACACACCCACAACATCTCCAAACTCACGGGGAGATGGAACGTTGGTTGTCGATACTAACAATGGTGAAGAAAAGTTTACCGCATCAAGTGTGCCTTCAATGGAATAGGTATTTCCCGGAGCGATCATGCACCCGCCAATATGCAATACTTGCGTATTCCATGAACAAAATTCAGGTGAAGCCACGAGAGAACCAAAAACACCTTGCGCGCCAAGATCCTCCAAAGTACAACTCACGTAGGCGGATTCCGTACCATCCATTCGCGTGACACGAAACGCAATAAGTCGGTTACCGTTCGTATTGGGATCAATGGTTACGTATCGATCCTTCGTCACATCATACGGTTGCGAAGGGATTCCTGGTGCAATGATATTGTCTGTTGGGGCTGGGGCCGTGACGGTAACCGATCCCGGTGTCCCCGGGCGAAACATACCGATGGTAATAGCTAACTGCTCAGCCGGGGCATTAGCATCAAACCTGAAATTGTACATTGTCCCCCAACGCAACGCGTTGGCGTCAGGGTTAATCGCAAAATCATCCGTTGACCAAGTGATAGCATCATTAGTGATCACCGCCTGCCAAGGTGTTTGATCATAAGGTTCGCCGCTATGATAATCGACGTCGTGAAATCCGATATTCGACAAGGCAACGCCTGGAAATAGGGGTACTGAAAAGGACTGCACCGATCGGTGGGAATTCAGGTTATGCAGTGCATATTCATAATGCCAAGTTTCGTTACCAAGATTGGTGACGCGCGCACCGAGCGTATAAGAACCCTCCCCGGGCACTAGAACTGTCGAAAGCTGTACTTCTGGTTCTATAGCCTGCCAGGCATAAATCGCCGGGAAAGTTCTTACCGTATCCTCGCCGGGAAAACTAAGCACAAAAGTTCCTCCCGCTTCGGTAACGTCAATCTTGCGGTAAGAAGCATTGTTCCTACCGTTGCTGGCTGCTGCGTCGTCAGGCGTCACGTACTGCCCTTCAACAAAATAAGCAGCTCCGGTGTTCAAAGTCGGCGACAAATCGTCATTATTAACTTGCAATCGTCGACTAAGTAGTGATTCCAATTGAGCACCGCCAAACGGAAACGGATATTCTCCCGTAAAAGCATTGACTTCAGATCGCGGCCCTAGATTGCCCTGCTGGCCGTTTAGGCTGGCTGAGTATGGATCAGAGCATTTAGGGCCTAAACTTTCGCCGCTGGGATCACCATCACATTGACCGGGAAAGCAAAGATCGTCAGACAATGCAAAAAAACCGTGTTTTAGCCAGCTCATTCCAATCTGCTCGAAACGACCTCCTTTATGGCGGTATAAGTTTTGAGCAATGACCGGGTGTTCGTTGGTATTAAATAACCATTTCAAAGGAGCAGTACCGATGTTACAAGAGACAGTACCCACCGAAAAAGCCGATAGGTTATTCAAAACACCATAACTATTAAGCTGATGAAGGTCTCCTACAATAACGTCAGGGGAAGGAGCCAAACTCTGATTCGTACCCAGATTGGGCCCGCCAGTGGTCATTGTAGGTGCATCAATAGCCAAGTTAGATCGTGCCACTTTGACGTCACGGTCCATATTAAATACGGAAAGGTGCCCTACAATCAAATCAGCTGATGTGGGATATCCGAGGCGTGAAGCCGCAGCCTGCGTAAGTACAATGTCACCGTATAATTGCTGATCACCGAGTTGGTTACTGAACCAGGTTACCTCAGTCAACCTAAAGGTCGCATTCTCTTCATCTATATGTGCCGCTGATTGAATCCTTACGGAGCCATCGTTTCCGTAGGTTAGTGTAATCGCTGACACAATTTCACGTTTACCAGCCCGCTCCAACACGATGGCACCCGATGCCGTCATCAGATGGATGGAACTCAGGACGGATTTGTCTTGTCTGTCTATAGTAGGGTGAGGTTCAATCATATCGAAACGAAACGCAATTATTTCATCATGTTGCGTAACATCAAACCCTCCCACGACAGAAAGCTCGATCCCCATCGCCCACAGTTGGTCCTCATCGAACTCAAATGATAACGTGCCGGTCGTGAACGACGTAGGTTCGTATCCGTTTTGGCTCATCTCCTGAGAAAGAACGTCCACGGCAAAAGATGAAGAACAGAAAATGAGTAGCATTAGTACACAGGTTTGTATCCCTACCGGACGAAATCTTACCAATCGGCTCATACCCTTATTACCTCAGTTTCGGTTTACACAATGACCGGAATACACTCAAACATTACCAACACACAAGAATCTCCCACAATTCTCGCCGTGAACTCCCATGTATCATAGCAGAATATTCCGAGAAGCCATCCTCAATGTGGTGGTAGATTAACACGGAAGTCCGATAGTTTTCCAGCCCCTATCCTCCCCTCTCATCGGGCACAACTAATAAGAGGTACCCTGAAAATATCCAAAGATTGACTTTTACGCGTTATAATCATAGATTTATAGGTACATGCATGTATCAAGTATACTGACTACGACGAGTGAGTACGCGCTGCGTGCTGCAGTGTACCTGGCTAACCAAGTGGATGGCCAGCGTGTGTCAGGTACGCAAATTGCTAAGAACGCAGATGTACCACGAAAGTATCTGTCGCGCGTTTTAGCTGATTTGGTGCGTGCTGGGGTATTAGATTCGACAAGGGGCAAGGGTGGCGGTTTCCAATTGGCTCGACGCGCTCAGGATATACCTTTGTTTGACATCCTATCCCCTTTTGAGCCTGTAATAGGTAATCGCCGATCTTGCCCATTTGGCCAAAATGTATGCTCCGATGATACCCCCTGCGCGGGGCACTACAAATGGAAAACGGTGCGAGATGCTTATTCTGATTTCCTGCATGAGACATTTTTATCAGACGTCTCCGGAGACGGAATTTAGCATTTCTTTTCTAACGTTGTTTGCACAACAAACATTGGGGGCAGCTGAATTTCAAACAGTAACATACAATAGAACCCTGCCCTGGCTCTGATACCGGTGTAATTGTCTAGGTGACGAATGCTGAATGATAGAGGCCGGGAAGATTCGTTATCCATCGTTTTCGCTCTTTCAGGGGTGATCTGTTTCTTCGCTACGGTCTAATCTATTCAGCACTATTCAAGGCGACAGCTTGTACTATACGCAAGGCGTCAATCATGGAGGTCTAATATGAATCGAAATAACGGAAAAACACGAAATCGTCGCAGTTGGGCTGAACCCTATAAAATCAAAATGGTCGAGCCGATTAAAATGACCACACGCCCACAACGCGAGAAAGCTATCGCAGACGCAGGATTTAACACTTTTTTGCTGAGTAGCAAAGATGTGTACATCGACTTGCTCACCGATAGTGGCACGAACGCTATGAGTGATAACCAGTGGGCGGGCATGCTTCTCGGAGACGAAGCCTATGCCGGCTCACGTAATTTTGATCGCCTGCAGAAAACGATCACAGAATACTATGGTTATGAGCATACGATCCCCACACACCAGGGTCGTGGCGCAGAACACATTCTCAGTATGCTCACGATCCGCAAGGGTGACTCTATACCCGGCAACATGTATTTTACGACAACCCGTATGCACCAGGAACTCGCAGGCGGGCAATTTGTCGACGTCATTATCGATGAAGCGCATGATCCAACCTCGCTGCATCCCTTCAAAGGTAATATCGACCTGGATAAATTACAATCGGTCATTGACGATGTCGGCGTAGCTCACATCCCTTATTTGTGTATGCATGCCACGGTCAACATGGCTGGTGGTCAACCAATATCGATGGCCAATATTCGTGCCGCGTCCAAACTGTGCCATAACCAAGACATTCCTGTATTTTTAGACGCTACAAGAGCAGTAGAGAACGCCTATTTCATCAAGATTCGTGAAGAGGGGTTTGAGAACACTTCAATCGAAGACATCTTGAAGGCAATGTGTTCGCATACAGATGGTTGTACGGTGTCGGGGAAAAAAGACTGTCTAGTCAACATTGGCGGCTTTTTGGCGCTTAACGATGCGGAACTGGCAGATAGAGCCAGAAACGAATGCGTCATCTACGAGGGTCTTCATACCTACGGCGGGATGGCCGGGCGCGATATGGAAGCCATGGCCAGGGGGATAGAGGAGTCTGTCGAATTCAATTACTTGCACGCGAGAATTGGACAAGTCGTGTATCTGGGAGAACAATTGTTAGAGGCGGGCGTGCCTATCGTTGAACCGATCGGTGGGCATGGCATCTTTGTCGATGCCCGCAGGTTCCTGCCGCACTTGACGCAGGATCAATTCCCCGCGCAAGCACTAGCGGCTGCGTTGTATGTTGATTCCGGTGTGCGGGGCATGGAGCGCGGTGTGGTATCAGCCGGGCGCGATCCCAATACTGGACAAAACCGAAAATCGAGACTGGAACTTGTACGACTTACGTTGCCACGGCGCGTGTACACACAGGCCCACATGGACGTGACGGCGGAGTCTGTGATTGATCTCTTTGAAAAGCGTGATCACATTCGTGGGCTAACGTTTTCATACGAGCCGGATCATCTTCGGTTTTTTCGGGCCAGGTTTCACCCTATCGGAGGTGATAGCATTTTGGCTGATGCGCCGGTTACGTCTGTGTCGTCAACCATGTCTGATACAGCCAGTGTTTAGGTGGGCCTTGTCTAATCGATCAAGATGCGCTTAAGGGATAACGCTAGTAGATGTCGCGACATTCTCAGAAAGGTGTTAACGCAACGCCATGAACTTCGAACTAATCAATTTACGATAACCATGAAAACCATTATAGAACCTTTTCGTATCAAGGTGGTCGAACCCATTCGTTTGACAACACCCCAACAACGTGAAGCTATTATTCAAAAAGCTCGCCTTAATGTATTCAGTATCCGCGCGCGGGACGTACTTATTGATCTGCTAACTGACAGCGGAACCAGTGCCATGAGTAGCGAGCAATGGTCTGCGATGATGCACGGCGATGAATCCTACGCTGGGTCCGAAAGTTTCTTTCGCTTGTACGATCAAGTCCAAGAGATGACCGGATTCGAGCATATTTTACCCACGCATCAGGGTCGCGCCAGTGAACGCATTCTGTTCGATCTTCTTGGTAGTGCTGGGAAAGTAGTACCGAACAATAGCCATTTTGACACCACGCGCGCTAACATTGAACGCACCGGCGCAGCGGCCGTCGATCTAGTGATAGATGAGGGCTATGACCCACAATCACGACATCCATTCAAAGGGAACATGGATCTGGGCAAATTCGAAGCGTTGATCGAGCGTGTTGGTGCTGATCGTATTCCGTTGTGTATGCTAACCGTCACGAACAATAGCGGCGGCGGCCAACCCGTAAGTATGAAAAATATACGTGAGGTTCATGATGTATGCCGAACACATCAGATCCCCTTCTTTCTGGACGCTTGCCGGTTTGCGGAGAATGCATACTTCATTCAGCAACGCGAACCAGGTTACGCGGATCGATCTGTAACAAGCATTGTGCATGAGATGTTCGATCTATCCGATGGCGCAACGATCAGCGCCAAGAAAGATGGCCTGGTGAATATCGGTGGACTCTTGCTACTTCGCGACGCAGCGCTTGCCCAGCAGGCGCGAAATAACCTGATTCTAACCGAAGGGTTTCCCACTTATGGCGGCTTAGCTGGTCGCGATCTTGATGCCCTAGCTCAGGGATTTCGTGAGGTGCTCGACGAGCATTATCTGGACTATCGCATTCGAAGCATAGCGTATCTCGGCGAAAAATTAATCGAGCACGGCGTACCGATTCTTGAACCGCCAGGGGGGCATGCCATCTATCTGGATGCGAAGCGACTCTGCCCGCATATAGAGCCGTTGCAGTTTCCCGCGCAGGCGATCACGATCGGTTTGTACCGCATTGCCGGCATTCGTGCTGTGGAAATTGGTAGCGTTATGTTTGGGAACGACGATACGCCGGCAGATATGGAGTTGGTTCGATTGGCTATCCCTCGACGAGTGTATACGCAGTCACATATCGATTACGTCATAGAGGCGATTATCGAACTTTTTGCTAAGCGCCACGAGCTGCGCGGTATTCGCATAGTAGATGCTCCACCTGCGCTGCGCCACTTTACCGCTACATTCGAGGAAATATAGTTGCGCATTATGGAGAGAGTCGTCGCGGGATACTAAGTCGAATATTTATTCTCTGGTGTGCTCACTGCGCAAGAGAAAAATGTCTTTAGTTATTGGCCGTTGTAGTGCAATGCTAGTTTTCGTTTTACAGTAGTCACCCTTCGATAATCGTTACATTTCGGACGCTTGGGCAGGATAAAAATTAGTTAAACCGCTCTGTCGGCCCTACGGCCACTTTTCGTATCTATTGCACATCTTATCGGCTTGGTTGCTGTTCGAGACCGATCGAAATTTTACCGACAGAAACTAGTGTGGAGCTGCGCATGCTGACCTCTTTGGCTGTATAGATGTTAGGTTATATATATGAACGACCTACACGTCTGGTGGAAAACGCGAAAGCTCAAGGGGGCAAACGCTAACAAGCGGCTACAAACACTTGCCCATCTCAACCAGCGCGCCAAACCAGAATTAGTTCCCGTGATAATCGAATCCCTGGGTGATCCTGACCCAAATGTACGCAAAAAAGCGGTAACCACCCTGGCCGAAATTGGGGATCAGCGCGCTTTCAAACCACTGATTGCGATGTTATTTCATGATGCCCAGCTTCGGGCATTGACTATGTCATCGATAAAATCATTTGGTGCTAGGCCTTGTATGCAAGCGCTGGCGCCAATACTCGATTCTCCGGAAATGGGTGAGTGCCAGATTGCCGCTGACGCGCTACGCCATACCGCATGGGATTTACTCGATGAGTCACAACGTGCTCGTGTAGCTATTATTGAAAGTGAATGGGACGAAGTTATTACGTATGCTCAAGCGGCCATTGAACCTATTGTGTCCACGCTGAAAAAATCGACGCAACGCATACGCCGTGAAGCTGCAACCGCCCTGGCACGAATCGGTTCGCGGGAAGCTTTTAACGCCTTGAGCACGCTTTTAGAAGACGAATCGCTGGATCAGAGAGGCAAGGAAATCGTCGCTTGGATACTCAAGCAAAACTGTGAGGCTGGTATCGCACCCGGCGTGATGGCTATGGCAGCGTGCGTGCAAAAAGATTGGGCAGCACTCGTGCCCTATGGAATAGAGGCAATCAAACCGCTGCGGAAGTTGTTAGATGAGAGTGAAGAACCAACTCGTATTGAGGCTGTTCAGTGCCTGATTCAAATCAAGCTCAATCAGGCTCATCACGTTCTCATTGAAACATGGGAAGACCGGGACCAATATTTTTCGGTACGTCTCGAAGCATCGAGAGCTTGTGAAGAGCGATTGACACCAGCGTGGATGACATCTCTAGTGTGTGCGCTGGGTGATGAATTATGGCCAATTCGCACTACGGCAGCTGACTACTTGACAGCACATGCATGGGAACCTTCCACGACGAACGAGCACATACAACTGTCACTGGCATGCAAAGACTGGGACGAGTTGCGCAGCTATGGAGATGAAGCTATCCCATTTCTTGTCGCTGCCCTGCACTTCAATTCTGTTGGACCTGCTGTTGCGTATGAATTGACCCAACTTGGAGACGCAGGCATAAACGCATTAGCAGATGTCGCCTCAGATGCATCGAGGGACATTAGTGTACGAGAAATCGCTGCGATGTCCCTTGCTGATATCCGTGATCAACGTGCAATCGAACCACTTCGCACTATGCTCACCGATAAAGACATGGCTATACGACAATTTGCCGTTTGGACCTTGGAGAGAACTGATTGGCAACCTGAATCAAATCTGGAGAAAGTAGCCGTCTGTATCGCACATGGACGCTGGGAAGAGTTACCCAATTATGGCAGTGCCACCATCGATGCGATGCTGTGCCTGTGTGAAAATTCGCTGGCCGTAGCCGACGCACTAACGACGTTGAAAACAATTTTAGTCAAAGACAAAGGTCGCGTCCCGATTCGCCAACTACGCGACATGGCGAGCCTCAAAGATGCCAGAAGCGTTGCCTTTCAAAGTGAAGGTGATCTCACGAAACAAGAAGCCCAAATTTGCTCTGAGGTTCGCCAGGCAGCAAAATATGAGTTACTTCGCCGTGGGATGTGCATGTAACGCTGGATATCATCCGCTAGTTGCATGCCGAACATACCAGCCTACATTTCCCATATTGGAGTTGGTACCTTTTGACACAACATTGCATTCATACTCGTTGCCTTGAGAGTCGAATTCGATGGTCGCGATATAGTATTATCAAAACCGCTTGATTTTAAGTCGCACGAACGAATATTAGTATAAAGGCAGCACTTCGACCTGTTACTTTTTTTATTTCACAGGCTAAACTACCTGGTGACGTATCTGAACCGGAAATATTAATACATTTTTCATCTTCACTTTGCGCTTAATTCATATAAGCTGCACACAATGCTGCAACAAAATGTTACCTCATACTTTTTGGAGAGAGTCATGCGAAGTTTATTGTTTCATTCCTTCACCGCTTCGATGGTATTGTTTTTGATTCTTGCAGGTTCGACTTATGCGCAATCGGCACCATCATCGCGCGAGCAAGAACTTGAAGATATGGTCAGAAAACTTATTGACCATGTTCAGCACCTTGAAGAGCGCGTCAACGAACTGGAATCAGACAAGGGAAACAGTGATCGTCTGAAAACCCTTGAAGAAAATGTAGAGCAAATCAAGAAGGACAAGCCACCCGCTGCGGATTCTGCAGAATGGAAAAAAATTAGGGCGTGGGTGAACGACGACAGTGCCCTCAGGGCACGTTGGAAGAACGGATTACGACTCGATTCCATGGACGAGTCGATCTCACTAAAGATTGGCGGGCGCATTCATTATGATTGGGCCTATTTCAATCAACAAAACGGACTCGAGAAAAGCATCGGATCTGACCTGACCAATAACAGCGAATTCCGTCGATCGCGTTTGTACATCTCCGGTAAGATTTACGACAATATCGAATTCAAAACTCAGTACGATTTTGCGGATGGCGATGCTGACTTTAAGGATGTCTACTTTGGCCTGAAAAAACTACCATACGTCGGTAATCTCCGCATTGGACAGTTCAAAGAACCTTTCGGCCTTGAAGAGTTGATTAGTTCGAATGACATCACCTTTTTGGAACGCAGCCTGGTTAATACATTCACTCCGAGTCGTAATGCCGGTTTTATGCTCCATAACACTATGATGGATAAACGGATGACTTGGGCAGCGGGTATTTTTAGACAGACGGATAGCTTTGGAGATGGAATGGGCGGTCGGGATTACAACGTCACGGCCCGTGTGACGGGTTTGCCTATATACGAGGATAAAGGACGCAAGTTAGTACACCTGGGTCTTGCTTATACTCACCAAAATTACGAAGGGAACAGTATCCGGTTCCGCGCCAGGCCGGAATCCCATCTTGCCCCTCGATTTGTAGATACCGGGATGTTCCCGGCACAGTACGGTGACTTTATTGGTGCGGAGGCGGCTTATGTAGACGGTCCGTTTTCACTCCAAAGCGAGTATATTTATGCTCGTATGGAAGGTGGTGGCGCTTTTATTAAAGACTCAGAATTCTGGGCTGCCTCTTTGCAAGCCAGTTATTTTCTTACTGGAGAACATCGTCCTTACAAAACTTCCAAGGGCACATTTGGTCACGTAAATCCTAAGCATAGTTGGGGTAAAGATGGCGGCCCCGGAGCGTGGGAATTAGCCGCACGATATTCTTACCTGACGCTTAACGATGGATGGGTTAAGGGTGGCCGACTGAAAGATTTGACGCTTGGTGTGAACTGGTATTTGAATCCGAACTTGCGCATGATGTGGAACTATATCTACGCCGACGCGAGCAGGGAGGGTTACGCGAACATGTTCCAATGGCGTTTCCAATTCTCGTTCTAACAAAAAAGGTGTCAGGTAGAATTATTTGTTGTCGGGAGAGTGGTTGGATAGGTTTTGCCTGATAAATTTTCCTGGCTTCGTTTACTTCGAAGCACATTCGTGGTGTGTTATCCGAATAGTATAAAACTATAAACTTTATCGAACAAAGGAGAAAACAAAATGATCAATCGCATCTATAAGACTACCGTCGTTATGATTTGTGCCGGTTGTATGGGATTTGCAGGTTGCCAAGCCGGCGCTCTTACCGAGGAAATCAATAGCTTGGTGCAGAGCACCATCGTTGATGTTGGCACGATCTTGATCGAGTCAGCCGTGGATAACACGTTTAACAATGACAACTAAAGCAGCCCCAATAATGCCCCAGGGAAAATATTTAGGATAGGGGAAAGTGATAGGTAAGATTATATCGAATGATTCTTCCTGACATGTTCTCCTATTTAGCGCAGAGAATGATCCTACGACAGAAATTAAAATCGCCGCAGTACTGTCCGGATGGAAGAAAGCTATCAATGATCTGGTTACCGAGGGGTTCGCTATTACTTGCGGACGGATCCAAAAAACTGTGCATGGATAGATCGGCGCCCGCACAGCCCAGGGCGCCAAAACTCATTTCTACATCCTCCCCTCCGCGAACGGCGAAGCACCCGCCCGCGTTTCGACAGAAGGCGATAGTGACCCAACAATTCGTAGGATCTGACGCAGGACCGGGCAAGCGTTGTTGAAGCGAACATATTTCCTCACTACACGAAACGCGGGTTGGAAAACAGCCCGCGTTTCCACAGGTTTCACCCACTGAGACGTCCAGTTCCCACTCCTTGGCTGCGGTCTTGTTGGCCAAAGCCTCGGTCGAAAGGTTCTGGAGCTGAACAACCTGCACATGGAAGTCCCCCGCAGAAACCAATAGCGGCTCGCCACCATAACTCATCTGTTGAAAAACACCGGCTTCAGTGAAGGCTCCCGCACCACTCACGATCAACACTTGCTTTGGATCTAGCTCAGCCGTAGGCAATGACACCTTCACGCAGGCATCCCCATGTAACTCGACGTGATCTATGGAACGCACGCGCCGACAGACACTGCTCATGGGCAAAATCGTCCCAGTAAATTTCCCCGAAATAAGGGTGGCTCCGTCCAGATCGCTCATGACAATCTCGTCGTCACAATGCGGATAACCTTCAGAGGGACGCCGCTCTTGAATTGTCTGCAAATAACCAATCCCCAAATCGTTCTCTTGAGAAAGGGCATTGTTGAGCGTCGGTTGATCCGTCAGCGATGTACCCAGAAGGAAGTTCGCTCGTATCTGCAGCCCGGTGGTGGCCGCCAGCGCGTCGCTGACCAAACGATAGGTGTTCTGGGTTTGATCAAGACCTTGCATAGCACTGAAGAGGTCACGTAGAAAATCGAGGTCTCCAGCGTTTTGCAAAGCAAAATATTCCCAGCTTTGATAGGGCGCCAGGTCGTCAGATGTATCATTGAGTGCCATACTCCAGTCACGCCATCTCCCGAAGGACCGGCTCTCCAGTACTTTGGAGGCATCCCCAAGAGCCAACGTCCAGAAGGCCACCGCCTCAGCCGTGCCTTCGGTGATCCAAGTCGTGGATGCGTCGTCCCGTGCTGAAAACTCAGGGAGCATGGCCGCTTGAACGGCGTGAAAAAGTTCGTGTGCGGCCACGTTGCCTGCTCCCTGTGCATTCCATACATCGGACGCCGTAATTCGATCGGAGACCTCGATCAGTTGAGTCGCGTGCGAATAGCAGCCAAGGGCATTGGGCGTCGTCGCCCCGCATCTAACACCTGGACGCAGGATGGCGATATTGTGTTGTACGTTTTCATCTTCATTCAGCTCAATAATGCTACCCAGTGGCGTGCCACGGTCCCGGCTGGTTTGGATCAAGTCCTGAAGCGGAAAATGTGCCACGTTGGCAGAGGGAAAGCCTTTTCCCGCGAGGAACAGGCTGGCATCTTCAAAAAGGATAGCCGCTTCGATCAACGGACTGGGCACGCCGACATCGAGGAAATCATCAAGCGTCTCGCAGGTTTCGGGACGTCCCGCCTCTCGAAAAGCCTTGTCGTCACAGAGAACGACCCAAGGTCGCTGGAGCGCATCCGATGTGACGCCGTGCTTTTCCGTCGGAGCCTTCTTAGCCGTCGTCGGAAAAGATGTCATGGTCGAAAGTACAAAACCCTCTCTGGCTACGATGGCCACCGTCATCTTCTCAGCAGTGGCATACAGTGGGATGGACATGGTCGCAGCGATCTGCGTCTCGTTTTCATCCGAATCTTGCACAGTTGAGGGTGTCGAGTCGAGTCGGACAATGGTGCCAAGGGCTTCCGTCCAGACCCCACCGGCCCGAACATCGCCGATCCCCGTACCTGCACCATCCAAGCGGACCATAGCCAGGATCGTATTCCCTTCGATATCACCCCATGCGAGATGCTCCGCCGTGATACTGACCTGGAGTTCGAAGTGGGCGCCATCGCGTGCAATCTGGTGTCGGCTGAATGCCAACACAACAGGATCGGAGAGAAGCATTGTTGCTGTTTCAGTTTCGAAGGAAGATCGGACATCACCCGTAAAGGATTGATCGATCGTTAAACTTCCGTTCATACTGTCGGCGAATGTCATGGCCGGGATGGAAAGTTGCCATTCCATTCCGTCAGACGCGACAACGGTACGCTGACTATCTACATCTCTTGGAAAATCCGCCGGACCCGGTACCTGCTTCGCAACCCGGCAACCGACTCCCACGAGCAGAAGCAAAGAAAGTAAGGCGACAGGATGAATTAATTTACGATGCATACCCGACCACACTCCTGCAGCCTATACACTTCACGATGACATTTATATATCCATACGAACTGGATACTGCTTACACGAGCAAGACAACCAATCCGAGCGGCGAGCGCAAGCAACCCGTGTCTTCAAGATGCGATTCATACACTGCAACCACGTAGAGCTTTCACAGCGGGTACTCATCTCTCATTCTCATGAGGCAAAAGAACCGTCACATCAATCCTACTAGCGTACTCACTTGAGCGATACACGCGCTGCGTAGCTTTCACGAAATCTTCCTCGTCCGCAAGGAACACATTATCGACGTAGTGGTGCGGGTTGCGATCTACGAGCGGGAACCAGGTGCTCTGGATTTGTATCATGACCCGATGTCCGGCTTCGAACGTGTGTAATACATCCTGCAGTTTCAACCGGATATGCGTCGGCTTGTTCGGTACGAACGGCTCAGGGTGTTCATAGCTATTGCGAAACCGCCCGCGAATCACCTCGCTACGCACCATCATCTGATAGTTACCCAAGTGCATGTTGTCACGAACAAACTCATGGTCCTCGGCATCAGCCGGAAATACATCAATCACTTTAACAATCCAATCAGAAGCCGTCCCGGAAGTGGATACCCAAAGATCAGCGTAGATCGGGCCGGCTAGGGTAATCGCATCGTCCAACACCTCTGTTCGATAAGTCAACACATCCGTGCGACGGCTGGCGAAGCGTTGATCATCCGTCATGTACTCACGCGTCATGCCCTTATCCACGGCCTCGGTAAATGGTACCGGTTTGTTGGGATCACTCACGTACTCATCGTACACCGGGCTATCACTCGACGGCGGCTCGAACGATAATCGGCCATCCTCCCGCGCAAAAAAGCTCTTTAACCGTAGACCAAGCGGCGGCCAATGGTCGAATTTGCGCCACTCATTCCGCCCTGTCTCAAACACATACGCTTCCGGCAGGTCCAGTTCACCTTTACCCTTTAGATGGTACGTAAAGAACGGGGTAATGATTTTCTCGTTGTAATAATCCGAGGTATCGGCATCGAAGGATATGTTGCCTAGATGATCGCCGGCGGTGCGTTTCCACCCTCCGTGCCGCCATGGCCCCATGACTATCGTATTGAATACGTCCGGATTTTTCTCCTCGACGCTACGGTAGATGTTGAGCGGACCATACAAATCCTCCGCGTCGAACCATCCCCCCACCGTGAGCACAGCCGGGGCAACGTTATGCAGATGCGGCAGAATGTTTCGTTTCTGCCAGAATTCATCATAGTTAGGATGCTGGATCGATTCGTTCCAGAACGCAATCTCGTCATGATAGTACTTCTCGTTCACGTTCTTGAGCGGTCCGAGATCAAGAAAGAACTGATAGCCATCCGGTGTACCATACTCGAACCGATCACCAAATTCCGTCGTTGGCTCAGGGCGCGCTGGCCCAAACATATAGAAAAAGTTGAACGTATGTGGCAGGAAAAACGCCCCGTGATGATGAAAGTCATCGAAATACCAATCGGCAATTGGAGCCTGAGGTGATACAGCGACCAACGCCAGATGATGGTCTATCATGCTCGCCGCTGAATAAAACCCTGGGTATGAAATCCCCCACATCCCAACGCGGCCATTGTGGTTGGGAATATTATTAAATAGCCATTCGATTGTATCGTAAGCGTCGGTGCTTTCGTCAATGTCGGTGTCGCTCTTTTTCACGGGTACATGAGGCGTCATGTTAACGAATGTACCTTCAGACATAAACGCCCCGCGCACATCCTTAAATACAAAAATATAACCATCGTCCATGAGTGTTTTGTTTGGCCCAAGAGACGATTTATATCGATTCTCCCCGTAAGGCCTACAGCTATAAGGTGTGCGCAGCAGGATGAACGGATACCTCTCGCGTGTGCGCCTCGGCGAATAAACCGTCGTGAACAGCTTTACGCCATCCCGCATCGGAATCATAAACTCCTG
The DNA here is from genome assembly GCA_024276605.1 of Planctomycetota bacterium. GTDB lineage: Bacteria > Planctomycetota > Phycisphaerae > UBA1845 > UBA1845 > JAJRPG01. Next base: position 25,099 of record JAJRWX010000069.1, on the reverse strand, counting down.
CTTATGGTAATGCCGCCGCACACTTGCCGGTGCTCTTACCACGCGCACAGCATGAGTTTCTTCCGTACGACCAAAGCCAAGCGTAGCACAACCCGGTACACCAAGTGCCATCAATAATAGTATCCACCCCGTAACAATCCTACGGCTATACATCATCTATCCTCCGAAGCGTTTGTATCATGTAGAGAAGGCTATTGCCTACTTCATTGCCTGCCCTTAGCGCCCATCTAAATTAATCCTACGCCAAACAATGTTCGAAGGCGAGAAGAGGGTGTAGCTCGTAGAGCAGGCCATTCTTTTACCCTTGGGCAAAAGGTTGACGTGCCTTTGACCATCACGCTTCGATTTTTTTTGTGTTGCGATGTCTGGCGGGTGGCCCGTCTCGTTTTCCATGCGTGTGCCCTACCTCGTGTGCAATGATAGTGCCATTTTTCACAACCAACGAAACGGCACTGGAGATAACCACCGAAGCAGAAGGGTACGATCAACTATCACATGATATTGTTACTCAAACGCAAGATTCGGTGTGGACTCTGTAAATCTAGCTTCCTAGCATAATTGTAGCTAAGCATCAATCATTCATTGAAAGGATGCATATCATGATAAAGAAAATACGGGATAGCGCACTGATGTACGCAACGACAGTCGTTCTGGTATTCATTTTCTTGTCGATGACGGTCGCGCAAGGCGGCGATGAGGAACAAGCGTACTACCAAACCGACGTAGTCGCACAGATGGCCGAGCAGATGGAGATGCTTGAATCGCGCATCGAAACACTGGAGGCAAGACTGGCCGTGCTCGAACGGGAGGACGTGAACACCACCACCGATGCAACTCATGTACAGTGGAGCGAGGTCAATAGTTGGAAACCGGACAATCCGGCGCTTCGCAGTATTCCGCCTCTTACGCAATGGACGACGGACGAAGTGGAAGATTATATAAGTCAGATTCTCGACGTCTCCAGTCGCGAAACGCACTTACATCAGGATGCGCCACATATCCGCATGTTAGCGGAGGTAGGCCCGGATTACATCGGCTCGCTTTTGGATGCGCTGGGCACCCGATCTTGCATGGCCAATGAACATCTTAGTCAAGCCATCGCACGTCTGGCGCGAGAAGAACACCGGGAGTTAATTCTTGATTACCTGCCGTTTCACTATCAACTTGCTTCTATTGTAGTGATGCATGGCTGGGAGGATGACGCCGCCGAGACACTCATTCAAGGCTTGTATCAGGACGATTATCTTTCGCACGATTGGCTCAAGGCTACAGCCCAATTCGACGATCCCAGAGTGGACAGCGGTATGGTGAGGTATTTCATCCATGGACTCAACTTCACGACCACCTATCGCGTGCTTAGTGATTGGTCAGATATCGACCTGGATGCGATTGTGGCCGAGGCCTGGGAGTTCAGGAAATCCGGGAAACCGTGTGAGGTTACTCAAATGGCCGCGATAGCAGCTTCGCATGGAATATTTGATGCGATCGAGACACTAGCCCAGACGATACGATCAGGTCATCCTGAGGATTGTATTGTAAAAGCGGCCTCAACAAAACTGAAAAAATTGGTGGATGACCACGGCTTAGCCATAGAAATCTCGGAGTTAATTTTACAGGAACCCGACGCCCTCCACTACGATCCGGTTGTGAAGAATTACTGGCTGGATTGACAAACATGCGGCATCCGTGCGGAATGGTTGAGTATTGAGACATACCGACTAACGCATGAAGGTCTGTTTCCTCGATTTCGTCACGATTGTCCTTGGCGATGCTAGTTCGTCGCTTCCGTTGCAGTAAAAGATTGTAGGGCAGGTCGTTCTTTCGCCAATTTGGGATTGGCGAAAGAACGACCTGCCCTACCGAGAGGGTGGCCCATCTCGTTTTCGAGGTGGGGGAGACGATGATTGCGAGTGACATCACACTTGCCTCCGAAGTCGTCGCTTTTTGCGTCGCCGCTTCGGCGAGGTGTCAGGGCGGACCGGACTCAACTCATGCGGATGTATGCACTTGCGCCCCCGCAGATTTGCATTCAATATGCCAGTCTTGTTGATCGGCTTCACGTCATCCGAAATGCGCTCGAACGAACTTTGTTGACCCGATGCAACTTCACGCGCGGCCTGCTTCTCAGCATCTTTTTGACGAGCTTTTTCCCATTCATCTTCTGGCATAATGTGACCCCACTTTCGAGTAGTTGGACATTTTTTAGTCTAACTAGATCAGACGCGAATACGTAAATGTTTAGACATTGATCTGCATCGCATCTTATCAATTCGCATGTGCGATCTACATCGGAGTACAACCTGCATGATTTCAATTCCCCTTGTTTTCACAGGTCGATTGGGAATCACACAGCTTGGATATCTCTGCCCTGATACCGTGAATCATGCTAATAGCGAAACGGCAATACTCGCTATACTGCTTGTCGAGTTCGTTGGGGATTTCATCGTGCCATTCATTCTCTTTCTTTTTGCCTTCAGGTGTAAAAACAGGAAATCCCCACTTACGTTTCTTGCTATCCCAAAGAGCGATCTGCGATGTTTTCCAATCAACGCCGACTTTACTGTGGGCAAATAGATTGCGTATATCCATAATTGGCCTGAGAGTATTATAAAACATGGTTGAGCTGGGTTGCGATATCTCTGCCGATTCTAAGATGGATTGCACGGCTTTAATCTTAGATGAGAACATAAAGCCCCCCTGACCAAGGATGATATCAACGAAAGCGTCACGCCGAAGAACTTCCTCACTTTGTCCTTCAATTGGTCCAGGTACAAAGTACTGCGAGATTAAGCGATCAAGTTCTTTTTCGACAACAATCGCCTGCGTCAAAATCTCGCCACGCAACTGTACGAATTGTTGAAACACCTCGTCACAAGCTTTGTCCTTACGACGAAACTCTTTTCCCTCCCCCAGGTGGTAATCTACATCAACAGTCTCAAAACGGATTGAGGAGTCCATATCCTGTCCTGCCATATCTAGCCTCCAAAGCTAAATAATGTGTGCAAACTTGCAATAAACTTAGCCAATGCGAAGGCTGAAGCATTCGACTCGTTGATATCCAGACGCGATACTCTGCTTTATCGTCCTTCAAACTTCGCCGGTCTTTTTTCTGCGAAGGCTTTCATACCTTCTTTTTGATCTTGAGTCGCAAATAGCGAATAGAAAACGCGGCGCTCGTATTCTAGGCCGTCGCTTAGTGATAATTCCAGCGCTTTCGAAACCGCATCTTTTCCAATCTGAACCGCTATCGGTGGACGCTTGGCTATCTCACGGGCTAGTGACATGGCCTCAGCTAAAAACCGTTCCTTCGAGACTACGCGTGTCACAAGTCCGGCATCGTAAGCTTGGCGGGCTGACAAAAACTTCCCGGCTAGGATCACTTCCATAGCCCGATACTTTCCGATCGCCCGCGTCAACCGTTGCGTACCGCCGGCCCCGGGGATAATACCTAGATTAATCTCCGGCTGACCGAACTTGGCAGACTCCGACGCCACGATCATGTCACATATCATGGCTAACTCGCAACCGCCACCAAGACAAAACCCGCTGACCGCCGCGATGATCGGTTTGCGAATGTTCTTGATCTTCAGCCAGCGAGCGAGATTATTCTTTTCATACATATCAAGAAATGACGCCTCAGCCATGTCGCCAATATCAGCACCGGCGGCAAAAGCCTTCTCGCTACCCGTCAAGACAATGACACGAACCTCACGATTGCAGTCGAAGGTCTCCAACGCCTCGATCAACTCGTCCATCAGCTCAGTCGATAGTGCATTAAGCACCTTGGGCCGGTTCAGCGTCGCCACACCTACATGATCTTCAATTTTGGTTAGGATATTTTCACTCATCATCCCCGCATTGTGCGCACCGGCCCGGATCATGCAAGATTCCCCTGCCTATTCATGCGCCCAAATAACGCTCGTTTCGTGATACATCCCCATTGTGAACACCCCATTGCAGAAAATGAAAATCTTTTTGAACCTTCTTCTTGCTCCAAACGACTAGTATATCTACAGGCGCGTATTGTGTTGATTTGACTTAAATTTCGTAGACTATTTACTCTCGAATTTTGCAGCAGTTGAGCTTACTCTAAAGCTGAATACGCTTTAGCGACGAATGGAATAGAACCTTGAGTTGCATCAGCACAAACAATCTAACCAAATACTACGGTCGGCGCGTCGGCGTGGACCATCTATCCATCGACGTATCCGCCGGTGAACTACTGGGATTTCTCGGCCCCAACGGTGCGGGTAAAACGACCACGATAAGACTACTCATGGGACTACTCAAGCCCAACTCGGGATCGGCCTGCGTTTTCGATCTCGACTGTTGGCAACAAAGTCATAAGGTTAAAGCGGGTGTGGGGTATTTGCCCGGCGATTTACGACTCTATCCCTGGTTCACCGCCCGTTATGCACTAAAACTCTTCAGCCAAATCCACCGGAAGGATATGACACGCGAAGGTGAAAAACTAACCGAACTGTTCGACCTCGACCCGGACCTTCGTGTGGACCACATGTCACGCGGCACGCGGCAGAAACTGGGCCTCATTCTCGCGCTCGCACCCCGCCCGCCACTGCTCATCCTTGACGAGCCAACGACCGGGCTGGACCCGATTATCCAATATAAACTATACACTTTACTGCGATCCCTAGCTGACGAAGGACACACGATCTTCTTTTCCAGCCATACACTTAGCGAAGTGGAAACGCTGTGTGATCGTGTCATGATATTGCGTAAAGGAAAAGTGGTGGCCAACGAGTCCATCGAATCGTTGCGCGATCGCGCGAAACGCGTGGTGACGATTTACTGGAAAAACTCAGCTAATCATGAAGCCATCATGGCCCCAACATTTCTGACCGTAAGCGAAAAAAACAGTAAGACATGGACGGGCACTATCGAAGCCGATGCCATGGAACTCATGCGCTGGTGCCAGGATAAACCCATCGCCGACGTGATCATCGAACAACCTGATTTATCAGCGTTGTTTCAGCAATACTACCTTTCCCCGGAGAACTCTCAATGAACTGGGGACTCATGGCTAAAACCATACGCGAAGTCTGGATGGTCACTATCTTGTTCGCCATCGGTGTCGCCATTTTCGAAAGTATGCTGACGTACATTTTGCCCACCTACTTCGATGAATTCGCCGGCCATATCTTAGAAATCAAGTTTGTCCGTAACATCATCACGGCTTTACTGGGTTCCGACGTCGGGGACAAAATAGGACCGACTGCGCTGTTATCTTTTTCGTGGGTGCATCCGTTATTGTTGACTTTATTGTGGGGACACGAGATCACGCTATGCACAAGAACCCCAGCCGGGGAAATTGATAGAGGTACGGTTGACATTTTGTTAGGCCTGCCGGTTTCAAGATGGCAAATATACATCAGTGAAACCATCATCTGGCTGGGTTCGGGCTTGATGCTCATTCTGATAGCCCTCGTAGCTCACTTGTCGATACGCACCTTCATTCCAGAAGATATGCACCTACCCTTACATCGCATCATCGTCGTGGCGATTAATCTTTATTGCCTGTACATAGCCGTTGGTGGTGTGGTGTGGTTGGTGTCAGCCCTATCCGATCGGCTAGGTAAAGCCATGGGCATTAGCTTCGCCATGATACTAGCCTCCATGTTGCTGGACTTCATCATCACCTTCTGGGAACCTGCCAAGTCAATCGAGTTCCTGAGCGTCCTGGACTATTACCGACCCTGGCAAATTTTCCAATCAGACACTTGGCCCATCCAAGACATGCTCACCCTAACAGCTATCGGCCTGTTCTTCTGGCTAGCTGGAGCGTGGGTGTTCATAAGGCGGGATGTTTGTACTGTTTGAACATCAACGCTTATAGCTGCTCATTCCTAACCTTCGCATAATCAATCGGTCGTTTCTCCACAAATGCGTTGACCCCTTCATGAACTTCTTGAGACATGTTGTGCTGGCTTAACCATTCTCGCGCATGGCCAATGGTTTGATGCCAAGAGACTTCGCGCCAGTAGTTAAGCTGTTGCTTGGTGTACCTTGTGCATTGCGGCAATTTGTTGATGAGCTTCTCGCACAGGGCATCGACAGCGGCATCGAGTGCGCTGCGCGGGACGGCCTGATTGATAAGCCCCCAATCCAGTGCCTTAGCTGCGGGAATCTCTTCGCATAAAAAGAGAATTTCACGCGCCCGCCGATCACCCACAATCATTGGTAGCCACTGCGTCGCTCCTGCTGCGGCTACACTCCCCCGCGCCGCACCGACCTGCTTAATGAAAATGTCGTCAGCCGCGATAGCTAAATCGCACGATATGTTCATCTCGTTACCGCCGCCAACGACCATGCCGTTAAGCCTGGCCACCGTCACCTTGCCGATATTTCGCAACTTTTCATGTACTTCGATGAACTTACCCATCCATTTCCAATACGCATTGGGCTTATCCAAACAGGCGTCGGCCTGTTCTTTGAGGTCCGCCCCCGTACAAAACGCACGATCACCCGCACCGGTTAGCACCATTACACGAATCGAATCATCAAAAGAAATATCCTCAAACGCCTGATGTAACTCGCACAACGTCGAATAATTCAAACAATTCAGCACGTCGGGCCGATTCATCGTCACCGTTGCCCGCGGGCCATCCTTGTCGTAGATAATGTGCTTAAAACCAAACGTGTCAGCCGATTTTGCTTCGGGAAAATTCATACATTGCTTCCAAATTTAGCGGAGCGCGATACAAAAGCTCCTCTCCATGCGATACTCATCATTTTTCATCTGCCAGAATTTTTTCAAGGGTCGTAACAAGTTGCGGTAAATCATCCGCTAATATGCGCCACAATATGTCGTAATCAACTGCATCGTAACCATGCACTAGACGATTCCGAAGACTAATAATCTCTCGCCAGGGTAATTCCGTGTATTTTAGAGTAACTTCCGCTGAAACCCTATTAGCTGCTTCACCGATGATCTCTATCAATCTCGTCAACGCTAGGCTTTGCACCCTATTGTCATCCAGGTTCGTGCGCGTCTGACCCTTAACTAACGCTATCGCCTCGCGGCTATGATCAAGCATTTGCCGTAAACTTACCTTGTCATCATGCTGAGTCATAAATCACTCTTGCGGTATCAAGCACTTCTGCCCTGAAATATTGACTTAACGAAAGCGCAGTATTAAGGTCCACCTTGCGACCTAAGGCTTCTGATAAATCTTGCTGTAATGTAAAAAAAGACAGCCCCGGCGTCCTGCCCTCCTCAAATTCAACCAGCATATCCACATCGCTTGCGTCGGAAAAGTCTTCACGCAACACGGAACCAAACATCGCCATGCGTTTAACGCCATACTGACGACATATCATCGCTAGCAACTCTTCCGGAACATCAATAGGTATGTGATGCTGCATCATCAATCACTATATTATAATGCTAAAAGAATCACCAACTGCAACTAATCCACATGCCCAAACATCATATGCAAGATGTCGCCCGCAAAGCTCATCACGTCTTTCGCTGCCGCTTTGCCTTCTTCACTACTCAGTGATGCCATCATGATGTCCTTGGATTCAAAATACATTTCAGCCATCATATAAAATTTCGGTTCACCACCCGGTGATCCGAACAAATGCGTCACTTCCATCTTCTGCAGGTTTGGCATTTTTTTCGCCAGTGGCGTATGGATCTCTTTATAATGCTTTTCGAATGCATCCACATCCGCCGGTTTTTTGTACATCGCTACGAGTTTGACCACGAACTAGCTCCTTTCAATATAATGAGCGAGATGCTCCTTATCCATGACTACTTGTACCTGCTTACCACTGGCAAGCAGTCGGTCACCATCATACGCCCGAACATCACATATCACACGAGGATGATGATCCTGGGTTACTTCAACCAAGGCCGCCTGAACCCGCACGCTACGCCCAACCCGGCAAGGTGATACATGATCGATGCTCAGGTGCGATCCGATGCCCTCCTCGTGAGGTTCAAGAAAATCTACCAGGACTTTACGCGCAGCCAGCTCAAAATGATGGGCCACGGACCACGTAGAATAGACCCGATGAAGCACCTCACCTCCAAACGCCGGACACATATCCTCCGTCACGACAACGGCCAATTCACGCACCAGCCCAGGCTCAAATCCAGGTTTCATTACAATCTCTTGATTCTATCGCCCGGCCTCCCAATCATACGACTCGTCTACCAGCTAGTTTATACCACCCGATCCAAAGCGGCAAAATTCCAGCCCACGTTTGACACTATACTACCCAGGAAGCTACGATACCACGTATGATTAGCAGGGGTTATCTACAAATGAGCATGATCGCCTTGGGCTTCACTGCCATGACAGCCATGGCGGCGCCCAAAGCGAGTACGACAGGTAGCGACTGGCAATTGGATTTCCGCTTCCACGATCTGCAGCGACTCAGTATCGTCCTACCAGGGGATGAAAAACCTACCGCAGTTTGGTACTTCCTATACGAAGTAACTAACAATACCGGGCGGGACGTCGATTATTACCCCTCTTTTGAACTGGTGACCAACACCCTACAAACCGTAACCGGCGGCGACAACATCAGCCCCAGCATATACGAGGCTATCGCTGCCCGTCACCGTAAAGAATATCCCTTTTTCGCCACGCCGGTCAAAGTGACCGGTACACTCCTACAGGGCGAGATTAACCGACGAGTCTCAGCCGCAGTCTTTCGCGATTTCGACCATGTGGCTGATGAATTTACCATCTTCGTTTCAGGCCTGTCCGGTGAGATGAAGCGGATTCCTAACCCCACTAGATCCCAAAATTCCAATAACCCACCCTATTATGTGCTCAGACGCTCGCTGGCGGTTACCTACGGCCTGCCCGGCGATTCGTCCACCCGAAATTCGGCGGCTCCGGTTCGTAAACGTCGCGTCTGGGTGATGCGCTAGTCACGACCACCCAAACCTGCTATAATGCTGGGCTACCCCGTTGGGCGGGGCAGAGCAACGTTTGGAGTGATTTTAAGATGGCACATAAAAAAGGTCAGGGTTCTACGCGCAACGGTCGCGACAGTAACCCGCAGTTCCGCGGTATTAAGCGATACGCCGGTGAGTCCGTCACTATTGGAACCATTATTCTCCGTCAATGTGGTACGCATCATCTGCCCGGCCACAATGTCGGTCGAGGCCGTGACGATACCCTCTTCGCCCTCAAAGACGGCATCGTCAAATTCCGAGGTCGCAAAGTAGATGTCGTAATAGGTACCGCCAACTAACCGCTCAATACTACTCGTTTGCGATCACGGCGTTTGGTTAGCTTGGTCCGTCATACGTCACATGTGCCGGCACTGGGTTTTCGCGCTTAGCGGTGGGTCCGTTTACCTACGATGATGAATGAATTGAGGTCATCCAATACAAGGGTAGCTGCGAGGCTGCCTTTTTTGTTGGAATGAAAGATCAAGCAACTACAAATCAACAGGGCTTGCATGCCGGCCATCATCCATGCTAATCGATCGAGCGGAAATCTATATTTGTGCAGGTAAAGGTGGCGACGGATGCGTCAGCTTTCGGCGGGAGAAGTATATCCCCAAAGGAGGCCCGGACGGTGGCCACGGCGGCGATGGTGGCAGCGTGTTCGCTGTGGCTGATGAAGCCATCGAAACCCTCCTCGACTTCGTTGGAAGGCACCATTGGCGTGCGAAAAATGGTCAACCCGGCATGGGCAAGAACATGTCTGGTAAAGCCGGCGAAGACCTTATCATCGCATTACCTGCCGGTACGCTCATCTACGACCGTGATACCGACATCCTCATCAAAGACCTGTCGATCGTCGGAGAGAGAATCTGTGTAGCACGCGGAGGGCAAGGTGGAAAGGGTAACATCGCCTTCGCTTCACCCACGAACCAAGTGCCCCGAGAATTTGAACCGGGCACGGACGGCATGGAGCGTTGGCTACGACTCGAACTCAAGCTCATTGCGGATGTCGGCATTGTAGGGCTTCCCAATGCCGGAAAAAGTACGCTACTATCGCGCATCTCCAAGGCCCGCCCTAAAATCGCCAGCTATCCTTTTACCACGCTACGCCCACAATTGGGCATCGCAGAACTTAGCGACGATCGCCGCATCGTCCTCGCCGACATCCCCGGCCTCATTGAGGGCGCCCATGACGGTGCAGGACTCGGCGATGAATTTCTCCGGCACATTGAACGAACCCGAGCCATCCTTCACGTCATCGACGTCGGTTCTGATCTCGCCACTATGTCACCATTAGAATCCTACAATGCAATCCGGCAGGAACTTTCTCGCTACAGCGAAAAGTTGGCTGACACGCCCGAAATCATCGCGGCTAATAAGATAGATTTAACCGGTGGTGATGAGGCGGCGACCGAACTGGAACAAGCCCTTGGCCGGAAGGTCTTGCCGATCAGCGCCGTTGCCGGTAAAGGTTTACCGCAATTGATGGAAGCTTTGTGGACCCTTGTGCATAAGGCCAAGACTGTACCTCAGACTGATGCACCATCGTCGCTTCCCGTACCACCGCATAAGAGACCAGCATGATTCAAAAACTGCCCCCTTTTGATCCAGCAGCCCCGATTCTTGTCATTGATATCGGCAACACAACCACGCATGTAGGCACGTGGGCTGCTGGTGAATTGAAGACTCCATTGCCTGTGCCTACCCATGACCGTGCAGCCTTCGAGCAGGCATACCACGAGCACGTCAATGCTATGCCCAGGAAAAAGCCGGCAGCCGTCGTAGCCGCTTCCGTATCGCCCGATGGGTTAACACAGTTAAAAAACTTCGTCGACAAGCAAATCGATATGGACGTTCTGGTCGTTGGAGACACGATACCACTACCGATCGATGTCAGCATTAAGGAAGAACGTACACTTGGGGTTGATCGTGCGTGTGCCGCCGCAGCTACATACGAACGACTCAAACACGCTTGCGTAATTGTAGACTTTGGAACCGCAGTCACGGTCGATTTGGTCGACGACGAGGGAACTTTTCTAGGTGGGGCAATCCTACCCGGCGTGTCACTGCAACTACAATCATTGCATAAACACACCGCTCAGCTTCCGCTCGTAGAAGCAGCTATACCGAAATTGCCGTATGGTCGAAACACGGCAGAAGCCATGCAAACCGGCGTATGTCGAGGTATTGCCGGTGCCGTGCGTAATATTATCGAGGGTTACGCCTCGAAGCTCAATAGCTGGCCCCAAACAGTGGCCACGGGTGGTGACTTGGCCTTGCTCGGCCCTTGCTGCGATTTTCTCGATACGCAAGTGTCCGATTTAACGCTTTGCGGCGTGGGCGTTGCTTATCAAAAATACCTCGCCGATCTTGGTGTATGACTAAGCTTCCAGATCATTATTCGACTTTATTAACCCCAGCAGGTAGCGGGGCCATCGCTTTAATCCGCATCACTGGCCGTGATGCCATGCGGATTGTTACCCGGGTATTCGAGCCAGTTAATCAAGCATGCGCTCGCAAGGAAACAGTCAATAAACTGAGTTACGGTTGGATCGTCCAAGATGGTGAGCCAATCGACGATGTCATCATCTCCGCTCAACAGCAAGCCAACCCTCCCTTCGTAGACATTTCCATGCATGCCGGGATTCGCATAGTGGAACGCATACTGGCTACACTTTCAAATGCCGGCGCCCCTTTGCTTGCGGGAGAACAAACCCCAGCTTGGCCTATCGACTCACTTATTGAGCAAGAAGCTCTCACCGCTTTGCAACAGGCAAAAAGTAAACGTGGTGCATCTGTAGCATTGCGTTTATGGATGGGTCTACGGCCACATCTGATGCAACTCGCCGAAAACATCGAAGAAGAACCGGAGAGTACGAGCCAAGCGTTAACTCAGTTGATGCGGGGATACGCCCAAACCTGTACATTGCTTGGCGGCATTTCGATCATCCTCGTCGGCCCGCCTAACAGTGGCAAATCAACATTGTTCAATCGATGGCTGGGTAGATCGGCTGCCATTGTCAACGACATGGCTGGGACAACGAGGGATTGGATTACAGGCGAAATCGAAATAGACGGTATCACAGTTTCGCTCATCGACACAGCCGGGCTACACGACTCCGAGGATTACCTGGAAAACATAGCCATTTCTAAAGGCTACACTATGACCAGCCACGTCGACGGTTGCATTCTCGTGCTCGACTCTTCCACATCCGTCAACCAACAAATAGCCGGAATTAACCTACTGAAGAACCTGTCGATACCGACCGTCATCGCACTCAATAAATATGATTTAACAAGCTTACATGACGTCAACGAGTCTGCTGTCAATCAAATCGACAATTCTACCGTGTCTACCGTTCAGTGCTCCGCAGCCACTGGCGAGGGCATCGATCCACTCATGCAGACTATGCTCTCTGCCGTGGGCGTGTATCCTGCAAAAGACCCCGGACTTAGCCTATTTACCCAAAGACAGATTGAAGCAGCACAAAAAATACTCGATCTTCTGAAAAAAACCACAAGTCACACCTCAGACTCCATAATCGATGATTTGATCCAGCCAATCTACCCGGATTAACCCATGTACATCTGTGTATGATCCGATAACCTACATGTACTTATTGGGCTGATCGTGCCTGGGGTCGCGCGTGAACCTGGGGCACTGTTTTTATCGGGGTCAAGATTCAAGTTGAAGTTCAGGATTTTGCCCCCTAAAGTAAGGGTTGCGGCGTGTTGCGCGGGGGCGTACGCGAGCGCCCTAAAGTAACGCAGACGTCGGTAGAGTTTGTCCATGTCGACATTAGATGATTCGCAACTTGCTCGCATCGTTGTTGAACGAAAGCTATGCACAGCCAATGAAGTTGAGCTGGTACGAACTGATGTGCGCGAGCGTTCACAACAAGGTGAAAAGGTCCGTCTTCCTGATGTCCTCGTAGAACGTGGATTCATTACCAAATCTCAGATCAAACGACTAGGCCGGGCCATGGATAGTGACTCGATGTATCGCCCGGCGCAACAGATTCCCGGTTATCAAGTGATGAACAAAATCGGGCAAGGGGCGATGGCCGTGGTGTTCAAAGCCAGGCAACTTAGTCTCGATAGGCTGGTTGCCATTAAAGTGCTGCCAAAAAGGTTGAGCGAAAATCCCGAGTTTGTCGATCGTTTTTATCGCGAAGGTCGCGCTGCCGGTGCACTTAATCATGCCAATATTGTGCAGGCTTTTGACGTTGGTGAATCAAGCGGATACCACTATTTCGTGATGGAATATATTGATGGGCAGACAGTATTCGATCTGTTAACCCCTGATAAACCCATGAATGAACAAGAAGCTATCCGCATTGTCATGCAGGTGGCCGAAGCGCTGGGACATTCTCACCAACAGGGTCTTATCCACCGTGACGTAAAACCTAAAAACATTATGATTACCAAAGAAGGCGCTGTGAAGCTGGCCGACATGGGTTTAGCCCGTGAAGTGAGTGATTTCGCGACAGCCAACGCCGAGGCGGGTCGAGCTTACGGCACGCCTTATTACATTAGTCCTGAACAAATTCGTGGCGATATCAACATCGATTGTCGTGCGGATATTTATTCACTGGGGGCCACATTTTATCACATGGTGGCGGGTCGTGTTCCGTTTGAGGGTTCGTCACCGACCTCAGTTATGCAAAAACACCTCAAGGAGCCACTGCTGCCAGCAGACCATGTGAACCACGCGCTATCATCCGGCGCGGGTGAAATCATCGAAGTGATGATGGCCAAGAACCCCGAGGATAGATATCCTTCTACGGTAGAGTTGATCTCCGACCTTCAGGCCGTCGCCCGGGGTGAAGCACCGTTGCAAGCACGAAAGCGTTACGATGAAGGGCTTCTAGAATCACTGGCGACATCAGGCGAAGTGATTGTGGATGAGTATGCCGGTCATGCGGGCCGGAGTTCTAATCAACTGCCCATTGTGCTAGGTGTGATACTGGCATTTTCAGCCGTTTGCAACTTTGTCATGCTTGCTATTTTGTTTTCCAAGTAATACGCGTAACAACGTTAACTACTGGCAATTGTCGTCTTTATTCTGACAAGGCAGCACGGCGGGGTTGGATGTTCTTGCCCTTCCGTAACGCGTTAATTCAACGCCCCAATTTTCATCAGTCCCCATTTCTCCGCCTACGCGATCCAACTCAACATCGACAACTTCAAGGCAAAGTCGTTTTGTTTCGTTTGCCTCAATATAATCGTCGAACGGATAACTCATTTGTAAGTGGGAATCTGTTTTCTCCGTGTCAGGGGTAGGTTTATACCAAAAATCGACATAAAGCGATTCTACGTAAAACCCATGGGCCTCGGTAAAATCAAAGGCGAGTTGGTTTGTACCTACACCTTCAACAACGCTAATAGCAACATCTATTTCAGGTTCCACCTCAGGGTCTTCGCCAGGCAAATCTCGTAACCATAGAAGCTTATCACACTCCCGACGTGCCTGTGTCTGTTCACTAATTTCTTCTTCCGGCTGTTGGTTCGGATCCGCTTTTGGTTTCACGGCCATATAGACTGCCAATCCACCTGCCAAGACAATAAGTATAAGTATTCTTGCGTTCATTGCCGTATTCCTTATTTCTATTCTAAGCTCGTATCGCATACATGGCACTGGCTCCAGCACCCTATTGGACGACACCGGACCGTTGCCTGTTCGGCACAAAAAAACCTACCTATGAGGCTAATTATTCCCTTATCCACGTACTGGAAAGAGTTTAACACGAATAATCACTCATCCACAACCTGTAGGCTTGATAGGCTCACTATGGAAAATTATGGCCGACGGCATGTGAATTGATATTTGACCAGTGATTACAGCTCGAATACACTGCGTCGCTTGGCTGAGGTGCCCATAATTGTCACTGGCCGTAGACCGGCGACGGTGTTCGTGTTGTGGATCAGCTCATGTGATGCCGATAAATCGTCCGGGCAGCATATTTACTGCCCAGAGGTACTACAGGGCTTGTTTCATAGTTGGGATGGAACAGTTACGACAGCTTCACTGGTATGCTGGAATCAAAGAAATAGCGGACAGGTAATATGAAATCAGAACGACGTCACGAATTGAAGGAAAATGATCTAGCCCACGCCTTAGAGTCGGTTAAATTGTACCTTGATGAACACGGTAAGCGTGTCGGTCTTATCGTCGTTGGATGCGCTGCGGTTATTATCACAATTACATTATCTGTGCGGGCTGGAGCGGCCAGCATGGAAGATCGCTGGCATCGGAAAACCCAACTTACATACGCAACGCCGGAAGAAGGCAAACAATCTTTAGCCATACTGGAAACACTCATTGCAGATTCGTCAGACGAACAGTTCAACTTAGCGGCATTAATGGACCAAGGTATGCATGGTTTGCGTCTGGCGCAGGACGTGGAATTGCCACCGGATAAAGACTTAAACGATATCGCTGCACGTGCTTTCCAACAACTGTTACAACAATTCAGTCACAATAAATTGGCCGTGGGTGCGGCGCATGCCGGACTGGCGACCGTAGCTGAAAATAATTATGTGCTCGAAGGTGATATCAAACTTAAAGAAGAGGCGCGACGTCATTTGCAGGCTATACTTGATACTCCCTCTTTGGCTACTCTACCGTTCCATAAAATCGCACGAGAACGTTTAGCCACGCTTGACAGAACTTTTTCCCCCGTTCGTTTTGTCGCGGCCCCGGAAAAACCCGTTGAAGAAACCGCTCCGCAGGAGCAGCCGAAAACCATCACGATTACACCTCAGCGAATACCCGCTGATGAACTACCGGACAACATCGTCAACATTATGAAACTGCCGAGTGAAAAAGAAGAAAGCGACGCACCATCAGATTAGAACCACTACCTTTATCATGGTTTACAGGCTGTACCCGTCAACATCGAAGATACCCAGAATGCTTAACGATTGATTCTGTTGGCTGTGGCATCTAAATCAACCTATCCAAAACCCAATAATCACCGGCAAGATATAACTGTTATCTCGCTTCGCTTTTTACTCATACCGATTATTTGCCTATCCTATGGGTGTCTCGGTAGAACAAACCATGCCATCGT
The DNA here is from genome assembly GCA_024276605.1 of Planctomycetota bacterium. Classification (GTDB taxonomy): domain Bacteria; phylum Planctomycetota; class Phycisphaerae; order UBA1845; family UBA1845; genus JAJRPG01. The sequence continues at coordinate 9,097 of JAJRWX010000069.1, read as the reverse complement.
TACCACCGGTTGGGCAACGGATTCAGTGGCGATTTATTCAACCAACACTCAAGATCGAATAACGAAGCATGTTCCGCAAAGAACCGTATGGAAACTTGCCGGCGCACCAAATGAGACGCTGGGAGAATCTTTTCTCGTTCGACTAGACGCCCCGGCAACAGTCTACGCTGGTTTCGATATTTCCGACTTAGTTGGATCAAAGACATCGATCGACGCTGCGCATATTCACATCTACAGCGTTGAATCCGTTAGCGTACGGAATTGGCCGGGGTGGCATATACGATCCATTTCCCCATCTCAGCGCGAACCCGTCATACCGGATGTCCTTGTTCCAGTTGAGGCCCCAGGCGCTGATCTTGCCAACGGCCTGGAGCCTAACGTGGACCATTTCTTTTGGGTGGATATAACCATTCCGCGTGACATAGCCCCAGACGATTACTTCGGAGAAATAAAACTCATCGATGGCCATAACACACTATCCACTATCGCCATTGATTTACGTGTATGGCCGTTTCTTTTACCCCTGCCCGGCCCTACTACTTTCATCATCGATGTCGATCATAAATCCCTTATTAGTCACCATCTGCTGCGGCAAGGGCGACCGTTACAACAGTATATGGATGATTGGTCCGGAACGGCTGACGCTGACATAATTGATCGATTAGTTCAACAAACGATGATGACTCTGCGTAATCATGGACTTAATCTCATCATGTCGGATTTTTCTCCCCCGGTGAAGATCACCAGCGGCAATGAAGTTCTGCCGGATTGGCACCATTACCGCTCTCTCGTTGCCCCTGCGCTGAACGGCGCTTTGTTTGGCGACAAGGGTGGACTGACACGCTGGCCGATGCCTACGAAACCGCTGATGGCCTTTCGATCTGATGCTGGTGTATCAAGCCCACTACATGAGACATTGGCCCGTCAATATCTCCAACAATGCGCGATGGAATTTGATCGTATGGGAATGTTATCGCGGAGCTATTTGCTGGTCGAACATCATGTACCCGCCGGCATCTTCGACATACCAGCGCTACCATACGCACACTGGACATCAGTGGCCGACCCACGATTACAAGTTATCCATTATGGCATTCCCCAAAACCTTCAACCTTTTGGATGGGTAGATTACCAACCAGCGTCAAATATGTATGAGGCTGACGGCTGGTTAATCCCTGGACAATTTTTCGATCCGGCAACGACTGCACATCTTAGAAAAAAGGGCAAAATGACGTGGCTACAGTTAGACAAGCCTCCGTTCTCAGGAAGCTTGGATATAGCTGCCCCTCCGACGTATGCCCGCGTCATACCTTGGCTGGCGTTTTCGTTAGAGGCTGATACTGTATTCCTCGGCCAAGCCTGCCATTGGCCTTCTGCAGATAGGGATGCCTCCCCGCAAGCGTGTATCGATTTCGACGCAAGTACATTACTTTATCCCGGACGGCCATTCGGTGTCGACCATCCCCTCGCTTCCCTACGGCTCAAATATCTGCGTCGGGGTATCCAAGACATTGCTTATGTCGAGCTACTCCGACAACACAACTTAACGCACATTGAGCGTGCCGTCCGTCAGGCTATTGTTGCACGGGCCGGTACGCAGGCGTATCGAACGCATTTCGCTGATGGGGCAGCGATTGCTTGGCCAACCAATTGGCATTATTTCAATGCTGCGCGAGATATTTTCGCCGAAGAGCTATCACGAAATACGACGAATGTACGGACAACAACACAAAGCACGGAACTACATCGAAATGTCCGATGGCGAGAGCTTATGAAAAACACACGTCGTCTCGATGTCCAATGCGACGGCACACGTATCAGATTGATGGGCGACACATTATCGCCAACGCTGGAAATTCAAAGCAGTATATCGATTTCGAATTTATCCAGAACGACGACGCAAGGCTTATTGCACTACGATGGGGTGCCCCCGTCGTGGGTGCCTGAACAAGCATCGTTTCCTGTTCACAGTATATTGCCGGCACATTCGGGGCGTATTCAAATGTCATCGACGTGTCCCTTATCCAATATGTCTATCACCGGCGACCAACGCTTTCACATATCACTCACCACACAAGATGGCCAATCCATCACGACGCAGGCACGTGCCCGATTGGTAGCCGCCTCGCGCATATCGCAACCGTTGGTGATTGACGGGGAACTCGATGATTGGCAGGACAGTGCCATGAATGTTCTCCGCGATTTTGAGTTGATTTCACCGACTAAGCCCTCAGATACATTCTCTGATCGACCAACTTCTCGCACGCTAGCCTTTGTAAAACGCGACGAATCATATTTGTATGTAGCTGTGCGCTGCGACCTGGAAGACGGACTTTCGCATCGCGGGGCCAGACGAAATCGCATCGATTACGACGATATGATCCCGACAGGCTCGGAACTGATTGAAATTCTCATTGACCCGCTCAATGCCGGTACGCGATCTCCGACGGACTTATTTCACATCGTGGTGATGTATAACGGTAGCGATTATGCCGAAAAAGGTATTCGATTCAATCCGCCATGCGGACGTTCAGAACCGTGGGCGGTCAATATCCGCATCGCCACTTCATCCTCTCACGATCATTGGACGGCTGAAATAGCCATTCCTCTCTCTGCATTTGGATCGGTAGCCACGGATCATACGATTTGGGGTTTTAATGTAACGCGATTCGATCAAGCGCATCAAGAATTCAGCACCTGGTCCGGTGCCAAGCTAAACGCCTACGATCCACTATCACTGGGTAATCTGCTCTTACCGTAATAGTTCCACCAATCCGAGCGGCGAGCGCCAGCGACCCGTGTCTTCAAAGCTTGATGCCATCCGACGGGTGCCCCATCCTTTGCCTACTGGCAAAGGGTGGGGGAAGGATGATCCGTGCAATGACCGTGACATTTGTGATGCCATATCAAAACAAGATCCACAAGATCCGTCCCCCACCCTTTGGGGAGTACCCCGAAGAATGGGGCATCCATCCCCATACACCGCGAGCACATAGAACATTTTCGGCATGTTTGACTATCCGAAGACACGGGTCGCTGGCGCTCGCCGCTCGGATTTCAATGGCAAAACGACTTGTCGTGTAGATACGTCCCTCACTACGCGCTAATATGGTATGATAATTGATGATAGACTGCATATGACGACAAATATGCTGTTGTCGATATATGGTGTGCGAGCTTTCGATGAATAACAGCCTTACTATTACTAAAGTACACCGCGCATTCACGCTCATCGAATTGCTTGTGGTCATATCGATTATCTCGCTATTGATTAGTATTCTGCTGCCATCACTCAGTCGTGCACGGGCGCAGGCTAAAGGGATCCACTGCCTGGCCAGAATCAGAGAATTTGGCGTGGCTATCGCTTCTTATGAAGTAAGCAGTCTTGGCGTACTACCGTCCGCGCGTTGGTACCCCGATCCTGTTTCGCTCACTCATGGCGATTCGTCAGACGTATCTCTACCGGGACAAGACCCAATCGAATATGGATGGTCGGAGCTTCTATATACTTTCGTCTATCAGGACGACATCAACCTGGCTCAGAATTATCCTGCACAGAGGCGCGTATCGGGAAAAAGGTGGGAAGAGTATTTCGTCTGTCGGGCGGTGGGTGATGACGCGATGAGCAGCGGTCATTACCGCGTCTACCGTCCGGCGTGGCGCAATAAACGAGAACACGTTCGTCCCGTACTCCCATTATTGGGAGATGCTAACGAGCTGTCTGAACGAGGTGACGGGCTGGGTAACGACGAGTGCAGTTACATTGATGCCGGAGAGGCCAACATCGCCGGTTCGGATGGTAGAAGTAATGGCAATAGGTTCTCCGACCGTCATTACGGCGGAACCAACTATCTCTTTCAGGATTTGCACGGCGCATGGACACCCCATCTGCGGAAAGAACTGGCCAGAGATTTTGACCTCAATGGAGTTATCGACGTCACCGTAGCACCATAGCGCTGAGCAAAAAAATAGGATCTCATAGAATGGAAGCCAACCTGCGTGAGTAACACAGAAACGGTAGGTTTTCTCGACATGAATGGCAACGATCCGAACGCACACGATGCATGGTTCGAGCCAAACTCGACTCGTCGCTTGATGCCTTAATTGATAAGGTACACGAAGTTCTACACTACCTATGACGATACCCGTAGTGCGAAATCCTTTTAACTACACGTAACCCTCAACGATGCATCCACTACGCCTCAATCCAAAACGTCGTGGTCGGTGGTGAACTGAACCGTTGCAATCTAAAAGCAGCCGGGATCAGCAAAGTCATACCACTTGTCGCACCCACGCTCGTCGTCGAAGCTGTTAAGCACGACGACACCCCCATTCAAAGCAGTTAATCCGTAGGCGAAATTTTCCCAACTACACCCGTTAGCAAACATCGTTAAGATGATCACGGTAGCCATACTTGCTATTTTCTTCACGTGTCGTTTCCTTCGATAGAGTCATTGCTTAAAACCCAAACTAACACATTTTATGTGGCTAAGCGTATTTGAAGGCTATTTTTATTTCGACGCTCTTTTTGGAAGCTACAGCAATACTTCCCTATTGTCAAAATCAAAACCCAATTCCAAACGCCGCTGAGTCCGTAACATAATCGGCATCGGGCCTTGTCAGAGCACCACGGCGCAAGCCTGGTGACGTTTTACGCGGGGACACCGCAGGCTCGCGCCATGCGGCTCTGACTTCCTGTCCGCAGCTCTGATTCATTGCCATCGACCCGCTGGAAGTGTCACGAACTCGACGCAACCCTTGATATCCGGCGAGGGAATTTCAGGGGGCATACACATCATCTCCAAACGCATCGGGACACAATAATGAAAATGTATATCCCCCCTGACTACAACCCCGAATACACACCGGATTCTCGGTTCATAGTGAAACCGAGTACGTCCCTGGATACACAAGCGGCCTGTAGCGTAGAGGCTGAAAAGGTATATTTTATCGGGCAGCAACGCGGAGAACACTAACATATACACCTAAACCACAGGCTCGAACAAGATGCCACATTACATGGTTATTGACATAATGTGGGTCGTAAGGTAGAATAAGACAGACACCAAACTACCGGGAAGGATTCAACATGAGCCGCATTTCGATTGACGTAACGCCGCAAGAACACCAGAGACTTAAAGCCATGGCCGCTTTGCAGGGCAAGTCCATAAAGGAGTTTGTGTTGGACAGCACGCTTGGGAGCCAAAACGACCCAGACGTAGAGCGAGACCTTGCCGAACTCGAAGCAACTCTGGACCAACGCATCAAGGAAGCAGAAACGAGCGGCACCAGCACCCGAACCGTGGAAGACATTTTCCAGCAGGCTCGTGATGAATCGGGTCGCGAATTGGATGCCTGAATACGAACTCACACATGCAGCTGACCGCGATCTGTTGGACATTGCTCGTTATACGATCAAGACCTGGGGACTCGCACAGGCTAATTGGTATGAAGCTGAAATCAGGACACATTTCATAGCCATTGGCAAGAGCGAGGCCCATGCAAGACCTTTTCTGGAGCACCGTCCAGAACTGCTATTTTGTCGGTGCGAACACCATTACATCTTTTTTCTTCAACGAGAAAGCGCTTGCCCGCTTATCCTTGCCGTCTTCCATGAAAACATGGACTTGATGACGCGGTTGAGGGATCGTCTTGAGTTGAATGGCGAAAAATAAACAGCGGGGGTAGTTCGGGACCGGAAATCCTGGATAATTGCTCACCCATAGATCACCGGCCCCGAAAACAATCCTGCGCAGCCTCCGGTACGGTTTGGCCTATTTCGCCACCGGGCAATACAAGAACGTATTGTCAATACAACTTCGCGTTGTTTCGCAACACGTTAGATTTGGTGGGGTCGTACACGGACTGAATGTCAGGCAGACACCGTTGGCATCGCAACGATCGTCCGTACAAAACAGATCGTCATCCCCACAACGCGATCCCGCTGGTCGATTAGTATACATGCACACATTTCCCACGCATGTATCTATCGTGCATCGCACACCATCATCACAATCTGCATCGCACGCACATTCTCCCTCACACTCATCCGGTACGTCGTTAGCATTGCAATCACTACAATCACTGCTACCCATACAATTGTCAATGTCGTCGATATCGTCGATACCGTTACCGTTGCAATCAGGGAAGCACACGCTCGGCTCACCGCTACATCCGTAACCGTCTTCAATCAGACACGCTGATGAACACCCGTCACCACTGCTATTACTACCGTCATCGCACGCTTCGCCTGCGTCTATGACGCCGTTCCCACAAAAGTTCGTGCAGAAATCATAGAGATTGAGTTTGATATCTCCAGCCGGAAATCCTGCGCTCGTTGCGTCCAGCACCATGAAACGCACATACCAGGAAACCGACAGGTTCAATGGTTCGGACCTGATTATCGACCCGGTCGCATCAGGGCCATCATACAGCACGGCAAGCCCCGACGGATCTATTGTAATTGACCAAGTTGACATAGGTAGCCCGGTGGGATAACTCGCAAACGGAAACTCCTGCCCATTAACAACACGCCAGAGCAGGTCGGCGGTCCCCGGGATCACCTCTTCTGATCCGTCAGACCAGTGGATGGACCCATTGGGGGAGATGTACCCATCTGTAACCTGGATATGATAGTGATTGTAATGCGTATCCTGCACTTCCGCGTTCCAAGTGAAGTTGATCAGATGGTTCAACCCATCGTTATAGTCGTATAGAGTGCGGACCCACGCCTCCGCCCCAAACGTATTTCCTGAGGTCGGTCCCCAAACCCGCATGCTCAGGTAGCCATCGGCAGGGTCGATGACTTCTTCGTGAGACCATTGCCAGCTTCCGCCCTGACCACCGGTAGTCGCACGATTGAGGCCACCCCACACCCAAAGGCTGGGATCCGTCACATTGTCCTCAAAATCGTCGCAGGTTGTGTCGGCTACAAGTTGGCCAATCTCCAGCTCTGACAGCACGCGATCATAAATCCTCACGTCCGCCATGGCTCCCTTGCAGTATGGCCTGCGAACCATATTTAACTCAATGTTTCCGCCGAGAAGCACGGGAGTATTGTTATTCCCCATGCTGTGAGAACAGAGGGGACCGACTTCGTATTCGAGGGTGTTATCAAGATATATTCGTATCGTATTAGCAACTGAGTCAAATGTGGTTGTCAGGCGATACCATCTTCCGATAACAAGAGGATTCGTGGTCCTGTGGTTACAGTTTGGCGAGCCATAGATGGTCGCATTGACAGCATTGTCATTACTGCTGTTGAGAAACCAGCCTCCTCCGGTATCAGCATACGCCACTATCTTGCTCATCCAACCATTCGATGGATTCGTGTAAGGAGAGTGATCATTCGAGTCTTCTCTCACCCAGTAAGAAACACTCCAATCGCCCAACAAATCCAATGCGTCACTGTCCGGCGTCTCCAGCGTACCATCGTCATTGAAGATAACTATATTTCCTTGAAATGTCGGCGTGCCGTTGATAGTTAAGTCATGCCCGTTACCAGAGGCATCAGGAATCACGCCGTTCTGCATGTCCTGCATCCGCCACCACGCCACAGTCGGCACCATACCGGGTGATACGTCGCCGATTGTTTCGGCAACAAGCTCCGCAACTTCCAGTTCAGACAACACGCGATCATAAATCCGCACGTCTGCCATGGCACCTTTACAATACGGCACCATTGTTAACCCGTCGATTTCCAGATATCCTCCGAGGACCAAGGGACGTATGTTCGGCATAACGCTGCAAGCCGAAACTGGATTTGTGGGAATATTGCTACTAAATTTAAGGCTATCGTTCCAATATGTACTAACCGTCATCGTAGTCGCGTCGAAGGTTGTTGTAATCCGAGTCCATACACCTTGCGGGAGCGGACCATCGGTGTCATGGGAGCAGTTGTTACTGAGCCCCCGGTAGATTGCGGTTCGTAATCTTCCCGTATCGCTCGCGATGGCCCATCCACCCTCCGCATCTCCATAACTTCTTATCTTTTCGACCCAACCATTTGAAGGGTTTGAATTTGGAGAGTGGTCATTCGAGTCTTCCCGTGCCCAGAACGAAACACTCCAATCGCCCAGTAAATCTAAGGCGTCACTGTCCGGCGTTTCCAGCGTACCATCGTCATTGAAGATAACTATATTACCCTGAAATGTCGGCGTGCCGTTGATAGTTAAGTCATGCCCATTACCAGTGGCATCAGGAATCACGCCGTTCTGCATGTCCTGCATCCGCCACCACGCCACAGTCGGCGGATCGATCGCCTTTACAACTTGAGTCTGAATCAACGCAAAGCCAACCGCCATACCAACAATTACCTTCGTATACATAATTCTGTCCTCCTAGACTTAGATAACCTGCCGCGATCACACGGCGAACCAATAAAAACGACGCATTCTTGAGATGGAAGAGCGCAGTTCGGGGGACATACACCCAAAGCCGCCTTAAACCCGCACGTCATTCTCTAGTATTGCAATATCAATTGTTCAGTCGTACATGCAGCCTCGGCGATGTGTGGTGGAATCCAGCCCGGGATTTGGCAGTCGTGTGAACTGACTGGCCGAATCCCTTTCCAAGCCGTTGTGCCCACCGGGGCTACTTCCGTTTTTTACGCTCAATGGCGCTAACTTTCGTGTCCAATTTCCTTACACCGGGGATACATGCGTCGTCTGATAGTAAACCGCGCAAACTATTTGAAATATTTTTCATTTCGCTTAACAGAGGCGAAGAATCGTGGTTTACGGCATCGATTACACGCAGAAGCATATTCTCAATTCAGAGAATGACACCTATTGAACCTGTGCAAGCGTTACGGTATCGACGTTGGGCATGGTCAGAGCACTCCCGATGTGCCCCGAAGCTAGTTCTGTGTCACGCATGGTCTGACGTGTGATCCGAACCCCGACCGTGAGGGAGAGGGCCTTTGGATGTTACACAGAAGCGTGGAAACCACTTCCTGACCAAGCTGTCTAAATACCTTGCGTACGCTGGATGGCTTGCGCCTCTTCAAACCCGGCTGGTGTTCCGTTTGGTTGGCCCGGATCATGGGGCAACCTGGCGACCGAACTTTACCAGGCGAGGGTAGGGCTTTCAGACGCCC
>JAJRWX010000068.1 GCA_024276605.1 Planctomycetota bacterium | reverse complement strand
GCATTCGTCCGGTATACCGTTGCTATCATCATCGAAACTCTGACCGGTTTGCACATCGCAGAAGTCTGGTCGACCGTTATCGTTGCAGTCAGTACGACGACCGGCGATTATATCCTGTCCATCTGGTATGCCGTTACGATCGCAGTCGGCGAATGAGGTCGCTTCGTCGCTACCCAGGTCGGTTCGAGAAAATAGAACACGAGCATCCAGATCAATATCCAGCGATTCATCTTGGAATAGTCGTTGCCCCGTATTGATACAGGGTGATTCAGCAGATAGGTGATAGTTGTTTACTTCCAGTGAGGCAAAGACGTCATTACGTGGTGATGCTTTGACGAACCGTGGGTTAGCATCAATCAAACCTTCCCCGAAACTTATGATACTGGTGTCGTCGCCCGCTATACTTGAGATGCTCCCATCGATAAGCGTGTTGGCCAGGGTAAGCTGCGATTTATTAACCATTATGACCGTCGGCTCAGTAGGACATAACAAATCCACGCATGGGTTTCCAGCTTCCGAATCGTTACCTGGTTGGATGGTTACGATATTGTTCCAGATAACACTGTTTGAGATCGACACTTGGGTATCACTGGCGAACAAGGCAGGGGCGCCGCTGCCAAAATTATTGGCGATTGTGCAATGGTCGATCGAATAGCTACTATTACGGACAACTAAGCCTCCACCACGAAAACGACCATTGTCCACAATGGTGCAGTTCAGCAAATCGACCGAACATACATCGCTAAAAATGCCCCGGCCCTGGTTGCCGACAATACGCGTGCGTTGAATGGTCGGTTGGGATGTGACAAAATTCAGTGCTGCAAACCCGGTATTGGTTGTAATGAGGCAATCTTCAATGATGGCCTGTGATCGCGATCCAAAAATGGCGGCGCCGAAACTGTTTTCGATAACGCAGTCACGAATGGTGACACTCGCGCCGCGTTCCATGGAGATACCCGCGCCGCAATTTCGAATAGTCAATCGCTCTATGCGTGATAATGTGGTTTCATCGTCGCGAAGCGCAAAAGCGAATCTGGCACCGTCGCAATCGATGATACAATCGTCACGGTTGCCTGCACAGCGAATCGTCAATATTTTACCGCCGAAATCAAGAAATAGATTGCCGTTTCCACCATACGTGCCGGGAGATAACACGATTTCATCCCCTGACGCAGCAGCATCAATAGCCTGGGCTATGGTTGGAAAGTCTATGGGGATGAGTAAGGTCGATTGGCAATCGTCTGGGATGGTATTGGCATCGCGATCAATACTAATACCGAGGGCGAGATCGCACGTGTCTGCTTCGCCGTTTATGTTACAATCAGCTTCGCATTCGTCGGGAATGGAGTTGCCACGATCGTAACAATCCCGGCTCACTTCTTGAGCAATGTCGCATACATCCAATGAACCATTGTTATTGCAATCAAACGCCAGCCCATCTCGAATGTCACACGCGTCGGTCTGTCCATTACCATTGCAATCCGGTTCGCACATGTCCGGTACGCCATTCAAGTCGCAATCCGATACCAGGCCTGATGCGATGTCGCATTCATCCGGAAGTCCATTGTTATTGCAATCGAGACTATCCTGTGTGTTCAAATCGCAATCGTCGGGAATATCGTTCCTGTTGCAATCCGGCCTCAGGCCTTGGGCAATGTCACATACATCCCACGAACCGTTACTATTGCAATCCGGGCTGCGGTTACAATCGCCTAAGGGTATGTCGATAGCGACGCATTGTAATTCTGAGGGGGTGATGGTGAATAGTTGTGCGCATGCAACAAAGAATGTGATCGGTATTGAGTTGAACGTTTCCTGAGGGCAAAGTAGAAATGTACCGCTGGCTGTATCAGACACGCGTACGTTTAGGGAGCCGAGGTAGGCAGGGGTTTCATCATCTATCGCGCAGTCATCTTCCAGAATGAGTACGCCGATATATTCGAGGAAATCTATCGTATCATCGAACAATATGGCAATGTGAGGTAGGTTGGCAAAGATGTAGTCGGCGCGAATCTCATCGATGAACGCGCCGTCAACGCCAGTGTTCAATATATCCGGCCCGACACGCCCGGTGTTACCGCTCGTGTATCCGCTGGGATCAATGAGTAAATTGTAGGCCACGACGCTTCGTGGCGACCATCGTTGGCCGAACCAGTCGATCGTTAGTACATCACCGCGAGAAGCCGAGATTGTCTGTTGCGGGCCGCCTGGCAATAGTTGACCATTCACGTGGCTTACCTTGGTCGTAAATAACGGGCCGCAGGCTGCCGTGGGAATTACATGGCCTACGCATGCGCCGGCGAGGCAGTGGTCATTCTCAGTGCATACATTTTCATCGTCGCATGGCACATCGTCCAAGTCTGATGATTCACACAAATTGTTGAGACAGCGGGTACTCACACAGGGATTACCGTCAACGCAGTCAGCGTCCGTCTCACAGGATTCACAAACATCCAGAATCCCATTCATGTTTACATCGTTATCGGCGCCCGATAGAAGCTCACATTCGTCGAGTATCTTATTAGTATCACAATCTACGCTGTCATCGATGGCTATGTCGCATGAGTCAGGTAGACTATTTTGATTACAATCCGTGTCGAGTTGCTGTGATATGGCACACGCATCGATTAAACCGTCGAGGTCGCAGTCCGGCTCACAACTATCAAGCTTGCCGTTTAGGTTACAATCTGATGCGCCGCTCAGGATTTCGTCCCTATCCGGTATGGTGTTGCGATTGCAATCGCCAAGTGCAGCCGGTACATCGATGATACCTTCTGATCTAACACGTCCCTGCAATGACGATAGTCTACGCATCGTAGAGATTAACTGTTGCTTAACCGCGAGGGCATCCATTGCCGGTTCCGCACTACGCAACAGTGCGGCTAAGCCCGTTGTATAAGCGGACGCCATCGAAGTGCCCGTCAGAAATAGATAGGTGTTGTCCGGAAAAGTGCTTAAAATTTGCTGGCCTGGTGCGCCTACATCAATCGTATTCGGTCCAATATTGGCAATGAATGATAACACATCGCGACTATCCGTAGCCGTGGTAACGAGAATGTTGTCCAACTCATACGATGCCGGGTATTTTGGAAAATTGTCAATATTACGCCCGACATCGTTGCCGGCTGCCGTGACAAATAAATGGTCGATGAGTTGACTGGCTGCGATAGTGTCCGCGAGGGCTTGCGAGGGCGAATCGAAACCATAACTGTTGTTCGATAGGTTAATACCGTTGACGATGACGTACTCGATAGCTTCGATGACATCAGATGCGAACCCTACCCCGTTGCTATCAAAGGCCTTTATAGCCACAAGTTGGCAGTGCCAGTTGACACCCACTACCCCAATCTGGTTATCACCGACTGCACCGATAGTGCCGGCAACATGCGTACCATGCCCGTTATCATCAAATGGGTCTCCATCGTTGTTAACCATATCGTATCCATGAATGTCATCGATGTACCCATTTCGATCATCATCAATCCCGTTGTTGGGGATCTCGTTGGGATTCGTCCATATATTTGCGAGCAAATCAACGTGCGTGTAATCAATACCTGAGTCAATCACCGCAATGCGGTAATTGGGATCGCCCGTCCATAGCTCCCACCCGTGTGTGGCACCTATATCCGCGCCCAATAATCCTGTCGCTCCGTCGATGGTCTGTCCATTGTTTTGCATACCCCAAAGTTGGTCGAAAAGCGGGTCGTTTGGAATAGAGCTAAGCTGGATACGTATATCAGGTTCAGCATATATGACATGGGCATGTTGGTTGTAAAACGATAAGGCGCGCTCGTAATCGACAATGTCTGTCTCGACGAGGGATAACCCGGGACATGCACGATAGTTGCGCAACCATTTCACGTTGCCGATAGTCGCGTGAATTTCCTGTTGTCGCAGGTTGTCACAGCCAGGGGCGAAACGGACGAGTATTCGTTTTGGGTGGTGGTCGATGGCTAGTGCGGGATTTGTATAAGTTGGTGCTGCACCCACTTGCGTGTCACGCATTTTGTTGACGAGGTCCAGTGCGGAATCACCTTGTGAAAGTGTGGTCTGGCCCATCGCGGCTTCCGTCCAGGTCAGTACGAAAGCAAGTAGTAATAGCATGATGTAATTCAACCGTGCCCAGCGCGCTAGATAGAGCATCATGTCGTTTTGCCACCATTGCATCGTTTGACCCCAGGCGAGGAGTTAGCACCATACACGTGTAACCGGCTTGCATACATTTTATCCAGACGCGCTACGGATCACAACAATTAAACTTCGTTTCACGATATTTTCGAGACACTTCGCGTGTTTGATGGAATGTACAGCTACCTCATGATAGGTTGGATTCTGAAGCAATTCCTCATAATCGATACAACCCACACGATGATGTCAGTTGATGCAACCCATTGGCGTCGAACTTTTTGTGCAGCGTGAGTCGGCATTCTCGGACCTTCACGGTTGACGGCCATGCGCTTTGGCATAGGGTCAGATGTTGCATTATAGACATGCGTGGAGGGGAGAATCCAATGTCTATGATACGGTTAAAGCTGATGTGCAGCATCGTGCTGTTTGTCGTAACAGGATGCAGCGTCCAGTCATCTATTCAATACACATCTGCCATGGCGGATGAAGCTGGAGCGACATACGCCATTTTCAATCCGGATGATGTATCATTGCCGCCGGAGTTTATCGGTCGAACTGATTGGCCGGCAACAGTCGCGCACCAGTCTACAGGTGAAATTGTAGAATTTCGGGAATCAATTATTGATCAGGATGGCCAGACATTTGGACGACGCGACGACTACAGACGACGCTTCTATTCTCGACGAACCGGACGACAGATTCGATAAATCACACCAGATTTGAACATGCTTCAGACGCCAAAAACATCGCTTATGGGGCTAAAATTCTGCATTCATACGTGGGAATCACAGGAGGCTTGATTGACGGAAGTCTTTACGCTACTATGACTTGTGACGATTTGGTATACTCAGGGTCGGTAGTATCGATGATGAGCTAGGCTAGATACTCCTGGAAACGGCTGCTGAACGTTCATACGGGTCTGTCGCGCTGGCATTGAAGCTGGATGCGTGGTAGAGACAATCGAGCACGCTATGGCAACGATAACAAAAAAAGAGCTAATTGATCGCATCGCCGACAAAGAACAGTGTAAACGAGTCCTGGTGAAGCGCGTCCTACAGTCTTTTCTAGATGCCATTGTCGAAGAATTGAGCCAGGGAAATCGCCTGGAGTTTCGCGATTTTGGCGTGTTCGAAAGTCGGATTCGAGCAGCCCGCCTTGCCCAAAACCCCAAGACTATGGCCAAGGTTCCCGTACCTCCTAAGCGCACGGTTAAATTCAAAGTGGGCCGAGTCATGAAGATGCGCATGGATGAAGCACCCCTCAATGTCGATGCGGCTACAGGTCTAGTGATTCAAACCCCCGCAGATACGAAGCGCACATAGTCTTCCATATCAGAAGTGTCTATTCAGCCGGTAGGATGGGATAATTCCTGTCGGTGACTGCCGTGGTGTTATACTTGGGCACTAGCTTTGGAAAGGGTCTGATTGATTTTCTCTCCAAGCGATTCCACGGTAAACGGTTTGACGATGTAATTGTTTACGCCGGCTTTGATGGCTTCGATGACGCGTGTTTTTTCCGCTTCTGTAGTACACATGATGAGCGGCACTGTTTTATTGATTTCTCGAATCTTTCTGACGAGCGTAATGCCGTCCATATTGGGCATGTTCCAATCGATAAGGCACAAATCAGGATTTGTTTCAGTGAATTTGTCTAGCGCGATGACACCGTCCTCGGCTTCGACAATATCAGTGTAGTCGAGCTGCTTTAACACGTTTTTCTGAATGTTGCGAATAGTCCTGGAATCATCCACTAACATGATTTTCATCGTTCTATACTCCCGTTGCAACAACTGCTTGTTTAGCTTCATTCGTTTTCGAGATAACCATCCCTAACTCTACCAAAAAGCTGCCTAAGTTTGTTTCGCATGGTATCAGTATGCGCTTTTCGTTCTTTGCGGAAGATACATTGTGATTCTTACCTATCACGACGTTAGGTAACGAGATGGAAATATTTAACCCTTCGAATCTCGCCTTGGCAGATCCAGCTATCATATTGGCTAGCTCGCCAATGGCGTCAGAGAAGTCTTCATGATCCGGGGTGATTTCGCAACATGCGAATTTACTTGCGATAGCGGATGCCACATCAAAAGTGAAATGGACCACCACGCTGCCGGCGGCGTCGCCGGAGAACCCGATGACCCCGGACACATCCGTCAAAGGGGTATTAGCCTCCTTGACTCTAGGCTTCCCGATGGTCACCTTGGTGGCGCACATGGTCTCCAGCGTATTGCAGATTGAGAAGACAAAAGGGTTTATATACTGCACATCCATAATGCGAGGGCTCCATCATGTAGGCTTTAGCAACAATAGTTCTTGGTTTTTCCCAACTGTCACCAAGAGAACAGACCAGTATTACCTTCGTGCAACGGTATCGTGCGTATGCACACATTTCTATCGTCTTCGACTGACGGTCGCTGAAACACGATCACAAATGTATACCGGTGAGTTGGTGTTTCATGCTCGAAAGGGTGAAGATGACACGGC
Organism: Planctomycetota bacterium; assembly: GCA_024276605.1. Taxonomy (GTDB): domain Bacteria; phylum Planctomycetota; class Phycisphaerae; order UBA1845; family UBA1845; genus JAJRPG01. Next base: position 5,452 of record JAJRWX010000068.1, on the reverse strand, counting down.
TTACACGGTTAGAGATCGCTTTATACGATCGACGTATAGGACCATGTGGGGGATCAATACAATGTCCGGTTGTGGTCCGAGTATGATGGTTGATTGAGGTGAGCATGGTGTACACTCATCCGGCAGTCACAAGTCCGCCACCTAAATCCGAGCGGCGAGCGCAAGCGACCCGTGTCTTGAACGCGTCATACGCGCCGTCATCTTGTTGAACATGCACAGCGTGTGTACCCATCCGAACACACCGGGCGCTAGCGTATGGGTGCCCCATTCTTCAGTACTCCCGAAAGGTGGGGAACGGATCTTGTTTCGATAAGACATCGTAAGTGTCACCTCATTGGCACGTTACATCCTTTCCCCACCCTTTGCCAGAAGGCAAAGGATGGGGCACCCGCGCATATTTTCAACAATTATGGCGCTGAGATTATTGCTTGCAGAGCCGCGTAGTCGGATAGGTCTACGGCGCCGTCGGCGTTGAAGTCGAAGGCGGTGCAGGGGGTGGTTGTGGAAGTAGCGCCGGGAGCGGTCATGCAGGTTGGCCAATCGGCTAGGTCGCTTAAATTGACTAGGCCGTTGCAGTCGAAGTCGCCTATACCGAATTCGTATGGCCCCATGTCAACACGATCGCAAAGTATGCGGGTGTGGCCGTCTAGGTCGCGGTCGATGGATAGTGTTGCGTCGGGGTCTCCGGCGTCGATGAGTGGAGAGTCAGGTCGCAGGCGCAAATCGTCGTCCTCATTACCGGGTATGTCGTCGGGGCCGTCTATATCCACAAACATCGGATCATCGCCGGTATTACCGACATTACCAAACTGACCATCCCAATCTTGGATAGCGGTGTAATCGACAAGTGCTGAACTGCGCAGAAGACCAATTTGACCCCTTTGAGTAATGTCACCCAAAGAATCGCGGTTATTCCAAAGTACCGAGTTGACGATAACAATATTGTCAGTGTCTTGGGCTGCTATCCCTAATGAATTATTGCTTGCAATCGTGGAATTCACGATTGATGCTACGGTTTCACGTAAGTATAAGCCCCCAGCATTGGGACCATGATTACCAACCACCAAGCAGCTATCTAGTACCAGTGATGCAATAAAGACGTGGATTGCACCCGCGCCTATCAAGCTTTGGTTTTCAATAAACAGCGTTCGTTCGAGAATAGCCGACCCAAATCTTAATTCGATTGCGCCAGCAGATTGGCCTTGATTACGCAAGAAAAGACTATCAACAAATTTTGCATATCCGGAAATATCGGCCCCGACGTGCTTGTTGTCTGAAATCACACATTCATGACAAATGAGCGAGCTGGAAAAACTAAATGTCGCGATGCCCTTTGTGCTGTTTCTTACGATGTGCGTTTTCTCAAGCCATAAATCACTGTCGGAATAGATCAGCGTGCTGCCGGTATTGAAAACACCTTCGTTGTCTGAGAGTATGCAGTTCGACACGGTAAGGTTGGTCTTTAATGCCCGAATGGCACTACCGTGTGATCCCGCATTCTCCCTTACTTGACAATTGCGTATGGTGGCTGAACCACCATTGATCATGATGCCACTGCCCTCTTTAGTGTATCTTGATGGTATATCGGATCGGCCTCGCATGACCGTAAAACCATCCAAAAGCGACGGACCATCAACCTGTTCACTAACAACCACATGAAAGCTGTTTTCGCAGTTATTGCGAGTACTACAAAGGTCGCAACATAATAACTTGGCTAACGCATAACAATTCCAATACCCAGTGGTACAGCACCTCGGCGGTCTGACATTGTCGCATATCTTAGCCATGCAATCAGCGTCGTCGCATCCAGGTGAATCGTGCTCGATGCAACAGTTGCTTGCACCACCATCATTCGTTCCGTTGGGATTGTCGTCGTCGCTGAGGTCACCAGAAAGGATGGTCTCGTTGTTTACAAAGTCGCGCTGATCACGGAAGGTTTCCCAGCCGGAAAAGCCTCCGTAGAGCTCGACGTTCTTGTGAAGCTCGAATGACAAATGCCTATCACCGGTACCGCGATCGGGTTTGTAGGTGCCGGCTGCTACCCAAACTTCGACGGAACTCCCTTGGTTAGCTAAGGCAGCGGCCTCGTCGAGGGCATCCTGTAAATCAATGTAGGCGTTATCCCAACAATCAATACCGGTAATGGCTTCGTTGATCGCTTCTCGGCAGGGAATACCCTGGAGATTGGGACGCACATCGTCACACACTGGCCCCAGTGGCGCGGTGCTACCATTGACACAGATGATTTTCTGGGCGCAAGCAAACGGCGAAGTAACGCACGCAATAAATAAAAGTGTAACTATCGTTCGCATGGCAAAATCCAAGTAGGGCGGGTTCCACCCGCCTCCGCACGCACATCAAAATCGCGGCGGGTGGAACCCGCCCTACCTCGCTTGTTTATCAGAGCACCTGGCGCGAGCCTGGTGACACGGATGGTTCATGGCGCAGTTAGTTATATATCCGCTTGTCCGCAGGCTTGCGCCGTGCGGCTCTGATGAATACAAACATGGCGGCATCCTACGGGCTTTCTACCCTTGGCTCGATGGGATGTACCTTCATCCCCTATACCATAGTAAACACCGGAATGACGATAACGACGGAAATAAAATGGAAATAATTGGATAATTTTTGAAATTAGAGCATCGTAGGGTGTAGATGTGGCGTTTGCAGTAGGATGGACCGACCGTAACCGTTCACGGGTTCTCATGCCTTATAGATAAGGCGATAGGTAGCGTGCTACGTGATCAGCGAACCTTTATGGTCCAACCTTAATACGGCTGCTGAGTTTGCGAATGTCATCGACAAGATTTTGGCATTCATCTATGCTTTGATCTTTGGCAACCTGTTCAAGCTTGGCTGCTTTTTCAGTCAAGATGGGATAACCGTAACCTGCGCCGCTACCCTTCAATTGGTGTGCCGCAACACGAAGAGATTCAAAATCTGATGACGCCAAAGCTTCTTCCATGGTGGTGATGCGTTCATGTAGTCCGTCGACGAATAGAACGACAATTTCTGCAAACGAAGCGTTTTCGCGAACAAGATCGGACACAATGGGTTCGCTGGATAGAGTTTGTTCGGTCATCACGATCTCCCAATTTCGTATAGCGTTGTATTCACGACATATCGTCGAGACAATCCAAGCCTTGGTCCTCATCAACACATTGAGCTTGCTATAGCTCCGTCATGTTTTGATGTCTCGTCAGTCCGAGAATTCCTGATGCACCAACCATACATGTTCTTATCATCGACGATTAAGTTGGGTGAGTTTTAGCCTACTGAATTGGATGTTGTACACAGGTTATGGTGTGGCGAAATTCCGATAATAGGCGTACATCGGATAACATCAGGGCAACATTTTCGGATGAGCATGCCATGGTGCGTCAGTGTGATTGGTGGTCCATTGATGAGTTCTTGCACTGATGGGTTGTGTAACGCTACAATGCTCGGTGTATCCTATGAATACAGCCGCATATGACACTCAGGACGCTTCTTTTTCACTTACTGGTGCGTTACATCATTTGATGTGTGCCAGTGGTTGCGAGGTGGACGTGGATGATCTTCATGCCGCACTTGGTCTTTCACTGATGTTTTGTGCGTCTAAGGATGCGCCAACGGATCGATGGCCTACCTTGGCTAGAGATGCTTTTATTCCCAAGGCTTGCAAGCTGTTTGGTATGATAGTACGCGACCTGCATCCGCCTGAGGCGGCTCGGGGTCTAGGCAGTGCAGAAACATTTGAGCAGCATTTCGTAGCTTCATACTTGCCGCACATCGAGAGGGCGATTGAGAATGGGCAATCAGTTCTAGCGTGGCAGGGTTGGCCCGGCGAGCAAAGCGCGTGGGGTATTCTGTCGCAGCGCAGCGCGGAGGGAATTGGTCTGGCTGGTATCGCTTTTTCGGGCATGACAGTGGGGAAGAAAGCTACGTCAGATATTGTCTCTTTAACATGCGCTCCGCTTCAAGTGTATGTGGTCGAGATAAACGCGCCGACGTTACCACCGACCACTTCGTTATTGCGCATGACCATGCGTCATACGCAGCAGGCATGGTCGCCAACCGTTGGGGAAAGATTCGGCGTCTTGTTGGGCAAGCATGCCGCCGAGCATTGGCTGGATGGTGCAACAGTTGGCCGTGAGTCTTGGGGGGTGTACCGCAAGGTTGCATTATCGTGGTTGATTGGCTGCGCGAGTTTTCTGCGGTTTCTTGATCGACATCACGGCATGTTGACTAACGAATATGGCCCATCGATCGGTACGGTTACGCAGTCTGTCACAACATTGCATGATCTCTTGGAACAGTTGGTAGAACCAGTTCAATACGAAGATCCACTTCAGATGAAGCCAATGCAGTCTACCTTTCGCCAATTTATGAACATGATTAACGAACTTCATCTTGCCTTGCGTCATGTCGCGTAACGCTACATTGGGACATGTGAGCCAAGTTAATTTAACAGAATTATTGAAAATAGGTCTAAAAGCTGACCTGTTTTATGGTCACGGGAGGCGATTGGGATTCCGTACACTTGGAGTGTGTCTCTTGTGGAACGCCAAAAAATACGCATTTTAACTGCCTGAGGGAGGATATGGTGACGTAAACCTCTGGCGGGATGGAGAAATCGCAGATTGGAAGCGAGCAGGGTGTATTATGTTTGGCCTTGAAAAAAACGTTGTGGACGTCTTTACGTAGGTGATCATTTATCGTAGCATCCCCGACGGTTGGCTAGCTCGCCATGAGGCCAAAGCGTATATGTTCTGTTTCGACGAAGCACATCTGATCGCGTTGTCCGGTTCGTTCGCCTTCCTTAATGGTCCTATGCATGGACCGCTTTCATATGCGACCCAGAAAGATAATGGTGGGTCGAACGTCCCAACTAGGTAGGAGAATACACAGTGGGCAAGAAATTGTATGTCGGGAACCTTTCGTATTCGGTCAGTAGCAGTGACCTGGAAACTATGCTAGGCCAGTATGGCCAAGTGGAGAGCGCTCAGGTTATTAGCGATCGATCAACCGGCAAGAGTAAAGGCTTTGGGTTTGTTGAAATGAGTAGTGAGCAGGAGGCTCAAGCGGCAATTGATGGTTTGAATGGACAAGATAATGATGGTCGTGCATTGACGGTAAATATCGCCAAGCCTCGCGAGCCAAGGTCTGGTGGCTACGGCGGCGGTGGCGGTGGTGGTGGTGGTCGTCGTGATCGATACTAAGTTTTGTAAACACTCAACATAAACCTGGCCAAGTGTGTGAGAGTGTCTGGTTTTACTGCTGGACATTTCTACGTGGCCTTTTAGGCCGTTCAGACGTTTCGGTTAGGTTGTTGTAAACTATGAGAAGGGCCAATCCGTAAGGGTTGGCCCTTTTTCGTGTGCGCGCGTCAGGCATGACGCGCAGCGTCATGACCTGGCGCTGCTAACCGGTTAGCGAAAGCGACCCGGGATGCGACTTGCCGGGTGAAAGT
>JAJRWX010000067.1 GCA_024276605.1 Planctomycetota bacterium | reverse complement strand
GCATGTATCTCGGCCATCTTGAGTTGATTCGCCATACCTTCCTCCTTCTTAGAGGAAGAGCATCGTGGCGAACCCACGTCTCCTCAAAATGGCCGGTTTTCACCCGCACCTTACTGGCCGGTTTTGGGTGCCCGCTGACAACACCGTTCATGCAACAGTTTGGCACGCAATCTGCACGGTTGAATAATGTCAAACTAGAGATAAATGGGACCGGAGTGGAACGTCATGAATACGCTAAAAAAAACGACTTGGCGATACTGGATGCGTGCCGTTGGATCGCTTTGGATGGCTGCTGTGCTGTTGGTTTTGCTGTTGTTTACATTAGCTTGCGCCACAGCAATGGAATCCATGAGCGGCACGGAGTCGGCACTGGAAAACTTCTATCAGGCTTGGTGGTTCAAGCTATTATTAGTGTTGTTGTCTATCAATGTCATAGCGGCCATGGCCGTACGCTGGCCTTTTTCTAAAGGGCAGATTGGTTTTGTGCTTACACACGCGGGAATAATTGTGACATTGATGGGGGCGTATATCACTCAGCAATGGGCTATCGATGGGCAGCTTGGTTTAGCCGAAGGGCAGACGTCCACTGAGTTCAGAAATCCAGATCGACCTGCACTAACGCTGGCTAACCGATCCACCAAACAACATGTCAAAATCTACCTTGACAAGTCCGTATTTGATGGCCTGAAAATCGTGGAGGGGCACGCGGCAGATACGATCAACCTGGACGGTGTCGAAGTGGAGGTGTTACAATACCTTCCGGATTCCGAGGCCGTACAGCAAATGGCCAACGACAATCCACGTCCTCAACCAGCGATTGAAATATCTCTTGCTCATGGCGATCATGCGGAGAAGACGTGGATTTTAGCCGGTCGCCCCAAGAAAATGCATGCCACATCCATCGCTTATCGAGAACTTGCAGATCAAGCCGCACTAGACAACTTTCTCGCTGTGGACAAACCAGATCAACAAGACCCCGGCGCTGTGGAATCACGCGGTAATGTCCTTATCGAATATGCCGACCAAACATACACTTATTCTTTGGAAGATGGTTTGCATTCGGTTGTTCCAATCGGTGAAACGCCATTAACGTTTCGTGTCATTCGATATCTACCCCATGCAACCGTCGGGGCTGACAATAAACTGGTTAATGCCTCACCGCAGCCAATTAACCCTGCTATCGAGGTCGAAATCATCAGCCCAAGTGGTACAGAAAAAAGACTTGCGTTCGCCAAGTTCCCCGATTTTAGCTCGATGCATGGAGATACGTCACATTCAGATCTCAAAGTGACTTTCGTGGCAAAGAGCCAAGATTTACCTAGCGTGCCCATTGAAATTGTGCGGGCACCGGCGGGTGAATACTATGTTCGGTTTTTCACCCAAACTAACTCTACTTCGGTTCAACCACTGACAATAAATACAGCCGTTCAAACACCTTGGCCTGACCAGACCATCACCCTTCTAGCCGGGTATGACCATGCGCGACTCAAGTGGCATCTTAATTCGGTTACACCTATTCGCAAGAATAGAGAACCGGCCATTCAGGTCAGAATTTCCAGCGCCACCAACTCAAACGACATGTGGGTTCCAAAACATCGCCTGATGCCCTTGTCGATAGACGGCACGCCTTACGAATTGACATTTAGTGACGATATGGTGGCTCTCGGTTTCAATATCAAGCTCAACCGTTTTCATCTCGGATATTATCCGGGAACTCAACGGCCACGAAGTTTTGAATCTCACATCACACTGACGGACGATACCGGCCTTAGTGTGAACCGTGTGATCAGTATGAACCATCCGGTTTCTTTTGGAAAATATACGTTATATCAATCCAGTTACAAACAAGATGGTAAAAACACGTACACCTTTCTGAGCGTCGCTAACGACCCTGGTATGATCGTAACATTTGCCGGATACATTACGCTCATCGCAGGTATGATTGTCGTTCTCGTTGTGCGCATGAGTGCCAGGTCACACCAGGGCGTGAGTCTTGTGGTCGGTACGGATGTCAATACATCATCCGGCAGACACGTCGCTACTGGCAAAGTGCCTGCCAATACACAACCCAAGGATGCTGCGGGTGATTCTTCTAATGAGAAACACGGTAGGAAACACCCGCGACGCGATATGAATAAACCCAGGGATTTAACACGGCTTGGTATCATCGCTTCATCTCTGATGCTGATGACTTCACCCGTCTTCTCGGCGGAGTTGCCTCGCCATTTGAATATGACGGCTATCCGCGGTCTTGTCGTTCAGCATGACGGTCGTTGGCCACCACTAGATACATTCGCAAGAGATATGGTCCACCGTGTTACTGGCACGGAATTTTTCCGCGGTCAAGATCCCATTTTGGTATATTTGGCGTGGAATTTTGATCCTCAATCCTGGATGAATGAACCTCTGATTCGTATCGCTAACGCTGAACTCCGGCGAGAGCTTGAGCTATCATCCAGTAAAAAAGTTTTCTCGTACCGCGAATTACTCAGTCATCAAAGACTACGTCAACTCATTGGGGATTTATCAAAACGTGATTCATCTGCCAAGATGGATCCGCTTGATTCGAAAGTAGCGAGTATCAATGAAAAACTGATTACACTGCAACAAGTGTTCACCGGGGCAACAATTCATGCCATCCCCCATCCCACTGACCCGCTAGGGGCATGGTCGTCTATTGGTATGGCGAACGGACAAACGGAACAAGCAACGTCCGCACAACGCACATGGCAACAATTACGGAAAGCATACAGCAGCGACAACGCGATCGACTTCACACGGACCTCACAACAAATGCTTGCCGATTTACAAGCTCTACCCGCCGCGTATCGACCATCAGGAGAAAAGATTGCGGTAGAATTGCATTACAACGAACTGCACCCAAACCAACTTTCATGGATTATTATGCTGGCTTCTACCATGCTAGCTACGCTGGCCATGTGGATTCGCAAGAAATGGTTCGATGGGCTAGTGACGATCGGTTTAATCGCCGGGTTTGCTATGCTAACTTATGGGCTTTGGTTGCGTTGGACTATCGCTGGACGTATCCCGGCGTCCAATATGTTTGAGTCCTTACTCTTTCTGAGTTGGGGCATGGGGCTTTTCGCTATCTTTGCCATGCTCGTGTTCAACAATCGCATGATCCCACTAACGGCTTGCGGCATGGGAACATTGGCGTTGATTATAGCCGATTGTTTACCTCTGAATCATTTTATCCGCCCGATTCCACCGGTTTTAGCCGACACGGTATGGATGTCCATTCACGTACCTGTCATTATGGTATCTTACTCCGTACTAGCACTAGCCATGCTCATCGCGCACGTACAACTGGTGGTTATGTGCGTAGCACCTAAGCGTAGGGACTTGTCCGCTTCTATAGACGACACACACTATTGGTATGTCCACGTCGGTTCAATTTTGCTACTCATCGGTATCGTCACGGGTAGCATGTGGGCTGCATCCTCATGGGGACGTTACTGGGGTTGGGATCCTAAGGAGGTTTGGTCTTTGGTTGCCTTGTTGGGGTATCTGACCATTCTACATGTACGCATTGATCACGAAGTGATTCCGCGTTGGGTTTATGGCATTGGTTTCCTTCTTTTCGTGATCGTCTTCGCTTTAGCCATCACGCGCATAGGTTCACCTAGTGGGTTAAAACTACTCGCCTACACCAGTGCTGCTTTCGCGTTAGGCATCTTCGTCTTCACCCACGGTGCCTTTGCGACAGCCACCAAGAGTATCATGGCCTTTTGGCTTATCATCATGACGTATGTGGGCGTGAACTACGTACTTGGCATAGGTTTGCACAGTTACGGTTTCGGTACTGGTGCCGTCGCGCATTATATGTTCTTAACCGGTGGTATCGATCTGGGGTTCGTTGCGTTTTGTACTGTGATTTATCTATGGCGTCGTCAGCATAGTCTCGGCCACGAAAGCCGGTCAATTGAGCCTATCATGGATGCTGGATGATCGCATGATTTTCAGTATTGCGGCGCGGTATGTCCGCATACTCGGAGAGATTATTCAAGAGTAAAGCTGATACGCAAACTAACGCTCGCGTTGGTCACGTTCTGGATGGATATGGGTCGTTAAAGGAAGCGACCCAAGCCCATCGATCGATTCGAGTTCATCCAGCCAATAAGCATGGTCATTACGACGACAAATCATAAAACGTCCGCAATCAGTTGGGTTTTTTGCACGGTGATAACGAAGATAAATATGCTTGTCATCTATGGCTAATACTTCCACCTTGCCGGTCTCATGGGACATGACAAACCGAACGCTGCGTGCTAGTCCCGAACCACGACGAATTGCATCAGTGAAAATCTGCCAACTACGAACAATGGGCAATTCATAAGGCTCATTCCCAGCGGTCGGTCTACCCTGGAACAGATAGTAAGGTGTGCAGCCGATGTGTGAAAGCGTCTCATACATGCCTGCTAGAACTTCCGGATTATCATTAACACCGCGAATCAGCGGACACTGATTTACGCAGATCACGCCGTTGCGAATAAAACAATTGATCCCAGCTATCGCAGCTTCGGTTAACTCGCGAGGATGATCGAAATGTGCCATCAAATAAATGCGTTTCGTCGGTGTAGAGTGCTTGCGTAGTACTGCCTGGAGTTCCCGATCGCGCGTTAAGCGCCACGGATCAAACGCCGGCATCTTCGAGCCAATGCGGATGATCTTCACATGATCAATGTCTCGTAGCGCCGAGATGATATCAGCTAAACGGCGCGTACTCATGAGTAATGGATCGCCACCAGTCAAAAGAACATTCGTAATACTTGGATGGTTGGCAATATACTCCAGCCCAGTTGAAACGTCATTGCTAACTTCGTCGTTGCCTTCCATGAACAGCCGCTTGCGAAAGCAGTATCTGCAATAGGCGCCGCAGACTTCATTGCACAATAGCAACGCCGTATCCTCATACTTGTGTTGTACGCCGTGGGTGACAGTAACTGATTGTTCATTGCTGACGTCTAGCTTACCCCAGTCACTTAGCTCTTCTTCGCGAGGGATAATAAGCTGCTTTATAGGGTCGTGAGGATCGGACCAGTCAATCAATTCCAGATAGTAGTCATTGGCCCTAAACACATATTCCTCCGCCACACGCCGTAGCATGGCCCTCTCAGGAGCGGGGATTTGTGCTAATTTATCCGGGTCGCGGAGGTACTTCACCCTACGATCGGGTTGATCCATCTCTGACCAAGTCGGCAGTAGCGGTAGCGGTGTCGTCCCCAAAAGGTATTCTCCAATCAAAATCCGGGAATCTATCAAACATTGCCCGTTAAGCGGGTTACGTTAGCCCACAGCCCCAAATCAGCACGGGGTGTGTTCCGACAGGGCCGATTCGAGGCGTCGGTGTTTAACAGCCAGGTCGTGGCGACATCATCTGCGGTGGGCACTGAACAGCGAACAAACAAGTCCGTTCGCAGCCACGTCCCACTAAATAATACGCTCTACTTAGTCCGTAGTCACTGTCCGGAAACCTAGCTTTCCGCACAAATTGTACTGTAAGTAATATTATCATGTACGCACTTTAATATATGGCACGTTTCCTCCATGAAATTCGCGTACAACAACGTTCTAGAAACATTTCGAACATTATTGGACTTTTCTAGATTTTACAGGTTCGGCCTGATAAATCTGATTGGTCCCAATATAGGGCGATTAGAAGAATAATTTGAGATGTACTACCTGCGGACTACGCCAAGAGGTCGAAGTGGAAAAGATTTTTGGGGATTTTGGCAATATGCATCGCGCCCCGTCGTTCTGCCTGTCGGTGAGGCCGGTTGTAAGGACGAGTGTCCACCGGTGGGGGCCAATACTAAGGAGATTCTAGCGTGATGAAAACTACAGTGACAATCACATTGATTTGTATGGCCAGTACGGTCATGGCCGGTTCGGAGGTTTCAACGGATCCTAACGGGGGTCGAGCCTGCGGTCGGCAGTGTATGGCAGGGTTTCGTGAACTGGTTCAGACCTGCGTCGAAGACGGCGGGGAATTACGTGCGTGTGCGTCGCGATTACGGGCAGGTCTTCGAGCATGCCTTGACGAGTGCGGTGACGGTTTTAGTTGTAAGCAGCGATGTCGTGGGCGAGGCGCGAAGGCGTTCCATCGATGTATGCGTAATGGCGGCGACGAGGAAAGCTGCAAACGACGTGCCCATGGAGTCGCGTTGCGATGCCTGTCGAATCGATGTGGACAGCTACCCGAATGTGCTGAAGAATGCAAAGCACAAAGTGAGGAGTTGTACCAGACTTGTATAGATGAAGGCGGCGAAGTAGAGACGTGCGCCCAGCAGGCTAGTGGTTTGTCACAGCTAAGAATAGGGGTTATCCTATCTTCTTGTTTTTGACGTTTCGGAAGACAAGGAGGTTTCCCGATGCAGAAGAAGTACGTGGTTCGATTGAGT
>JAJRWX010000011.1 GCA_024276605.1 Planctomycetota bacterium | reverse complement strand
CGTATCGCGTTCTTCATCACTCAATCGAACCACGTACTTCTTCTGCATCGGGAAACCTCCTTGTCTTCCGAAACGTCAAAAACAAGAAGATAGGATAACCCCTATTCTTAGCTGTGACAAAGCACTAGTGCCAGAGGTTGTATTTAAGAATACACCAGATAGCCTTAACGCCGTCTTTCCAGTTGATTTTCTTACCCTCATCGTAAGTACGCCCGGCGTATGAGATGCCGACTTCGTAAAGACGACATCGACGTCGGGCAATTTTAGCGGTAATTTCAGGTTCAAAGCCGAATCGATTTTCCTCGATGCGAATATCCTGGATGATCTCGCGACGGAATACTTTATAGCAGGTTTCCATATCCGTCAGGTTCAAGTTTGTCATCATGTTGGATAATTGCGTGAGAAATTGATTGCCGAGTCGATGCCAATAATAGAGGACACGGTGAGATTGACCTCCGACAAATCTCGAGCCGTACACCACGTCGGCTTTGCCATCGAGAATGGGTTGAATCAACTTCGGGTATTCGCGTGGATCGTACTCCAAATCAGCGTCTTGAATGACCACAATGTCGCAAGTCGCTGCGGCTATACCAGTGCGTAACGCGGCACCTTTGCCCTGGTTACAATCGTGATAGTGCAGTTTGATGTCGTCCTTATCACGGTAAACCTGCAATCGATCACGCGTAGCGTCGGTTGAAAAGTCATCAACAATGATAAGCTCTTTGTCTATCGGTACAGCCCTGACACGCTGGATTAGCTCATCAATGGTAGAAGCTTCATTGTATACAGGGATAATAACAGACAATGTCATATGGCTATCTTACACCATCCGATAACAAACAGTTCTCATGGCCCCACATTTCTCTTACAGTTAAACCAACGACTCCATTTCATGCTAACTAGCGAATGGAGGTATGGAAAGACGAAAGGGCTTGATCTCAATATCCTACCGTGCGAAGGTTATTGAGGCATAAATGGTTGAGCAAGTATCGTCACAAAGTTATGGTGGACGGCCACAGTTCTTAGGCAGCCCCCCTATCGATTACCGACACCCGCGTCATGCCCCTAAATTATCTTTCCCCGCCCCAAATCACCGTAACAACATACCGTGGGCCTAACATTGACATGTTCAATCACTTCGTTACAAGTCTCATCTGTCTGCGAAAAATCGATGCACATGGATTCGATAATCGACATAACTAAATCGAAATACTGCGATGATCCGACCATTTCGGACCTCGTAACCAACGAAAATATTCACAACTTGGTTGCAATCTACAGGCATCTAGTCTTTTGATGAAGTCATTGAGGAATGCGACTCTTGTGATGCCTGTTCTCCCTGGGATCGATAACATTCGGTAAACCCACAAGTGAGTCCGATTGTAACAATTTGGGAATAGTGTTAACAAGTACCGCAGATAACCAATTAAAGAAATTCACATCCCACTACGGTGAATAATAAGCTCGAAAATCTTGCCGAAAACATGCTTTTGATACATTCAAACCCTGACCGTCAATACACGACGAAACAAAGACGGCCAACCTGTGAATAATGGTCTCATACCTAAGTAGCCACCGGTCATGTAAAAGCTTACTGTAAACGGAGTTAAACGTCCATAAAAGTTGTGACATTTCTAAGTTAACATAGCCATATTATTGTTATCACCCGTTGACAGTCGCCCTTTATTCGGTAAAGTTCAGTGTGCTGGTCATAGTGCCTACGGTCACGTGAATTTAGGCACCCGGCGTCGCAGCGCGAATCGCAACATCTGGAGTTATTCCATATATAGGTCACGTCCAGCAGTGTTGGTCGACTTTAGCGGTGTTAAAGGGAAAGGTGGCATAAGGTGCACGTATCGTCAACTCATGATACCAGTGCTATAGATACACCTGCGGATCGTATGTCGCGTGATCGCACCAACCTGTTGATTTTGGCTGGTAGTGTTGGTCTCGACGATTCCTGGTCCGATGGCATACCGTTCCCACTACTTCCTCTCCCGAACAGCACACTGCTCGATCACTTACAACAGCAGTTAGCACCTCATGTTGATGGTGAAGCTTTATTGGTCGTTAATGAACAAGCTGAAATATTCAATAAACATGCATCCATTCAGTACCCTGACAGCTTACAACTACGCGTCGAAACAGACCGACTTCCGCGTGGCACAGCCGGTTGTCTCAAACTTTGCGAAAAAGACCTTTCCTCAGGTACAACCATTGTCATTGGTGGTGCAGTTTGGCTGGAAGACGATGTCTCCTGGATGCTTGAGCAACATCGCGCTGGGGGTAATGCCCTTACTGTATTTTGCATGGCTCAGGAAGTGAGTGCTCATGATGTTCACGAGACCCGACTTCGCCCTGCCGGTATTTACTGCTGTGAGCCTGAAGTTTTCAAGCACATTCCCAACAGCGGTTATGTTGATTTGAAGGAACAACTCATTCCTTCTTTGCAGCATGCCGGTCAACGTGTCGGTGCGGTAAGACTCCGTGGTCAAACACAACAAGTTACCGATTGGCCAAGTTATCTGCATGCGATTACGCGTACGTTATCTAATGGTCCTGATAGAGAAAACGATTACCACCAAATCGCGCCGGCAATTTGGGTAGGCCGCAATGTTGAGATAGCTCCTGACGCTCGCATCGTTGGTCCCGCATTCATCGATCATGGATGCCGATTGGACGCTGGATCGGTACTCATGGGGCCAACCTATTTGGCGGAAGGTTGCCATCTCGAGCGAGGCGCTTGGGTCATTCGATCGGTTGCGCGTTCGCAGATGACTTTTTATAGCGGTTCTTCCCTCAGTGATAGCTTTGTTCGACAGCCTCACCTACCTGTACTAAAGAGCAGCGCGAGTCATCACCAATCTCATGCATCCGCGTCTAAGACAAACGACGCCAACTTAACTAGTCAACAAGATCAGAAACTATCCTATACGACGATGTTCTCGGCGATCGCAGTGGTTTGCGGTTTTGTGTGGTCATTCTCAGATAACTTTTCGTCATTATGGGAAACGTGGCAGTCACGACCCGATTATAGTGCCGGCATGCTGGTTCCGCTGGCGGCTTTGTATATGCTATTCACACGGCGTAGCGCACTGAACATCGAGCGCAAGCGCTTTTCACCGTTGGGTGTAGCCTTGTTTTCCGCAGGCTTATTGATGAATCTTTGGGGAGCCTACTATCTGTACGCGTCCATATCCAATGCGGGCATGATTGTATGCGCCAGCGGGTTGACAATGACCATAGTAGGCTGGCGTGGATTCCGTCGGCTTTGGCAACCATTCGCCTTGTTGTTTCTGATGATGCCGTTACCCAACCGCGTGCATGACAGCATGATGCTACCGCTACAGGATTTCGGCGCACGCATTTCCGCAACTATTCTAGAAATAATCGGTGTGGCGGTAGCTCGTACAGGCCATATTCTAGTTGTATCTGGCAAAAATGTCGCCGTCGCTGAAGCATGCAATGGGTTACGCATGGCCCTTGCTTTTCTCATCGTCACATGCATTGTAGCCTTCGTCGTTCAGCGGCCTAGATGGCAAAAACTTTTTATTATTTTATCCAGCATACCGATCGCCCTTGCTTGTAATGTCGCACGCATCGTGGGAACGGCTTACTTATATAATCTAGGTCAGGATAGCTTAGCTCAAGGTTTTTTCCATGACGGCGCGGGACTGATGATGATGCCATTTGCCGTGGTGTTAATTATGCTAGAAATTAAGTTACTATCTAACTTGCAATTTCCTTTTTCACCCGAATCACAAAGTGGACCTTTAACTGAAACAACCTCTTCATTAGCTGGACGCTAGGATGAAGAGCAAGCTACAAATTCATGTATACGCGTAAAACACCAATCATCCTGGTCGTAACTATCATGCTGTTGGCTGCGGGAGGCTTGTCTCGATGGGTTCGCGTCTCCCGTGCATTCTATGCGATGGAACTTACCCCGTTGTCTCAGTCGCTCACGACGTTGCCGTTATCCATTGGTGACTATAAGGGGAAGGACATCCCACTTAGCTTGGAGGTGCTTGATGCGGCCAACGTGGATAGCTACGTCCATCGTGAATACTTCTCTCAAAAGTCCAGACTACGTTTCGGCGTCTACATAGGATACTGGGGACGTGAAAATACAGGCATGAGTCACGGTCCGGAGGTCTGTTATCCCGCATCCGGATGGAGTATTGATCAGCCCGCTACAGAGGTTCCTTTGCCCGTGTCAAACGTGGCAGATAAAAAAACCATTAAGATCGCTATGCATCGTTTTGTGCGAGCAGACCCGGAGGGTATTCGACGTCGGGCCGTAGGGTTTGTGGCCATTATCGGTGGACAATTCCACAGTTCGTCTGTCGGTTTTTTCTGGCATGAGCCAAGATCCACCTCATCCGGTTCCGTGAGGTATTTGGCCCAGGTCCATGTTTCCGCGATACCGGAGCGAGGTGGCTGGGATGCGACAGAATCTGATATCTTAGTATTCATGGAGTCGCTTATCCCCGAACTATCAGAGATACTACCAGGGATGGATAATTCGTCCGATAACTAGATCAACTACCCGACGAGGGCATTTAACAACCATGGCAAGCACACATGACATCATACCCTCTCACGTAGCGGAGACTGTAGAAGTCACCGCCATGGTGAATGAGGGTGAGAATCTAGCCAATGCTCTACTCGACAGATGGCGATGTATGCTATTGTGTGCCGGTTTAACTGCCTTGTTATCACTCGGTGCCATTGCGCTGGCCATCAAGCCTGGATATGAGGTTCGGGCACTCGTCCATGTGGCACCCATCGTCCGCCCCATCATATCCGGCGATCTCGATACGGATATCTCACGCAATTATAATAGTTATGTAGCCACGCAGCGCGGTGTTATTACAAGCCCGGCCATTATTGACGAAGCGGTTAATCACCCGAGCATCAAATCCTGTGTATGGTTAGCGGAAGCGGAAGATCCAGTGCAACTCGTTCTCAAGTCTATAAATGTCACACACCTTCGTAATTCCGAACATCTCCGTGTTTCTTTGACAGGGCAGTTTCCCCAGGACTTGACTGATGTCGTTAATCGCATCGTACAGGTATACCTCGATCACCATGAGGATGAAAAAAGACTAGAAGATGAGCGTGCACTTAGTTCACTACGCCGAGAAGAAGCTGAATTGGAAAACCGCCTAAAACTTAAAAGCGAAGAGTTACGACAACTTGCTGACGGTGGGCTTATGAATACCTCGGATGATTCTTCTACTGCATGGTTGGGATTGCCTGATTACCACACTATGCTCACAACGGCTAAGAGAGACAATGCCTTCGCTAAAGCACAGTTAGCCGCAGTTAATAAGGCACTCAACGAAAAAGGCGTGGAGAATTTACGGTTGCCCGGTTTGGAGGAATTCACCGGTAGTGACCCGGAATTACTCGAACTCAAACAACAACTTCGCTCTATACAACTCGCTGCACATACAGACGAAGCCATGGGACGGGGCACCTCTCACCCGGAAGTACGGTCACGTCCGCATATGGTCACTGCACTGAGTCAATCGATTGAAACTCGAAAGCAAGTATTACGCGACGAATTTATCGCTCGGATGATTCGAGACTTAGAAGCCACGATCGATGAGGCCGCCATCACGGAAACGATCGTCTCAGATGCACTCGGCTCCGCCGCCGAAGAACGAGCGGGGGCGGTGCGACAAGCCTTCCTGGTGGAAGACATCAAACACGAACGAGAGCAAGTCGAACGATCGTTGTTTCAGGTCCGCAATAAAATATGGACCGTAGAAGTTGAACAGAACCGAATGCCGCGTGTTACGCTTCGATCAAAAGCCGTCGCCCCTACAAAACCTAACATCGACAAACGCCTCAAATACGCTGCGGTGGCTTTGTTGTTGAGCCTTTCATGTGGAGTTGGCGTCGCGCTGGTCCGCAGCCGTATGGATACACTTGTCAGACATCCCAATCATGTCACGCAGCAGCTTGGTGTACCACTACTGGGAACCATCCAACAAGTTCGTTCAATTAAAGGCTCAAAAGAAGAGCTTGACAATGTTATGACCGAGCCCGCGCGTAGCTTATCTGCCGCGTTAACCACAAGCTGCAAGAAAGACGGTCCACGAACGTTATTGATCACTAGCCCAACATCGGGGAGTGGTAAATCGTCCATGGCATGGAACCTTGCGCGAAGTTTCGCTACCAGCGGACGGCGCGTTCTGATTATCGATGGTGATAACGACCGACAAGGTCTAACCCGCCGACTTGACTTATTCGGAACAGTTGGCCTGCAGGAAACCCTGGCAAATATCGTTCCCGTCAAACAAGCGATTCACGAGGACTACATTTCCAATCTCGATGTCTTGCCTGCAGGTGATCGATCAGAAGAATTCGGCTCTTTGCTCATGAATCGTGATGCGCAGGAATTGTTATGCAAGGTATTTGACAAGTACGATAACATTGTGATCGATTCACCACCGGTATTGGCCAACAGTCATGCGGTGATCCTGGC
Organism: Planctomycetota bacterium; assembly: GCA_024276605.1. Taxonomy (GTDB): domain Bacteria; phylum Planctomycetota; class Phycisphaerae; order UBA1845; family UBA1845; genus JAJRPG01. The sequence continues at coordinate 54,511 of JAJRWX010000011.1, read as the reverse complement.
TGTGCTCGCTGATGAAACAATGCTGGTTCTCAGGTCCGGGCAATGCGACCAAGCGGAAGCACGAGCCGCTTATAAGTATCTCAGCACCGTAGGTGCCAATGTTGTCGGAGCGGTACTCAATGGCATAGATGCGCGACAGCACCTTTATGGCTATGCGTATGGCTATGGCTACGCTTATAGCGATCAGGGCGTAGAGAATAATAGCTCTTAAACACGATGTCGTTAACACGTAGTGGGAAGAAGCACCAACTGCGACCATAACAAAACGAACAGTTAGACGATGGTATTCTTGCACTTTGACAAACACAGCGCCGATAGGATTCTCCTAGATGAGTCCACGCCGAAGAGCGAACGTAACCTCTTCGGTCATAAACTCGCTTGGTATACGCGTTCAGCCAATGGTTGGACTGAGCCAATTACCATCTTGCTGCCTGTCTCCTTACAAAATGCCGAAGATCGTTTTGCCAAACGCATCGGTTCAAACCGTTTCAGTTGGTACGATCAGACAGATGGACATGTTGACCTCAACGTACCCGATACATCCCCCATTTGGTTGGTCAACGCGGGCGCATTGCCTATTCTCGATTGGGACGCGGCCCATGCGGTGACACGACCATTACAACGCGAAGCGCTCATCTTCGGTCCACCAGGATCCTCCACACGGACACGATACCCCGAAACGCTTCTCATCGATGATTCCGGATCCGTCGTAAAAATCGAACGACACTATTGCGATTCCCGCGATAGCCATTCGTTGATTTTCGGGCCATCCTACTTTATTTATGCCCCCCCGTCGGTGAGTGAAACTACCCTTCGACATATAGTGCAACACGGTTGGGGCGTAGATAGTATGCGGGCCATGGAATCAGCAATACCTTTGCGTTGGTCACGCTCACATTGCGTATTGTCTACGATGGCTTCGCCGTGCGACCAGGCGCTAGACTCACCCAAGCCCATCAACGGTAGCATCCGTACTACGAAAGCACCGATATCATCTCGCCAGCCAACAAAAGGTGAAGACCCCACCATTTTACCATCTCGAAAGAGCCGGCTTTATCATTTCACCAAGCGCGCATTTGATATCATATACGCACTCATAGGCTTGATGATTAATTTTCCTCTTCTGGTCATGACGGCCATTTGGATTAAGACGACATCGCGCGGCCCGATATTTTACGGGGATGTACGTCAAGGGTTGGCTGGGCGAGAGTTTCGTTGTTATAAGTTTCGTACAATGGTGGCAGATGCCGCTCAAATGCAGGCTTCTTTGCGTTGCCAAAACGAAGTGGATGGTCCACAATTCAAAATCGACAACGACCCACGACTGACAAAAATCGGTATCCTTCTGCGTCGCTACAACATAGACGAACTTCCGCAACTGTGGAACGTTCTACTGGGGCAAATGAGCATGGTGGGACCACGTCCTTCTCCTGACCGTGAGAATCAATTGTGTCCCGGTTGGCGTCGTACTAGACTATCGGTTCAACCGGGTATCACAGGACTTTGGCAGGTTTTACGTCTACGCGTTGAAAACCAGTCAGATTTTCAAGAATGGATCTATTACGACGTAGAATATGTGAAACACCAGTCGTTCTGGCTGGACACCGTGATCATTTTTTGTACGCCGCTTACCATGTTCCTACCACAGTTTGTCAACTCGCTCGCTTTGTATTTGGGAAATCGAGGTATTTGCGCACATTCGAATCGTGCCAAACGGGCTGAGCAACAGCTAACCTAAGGTGACGATCACACGGCGCCCGCCACAACAGCAGTCATTGATTACTTTCCGATTAGCCGATAAAAACAAATAGAACAGTGAATACGCGGAGATCACAAGGTATGGCAAGGGGTGCACCATCATCACGAAAACGTCGTTTTCGCCTACGGTGGCTATTTGGGGGCATCATTGGTCTTACCGTCATGTTTACCGGCGCCTACAAACTCTATGCGTATCAAAGACAACAAAATACACAGCGCGTGCTAGCCGCTGCGGATAACGCAGCTGACAAGCAAAACTGGCGTCACGCCGCCCAGGGTTATCGTCAATATCTGCTCCGCGTACCGTCAGCGCCGGATGTGTTATCCCGCTATGCCAAGTCGTTGATCGAATTGGCCAAAGACGATCCAAGAGTCATTGGTCGCACACTCGAAACCCTAAAGAAGCTCAACCGCGTCTCCCCCAAGAACTTATTCGGCATTGCGGAACTAGCTAAGTTATATATTGCGCTTCGAGAATACCGGCCCGCCGAGCAGCTTGCCCAGCAGTGGGTTATATCAGCCCCCGATAACCCCGAAGCCCATACCATCTTAGCCGCAGCGCGACACGGTTTGGGCGCATTCGATCGCGCCGTGGCTGGCTTGATTGAAGCCGTCGAACAGATGCCGCAAGCGGGCACCTTGTATCCCTTACTCGTATCTACTTACCTGATTGATTTGAATGACACAAAATTGGCACGCTACTGGATGCAGCGAGGTCTTCAAGCAAAACCGCAAGCACCTGAAATCCATCTGGCGGCCTTTACTTTCTTCCGTCACGAGCAAGACACCGACAGCGCCCAAAAACATTTGGACCAGGCGTTAGCGCTAGGACCACGGCATGTCCCCATACTTCTGGCCGCGGCCCATAACGAGCTTGATCGAGGCCATACCAACATCAGCAAAGCGTACCTAGATCGAATCAAAGCCATAGAACCCTCTCATCGTGGACGCTTGCAGCTTCTCGCCTCATGGGCACGCACCACAAATTCAGCTGATAGTCTGATCAAAGTGGCAGATGAAATGGTCGAACGGGCCAACGGTATCGATATGAATCTCATGGCTCGCGCCGCTGAACTTTACCTGGACGCTCGACAGTCGGATAAAGCGGGTAGTTGTATTGAGATCATTTCCCAAGCACGCTCTCGCTCACCCCGTGTGCAAATTTGGCTCCATGCGTTAAAGGGAACACGCGCATTGCTGGATAAAAAACCGGTTGAAGCCGCCCGAGCATTCGAATTAGTTCTCAAACTAGCACCGAACGATATAAAAACACTTGAACTAGCCGCGCTTGCTTATCGACAATCGAGCAACTTCGGCGCGGCCTCCAACATGTACCGTCGCTTGCTATTGACTGACGAACACTCAGCTATTGCCAGACATGGATTAGCCCAAATTGACTGGATTCACGGTAGGCGAGACCATTTGCATACGTGGCTCGATAGTGCGCATCCTACGACGGATCAGCAACACCAATTGCATGCCCTGCTCAGTCTGGCTGCCGACCTAGCCACCACACCTTTTGCAACGCTACCGCAACAACGCCAACTTGACATTCAACAACAACTCATCACATACGCTAACGATGTAACAGCCAATAGTATGGCCGCTCAAATCCTAGCGGATTGTTTTGCCTTAACCAGCTTTGCGCCGGCCTGTGCTGCATGGGTTAACGAACACCTTCAAGAAAACGAATTCGGCCTGATACTGGCACTGAGATATGCAGATTACTTACAAACAAATCAAGCAGAAAGTAGCCAACAATTACAACAAAAGATCATTAGCGCTCACCCGGAATCGCCGCGCGCTCACCTTCTACAATTGCGCACGATGCTATCTAAGAATCAATCGGAAAATATTCGACAATACATCGACGCCTTGCACCTGCCACCTCAATCCATGGGCGTACTATTGCGTGGTCTGGCTGCCATGCAGCGTGCTAAAGGTCAAATCGACAACGCCTGCGTAACCCTTCGCCAAGCTATCCAACTAAACCCGGACGACTCGACGGCGACTTCGTTACTCGCTGAGTTAACAACAGATCGCAACGAATCGTTAGATATGGCCAACCACTTGCGCCTGCGTTTGGGAGATGATGATTTACAGTGGCGCATAGTTCGTGCAGCCGCATTGCTCAGATCAAACGGTTATGAGAAGGATCTTCAAGAAGCCATACAACTATTGCAATATTGTATTAACCAACGTCCCCGTTGGGTAACGCCTCGCATATGGCTCGGAGATGCGCTGGCATTAGGCGGTGAACTAGACCAATCCATAGATATTTATCGTTCCGCTATTTCCGAACAACCCGAGCTAGGTGAAGGCCCTGTTGCAGCACGTCTTGTGACATCGCTCAATAAATTAGGACGATTCATTGAAGCAGACGCCGTCTTGAGTGATCTAACTCGTTCTAATCCGGATGAACCTGCGGTACTGCGCCTTCGCACGAAGTATTACGTACGTACTCAAGACATCTCCGCTGCCATAGAAACAGCCGAACGACTCCTTGCCGCCAGCGGCCATGACCCCGCATGGGCTGCCACTACCGCCAGCCTACATTGGCGCAGTGGAAACAATGAGCGTGCGGAATCCATTGCGCGTGATTATCTTCAACGACACCCACAAGAACCCGCGCTATGGTGGTCATTAACACGTGCATTAGTCGCCCAGGGAAAAGAAGAGACTGCTATCTCATCGCTTCAACAAGCAGCACGAACCAATAATCATGGCGAACTGTACGTCCTGCTCGCACAACTATACGCGGGCTTAAAACAATTTGATAAAGCCAAAGCATCAGTCACCAAAGCACTGGAATTGGAACCTGACAACGCCACGTTGCTAGCCTCATGTGCTCAATTTTGGGCCATGCACGGTCAACCGGACAAACAGCGCACCTTGATGGAACGAGCACTCATCGCCGGTGGCGAAGATCCGAATTCTTCGATCCGTCTGGCCAGACTCTATTTATCAAACGGCTCACCGGAAGACTTACGCCGCACAACCGATATTGTACAAAACAGACTTGAGCAAGCACCTGACGATGCCCAAGCGCTGGCCATTAAAGGGCAACTAGCGAGTATCAACCGTCCACCAGACTATGACGCTGCTGAACGATGGCTTCTAAAAGCTATTGCCTCCGATTCGACAGTACCGCAAGTTCATCACACGCTTGCCTCAGTTCAAATTCGTCAAGGTAAACTTTCTGCAGCAGACAAGACGGTCTCAGCCGGACTAGCCATTGATCCTGACGATACAGACCTGCTACTTGCCTCTGCGGAATTGGCTGTATATCGAGGTCAGCATGCACGCGCTATAGCACCTCTTCAGCAAGTCTTGGAAAAACGAGTGGACGATTACACGGCGTTAGATTTATTGGCGACGTCTTACATAGCGTTAGGACAGCGTACACGGGCTATACAGTTCATTCAGCAAATCACTTCGAAAAATCGCCCTGCGATAGGGGCTATCGTTGCCTTAGCGAGACTACATGAATCTATGGGCAACGTAAGTCAAGCACAACATTTTTGGGATCAGATCGATTCTGCTACTACTAAATCAAGTGCCGCCATACAGGCACTTATACGATTTCATGCGCGACAAAAAAATTGGGCAGATATGCAAGCCCTAGTTCAAGACCGCCGAGACGCTTTTCCACAAGACGTCGACTCGTGGATATTTGCCGCGCAAATACTGGGCCTTCGCCAAGATGCTCCCCAGGCAAGGTCCGCCGGCATGGCCTGGCTTCGAGAGATCGCACAGACCTACGCTTCCCATAGCGCAGACGCCATCTACCGCCTAGGTTTATGTTACTATCAATCCGAGCAGTATACCGACGCCGAATCACACTTCCTTCAAGCGATCGGTATGAATCCCAACTCCGCCCAAGCGGTTAACGCGCTGGCTTGGCTTTATAGCGAACATATGAATAAAGCAGAGCAGGCTTCCCATCTGATAGATCGCTATATAGGTTCAGGCGGCCGACCCAACGCAGAAATGCTCGACACACACGGTGTTATTTTGTCCAAATTAGGTCAAACCGCTCGGGCCAAAACAGTGTTGCGAAAGTGCATCCGCATGGCAGGCCAAACCTCAACCTTAACTGCCGCGACATACCACTTGGGCATGGTACTCGCACAGGCTCAAGAGGTTAATCAGGTGGAACGGCGATATCGAGAAGCACTCATCCTAAACAAACGTCTGGGGGGGTTAAGTGAGAAGGAAAAAACCATCATTGAAAATGTGTTAGGCGAGGAAGCATCCCCATAGCCGTGAGCCAACAGTAAGGTTTCGACCCTATCATGACTACTATTGAATCTAGCAACGAGAACGCCAAATCTACTTCACACTTTTCCTTCGGCGATCTTGTATCACTGCTTCGACCGCATCAATGGGTCAAGAACATCATCATCTTCGCAGGACCGGCTGCCAGCCTGAAGTTATCGTCCCCCCAATCACTGCTCGACGCTATCTTAGCTTTTGTTTCATTCTGCTTGGCCGCCAGCTCGATTTACGCCATCAACGACGCCATCGATCGAAAAGCGGATGCTTGTCATCCGACAAAACGTGATCGCCCCATCGCCCGCGGCGCTATTTCTCCGGCCACGGGCCTGGCACTATCTGCAGTCTTGATCAGTGGTGCCTTGTTCATTGCGACCACCTTTATTAACTCAACTGTTACAGCCATCCTCGGCACTTACTTTATTTTAATGATGGCCTACTCCATCACGTTGAAAAACCAAGCGATATTGGATGTAATCGTCTTAGCCACGGGTTTTGTTCTTCGCGCGTGGGCCGGCGCAGCTTCGGTTGATGTGGTCGCCTCACAATGGTTGATCGGATGCGTATTCACACTCTGCCTCTTCTTTGGATTCGGAAAAAGGCAATGTGAACTATCCATGCTCGGCAACGACAAATCAGCAGCCAAACACCGGGCCACACTCATTCGCTACACACCGCGCCTGCTAAGTCATTTACTTACGACCTCCGCAGCCGTAGCCGTGATGACCTTTCTCTTGTACACCATGGAACCCGGACGAAATCCGACCCCTTTCCACAAAGAGCATTTGTTCTACACCCTGCCCATTGTGGTCTATGGCATCTTTCGATACACCATGTGTGCAGAACTCGGCAAGTTCGCCGGCCCAACGGAGATTATACTCAAAGACAAAATGATGATTGCAAGTATCATACTCTGGCTCACCATCGCACTGTTTATCGCCTACCACGACCCTATCATCAGAGCTGTTGGCCTCGAACAATTCGTTTGGGATCCCGTAATCAAGTAGTCGTTCCTGTAGCATCAGTTACGCGTTACCGATGCTTGTTCATTCTCTGGAATCGGAATCAAGCAATCGGCACATGTACGCCCAAGCTTGTGGCCTATCGTCAGCAGAAAAACCTTCGGCCTGGTGGCGTTTGCCAGAGCTTGGACTAATCTTCAACTACGTGGGACCGAAACGCTTCGCGATATGAGGCCCAGCGCGTTTTGTCGAATGCGCCGTCGGAAGACAGGCAATCAACTGCGGCGTAAGCCATAGCCAGCGCATGGTGGGTATTATCGTGGGCAAAAAGACCTTGCCTACCAAACGTTAAGACATGTTCTAAAGTACTTGACCAATCATCGAGCGTTTGGAAATGATTTTCGTAACCTGACAGATAGATAGGGTAAGCATGGGGTAAACGGCGCGTCACAACTTGGCGAACCCGACATCGAACCGGCAGGCCGGATCGATCCAGCGCATCTCGCATCATGTCGCCAAGATTATCATCCGTCGCGCTCCACACCTCATCACCCAACCGACAGGGAACCTCACCGCATAGTACCGTACAATCGGATGGTTCTGATCGTGCGCTATAGTTTTTCGGTTCAGAGAGGCGCGTCAATTTGATATGTGCTTCCGGAAAATAATGCGCATCGAAGGGCGTAAACTGGGATTGTTCGAGTACCAGATAGACCAACACCATGGCACGCGATTGTAAACTATCAGCCGCTTTTCGGACGGTCTCGTCAGGCGTGGGGGAAACGATTTTCGACAATATGCCCAAGGGGATCGTTGACCACACATAATCGGCTTCGATAATGACATCTGCTTTGTCCTTGCGCACATGTATTTGATGCGGTCTTCCCACTTCTATTTTATTCACAGATGCGTTCAATCGTATGTCGGCACCCTCATCTTTCGCAGCTTGTGCGATCGAATCGCAAATCTGTCCAAAACCTTTTCGCAAATAATAAAAGCGACCCGCCCCCGGCGGTTTGAGACCCGGCACAGCGGAGAGCACCTTACGCACCATTTTACCCAGCGAACCCGCAGATACACGGCGTCGAGCCTGAATGGCTGATAACGCTTCAGGCTCTTCTCCCCAAATTTTGCGTGCATAAGGAAAATAAAAATCCTCGCAGATGGTATGTCCTAAACCAGCGTGAAGTACCGTGGCAAAAGATTCCGCTCCCTGAACATGGCCGCTGGAAAAAAACTTCTTCAATGAGTCGCAAGCTACGCCAAACCCGAATGACCAGGGTAAACGCATCACAAGATCGATCGGCTTGAGCGGAAAGTGAATCCATCGACCACGCAGCCGAATACGACCATGGCGCGGTCGATCGAGCAAGTCATCGCCTAAAAGCTTACGCAAGTCATTAAGAATATGTGTATCGCAGGCTGGATGGAGGCGATGACTACCAAAATCCACCGGAATACCGGCTATTTCCATACTACCTGTGTTGCCGCCAAGCTGACCGAGTTTCTCAAGGACAATGGCATCCCCCTTCTGCTGACGACAGAGTTGCCACGCCGCTCCCAACCCGGCTGGACCGGCACCAATCATCACTACCGTTGGCTTATTCATTAAATGCCCCGACAACACTCAATAGATGTTCTATCGTTGAAGATGTTTCACACTACGAAAGGTATGAATCGTTTGGTCGTAGTACAATACTCGCCATAGCCTTCAAGCTCATCCATCAACATAGTCTCTTCTTGAACAGCTTTGCGCAACACGATCGGCATCAGAACGATGACACCGAGTACCAACCAATTGTTTAAGGCGAGTTCCAATCCGCACAGCAGCAATAGATCACCTGTATATATAGGATGTCGGATGAATCGATACAATCCGCGTGACACCACACGCTGTTTCTCAAGTACTTGAGCCGTTTCAATGTCAGACCAATTATCACCTAACTGCGTACGCCCCAGGATGGCTACCGTCAAACCGATCGTGAACAAGACGGTGCCAACCACGACTAAATTGAATGAATCATTGGCAATCAATAGATGCGATAATAACGCTTGGTCGGCTAACCATGACTCTGGAATCAATGTCTGAGCTAAGATACCCAGCAAAATCGCCAATTTGCAGGTCTTTACAATCTTGGTTTTCAATGGCAATGGTTCGGCGTTTTTCACGTGCCGGCCACCTTGCCGCCGCTTCAACACGATCCACACAAGCTTATGCCCGATCAGGCCGGCTAGCAGAAACGCACGATGTATCATGATTAGGTTCATGGGGTGTTAAGAAGGGCTGACGGAAGTTTCATCTTCCGTTGGTGAATCCTGGTGATATTCAAAAGCTTCCTTGGTATCCACACCGGCTAAATTGTTAGCGTTGAGTCTACCAAGCCGTGTCGCCAGCGCATCTCCGAGCATACCAATCAGCAATACCAACAGGGCACTAAGTAATCCCAAGATCGCGGTAATCGATATGTTTTTATCTCCCGTCACCCACATGTCGATGCAGGTTTTAACCACGCCATAAGAAAAACATATACCTACGATGGGCAGAAATACACGTAACGGTCGAAACAAAATAGCCATGCGAAGGATCAGAACCAGAAAATTACCAGCATCCATAGCGACGATCTTGGATTTCCCCTTGCGCGGTAAGTAATCGATCGGGATATACTCCAATGAGTACCTATCGCAAAGCATGGCCATCGTAATCGTCGTCGTCCAACTGAACTGATCCGGTAGAATAGAAAAGTACTGCATGACGATGTTGCGACGAAAAACTCTCAGACCACTGTTAAGGTCTTGAATACGAAACGCCGTCACATAATTAGCCACCATATTCAAACACCACTTCGCAGGCCTGCGAATCAGTGGGATATGTACATTGTCCCCGGTTCTCGCACCAACGACCATATCCGCTCGCTCAAGCGCCTTAATCATTTCGGGCAGATATCTCGCTGGATACGTTCCATCTGCATCGGTAATAGCCACGATGTCATGCGTCGCAGCTGCGATACCTGTTTTTAATGAAGCACCATATCCGCGATTGCGACGATGACGAATCACCCGCGCACCAGCAGCATACGCGTTTTTTCCGGTATCATCCGCCGATCCATCGTCCACAACAATGATTTACGCCGTAATGCCCTGTTTGTCTAAGGTATCTTTGAGTTCTTCCAGAACAGGCGCAACCGCCGGACCTTCGTTGTAAGCTGGTATGATGATACTAATGGGTGTCGACATGGTATTTGTAAATCTGTAAGTTCGTTAGAGTGTATTGTTTCTCACTAAGATGCAAGTCCCGTAGACCCCGGCCAATGGTTCAATGAACCTGAGATACAGTTATCGACCCGGAAAGCTTGCGACGACACACATTTATTTCCCCGCCTCCCAAAGTACCGAAAAAGGTCTTTTCGACCTCAAATTCCTGCTGGATCACTTCCCATATTTCGGGGACGAACGCTTTAAGCTGTGGGTCAAGTGTGTAGACTAACCGCAAGCGATCGTGTTTTTCCATCAGCGCCCGCAACTCACTAGCAGTCTCAGGCCAAGTCCATTGGGGGGCAAAGTAATCGCGATACGCTTTACCAGCCAGCCCCACAGCCACTACCTTTTCATTCGCTACTCGCGTGCTTTCTACATATTCCCTAGCCCCGATATAATCCTGCTTAGGCAGCGCATAACAGCGAGGCAAGGTATACGCCGACCCTGCAATCACGATCATCGCCGCACAGGTCGCCAAACGCAAACTCCATGGTCGGCGATTTGTCGAACTCACCAACAATCCCACGACAGCATCGACCAAAACAAAGCCGCCGCGAATAGCCACTAGCAAGATAAACCCCATACAGAAGAAGAAGAATCTTGGCCAGAGATTATGCTTTAGCGCGATCATGGTAGCCCCACCCAGTAATGCAGGTAATACCATAAGCAACGCCGCTCGCCAATCACGCCGGGCCATGCTCCACCAACCAACGAGCATCACCAACAGACAGGCCACGAGGCCCAGACCTACGACGCCTGTATCCGCCAAACGGCGCATCGTCTCACGCACGACCCACATTAAATTCGTCCATTCGGAATCTCGTGATTCTTCATGCAACGCGCTCCGAAAGAACTCCGGCAGTGATAACGCATGAAGTTGCAACGTAACCGTCGCAGCTAACACATAAGTCACGATGCCTCTTATCGCAAATCTTGGATTGATTGCCTGTGATGCGTGTCGTTGACGTCCAAACATACGGAATAATACCATTATCGCATAGACGCCAACCTGTGCGGCCACGACAAAGGCCATGGTCATATGAACCCATAATCCCAGGCTTAAACTAACGCCATACCACCCCCACCATCGCCGGCGATCACTGTCTAAAGCTTCAAGAAATAACCAGCTCGATAGTATGGAAAAAAACAATAAACCGGAATAACCACGGGCGTTTTGCGAAAACCAAACGTGATGATATGAGAAAGTCATCAGCGCAGAGGCTAACAACGACTCGCGCGTCCCCACTACTTTTCGCCCCAACAAAAACAACGCAGCGATTCCAGCCACGCCAAACATCACAGCCGGGACACGAGCGGCAGCCGCACTTTCACCGAATAGACTGAAAGACAGACTACCCAACACGGAATAAAACATATGCTGATTCTGCGAGGGAAACGTCGCCACAACCTCACTTAACGGTAGTCGTAAAAAATCCACAACCGTCAGCACCTCATCAAACCATAGACAAGTATTCAATCGATATAGGCGCAGGGCCGTAGCGACGACAAGCAAACCAAGCATCGTCAACATCACACCGCGCGTTACACTATGATTGAGGTTTGATTGTTTTTGCAAATAACCTTCCGCAGGCTCGCAACTTTTCTCCCAACCTAACCAACCAAAAAGCAACAACACCAACCCATGAAACACCAGCAGTATACGAAAAAGCGCAGGCCCCCAAGCAAGTTGTCCCTCGGTTTTACCCAATAAAAATTGCTCGATTGACGCACTCGAAAACAATCCCCCCGCAATAACCAGCAACACTCCGGCCACGATAAGGCCGGGCTGTGAACGTCGCGTAACTTGATCTAGTGAAGACATATGATTACCTAATTTCCGAGATAACCTAATGACTGAAGCTTGTGCAATTCTTCGGCACTAAATGAATCACTGTTTTCGCTCTCGCGTGAAACATAGTCAGGCTGTAACGACCACTGCTGTTCAAGAACTTGTCGAAGCTTCTCACCGATCTGAGGTTCCTTATCCAAAATATTTGTGGTTTCATCCGGGTCATACGACAAATCATAAAGCTGATGCTTCCCCCCGGAAGACCATACAAACTTATATTGATCCGTGCGGACGCAACGCAAAGATGAAGTGAATTCACCTGTATCTCTGCGCAGTCCCACGACCCCGGCCATACGCTCAAGGTGACCGTAATAAGGATGCACTTGAGCTATCGTATGCTCACGCGGTTCGAATTGTGACGGCACCAGTGATCGCCCCGGTAATTCACTCATGGTTGGACCATGCCCGAGTGTATTGAAGATCGTCGGAACAATATCCACCATCTGACATTGACCGCTGACGCGGGTACCAGCCGGAAATAACTTTGGATATCGAATAATAAACGGAACATGGATGAGGTGATCATTCACGGCAAAAACATGATCCCACCGACCAGCCTCGCCAAGATTTTCACCGTGGTCGGACGTGACAATCAGTATCGTATCCTCAAGGCCTGCCCGCTCATCAAGCAAATCTAAAACGGACTGTAACTTATGATCCTGATAAGCCACACTCGCCGCATACATCGCGCGAATACAATCAGCCTCGCACTTGGAATGTGACGCACCGGCTAACCAATGAGGACCATAATAACGTCCCGATGCCCGCGTAGCCGACATATAACCGGCACAAGACGGCAAATGCTTCTGGCGCCAAGTCATGGGAGCATATAGAGGCCAATGCGCCTCCATTAAATTGATAAAGAGAAAAAACGGTTTTTTCGCATCGTATTTTTCGTCAAACCATTCTTGTAACACCTGTGCCGTTTCGATCACACCATGATCCGCCCACTTCGCCGGTGCACCAATCTTCATCAGCATCTCATGAAACGCAGTACCGCGTACACGATCCCAGGTTTCTAAATGATCCGTAAAACCCTGCAACTGATTACTATTTTTTAGATACACATTAGCCACCAGTGAAACGGTTTGATAACCCGTCGCACTGAGCATCTCAGCCAAGGTCAAGAATCCGCTATCCAACCAGCGGTGATGTTCAAAACTACATCCATGTGTTTTTGGGTATAAACCAGTAAATAACGAGGCATGTGACGGCACGGTCCACGGAGAGGGACTAATCATATCTTCGTACACTACGCCTTCATCTGCGATCTTATCGACGATTGGTGTCAGGCCACGATCATCACCATAACAACCAAAATGATCGCGCCGCGTGGTATCCAACACAACGATAACGATATTGGGCGGCGCACTATCTTGCTCAACCTGTTGAGAAGATTCGTCACCGCCTGCAATAGCGTAACTGGTCCATGCCGGAGAAGCGGTGCCGAGAAACTGGATAACCATCAGCACAACAACTTGAGCACCGAGCACGGTATAAAATCTCACCAGTGACAATCGCTGGGCTAGGTATACAATCGCCAGCGCCACCGCAATGACAACCATGCGCACCATCGCGCCTTTTCCCGTTAGCCCACCAGCCACAATGAGAGGCACCAACCATGCAGCACCAGCAATAATGGCCAGACCTCGTTTGAGCACGTTTACGCCGCGTTGATCATCAAATCGGTACATGGTCCACGCTAGCAACCAGGGCACAGGGATAGTCGCTATTAGTTGTCGACCGGTCATGATCTTGATAAATACGAGTTGCGCAGCCAAACCGCAGGCCACAGCAACCAAGGCAGAAAGTTTTGGTCGCGGTTTAATGAATCGAGCCAATAAAGCTAGTATGGCCATGGCAGGTATGCCTATCATCGCCCCCAATCCTGCAAAGAATAGGATTAGCTGTGAAGCTTCAGATGATGGCATGGCATTGCCATGAACGAGCACATCCACGCATAAAAAGAAGGCGCCGAACACGCCACCCACACCGATACCAGCGCCTAGCACATCTACAAAGTTGATAGACTGCGATAGTAAACGCGTTGAATGGCTTTGTGCTTGAGCCGGTTCACTCATGACTTCTTCCGATAAAACGTAAAATACTGGAACGGCCCGCTGTCGCTAAGTCGAACCGACTGCAATTCGTATGTCTTGTGAAACACCGGGTCCGCCCAAATCTCATGTTCGGATCGCTGACAAAGATCACGCTCTATATCCTCTGCATTCATCGGCTTAGGCCCCACCGCGACATTGCCCAACAAAATAAACGCCGGCTCGCGGGACAATACATACACACCATCGCCCTTTTCATGCCCGGCGCGACCTCGGCCAGGTTTTACGGTAGGCACGCGGGCAATATGTTGATCGGTTAGCCCCAGCATGTCGATCACGGTTCGGTCTGTAAAGTAAGCAATCGCACCAGCCGGAGTCGAGGCAATGACATCATCTTCGTGAGCATTCGCTGCCAACCACCTCCCCGCAGCCGCGCAACGAGCAACAAAATAGTTATCAAAATGATGGTATGGCGCGATCGATGGATCAGGGCGTCTCAACACCTGATTCGATAGCTGTGCACCCAGACCCGCAAGCATCAGTACAACGGTACTCATGGCAAGACGATACCTCCACCATGAGATTTTCCGCGTATTTTCTTTTGCCCACACTATCATGTCATACAAGCCAGCAACGGCAAGCATATACATGACCGGCACGATGTAGCTAAAGAATCTAAAAAAAGCTAACCCATCCCCGCCTACCTTTATGATATAAGCGAACCATCCCAGCAAGATCCAATGGCCGCCTCGTATCCACGTCGGACTGTCGCGTTTTATCCACGATATACCGATGAGAGGCAACCATAACGCACCGCCACATTGCTCAAAAAAATGTTTCGAATAGCGGAAACCGCGTACATACAAATCGATGCTGCCTCCAACTTTGGCGTAATATGTATTGGGTAACGGATAGCCATAGTACCATACGCGCCAGGCAATATAGGGTCCGAGCACGGCCAAGAATACACCAACCCAAATCAGCGTGCGCCGGTTAAGCACTGACTGACCGCGTCGAAAATGTTCAACAAACCGAAATACACTGAATATGGCAAACCAGATAAATCCGTCACCCCGCACTAATGATAATAGAACAATAGGTATGACCGAAGCTAGTGCACCCTGGCCTATGCGGAATTCTCTATCGTGCATGACCAGAGCGAGAAGAATCAAAAACGCATAAACCGTGCCGGCTAAGCCGCCTGTGGACCAGGCGCAAAAGGATGAGTTTCCGGCGAGCATTATCGGTCCAGCTAGCCACAACCACGGCGACTTCGCAAAGCTGCGCCGCGCGAGAATGAACATTAATATGAGCGTTGCCGCGCCGAACGCCAACGAAATACCTTGCGCTACGACTAAAAGATCAACACCGCGTATAGCCCATGCGATAATCCCCAAACACATGACCCATAGGAAATTGGTATATCCCTCGACGCGCTCTGAGATGTTGTAGACCAACCCATGACCTTCTGCAAAATTATGAGCATAACGCAGGGATATGTAGGCATCATCCACCACGTAGCCCACGCTTAGTGCATGCCATAGATACAGCGCGATGATGGCTACAAGCCCTATCAAAATCAACGCGTTTGGTTGAGTCGGTTCGTCAGCAGTTAGAGGAGAGCTTTCACTCATGGGATGTTTGATAGCCAATGGTTTTCTTGCAAAAATCGTTCAATAGCCTGGGCAGCGGCAGCGTGACCGTTGGCATTCCAATGACCGTCGTCCAAAAAGTAGACCAATTGCCCCGACTTTGCTTTAGCACGAAGCGCGTTGGTCAGATCGAGAAATTCAATCTGGCTGTCTCGTGCCCACGAGGCTACGATATCCGTCATGGAAGACGGCATCCATGTTGAGGCCTTGGACCCCGGTTCAAAGGTGCACATATCATGATAGACGCGATACTTGATCGGCGCGAAAGCTACGAGTAATTTAATGCCACGTTCTTGACATATTCGTGCTGCCTCATCAATGACCGCCAGCCCAATCGTAATCGCTTTCTTATCCTCTAGGCTAATTTCCGTAGCATCATAACCGAAATACATACGCTCGCCTGCAAGTTGGCCCGGGCCGGTCAACACGCCGGAACGTTCCCATCCGAACCGTTTATCATGTCGTTTGGGTCGTATTGTACGAGCGACCAGATGATATATATTTCGTGAAAAGCTTCGTTTACGAAAGCCATGCGTCTGTGAGATGAATCGATCCCAATTTTTCGCATGTCGCTCATACCTTCGAACATCATGCGTTAAATCGTTGCCCTCGAATATGATCCAAACGACTACTTTTGGGTTTACCGCAAGTCCATATCGCTTGAACGCAATAAGCTCCTGTTGCGGTGCATACCCGTATTGGCCGAGATTATACACATCCATAGATAGTGACTTAGCCAATAGAGAAGTAGTGATTTTCTCTTTGAGAACAATGGGAGCTTCCACGAACGAATCACCCACGACTACCATGTCTGCGGATGTCATATCTGTGTCATTGCGAAAACCGTGCTGATCATATTGCACGGCCACCGGATAACGCAGGCCCGTATCCATGCCGAACCAAACGGCCAAGTCTCCACTAATCAATCCCTCGAAAGAATCATACGATTGATGCACGTGGATCAATTCCGGATCGAGTCGATTTCGTGGACTCTCCCACGCCTTACCATAAGGTGTGGCAAACACGAGTCGGTAATCAACCAGCTTGGTTAATGCCAATACCTCTAAGAAGGCGATGAAACACAAAATCGACATGCCAGCGGCGGTAAGGCGAAACATCCATCGACGCCCAGACCGAGACGCGTCGACCTCATGCTTGTCATCAGGTATAGCTATTTCTTGACCCAATTCACCATTCTCAAATTCAAGGTAGCGGCGTCTTCACGAAATATGCAGTCAACAACAAAACATCAAATGCTACAGAGCAAAACAGTTTGCGCTAATTTCCAATGTATCCAATACTTTTGAGCATTTCAATCGCATGCGAATCTAACGGTGTGTTGTCCTGTGTCTCCGCATGATGATAATCCGGCTGATCGTGCCACCACTTCCACAATCGCTCATCGAGCTGTTTGGCGATAGCGGGTTCCTGCGCAATGATATTGAACGCCTCGTCCCGGTCGTGTTTAACGTCGTACAAACTATGATGACCATCGGACGACCAAATGTATTTGTAGTCCTGCGTTCGTATGACACGCTGGTGTGCGGTCCACGAAGCCAGCGGTGCCCCACGTCCAAGTGACCCCATAATCGTGCGCAGTCCCATCTGATGCGGCCACCATTGCGCATAAATCGCATCAGCCGGTGTGAACGACGCAGGAACAATTGATCTTCCCGGTAAGTTTTCGATGGGACATGCCACGTTCAGTACGTCAAAAATCGTAGGAATGAGATCGGTCAATTGACATAAACCCTTAACGCGCATAGCTGCGGGAAATTGGTTGGGATATCGAATGAGCATGATCACGCGCAATAAATAATCATTGACGGCAAAGAGATGGCTCCACCGTTTGGCTTCACCGAGATTTTCGCCGTGGTCGGAAGTCACAATCACCATGGTCTCATCAAGATCGACCCAACGACTGAGCAATTCAGTCAATTGGCCCATCTGCTCATCCTGATAAGCTACTTCCGCTGCGTACAAGGCCCGCGCCAACTCGATCCGCCGGGGATCATCCTCCTGACTTCCATGCCATGCGAACCCGTCAATTTTTTGTTTTGCAAGTCGAGAAATTTCGAGATATCTTCGCCCCGCAGGAAGCTGCGCGATGCGCTGCTTCAAGGGTGGCTGATAAGGATGGTGAGGCTCCATGACATTAACAAACAGAAAAAAAGGTTTCGAAGGGTCGTAGCCGGATTGAAACCAATTCCCCAGTTCGACTACGGAAGTCGCAGAACCCTTGTCCATCCACCGCGAGGGAAAGCCGAGCTGCTGTAACAACGGTGTGAGCAGGAGCGAACCGTTAGACCTTGAGCGACGCGTGTATATGTGATGGTCGAAACCCTGATCGAAATTTGCGATTTCTATGGTCACATTGGCTGTAATGGATACGGTTTGAAATCCTTGGGCTTGCAAACTCTCCGGTAAAGTCAGAAATGCGTCATCCATCCACAGATGATCTTCGGAGGAAGTGCCGTGTGTTTTCGGGTAATAGCCCGTAAACATGGAGCCGTGAGATGGAAGTGTCCAGGGGGCTGTGGAAAATGCCTCCTCGTACACTGTGCTTTCAGAGGCCAATCGATCCAAATTAGGCGTCAAGCCACCTTTATGACCATAGACGCCAAGATAATCCTGTCGCATGGTATCCAACACAACTAGTACAACGTTAGGATGTCCGGTGCCGCGATGATTCGGAACCTCAGGTAACATACGCAAAGGTTGATTGAAGGCCCATACCGACCAGATGGACATGGCTAAAAAACATACCGTACAAACCACAGTTATACGTATAGCTGCTTGCTGACAGATGCGCCTTCCTATAGTGAGTACAACACCAGCGATAGCTAGTGAAATAACAGCCATGAGCATGTTATTCTGTGGTAAAACACCGGAAACGCGACATACACTCAACGTGGTTGCGACACACATACTCAGGAACGACCAAGCGATAGCGGCTGACCAATTAACCTTTGGCCAACCACGTATGATTAAGAGTGCAACCATCATTGACACGGGCAGTGCCAAGAGTGTCATTTTGCGACCACAAATAATCAGCACGCCAAAGCACAACAGCATGCCCGTCATCAAGGCAACCGTCTGCCGACACGTCGCCGGACAACGCGTGCAGCGTAAGATACACAACGATACAGATGCTATGACGATACCCAGGACACTCCCGAGAATCATGTAGTGTAACAAAACAACGACAACAAAATCTACCGACAGTATTGGTGCCCGAAAGATAATATCATAGGCACCGGTCACCACACCAAAAACGGCCCCTTGTATCAAGCCCGTAAAGAAAGTGAGCTTGATAGAGGTTGACCCTTCAGCGATTGATGATCGATTATTCATATACATGATAGATTAAGGCATCAATAGAAATGTAGCTATATGATCAACAACAAACAAAGGCTTACCATAGGTTCGACGAAGTGCTTCGAGGCGCTGCGTGTTATCAGCTTCGTAAGAGGTCAAATAAACCGGTCGAGCTAAATTCCGTAAATAATCTCGATCCTCTAACGTCATGGCTTTGCCCAATGCTACATTTTTAGAAAGTTCCGTTCGATACGGCGCATCCGCATAAGTGTCCGTCATGTAAGAGCGTTGATCGGTAAATAAGGTTCGCTTCGTGAAGGCGGGGAAGTCGGACACATTACATAGTCGCTGCGGGGCTTGATCGGGAGATACGACGAATACTGCATCTGCCTGGGTCTCGGTATTGACCCACTCGTAATACTTGGCTATCGGTAATGATTGGTCTAACCATCTCATATTGGTTCGATCTAGTGCAACGGCTACGGGAGCTCGACCGTGATACGAATACATAATGAGGAGCGTGGTTGGCACGAAAAACAGAACCAACGCGACCCCACGCCACGTTACCAGGGTGGAACGACTGTCGATATGATTACACGATCTCGATCGCATGACAGCGCCGGAAGCGGGGACAGCTAAAAGAACCATAGCTGTGTTGAACAAATTGTGTTCATTACCCGTACGTCCGGTTTCACCGAGAGTGCCCGGCATCGCAAAAAGTACAGTAGCCAACATGAGTATAACACCAGCTATGATCGTTATACGCCCCAATCCCAGCCATCGGGTGGATAGATGACGATAGCCAACGCCTGCCAATATGGCGATCACAAACACATTGGCAACGACGATGCCGTACAGTTTCCATCGAAATGGGGCGAAATGGATGCCAGCGCTACTGCCTCCGAACAATAGGTGACTAAACGTCGGCCATGCACAGGCTGCACCAAAGGCAATCGCTCCACAAGATGCCAAAGTCGTATTCGAAGTCTCATACCCAATTAAACTTTTTTTTGATACGTATGGTTTGATCGCCATGTTAATAATCAAACCACCAACCAACGCTCCACCAGCTGCGAGTCCGATCAATGGATTAAAGGCTACGCACAATGCCGTCACCACAGAAAGCGAAAGACCTGCTATGACCGATCGTCTTAGTAAAAGCCAGTATAGACAAGCAACCATAGCCAAGGTAAGTGTTAATGCTACGGGGCGAGAGGTCATGTGGAAATAGTACGTAAAGTTTGGCCCGAACCTATGGTCCCCAAACTGAACCTGTAACAGCAACGGCCTGATGACCGCTGTAGCCGGGGCACCCATAATTTGCGGCCCGTCACGGATGATTTTAGCTAGTAATATAAGCCAACCGAATCCGTTGGCACCTACCAGCACAAGGTAGCCTAGACAAGCACCGGCTGTGGCCGTTCCCCACAATCGACGACCCAAGGCAACCGCGATGATCACTAGACCAACCAACGCGATAAGACTTAACAGTTCGATCGCATGCAGTAGGTCCGTCTGTAGGACGTTGGCTAGAAGATAACTAATATAATGAAAGAACCAATAGTATCCGACCGGTTCACCTGCGTAAAAAGGGTTTTCCGGTGGAAACTGTCCCTGACTGAACTGCTGGGCAATCGCGACATGCAATGTGCCATGGAAGGAGATGAGATTACGCAGACTATCACGATGAAACCACAACATCGGGCCGACAAACACTGACGATAATAGCACGACTAATAAACCTGAGTGCGCCAGCGATGTTGCACGAGACTGTATGTGGGATTGTTGCATCAATAACGGCTCATCGGGTGGAGATGTAATAATACTCGGCATCTTTGTCTTGTCATTCATGCTTCGATGGGCGCCCGGTCAGACAACGGTTTGATGGCTCTTGCGAGGTCCACGTCCGACTGTCCACACAAGAACAATAGCCATAACCAATACAGTTAAGATAAACCACGGGGATAGTACATACTGCAACGGCCCGGGCAACGAAATGGACATGCGATGCAGTGTCACTAACCATGGAAATTGTACGCCTTGGGTAAATATCGCAATGATCGAGTCGAACACACCGTATGGGCCTGATTCGACCTCGCGGTACATGGCTAAGCACCACGACCACATGGTAGCCGCTACGCCAAAGGTTATCGCCAATCGTCGAGGCCCATGTAAAAGTGTGCCAGCCGTTAATAGGTAAAGAAATGGTATCACAGGTACGATATGTCTTACGCCCGTATTAAACTGCATGCGTCCGTACTGATTGGCACTACAGAATATGAAGAATGCGGCGCAAAACACCAAGATCGTTCGCAGTTCCAATTTCCCCACAATACGTCGCATGGCCGTCCATGAAGGGAAAAACAACGCCAGAGATAGCAATGGTGCAGCCACGAATAGGCCGTAACGAGCATTGAAAGCAGTTGCCCAAAGCAAGTCCCACTGCGGCAAGCTCAAACCTTGGTAGCCTTGATCCGTGAAATTGGCAGCGGGCATGTAATGTTGGGCGGGATAGAGCGGGTGACCAAAACATAACCATTGATAGTACATCAATACAGCACCACTAATTACTACCCCCATGACGAACCGTAGTGCGTCTGTTGATGATCGCACACTTTCAGGCAAAGTCCGTCGATGTAGTAATCCGTAAACTCCGATGACGAGGGGTACGATAAGACCACTGTAATCACATACGACCGCCCAACCACTCAACAAACCCGCTAACAAATACCACGGCTTGGATGGTTGTTGGGTAGTTGCACCCGGTTGCCATAACAAGACCCACGCAAAGAAAGCACAGTGCATAACTATTAAATTTTGGTTGAGTTGTGCGGTGCGATAGAAAATCGGCGTCGCAAAGGCGTACAACACGGAAAGCCATAGCGCCGTGCGCATACATTTCGTCAGTGAAAATAACACCCGAAACATCACAACGACACATAACGCCGATAGCGGTGCCATGAGTCCAGCCTGCATCAATCCTGCTCCCAAGCCGAACTTGATATCCAGACCTCTCTCGTATGATTTACGAAAAAACTCCCGCGCCATAGGCCAGGGCGAATCCAGTGTTGGTGGTTCTACACCGGCAAGTCGTGCTTGCTCGCGCTGTTGAAGTACGCGGTCGATGAGACGATCTGTTACTGGTCTAGCCAAAAAATACGGTACGGCACCAAGTATGGATGCGCCGGGATTATTATTAATAAAAGAACCGCGCCCAGGGATTTCAAAAATGTCGGGGTGTAAACCTTGATACGCCGATACATCAAAGCTGCCGTTGTCAGCCAGGCTTAATGCAGGATAGATTTCACGCACGGTGTTGGTGGCGAAGTGACAGCCGTAGACTAGCCAGCAGGTTATAAACAATCTGATGGAAATTGATTTTTTCAACGTGATGATATATTTCCATACGAGACACGGGCTGAAGCCCACAGCTCGGTGAGATTATGAAAAGATAAGGTTTTTCACCCAACTTCTAATGCCGGCATCACTAACATAGGCCAAGCAAACGATGCTCACGGCTGCAATGATGACGGTTAGTATAGGCCCTGCTGAACCAAGGCCGACTAACCATGCGGAAATCAGGGCCACGGCCAAGCATGGTTTTATGAGAGAAAGTGAATGGCCGTCTACGCGGAGTATCTTGCGGGCAGCCACCCAAGAGGTTAACCAAACCATAGTTTCTGCCATGACCAGCGAAAGCGCCGCACCGACGATACCGTAGTATGCGTAACCTATGGGCAGCATCACCACCGCGACAATCGCACCAACCGCCTGCGTCCACATCTCCGCTTTTTGGAAACCTGTCCCGATAAGGCCGAATCGAAAATGGCCACTTAGCGCCGACATGACGCCGACGCCAGCTAAAATTTGCAACACAACCACTGCTGGGAAAAAACTTTCGCCATAACACACACGAATAACAACATCAGCGATGACAACCCATAAAAGCCCGCCGCCGATAGCCAACCATCCTACAACCCGCATAGATCGAGACACAAGCTTGTGAAATGACTCCGGTTCTTGCTGCCATGTTCTTGACAGAGATGGAAGCAAATTAATGTAGTAAAGAAAGATGAACATGTGCAGGGCGATCAAAATGCGCATAGCTCCCCCGAAATAACCCATCTCTTCGCTGTCGGCAATGAGGCCGAACACGATGGTCGCACCGAACATCTTCACTGACCAGAGCATTTGTGACAGGCCGATGACCAAACCGTCCTTAAGGATTTTTTTTGACGCACCGAGATGTAATCGAAATGGATACCTCAATACTCGGACATACATCCACCACCCAAAGACTGCACCGGCGAAAACACCGCCTATTTCAGCTAGCCCAATAACCCAAATGGTATCGATACTGCGCAAACCCAGGAACACAACCAAGGCAAAGCCAAACTGTCGAATGACCTGAATACCCGCAGCAATAGGCATTTTTTCTAATCCCTGAAATACCCATTTCAGGATCAAGGGCATACCCACAAGACTTAATGACAATATCACCAGCAACTGAGTTTGGATGGCCGGACGGTGTAACATCCATGCCATAGCCAGGATGACTACGATGGTAAAAGCCGCTAACAGAAACCGGATGAAAACAATTTGCGATACCAGTTGCGGCACGGTAGACGGGGCTTTGGCTATCTCGCGTGCGCCAAGTGCATCGAAGCCTTGATCTACAACCAATGAACCAATCATGATAATCGCATAGGCGAACTCTACGTAACCTAGACCCACGGCGCCGGTCTTACGGGCGATGAAAGCGAAGGCGGCAAAAGTGGCTAATTTGCTTAGGACTTCTGCGCTGGCTAAGGAAAGAAAATTGCCGACCAGTTTCAAATGGATAATCCGTTACCTACGGGCATGGCGGGCGTAAGCTTCATGCGTGCTTGGCAACCATTGAAGTTGTGTCATGAATGAGCGATACAAAAAGATTGATAGCGCAACAAGCTTTGGCGTTGATTACGGTATATTTCAACGGTTGGTCGCGTGGATCAGAACAGCTATCCGGACTGAATCACAGGAAGTTGCAGGTCGCCAATGTGATCATTCCACTCGACGCGCTCATCCTCACGCATGGCTTTAGGTTTCGACCAAACCTTGGCCTGCGTCATCGCACGAGCTAGTTGCAGCGGTTGGTATGTAATGCTAGGCCATAAGAAGATTTCGTTTGTGCAGTAACACTGCTTGGCTTTGATAGACGCGCGCAGATCGCGGGCCTGTTGGGAATACCAAATGTCTCTAAAACTTCGTTTTCTAAGATTATCCAACGGTGAGTGCTGCTCACACAGACTGACATCGCCATTGGCATGAACCACCACGGTCAATTTTCCCGCCAGGCAAGGTACAACCTGTCGCTGCTCCTTGGCTGTTTTCACTTTCGCCCATTGCAACATGGGTTCAACGACTGCGCCGTATCGCGACTCCTCACGCGGCGCCCAGAGTCGTTGAACGTAAGTATATAACTCTTCGTATTCAAGCAGTTTTGGTCCCTGTAGTGTCGGATTCTTTCTATCACCACGAATCAATGCGAGATTATGGTGCGACATTTGCGGACAACGTTCATAAAGAAGCGTAGTCAGCCTCTTGATTTCGTTCATATTATCTGAAGTTGCCGTGGATATAGCATGAATATGTAAGCGAGCATCCTTACACTGCAATTCAGCTAGCGCATCGTAGGTTTCCATGGCGTGCTTGAAAGCGTCTTTAGTCACCCGAAATGTATCGTGAAACTCCGGCATACCATCCAACGACAGCTCAGCTACAAACATCTCAAGACTTTTATCTTCCAGTGTTTCGCTGATCTGTGTGATGGTCTTTTCCGTATAATAACCATTCGTGGGAACGTAAATCTCCTTCACGCCGTTTTGACGAATGAACTGACGACACACGGCTGCAAAATCCTTACGCAAAAATGGTTCGCCACCGGAAAGATTCAGATTTTGGATGGGTCCGAGTTCATTAGACAGCGAAACAATTTCTTCGAATGTCAAGTCGTCGGGCTGATTAAGCTCCTGCCAATAAAAGCAGTGCTCGCATTTCATGTTGCAGATTGAGTTAATGAACAATATCAAGAACGGGGGTAGCGGTGCATCAGGAACGGCTAAAGATTGCCAGTTCAATCTAGCGTGCTTGGCTACTCGGTTGATGAGATTCATATACCCCTACCCTAATGACTAAAAGAATGCCTTCGATATGGCGCTTAGTTCTACGTACAACATACGCAATAGTAAGCCAAATGGCAAGATGGGGCTGTCCCTAACTGCTTGATAAACCGGCGCGAACGTGACGTGCCCATCGTCGCCAAGTCAGATAATAATCCCACTTTCCAGTCACTAAGCTTCGCATATCATCCAAGGTCCGAACATAATATGCGTCAACGCGCGGCAATAAATGTGCAGGCTCGTTGCAGGTACGCCGCAATAATGTCGTACATGCCGCCTGGAAAGTACACACCGTGATCTCGCTTGCGGTAAGTGAATGATAACCATAGGGGTAAGCAAATGACCTTACTGGTTCACCAAAATAATCCTCGACATCCTTGGCTGAACCTATAATCTCTGACTCAAGTGCTACTTGATCGCATTGGCGAAGATCAGGATGCGTTCTCGAATGAGCGCCGATTTCCCATCCGGCTTTGCGTAATTCCTTTAGTTGAGACCAGGACAGTAAGCGTTGTACACCAAGCCCGGGGGGAGGAGACGCCCAATTATTGTTCTCTCCGATATGATCTGTGACGACGAAAACAGTCGCCACAAAATCTAACTCCGTAAGCGTGGGTAATGCGTGCTCATAAAGGTTGGCGAAACCGTCGTCAAAAGTGATCACAACCGTGCGATCAGGATACTGGCCGTTTGCTCGACGGTATTCAACCGCATCACACAACCGCTGCGCTTGCCATCCCATCGCAAACAAGCACTTCATTTGTTGACGAAAAAGGTGTGGCGAAACAGAAACAACCGAACCACTATCATCGATCGAATGATACATCAGAATCGCAAGTTTGGTTTTGGCATGTAGCGCGGTCATGCGTGATTAACGTCGAAGTAATCCAATAGAGCTTACGCTAATGAGAGCATGTGGATTCATGCCCACGTGAACCTGTAGAACCAAAACAATAGACAAAACACTCACCCATAGACCATACCGTTGTCAGCATGACCACGAGCGGAACGATAGACAACATTTGCCTCAGTCCCCGCCGTTGACGTAACATATATCTAACTGCCCGCATCGTTAGAACCATCGGCAGAAGAGGCGCACCTAGAATAAGCACCAAGCGATGAAAAAAATGTATATAGGATAATCGTGTCTCGGCGAACACACCGGCCCATTGCCATCGCTCTTTCAATGTTTCGACGAAACCCAGCTCAGGTCGATGTTGTGCTACTACCATGCGTGGATCGCGATACGTTTGATAGCCGCGTTGCTGCATCAGCCAATGTACGGTGGTTTCGTGGTACGCTTGTTGCCATGCATCCCGAACCGCTTCCAGCCCTTCGCGTTTATAAGCTACGTTGACATCGGAAATATAATCGCTCGTGGCAGGCTCCATCGGTCGACCGTACCTACCGAAATCGCAATAGTACCACGCCCAATTCATCGGACGATCTACACCGTTTTCAATGGCACCACCAATAGCTGCATAGGGCTGAGTATGACATACTAAAATCTGCGAACACCAATCATCTGCCGGAACGGCGTGATCTTCGGTCATTGCGACAATGCGTCCCTTGCACAATCCTAATCCTACCGCTCGTCTACGATCATATAAACGATGGGCATGAGCTGTGATCGTACTATCAGCCGCACGTCCCAAATCTGAGATTTCGTGAAATACGACACTAGGAAATTCGCTTGATAATGTGACCACATCTTGGCAAAATCGATCATACGGCACAATGATCTCGACGCCGCCCTCAATTTGTTGAGCTGTAATACTAGCCAGGCACTCACGGAGCGACGTTTTCCCGCTAACAACCGTAACGACGATCGAGAGGGCTAGGCAATCATGGGAAGATTCAGCCAACAGTTGTATCAGAGGTTAAGGGTTTGAGATCCCGCCATGATCCGCGCGGAGCACCTTCCAAACGATGAGCCATATTACCCACTACAAATCCAAATCCACAATACAACAGATATAACCAATGCAGTGGCATGACACCCAACGCAAAGAACCATCCTCGCCTGGCCGCAAAATAACGATAGAACCGAATATTCAGGAAACATATCAGGCATAATATACCTAACGACACCCAACCTAGTAGGGGCATCCATAGCGTGCCTAGTGCGAAAAACAGGGACACAAAAGCAAGGGCTACATATAATCGTTGCGCGTTGGATACATTCAGTGAATTCGGTAAATCGCGGGCACGTAATGTCAGCTTGGTCCAGGGAATAGCTCGATCGAAAATATCCGTTTTAAGAAGATTTTTGAAGGTCCAGCGTTTTAGATGTTTACACTTCACGCGACTATCCAGCACGATACGATGCCCCGCCGCCGTAAGCCATGTGCCTAACTCGATATCTTCAATCGCGGGCCGACGGTATCGCACTTCATCAAACCCGCCAAATTTCAAAAACAATTCTCGACGCATCGCCCCACAACCACTCCAAAACGAACTCACATCTCCGTGGGCTTCCTGATGCACAAAATGGTGAAAGATGTTTTTGTATTGAGAAATAAAACCCGGATCTGCGGGATCATCGTCATAGGTGCCAATCACTGCGTCAATAGAGTCATCCCCGGCCAGTGCCTCGGCAAACCGCGCGAGGGTATCATCATGCACCACGACATCGGCATCGATAAAAACGACATACTGCCCGCCGACCACCGCTACACCCCTATTGCGCGCTTGCGCAGGTCCGCTGGGTCCGTCGATGCGCATATATGTGAATCCGTGTTCGATGACGATCGGCTCAATTGGTTCCGTCGATCCATCATCGACGACCAGCACATCAAAATCTTTGTAGCTCGATGCGGCAAGTCCTTCCAGGCAACGTCGAAGATCGGCGCTGGAATTGTACACAGGCACAACTACCGAAAGATATGGTCCATGTCGATGTACGGATTGTTTGGCAGAATCTGTCATCTATTCGATCGCAATATACCTAACCAATAGGCCCAGTAAAAAAAGTGGGCCGACCGGCAAACAAACCATCCTGACCGGCATGGTCGACATTATCTAGCTGCCCGGCTCGTTTTCCGGACAGTAATTCGCTTACAACTTCCATGTAATGCGCCAGAAAAGCGTCCTCAGCAAATTCTTTTTCGTACGCGCGCCTCCCTTGCCGGCCTAGCGTGCGGCGCAATCCGGCATCGGAAGATATTCTATGTATCGCTACTTTCAAATCTCGCGGATTATCATACGTTAGTCCACCACCATACGTTTCAACCAGTTCCTTCAATGAACTTTGCGCAAAAACAACCACCGGCGTAGAAGCACAAAACGATTCCGCGACAATGATCCCAAATGTTTCATAACAAAGTGACGGAACTAGCGTGGCTAATGCATGTTGATAATAAGTGTGAAGCTCGTTAGCACTAAGCCTGCCAATAAACTTGATATTGGATGCACCCTGGGCCTGAGTTCGCAATGCTTGTCCATAATTGCCGTCTCCGGCAATAAGCAAATCTACATCTGGCAATTCACGAAAGGTGGGGATTAGCGTTTGCACGCCTTTTATTTTCTCTAGCCTACCCACAAAAAAGAAATACGGTTTGTCGGCATTGGGTAACGGTTTGGTTTTGCCTGTCGTAACGGGTTGCGGATGAAAAAGTGGCAATTGGATCATCGTCCCTTGAAGGCCTCGCTCGCGGTGCATGTTCATGGTGAACAGGCTCGGCCCGATGAACGCATCAATACTTCGCGTCGCCCGCCGCATGAGTCCGGTGTATCGCCACAATTGCGGCGGTCGTCGGCCATGCAACGTACACGCCAAGCAACTTGGTTTCGTACACACCTCCCGATCAAACTTCCACAACACATGCATTGGGCATACCAGCCAATGCTCGATCAACGTGCAAAGCTTTAGCGCCTGCCCGTAACGAAAGACATGAGGACCACCAAGAAGCGATACGTTGTTATAGTGAATAACATCGAATTCGTGTTCGTTAAATATACGGCGTAGCGCCGGACCTTGAAAACAAGGGCTACCCAACTGTTGCACAGCCAACAGTCCAAGTTTACCCAGGGGGGTGCGGATTGGGTGAACGTGAATATTGTTATGGTCGTCGTAATCAGCCGTGGGTTGCCGACGTGCTAATTGCTCATACGCGGTCGGACTATGCAGCACAGTGACATCGTGCCCCAATCTCGCCAATCCATTGGCTAGACGATAGGCGTATATACCATCACCGCCGAAATTGTATGGCGGATAAAAGGTGGAAACGATACAAAAACGCACGAACTAGTCCGTTCAGATAAAAGGCTTAAACTCATGAAACACTTCCACAAGCTGGCGGGCCGCGGTTTCCCAGGAAAAATCCTGCCCTCGCCTTACGCACTGCGTAGTTATTTGGTTACGGTATGATTCGCTGGAGAGGAATGTCGTGAGCGCATCAGCCAAAGATTGAGGACTATCAGGATCAAAGAGCAAACCTGCGCCGCCGAGCACTTCCGGCAAGGAACCTCGATCGCTGGCAATGACCGCCGTTCCACACTTCATAGCCTCTACGGCCGGCAGACCAAAACCCTCTAAATAGGAAGGGAACACTAAAGCCATCGAACCCGCGTAAAGATGTGCCAGATCATCGTCAGGCACATAACCAAGAAATCGCACGCGCGACGCAAGATTGTATTTTCGTACGACAACCATTAACTCTTCATAACAGGTACGAAATACATCGCCCTGGTAATCTCCCACCAGCAGCAGTTGTACGTCTTTACCTAATTCACCAACCAGGGAAAAACCCTCGACGAGTGAATGTAGGTTCTTGTGCGGACTTATACCTCCCACATAAATGAAGTATCGATCTTGGTCGGACAGGTCATATCGTTTAATCGCCTGCTGATGCGCACCCGAGGCGACGTCTACAGGACTAAACGCGGCACCCGGTGCCTCCGATATCACCCGCATTCGATCTTCGCCGAGTTTGAAGTGACGCATCAGACCTTCTTTCGACGCTTGTGAAACTGTCACAATTTTCGACGCTCGACGAATGGCTAACCGACTTTTCAAATTCCAGAAGAATTGACTACGCTTATTATGAAAGATCAAATGTGGCAGCGTCTCTGCGATGACATCATGGAACGTCACGAGACAAGGAAACTTTCCCGCGACCGGAAAGTACGTGTAGACCGCAGGAAAATACATCAAGTCAATTCGCTCACGGCTAACCGCTTTGCGCATGGCTAACATATCACCAATCGATCGCCGACCATCCGCTGAGGCGGCCTCAGTAGCCGCTACCCGCGTCTCGGCTATAACAACACGCCAATCTTTCGGAAGTTGATCGCTGTCGGCATATGGTCGATCACAAAAAAGCGTATATTCATCGCCGGTGTCTAAAGTGGCGAGCGCGTGAAACAATTCGCGTGCAAACCGCCCGAATCCACGACGATTAGCCGTGCATGTGGCATCAAGTCCGATGTGCATAGTATAACAGTGCTGGATTGTATAAAACGAACCGAGCCGCAGGGTGTAGCCTGCACGGCGAATGTACTCTCGTCACACAATGAACGACTATATGCTATGACGTTGAAGGGATACCAACGATACGGTTATACACAATACCAATGCACCACCCGATGATACCGCCGGTTAAGGCACCGTAGATCAACCCCACAAATGCACCTAGCCAAGTAACTTCATAGCCTATGAAAAAATGGCCGAGAAGGTTGAGTGTTTTACCAACCTGCGGCCCCCCCTTCACTAGCAGCCACGCGGTCATCACAAATAAACCGCCGCCACCAATGATAGCAAAAATAAACGCAAGTATTCCAGCTTTCATCCGGGCAATCGCGCGGCTGACTTCTTGATCGGCGTTTTGTGTCGACATGACGACCTCCTCCTTGGATTATAACACCCTCATTCATGTAAAGCATTTTCACAGAAAACGCTGGGGGCTATCCGAGTTTCAACCGCTACGTAACCATAGAGCTTGCTCTATACTTTGTCCAACAAATCCTTGCTCTGATCCATTTCAGCCCGTCGCTTCAATAGTTTGGTGTACGTTGACATCGTCCAATTCCTAAGCCCGGCGCCAACATATCCTATCATAAACCCGCCAATCCCCGCCTCTATCAGTCCCAACAGCGCACCTAGCCAAGTAACTTCGTAGCCAATGAAAAAATGGCCTAGCAAGGATAAGTGCGGGCCGACTACGTCACCACCTTTAACAAGTAACGCAGCCGTGGCCATGAACAAACTTATGGCAAAAACAAGCCCCATAGCAACGCCTAATGCGAATGGGTCCATTTTGGCAAAGGCGGCACGAATCACAGCGTCGGGTGCCACTTTTTCGGCATCTATATCCGGTTCGACTCTCTGGGGAATCAAGCGGTCGCCTGTGGCCTTTTCATCACTGACGGTCTCTTCGTGATACTCCTGCTCGACGTTGACCGACCAGATGTCATAATTTGCCCCAACCACATTGCGGGCCGCGTAAATGCCGGTCAACATCGAATGATCTTGGTTGTTGTAACGATGTTGGCCATTGCGACCGATCGTTTGTAGATTCGTAATCGTCGCCAGATATCGACGTATTACGTCGAGATGTTCCTTATAGAACTGATCGTAGATAGGATACGCTTTCTTCATACGTACAACCGTACCATCCTCTACTTCATTCTCTTCGATCAGCTTCAGCGCAATAGTTTCTTTCATACCGAGGTCAATTAGCCGATCCTTGGACCAATTCCATTCATCATCCACATCCCAAAGAAAATATTCAAGCCCCAACGAGGTACGCGTGGAGTCAGGCACCATCTCGGGGCTCCAGTTTTTATAATTTTGGATGCGCCCCATTTTGACTTCGGGTGAATGAATGTATATCCAGTTATCCGGGAAAACCTTGTCGCGCTTAACCATCAAGACGACCGTCAAGTAATCACGATAAGCTAGGCTATTGGCAGCGCGCAGCACCTCGTCCGGCGGCGCAGGATCCAACGCGGAGATCAATTCCCGAAGCGGCATGGTGGAGAAAAACTGATCGCCGGAGAATTCCTCCAACTCACCCTCATTGGTACGTGCGTAGACACATTCGACCCTTCCTTGGGTATGTCGAATACGCTCCACACGTCTCCCCCGTAGGGTATGGTTGCCCTGTGCTTCAAGACGTGATTCGCAACATTCCCACATCATCCCCGGTCCCAAACGCGGGTATTTGAACTTGTCGATCAGCGTAGTGATGATCTTGCCGTCTTTGGTTTTTCCACTCCCACCCAACAGCGCGTTGCGCACAGCTTCAACGAGCGAAAGATTTTTAATTCGCTGCGCCGCCCAGTCGGCGGAAATCTCCGTGCATGGTATACCCCAAACCTTTTCGGTGTAGGTCTTGAAGAAGATGTTGTATAGGCGATATCCAAAGCGGTTGGCCACCCACTCCTCAAAATTCCGCTCCTGGCGAGAAGGAAACACCTTGGTACGAGCATAACTTAGACCAATCAAACAGGCCTCAATTAACCCAAGACCGGATAGTGCATTTCCTGCTTGTAGGGGATAATCAAAAAAGTGGCCTCGATAATGAATACGAGATAGACGTGGCCGAATCAGCATGTCTTCATCGATGATTTCGTCCCATACTTCGTTGATTAAAGGAACTTTTGAGAAGAATCGGTGTCCCCCAATGTCGAAACGATACCCTTTGTAGTTTACCGTACGCGAAATGCCACCAACGAGCTGATCCGCTTCTAGAATCGTCGAACGAATTCCGTGCTTGGCTAGCTCATAGGATGCGGTAAGTCCCGCCGGACCTGCACCTATGACAATGGCATCTTTTGTTTCCGCATGCAAAGGCGAACCATCCTGTTAGGGAGTCCTTATCAGGGTAGACTCCGTCCCCGTGACGTGCCCGAATCCCCGTTACCTCCCACTATTGCCTAGTCTTTGCCCTCGGCAGTTAGACCAGACACCCATTTGAAGGCTGAGTCATCCTCGTGGAAAGATGAATTAGACACTACCTCGTAGTCTTGACGCGTCAGCTATATCTACGACCCGATTGACGCTACCATAAACCGCACAGAACTGCCGCAGAGTATACGCTTAATCGACCAAATATGGCAAGGATCATAACAGGTGCATATGCGGTTTTAGTCCGGATAGTCGCGTCTAATTGTACACATGGACAATCTTGTCATTGTTCCCATTATTCTGCTGAATGTCAGATTACATTTCGACATGCCGCAAGCTTAACGATAAGTACATACCCCAGAATTGATATAGCCGTAATTCCGGCCACCAGACATAGGATGGCATGCTACGACTCCTAAGGCCTCATCCTATTGTTATCGGTACAACAATGTATATGGTACGCAATAGCCATATGACCTGAACTGGATATCCTGATGACGGTATATACAAAAGTCACGGTGGTTAAGCGTCCACTAAAATATCTCCGAAATACCTATATTATATGTTGCGAAGGCGGCGAATTTGAGTGAAACGACTAACAACTTAGCACATCGAGCAGCCATGCAGCAAACCAACGACCACGAAGAGCTGATATCTACTCGTAACGACACCGCGTCTATGCCTAGACAATGGCGCCGTTTGTTTGCTTTGCTGATAGTAGTCACGGTATTACTTTATGGGCAACGCATCACACTCAGCCACGGAGACGCCTCAGATGCCCCCCACCACATAATCAACGGCATTTTCCTATTAGATGCGCTTCAATCTCGATCTGAAGCTATGTCTGACCCTATTGGTTATGCCATGGAGTATTATAGCCACTACCCAGCCGTGAACCTGGGTTATTACCCACCGGTTTTTTACGTATGCGAAGCGATGGTGATGGCCGTCTGCGGCATCTCCAGCGTTTCTGCACAAATCACTGTGTTACTGTTTGCGGTTCTACTTACCTACTTTACATTCAACTGGCTGATTATCAGGTTGTCTACCTGGTGGGCCGCCGCTGGTACGTTGTTAATCATATCAACGCCTTATCTGGTCTACTGGGGCCGAGACATCATGATCGAAGTACCGGTATTAGCATTTGTCACCGGTGCTATGTGGCTATTCGAGATACTTCTCCAATCCAACAAGCCTCGTTGGTTGGTAAGCCTCTGGTGGGCAGTCCTGACCGCATTGGCCATCTGGACGAAACAACACGCGCTCATGCTGCTCCCCATCTACGCATTCAGTGTGATTACGACAAAACAATGGTCAAAACTCAAACACCCGGCCATCCTGGTGTCGATCCTGATTATCGTAGCGGCATCCGTCGGACAAGTATTTGTCATGCTCAAATTCATTGGCGGCGATGCGGTAGGGCACTCCGTTGGATTTACTAAACAGCATGTATTCGATCGATTTAATTTAGCTCAATGGACTTATTACATCCATCGATTAACGCACCTATTTAGTTGGCCTGTCATTATACTCAGCGCGGTGGGTGTGGTAGTTGTATTACTTCGTCGAGTCCGACAAGGCTCCACGCTAATTGTATGGATCATCTCGTTCTACTTTATGCACTCATACATGAAAGCTCAGGCCACTCGTTACGCGTGCATGGTTATCCCACCTATATGCCTACTAGCTACATTAGGCATTCGACATGCTCTTTCATTAATAGGAAACGTCAGGCCCTTAGAAAAATCTCGAAAGTATCTCTCGACGGTAGCGATATTGCTATTGCTCGGTTACCAACTGTATGATGCGTTTCAAGTTCGCGTACCGCACCAAGCTACAGTTTATCGCCAAGTGGCCGATGAACTAAGCGCCCAAATGGGCCCGTTTGCTTGCTTATCATTTGCCCCATCAGAACCAGCGCGCATGGCCGTTTTATATCGCCTCTCGATAGAATCACATCGTAATGTTACACCGAACATATTCGCACACGGTAGTATACTGCGTGCGGAACAATTACTCCGCAATTGGAAGTCGCGTGGGGAAGATGCAGAGGCCTTGTCCAAGTCACTAAAGGAATGGAACGTCAAATACATCCTCATCGAGTGGCCAACATACATGGTTGATCAGCGTCAAGATATGGACATCAAGCAGGCTATCGATACGGTGATCGGGATGAACGAATTTAGACTAGTGCGGAAGTACCCCGTCGACCTTTCTGCCGCCAGATATCCCGTTCGCATCGCTAGCTACGATGTCTCCCAGAGAACGTTATACTTGTACGAACGCAAAGAGACTATGACATTCAATCCTGAAGCTGCGCCGTCGTTGTACCCCAAGCGTGTAAACTTCACTATTAAACGTAATGCCAAGCTCCCTAGCTGATGGTTACGTGCGGCAAGAATTAGCTTATTGGCAAGGTAGTTGACAATTCGGCACATCAGCCGCTAGTTCGCCAAGGTAGTCCGCCCCCTGAAAGGCCTGGACTATGCGCAGTATATCCGCGGATGTCAAAAAGCCATCCGGCGAGCAGAGCAAAGAACCGGTTACATCGTCTGAGACCAACGTCCAACTGGCCTGAGGACCGTACTCAAGCTGAAAACCCTTCACGACTGCCAAGATGTCGGCAGCGCTGTCAATGCCATTACCATCCGTATCACCCCATTTACGCATAGTGGTTGTTGCATCCGCCGACACATAACCGCACTCCGCCCGGATGCGGTACACCGAAGGCGATGCATCCGAGGGAATAATGTCCGGCCCGGTCACATATAGCGCCAGACCCCACTGTATAGGCGTCAGCTCAGCTGCGTCCTGTGGGTTATCGACCAACACAGCGACGGTACCGTCATCGATGAAATCGTGGTTCAGATCGATAGGCGTTGGCACGCCTACATATTTTCCAATGCAGGGAAATGTATCCGATTGCACAAAAATTCGTACGGGTTGATTCGAATCCACCGGTAACGGTTCGATTTTAATATATCTCGAACCAGCAGCGCTGACGATGGGTGTTTGACAGGGACAGCCCAGAAGTGCATCACACACGCCGGGGCAGGGATTGCCTGTACTGCGACAGGCGCCTATGAGAGGGTCACATAATTCTTGGCCGTTACAAGGATCGCCATCATCAAGGCAAGTGCCGACATTATGACACTTTCCTGCTATACACATATCATTCGTACAAGATAATGCATCATCACAGTCAGCATCGCTGACGCAAAGCATACAATCTAACAGGGGTGTCCCCGCGCATATGCCCACGTCATCGCACGTATCAAATTCCGTACACGCATCGCCATCATCACAGACATCGCCGGCCTTTACACAAGGATTTAGCGAACCTAACACAGTGAAAACAACGTCAATACCTCCAGCTTTCTGTGATTGCACCGCATTCAACGTTGGCCAATCATTCGATTTCGTGTGCCCTATCGCAAAGATGTTACCATTGTCATCTGTCGTAGAAGAACGCCCAAAATCAACACTCGAACCACCGATCAACGTACCATACACCATACGCTGGAGGTCCGAAGTCATGCGCACGACAAAAAAATCACCATTCCCCATATTGAGTGGTTGAAAGGCATCGCCCGTCACGGGAAAATCGTCTGAGAAGGTAGCACCGCTTACGACAATGGTACCGTCTCCGGCCACGGAAACTCCTTCCAGCCCATCACCATAGCGACCGCCAAGATAGGTAGCGGCCATCAACGTGGAACCATCGGCGGAAATTTTGGCAATAAAACCATCGCCGTTATAGTTCGTACCACTTCCCGTTCCAGAACCACCCGTTCCACCATACGTTCGTTGGAAGGCACCGTTGGTTGTTGGAAAGTTCGTAGACTTGGTTGTCACTGCGACAATAGCATTGCCGGATGAATCCAGCGCAAGACCATGCGTCTCGGTAAACTCAACAGCAGAGCCACCAAGAAATGTACCGTAGAGCAGTTGTGAACCATCAGCGGAAAACTTGGCCAGATGAACATCTCCGTTGCCGCCGTTATAGGTACGGTTATATGCACCGTTGGTCGTGGGCATATTGCTCGAGTTCGTATAACCCAAAACATGAGGCTGCCCGGCGGTATTTACACGTATGCTCGGCGTACCCACGTCGATACCTGAACCTCCCAGATAACTAGCCCAGATGACCTGCGAAGCATCGGTGGATAACTTCGCAATCACACCATCTTTGGAACCCCCGGGAATTGTCTGGAACGCACCAGCCGTAACATGTGAATTCGTTCGAGCACCGTCCGTCAATACGAGATACACAAAACCCTGGCTATCAATGTCAAAATCCCGAATAAATGAACGATCATCGTCGCCAAAATAAGTGGCCCAGATTAAACTAGAACCATCGGGCGATAACTTAGCTACAAATCCATCCTGCCTACCGTAACGTGAATTCGGATTAACGTCGCCGGCAAAATTGGTCTGCAAAACGCCACTTGTCGTTGGAAATCCTGCACCCGCTCGACCGCCTACATACACGAAACCGGCTTGATCGACCTCGATGGCATAGGCTCGATCGTAGTTAGGCCCACCGAGCAGTGTGGACCAAACAATGTTTCCGCTTGGCGAAAGCTTGGTTACAAAAACATCATGGATCGGAGAACCGGAAGTATTCAGCGTTCGGTCATAAGCACCGGCAGTCGTCGGAAAATTTGATGATGCGGTTCCGCCCGTAACATAGATGAAGCCTGCATCATCAACGAAAACATCTCTAGCCGTATCTTCGCCGCTACCGCCCAAGAAGGAGGATAGCGTCAGTTCCGCCGCAGGATGAGCAGCTCGAACGGAGCCCGCCATACATACTAACCCGAAGCAAAGGATCCACGCGCACATCAAGAACCCTCGCCATAATCCACGAGTCGAAAAAAATTTACAGAAATTGTTTTGTCCGTACCAGATCAAAAATTCCCCCCCATACATCAACCCCTTTTGTATTTGGCAACCCAAAACTCAGTAGATCCCAACACATTTTAGTTAACACGTTGCTATATTACGAGCAAACATGCCTGCACAACCGTCCGAACTACAATGGAGTTCGAACTATCGACCATCGAAACCACACGTTTGTGCGGTAAAAACCCACCCCATACTGTAAAAAGCCGTACCGGTTTGAACCTCCCTACCAATTATAATGAAGTCGACCTGTCAAAACAATGTTTCATATTATAATCGATAACCCTGACATACTCCCTCCTGCACTGTTTTAATGCACCCGCACAACACGACGACCATCCTATGCCTTGTTTGTATCGCCTGGGGATGGAATTCAATTGCATTTCATATAAATCTGCCCCAACAGGCGGGGCTGAGCTTCCAGAGATAAAGGTACTATGAACGCGTTGTACGCTGGCAGAATTGGCATATCGACGTGAATGTACGTGCCGCGTGACTTACACAACGGTACAAAAAAAATGACTCAACTTGAACAATAACATGTCACGGTCAGTAATGAATCCAAGTTGTCTTTTGTATATCAAACACAGAATGTAATCGTATAACAGGATCGCAGTGAGGAACGCCACCTACCCAGCTTTTCGACGGGAAAGCAGCACCGTTGGTAGTACGATTGATTCGATTGGAGAAATGTCTCCTAAGGAATTGGACATGGAAAAAGTAGTAGAAACTGCGAAAAGTTAAGTGGGTCCGCAAGCTCGCGTCGGCGGCCCTGATTCGGCGTATTCAGCCCTCAGGTATCATCACACTCCCAAGCCCATACCCGCGGACGTCTTCGACTTGCAGTCTGCATTGGATGATGATATAGATGGTCGTTTCGCGGCGTAGACGGGCGTCATTATCGACGCTAATCCGAATCGCATATGCCGATAGAACATAGCACGGCGGCGTGCCCAAGTGGACTAAGGGGGCGGATTGCAAATCCGTTATTCGTGGGTTCGAATCCCACCGCCGCCTGTTGTGTGAGGCATCGGGTGATTGGTTGACTGAATCGCTCACGACTGCTTAGCTCGCTGCAGGAGCACGCCCTGCAACGGTGCAGTGAAAGCGGTTTACACTGTCAGGGAATGATCATGTCGTCGGTCAGGTCATCAACAAGGATTCGTGCGCGTTGTCGTCCGATGATACTTGGCTATCTCCATTTCGAAAGTATGTCTGAATTGTCTTAATTAGCTTCACCCGATTGATAGGCTTGGTTGTATAGTCATCGAACCCGACCTTGAGGTATTTTTGCCGATCGCCCTCCATCGCGTGTGCAGTCAGGGCGATGATTGTTCCGGAGTATGCCTTCTCGCGTAACATCTCAGTCGCTTCGTCGCCACCCATCATGGGCATTTGAATGTCCATGAGAATGATGTCAAAAGGTTTTCCACCATCGCGTGCAGCCAGCGCGGTATCAACAGCAAGATTTCCGTC
The DNA here is from genome assembly GCA_024276605.1 of Planctomycetota bacterium. Lineage (GTDB taxonomy): Bacteria > Planctomycetota > Phycisphaerae > UBA1845 > UBA1845 > JAJRPG01. Next base: position 14,994 of record JAJRWX010000011.1, on the reverse strand, counting down.
TTTGACAGCGGTAACTTCTGCTCCCACCTTCTTGAGAATGCCAACCACAAGAACTTGGTTGGACAAGTTGTCCTCAGCCAGCAGGATACGACAACCCCGTAACGGCAGCTGCTGAATCGCTTTGGTTAAACCGGTGTCGGGATTCAATCGATTGTCTTGCACATGCTCCAGGATCAAATTCACAAGCTTCTTCCGGTCGATAGGCTTAGTCGCGTAGTCGTTGCACCCCGCGCTAATGCACTTCTCGCGGTCGCCCTCCACCGCGTGGGCAGTGAGTGCAATGATCGGTCCAGTGTAACCATTCCGGCGAAGCTGCGCCGTAGCCTCATAGCCATCCATCTCTGGCATCTGCATGTCCATTATGATGAGATCAAACGGACGTTTGGGATCACATTCGCGTTTTCCATTCATAGCCGCCAATGCAACGTCCAACGCGAGCTTGCCATTTTCTTTGATTGTCACATCAGCCCCCGCCTTCTTCAAAACGAACGAGATAAGCCGTTGGTTATCAGGGCCGTCTTCGGCAAACAGAATGCGTAGGCCGTGTAGGTCTGACCGGGGAGCCTGCGCAACTACGTTGTCGCCATCCGCCACAATGGTCGCCGACAACGGGTCTTCGAGCATCTTCACACCGTCGAGCCTTCCAGTGGCCACGGAGGCGCGGAAAGTCGATCCCACGCCTAACTTGCTTTCAACAACCGTGATATCACCGCCAAGCATCTCGGCGAAGCGTCTGCTAATGGTCAAACCAAGCCCCGTGCCTCCGATCTTTCTCGTCGAGGAAGTGTCCACTTGCGCAAAGGGCTGAAACAGCCTCTTTTTCTCTTCCTCCGGTATACCTTGTCCTGTGTCGATCACATCGAATTGCATGCACGGTGCGACGCCATCATCGACGAAACGGGTTACAAGGCGGATGGATCCCGCCTGCGTGAATTTAATGGCATTTCCGACCAAGTTGATGAGTATCTGCCGCAGTCGGACTGGGTCAGTGTGGATCGTCTTTGGGATGGCTCCATCGTATTCAATGTTAAGAGGCAACCCTTTCGCGTCTGCTTGAACCCGAACGAGAGAAGATACATCGGCGATAATAGCGCATGGCTCACAGGAGATCAGTTCCGCTTCCATCTTGCCTGATTCGATCTTGGACAGATCGAGGATGTCGTTGATGATGCCCAGTAGGCTCTCGCCATTTCGCCTAATCGTATGGATACAGCTGAGCTTCTCCGATTCAGTTTGGTCGACATCAAGCATGTTCTCGGCGAATCCAAGAATAGCTGTCATGGGCGTACGGATCTCGTGGCTCATGTTGGCCAAGAACTCACTCTTGGCGCGATTAGCGACTTCGGCTATCTCTTTGGCATTTATCAGTTCCATTTCCGCTAGTTTACGCTCGTTGATGCACGTCCGAACGGCCACATATTGTGTGATACGACCAGTCTCGTCTCTGAAAGGGACAATCGTCGTATCCACCCAGTACAGAGAGCCATCCTTCGCCCGGTTGCAAACCTCACCATGCCAGACTTTCCCCGCCGCGATCGTCCTCCACAACTTAGCAAAAAAATCGTGGGGGTGATGACCTGAATTGACAATTCGGTGATCCTGCCCGATCAACTCCTCCCGTGAATATTGACTGATGCGGCAAAACTTGTCGTTGGCGTAGGTGATCTTGCCGAACGGATCGGTGCTGGCGACGATAGTGTGTTCGTCCATGGCATACTTTTGGGCATCCAACGCCACCATTGAACTGGCTAATGGCACGACTATTTTCCTGCGGACGAACATCACAGTACCGACGTACAGCACAACGCCGATTATAAATGCACAGGCCATATACGACTCAACCCGGCGAAGTTTCACTTCGCTCTGCTTCTGCATCAAAAAGACGGCATGATCCATCTCCGCAACGGCTTTGGCTGTCTGAATCTGAATGTCTCTGATATTGTCGTTTCTCGCCAGAGACGCATTGCCGGATTGCACGGCCTGCATAGCGGTTTTTTGTAACTCTTCCCATGCAGCCCTGGCTTTTCCAAGGTGTTGAACAATGTTATCGTCCTGCACCGGGGGAATCCAGATTCGTCCCTCCACGCCGGCATCTACCTCTCCACCCTCTAGAAACGCCGTGAGGGTCGCCTCATAAAGTTCAGCCGTGCGAGACGCAGCTTCCTTCATCTCTATTACAAATTCCCGGTCAGATCCCGCGAGGGCGATGAGAATCTGATCGATGTCGTTGGCGTATTTCTGGGTCAGCATCCGCTGGCGACCTGCGAGGTTCAAGTCGATACTATCATGCTCTTTAGCGGTTAACGCAGTTAAAACGACGAAGTAAGTGCCGCCCGACAAGATGAGAGACAAGAGGAGCAGTGCAGAAAAACGAAACGTCAGGTTCCGCGAAAGGTCTCTCGGTGTAAGGATGTCAACGGGCGTAACAGTCACCTTACTTGATCTCCATCAATTCAACATCCTCGGCCCATCACCTGTCTACGTGGGCCGCGCCCGTCCCCACGCTCGGCTCGATCATGCCAAACAACAGCATCTGAATGGAGCCGACCACATTCAGCTCCTCTGCATGTGCTTTCCATCACGGCGATTATTGTCTCAGGCAATGTCGACGAAGTGTTGTAATCACCAGCACCGGGTCGAAACGACCGTTGGTTACGCGACCAGTGGGTCGGATCTGCATCGCCTGCTCCCGGCCTCCGATAGATGGGCGCACACCGCGCGCGTAATAAACGGCTATGCATCGCCGCAAGACAATATGCCTGTATAGTCCCATCGACATGATTACATGGCACCTGAATTCAACCACAGAGCATGAATCGACAGGTTACATGAGTGTCCGATAGGATCCGCCGTTGCGACCTTCGTTTTCTCACGACGAGCCAGAACACGACAACTCTGCTAAACCAAGCATGGCCGCTTAGTGACGAATACATGACAGAACTCGATATCGGGCCATATCAGATTCGTTGGCGTCAGCCTGTGAATACAATTTCTGCGTACCCAACGCATGCACGGTGAGATGTCGTTACGTATTGGAACGGAGGGTCCGTTGGTTCGAGACAGAGGCTTTGCCCCGTAAACTCGACCCGTCGGAAGCACCATGAATCACGTGTCGTAGCACTCGATAAAACATGTCTCCAAGGCAATCGTTATAGTGGCTGTGCAAATGGCTCTTGAGCACCTGCCGTCGATTCCGCCGTGTTTGCTACCGATGCGACAACCTGCAGTTCTTCGGTGGTTAACACTTTGTTTATGTCAAGCAGAATCTTCACGGCGTCTGCGACCTTACCCATCCCGAGAATGAACGAGGTATCCACTGAGCCGCCCATCGAAGGCGGTGGTTCGACGTATTCACTTTGAATGTCCAGCACTTCAGAGACGGTATCTACAATGATACCGATCTCCTTACCGACATCGACCACGATAATGCAGGTCTGCTCGGTATGTGCAAGCTCATCCAAGCCGAACTTTAGACGAAGGTCCACTACCGGTATGACTTTACCTCGTAGGTTAATCACGCCCTTCATGTAGACGGGCATGCGTGGAACAGCGGTGATGTCCATCACGCCGATAATTTCACGCACTTTGAGGATTTCCACCCCATACTCTTCGCTTGCCAGCTTGAACGTCAGGTATTTGTGATCTTCTTCGCAACCTACGCGTTCCACCGATGTTGCATCGTTTAACTGCTTATCGAGAAGTGTCGTCTTCATGTCATATCTCACATTACTAATTGGATCATTTGATACGCGGGCAAAGGTGCCTCAGCGGTACACCCGTTGTCCGCAATATACCCGTGTCCGACCGTGGCTTTCTGTCGGCGACATGGATACCGTATCATGAGAGACAGCTGTTAGGCCTCCACCCAAGCCCACTCACGACCATGGCACACGCGTTAAAAATCCTTCAAACCGGAATCATCACCCATCGACATAAACTCCTCTGTACTGTCATCGCTGACACCGGCGTGACTTACCGTAGTGAAACTTCCAGCGTCCGAATGAGTGTTCACTCTTTTAGGATTTAATTGTGCGGTGTTCACAAGGCGATCCATTCGCAGCTTTTTCACATTCGAGCCACGCCCTGTCATGTTGCCTGCACCGATGGCTCGGTTTCCACTGACAAGGATGGCAAGTTCATTGACTACACCTTTGACCGTATTTGCCTGGGCGGATAACTGTTCCGCAGCCGCTGCCGACTCCTCGGCGCCTGCCGCATTCTGTTGCGTGACCTTATCCATCTGGGAGACGGCTGTGTTGACTTGATCCACACCCTGTGCCTGTTCTTCGCTCGCCTTGGATATGCCATCGATCAAGTCGGTCACCTTGGTTACATCACCGACGATGGCGGAGAGCGCCTGCCCCACATCGCTGGCGACCTCTGTGCCCTCTTTGGCTCTGTTCACCGAGTTCTCGATAAGCCCGGTGGTTTCACCAGCCGCCATAGCCGCACGCTGCGCCAGGTTCCGCACCTCATCGGCCACCACTGCAAATCCTTTGCCATGCTCACCCGCGCGAGCCGCTTCCACCGCCGCGTTGAGCGCCAACAGGTTAGTCTGGAAGGCGATCTCCTCGATCACCTTGATGATTTTGCTGATCTGCCCGGACGATTCGTTGATGGCCGTCATGGCTTCATTGAGCTTGTGCATCGTGGCATCGCCGGTTTGCGCTGCGTCTCTCGCCTGAGCACTTAGCGTGTTGGCTTCCTTGGCGTTCTCTGCGTTCGTCCTCGTCATGGCTGCCATTTGCTCCAACGCCGAACTGGTTTCCTCCAACGAGGAAGCCTGTTCGCTCGCACCTTCAGCGGATTGTTGGCTGGCAGTGGACACTTGAGATGCCGCGTCGTTGACTTGGTCTGCGCCTTCGTTGAGACTCGTGATGATACGATTGATTGGTCCGGTGATTCGTCGTCGGATGTAGTAAAGCACGAAGACTAACGTGATGACAGCTAATGCGAGCGCACCATACTGAATGTTCTGCATCATCGCAGTGCGTGAGTTCGAGTTTGTCTGTAGCATCGTAACCGCAGCATCCATTTCTTTGAGGCAGGCCATCCCACGATCACGAATAGTACGAAGACGTCCCACAAATTGGCCTGAACTGAAATCGGCATTATCCTCACGTGTGGCATTGACTGCTACTTGCAACTCCTCCCACAGATCACCCACTTTGGCATACTGAGCTACGATCTTTGGGTCCGTATTAGCAGCAATCGAAACAGGTTGCGTCATGGCCAGATCTATGAAGGTAGAGCCGCCGTTTTTTAACGCGTTCAACGTAGCCTCAAAGAGTGTTCGTGTTTTTTCGATCGCGTCATTTTTTGATACACCGTTCGCGTTGAGCAATTCTTTCGCTAGGCCTGCATCCTGCGTGACAGGGACCGCCACCACCAAAATACCCATCAAATCACCCAGCTTGAAATCCTTCTTGGGGCTTGCATCATGATTGTTGTGACACGAGACACAGGCTTTAGCGCCAGCCACATCGGCAGTCGCATAGCGGACTTCGACACCTTGACCAATGGAAATCAAATCCATGTATGGTGTTTGTGGTTCCTGAGAGAGAGCATCCCACGCTCGATTCTCAAATTCGTTGCGTAGTCCTTTGTCTTTATTGATATTGAACTTGCTCAACAAGTCATACCGATATTTAGCGGAGGCATCGAGAGATTGTGAAACTTCCCGCACAAAGGTGGCTGGAAGTGGAATGGATCCCTCCACTTCATGGTAGTTAGCCCCCGTCTGAAACGTCTTCGACTCCTGTTTGAGTTTGCCGATAATATTTTTCGTGTAGTATGTGCGATCCGCCTTAATCTGCGCGGTAGCGGTTGCAGCACGTTGTTAAGCAGCGGCCACTAGCTGCCGATCGTTAAGCTCATCTAGAAATTCTTTGTTGAACTTCTGTGTAAGCATGCGTTGCCGACTGGCTAAATTGATTACCTGCGCATTGGCCTTCTGGGCACTGGTCACCCAAGAAGATACGCCCACGATGCCCACAATCAGCAGTGCAAAGACGCCCATAATCATACCTAGACGCACGCCAAGAGACATAGAACTCGCCTGATTTCTCACCATCTGTATCACCTCTTGCTTGTTTCGCAAATCACTGTTTGTTTATTTACACACAATACCTTCTGATTGGTTGAGACCAACACAAGCTCCTGTCTCCACACGCAGTACGCCACGTGTTTCCATGCAAACGTGCTAGAGTTTTAGCATGTTCCGATTGCAGTTTACTGACGAGAAAGGTGAGGCCCGTTAAGACACGACTTTCGAAGGACCAACCGCGTTGCCTCTTTCCATCCATCGCAGATCGATGTGACGCGGCGCCTATCCCATTGGTCGATTAGTTATCAGTCCTAAATCGGGAGTTTCAAACTCCGGATTTTACTAAGCTCTGTTTCGGCGAACGACGATGCCAGTATTAGTATTGAGCCAGAATTAAATACGTAGGCCAAAGGAACCAACGATGTTGTTCTCTCGAACAGCTATACATGAATTCTACACGCTATGTTATCTGAACCATGCAGAGAATGAAACATTGCTTTCATCTCCAGCAGTGGCTAAAGCGTTGGGTATCCCCCAAGATCAAGCCGCTACAGTGCTGCAGAGTCTTAATCATACGGGGCTTGTACAGTCGAGTCGTGGGCATCGTGGTGAATACCAACTGACGAAACAACTTGATGAGATTTCGGTTGTCGACGTCCTGGACGTAATAAAGCCACCGGAGAATGACGCATGCTTACGTCCCACAACGTGCCATCGCGATCCTACCCGCATGTTTACATTATAATTAAGGAGCCAGAAGTTGATGAACAAAGAGACCAATAACGCTTTTTCAGCACAAACATGCGTTGAGAAACTCAGCAAACTATCCAATGGGATTGACGAAAGCGATCTACCCGGGTTGGCCATGATGCATGAAGTCTGTGCAGAACTGGTGGATGCAGGGGATACCGTAGTGTCGACCGACGGATTGGGCGTAGCACGAGACTTAGTTAAATCACTTGAAGCGCTCATTCTTGGACAGATCGACGACGCCGGCGCGGCCATACATGGCCTACATGAATCCATATCTAAGCTGACAAGTTTAGTTGCTCCATTCTCTTCCGAGCCTGAAGAAGCTCTCGATCAAGATACCCAAATCGACGAGTCGGTCGCGGCAAAAATGGACCGTATCTTTGAAGATGAGGAGCCTCAGCAAGATCAAGAGCCTTCGCAGGAGGTCGCCATCGATGTGCCTGAAACGGTATGTGAGGCTACGGAGGATAAGCCTGCACCTAACGATCCTGCGTCAGAACCATCTCCTTCGCAGCCGCCCTATGTGGCTGAACCATTGATGATTAGCGATGAAGAGGTGGAAATGGTCGCTGGTTTTGTTGAAGAAGCGAGCGAACATATCGACGCTATAGAGGCCGCGGTTTTAGAAGTTGAGCGTGCGCCGGAGGATACGGAAGCGATCGATTCTCTGTTTCGACCGTTCCATACCATCAAAGGTGCAGCGGGATTCCTCAATATGCGCGACATTGTGAGCCTAACGCACGAGGCGGAAACGTTGCTCGATCAGGCTCGTAAGGGAAGCCGAAAAGTAACGCCGGGGCTTATCGATCTGGTTTTTGAAGTAGTGGACATTCTGAAAGTTCAGTTTGAAGGCATTCGAAACCACCTAGCCAACCCGACAGACCAAGCCGTTCCACAACCGCCGATTGAGAATATGATCGCCAATCTCCGTGATGTGGTCGCAGGTCGAATTGAACCGATCGGCGATCTTCCAGCCACAGGAGACGCTGACAAAAAAACAGGTGAAAACCTCGTGGAACAAGGCGCTGTCCCGCAAGAGGTGGTGGACTTTGCGGTTGACAAGCAAGGTAGTGAGCCCGAGGCAAAAAAAGTAGGTGAGACACTGATCGATATGGGCGTAGCGACGCCCAAACAAATAAGTCAAGCCATTCGTCCGCAAAGCAAAAGTACGTCGAAAACTTCTGGAAAAACCGGGACCAGTGGCGCAGATCAATCCGTTCGCATCGACACGGCCAAGCTCGACGCGTTAGTCGATATGGTCGGCGAACTTGTGATCGCGCAGACGCAGGTCAGTTCGAATCCACAAGTCAGCATAGATACGAAGCTCACAAAGGACGTTACACAAGCGACGAAAATCGTTCGTGATGTCCAAGACGCAGCCATGGCTATGCGCATGATTCCCATCGGACCTACGTTCCAAAAAATGGCACGTCTTGTTCGCGATGTCGCTCGGAAAGTTGGAAAGAACGTAGATTTAACTATCTCCGGAGAAGATACCGAACTGGATAAAAACGTGATCCAACAAATCGGCGACCCACTCGTCCATATGGTTCGCAACGCCGTGGATCATGGCATTGAATCTGCCGATACGCGGCGTACGGTCGGAAAGCCCGGCTCGGGAAGCGTAGCCCTCTCCGCCTACCATAGCGGCGGCAACATCGTTATCGAAGTAGCCGACGACGGGAAAGGGCTAGATGCCAAGGTACTGATCAAAAAGGGTATCGAAAAGGGAATCGTCCAACCAGAAGAACAACTCACCGACGAACAGGCATACAACTTAATTTTTGCTCCCGGCTTTTCGACCGCCGAAACAGTCACGGGCGTATCCGGGCGTGGGGTGGGAATGGATGTCGTCCGACGCAACATTGAAAATCTAAGAGGCAAGTGTGACATAAATTCGACACTGGGGAAGGGTAGCACCTTTTCGATTCGTCTTCCGCTAACGCTGGCGATCATTGATGGTATGGTGTTTCGTGTGGGCACTGAACGTTTCATCATCCAAACGGTGACGGTCGAAAAGGCACTTCGTCCTGAACCTCAGCAGATTACGACCGTCCAACATAAGGGGGCTGTACTCAATGTTCGCGGGCGTTTGATTCCGCTAGTTCCATTGGGACCGTTGTTTAACCTTGGTAAACCTATCGAGCCTTGTGAAGCGATGGTGGTCATCGCTCAATACGCTGGTGGAGAGATCGGGCTTGTGGTGGATGAGCTTCTCGGACAGCAGCAAGTCGTTATCAAGTCGCTCGGAGAGCGGTTCCAAAACCTCCGTGGCATCTCCGGTGCAGCCATACTCGGAGATGGAAGAGTCGGCTTGATTCTAGACGTTTCGGGAATCGCAGCAGCTTATGACATGAGTCGGTTATCAACCGTTCGAGCCCCCTCCGTTAATAAAATGACACCCTTGGATCGCCATTCAAATATAACCGATTCGCATGACCGTAAAGATCCGGTCGTCAAGAATGAAATGACCATGTCCCCTGCTTAGGAGAGCGCCATGCAGACAACGCTTGATACATCAAAGGACGCCGCTTACGAAGGAGGCATCACTCCGGATACGAGCACGGAATTTGGAGCTAAGTATCTTACGTTTTCGTTAGCCGGAGAAGACTACGGACTGGAGATTCTCAAGGTGCGCGAAATTATCGGCATTATGGACATCACGAAAGTACCCCAGACGCCGGACTTCGTACGCGGCGTAGTTAATCTTCGCGGCAGGGTGATACCGGTCATTGACTTGCGCTCCAAGTTTGGACTGGCCGACGCGCAGTATAACGATCAAACCTGCGTCATTGTCGTTGATATCGGCGTGCTTATGGGTGTTATCGTTGATACCGTCCAGGAAGTACACAACATCCCCGCAACTGAGATTGAGGAGCCTCCCAGACTCGGAGCTTCTGTAGATACCACATTCATTCTTGGTATGGGTAAGGTCAACGGGCGTGTCAAGATTCTCCTAGACATTGACAGAGTCTTGACCTCGGAAGAATTGGTTCAACTTGAGGCGGTTGCTGATCGGTAATTCTCAAGCAAGCTCTACTTTATGTAACGGTTGAATGTCAGATAGCTCCGGCGATGTTTATGCATACACCGCTACACAATAAATGAGAATGCTGATGTAGCGGGGTTCGGGGAAACCACCGGACGGAATCTCTTACACAAAAGTGTCGGCCTACAAAAAAAGGTAAATCCATGCTGATGGATAATAACCGCACATGGCAATCCTTGATGCAACTCACCCAGGTTACGTACGCAGTGTTGGAGCGAAAAGTTCCGGAAAGCGAAAGTTTGCCCAGCAACGAACTTACCCGATTGCGGCTTCTGCGTTGCCACGATGGAAAAACAGCTAAGTCAATCATTACCTACGTCGGCGCTACAACTACGATGTTGGACGAAACGATATGTGAGATGGATAAAATGGGCTTCATGAGATGCTGATGGAGTACAAGCAGCCAGGAGTAGGCGCCTCCAGGGTAAGATGTGGCGCGACGAATCGTGGACGTGCAGCCGTCCCAAGAAACAGCTACCACCGTTGATCCTATGACAAGGTGAGTGCAATGGATCAGATTGTTGATATCGCAGATATGCAAGTTACCGATGATCCCCGCTCCACGCTAGTGACATACTCGCTTGGGAGCTGTATTGGTGTTGCGATTTGGGATCCAAAAGTTCACGTCGGCGGCATGCTCCATTACATGCTACCGGAATCATCACTATCGCCGGACAAAGCCAAAGCCAAGCCAGCCATGTTTGCCGATACGGGAATCCCAGCCCTGTTCCGAGCTACCTACGCACTCGGAGCAGGGAAGAAAGGCCTCATTGTAAAGATTGCCGGAGGATCACAACTCCTCGATGACAACGGAACATTCAACATCGGCAAACGCAACTATATCATGCTCAGAAAGATTTTTTGGAAGAACGGTGTGCTGATCGAAGCGGAGGACGTCGGTGGATCGCTCAGTCGTACGGTGCGTTTAGACGTCAGCAACGGACGCTTCACTATCAAGAGCCGCGGTCGGGAGGTTGAGCTATGAACGCTGTTAGAGATATCATCGATCGTGTCGATTCCGTTAAGCCGCTACCTGACACCGCGCTAAAGCTCATGAATGTGATGAGCGACCCACGTAGCACGCTCGGCGATATCGTCGATACCATTAAGTATGACCAAGTTGTCACGGGACAAGTGTTGAAACTTTGTAATTCATCTTTCTTCGGCCTGTCCCGCAAAGTGACCTCTTTGGATGATGCCATGCTCTGCCTTGGCACAATCAAAGTGCTGCAATTAGTGATGTCCGTCCACACGAACAATATGCTATCCGCTGAGCAGCGAGGCTATGGTCTGGAACCTGGCGTACTATGGAAACACTCCGTCGCAGTGGCTCTTGCCTCGACTCTATTCGCACAGCGCCTTCGACTTCCGGATGCCAATCTCGTATTCACCGCAGGTTTGCTGCACGACATCGGAAAGGTCATCCTCAATGAGTATGTCGCCGATGACTTCGCCGAGATCATCCGTCGTGTCACGGACGAGCATCTATCGTTTGTCGAGGCGGAACAACAAGTTCTGGGATTCTCCCACGAAGAGGTGGGCGGCATGATCGCGGAAAAGTGGAAGTTGCCTCCCGCCATCGTTCAATGCATCCGGTTTCATCATGTACCGTCTGCATTGGATCCGCCTGACGCGTTAGTAGATACCATTTATCTGGCAAATTGTGTGTGCCTGATGCTGGGCATTGGGTTGGGTGAGGACGGTTTATGTTACCGTGCAGACCCGGTGGTACTTGAGCGGCGAGGGTTAAGCGAAACTGATTTGGAGTGTATCAGCGCGCAAACCATAATTGATCTTCAGCGTGTGGAGAGTCTTTTCGACGACTCCACTGAAACGACGCACGGACGCAAGTAGGAATAAGACCATGAATAACGACATTCTGATTGTGGATGATTCCGCCACCATCCGCTCAATGATGAAACGAACCGTGCGTATGATTGATCTGGATGTTGGAGAAATCTATGAGGCCGCCAACGGCATTGAAGCTCTCGCCCGGCTCAGTGAACATGAAGTAGCGGTCATGCTTGTGGATATCAATATGCCCACGATGAGCGGCATACAACTGCTCACGCGCATGAAGCAAAACGACAAACTCAAGGACATCCCCATCGTCATCGCATCGACGGAGGGAAGCCAGAAACGGATCGACCAGCTCCACGAACTCGGCGTAGCCGGGTACATCCGCAAACCCTTCCAACCGGAACAGTTACGTGAAGTACTTATTCCATTACTAGGAGTAACGCAAAATGCAGGTTCAGAAAACATCGATATTGACGACGGTTCTTTCTGAGGTTCTCGCGGACCTTGCCTTCATGTTTACCGATGACGGAGAGTTTGATCCACCCGTAGGTGAACGATGGCTGGATACATCGATCAGTTACCAAGGCTCCGAGTCAGGCTCGCTCCGACTGACGTGTACGAATACTTTCGCAGCACACCTGACTGCCAATCTACTGGGCATGGAGTCGGGTGAAGAAACCACCGAGCAAGAATCACACGATGCCGTCAAAGAATTTATGAACATCGTGTGTGGACAATACGTGACCGCAGCCTTTGGAACCGAGGATGTTTTCAATCTGAGCATACCCGAAGTCCTGGAGCTACCAGATACCCCGGAGCTTGAAGACTCGGAGGAAGAGTCGCCGGATGTAGCACTCCTGTCTGTGGAAGGCCAGTGGATGCAGTTACTCCATATACAGAGCGCATAGTCGAGACCACGTAGGAAAGTTTGACCGAATGGGAGCCGGTGTATGTTAGTGCAAGCAGAAATAAAGGACTTGACGCCGGGAGAATACGAACTCTTCCGCAAGCTCATATACAAAGAGAGCGGTATCAACCTCGGCGGCGAGAAGATGCAACTCCTGCGTTCACGCCTCGGCAAAAAGCTTCGTCAGGGTGGATTCTCCTCTTTCAAAGCATACTACGACCACGTAGTGAAGGATCAAACAGGTAACGAGCTAAGCACCCTACTCGATGCCGTCTCCACGAATACAACACACCTGTTCCGTGAAGAGGACCATTTCGGCTTCCTCAAGACTGCCATCAAACGATGGGTTGAAGATTCGAAGTGGTGTGCCGATAATACGGCACTACGTATTTGGAGCGCCGGTTGTTCTAGTGGCGAAGAACCGTACTCGATTGCCATGGTGGTACACGATACACTACAGGGCCATCCACGAATCCAGCCGAAAATTCTAGCGACCGACATTTCCATGCAAATGCTCAGCCGGGCCAAGCGCGGCATCTTTGAACCGCACCGCGTCGGAACAGTACCGTCTACGCTTAGGAATCGTTATCTTTGTAAGACCCAGTCGGACAACGGCCCCATGTTGCAGGTCACCCCCGAAATAAGAAAACTGATCACGTTCACGCGCTTTAATCTCATGTCCCCGACGTTTCCCTTCCGATTCGGATTCCACGTAATCTTTTGCCGTAACGTGATGATTTACTTCGACAAGTCTACCCAGAAAGCATTGGTCGACCGTTATGCCAGACACTTGATCCCGGGTGGGTATTTGTTGATCGGACATTCTGAAAGCCTAAACAGCATTGACCATTCGTTAATATACGTGGAGCCGACCATCTATAGAAAAGATTGAAACGAAAATCTAAGCGCGTTGCGAATGATTAGATTGATGGTAAGACATACACCGTAGACTTGGAGTGCCGAATGAGCGTGAATAAACCTATCAAGGTATTGATCGTGGATGACTCTCCAACCGTTCGCACGGTTCTCTCGCGCGCACTCTCCAACGAACCGGATATTAGCGTCATCGGCGAGGCCAAGGATCCGTACGAAGCCCGTGAACTCATCATCGAATATCGACCGAACGTCATCATCCTCGATATAGAAATGCCTCGGATGGATGGGTTGACGTTTCTCCAAAAGCTACAAGCACACTATCCGGTTCCGGTTATCATGTGTAGTGGTGTTGCGACGAACAATAATCACGCGGCCCTCAAGGCCATCGAATTAGGTGCCATCGACTTTGTAGCCAAACCGGCTTCGGGAGGTAGCCAAGCGCTGCGATACCTTGGCGTGGATTTAGCAGATAAGATTCGAGCGGCGGCTATCGCCATGCCGGTTCGACCCCATATTCCGGCGGCTGCGGTCAAGAATCGGCGATGCATGAAATCTGTGGGGATTGACCCGGGGCGCTATCTTGTGGCGATCGGCGCATCCACCGGCGGTACGGAAGCGATTAAGGAATTGTTGTCGAATGTCCCTGCGGATTTCCCACCCGTTGCGATCGTGCAACACATGCCGGCAGGGTTCACCAAATCCTTTGCGGACCGATTGAATCAGTTCAGTGCCATGACCGTAACTGAAGCCGTCGATGGGGACATGCTCGAGCCTGGCCGGGCCTTTGTGGCACGCGGGGGAATACAAATGAGTATCGAACGAATGGGTAACCGATTACGCATCGTGTATGGCACTGACGAACTGGTCAATCGGCACTGTCCCAGCGTCGACGTCTTGTTCGACTCGGTCGCCCAGCAAGTGGGTAACCATGCCGTTGGCGTTCTTTTAACGGGCATGGGGGCTGATGGAGCCGAAGGATTACTCAACATGAAAGAACGCGGTGCCGTGACAATCGCCCAGAATCACGAATCTTGCGTCGTGTATGGCATGCCGAAGGTGGCTGCCGATCTCGGGGCGGTCCAACATGTCGTGGCTCCCAGCGAAGTTCCAAACACTGTGATCTGTGCCCTTCGGAGTCGATCGAACCAACCAGCGATCAGTTAAACCGCCGAAAATAACACTCACATGCGAATACGACTGCCATTCGCGGCCTCTTCATGAGCGATGTCGTTGTCTACGGGATGATACATGACCCTAGTGCAGCGTCACAGCTTCATGTTCGGGTTCATCCAGGGTGGCATGGGCAACGTTTTTTTTGCCCGTGTCGGCCTCCGGAACTACACGGGTAAGTCCCGATGTATCCCGACGTAACATCGGGATACATCGGGACTTACCCATGCCACCCGAATTCTTAGATGTGACGAAGCACTAGTGGTTTGTCACAGCTAAGAATAGGGGTTATCCTATCTTCTTGTTTTTGACGTTTCGGAAGACAAGGAGGTTTCCCGATGCAGAAGAAGTACGTGGTTCGATTGAGTGATGAAGAACGCGATACGTTGCGGG
>JAJRWX010000066.1 GCA_024276605.1 Planctomycetota bacterium | reverse complement strand
GGTAAGTCCCGATGTATCCCGACTATACGTCGGGATACATCGGGACTTACCCGTGTAGCTCCGGTGGCCACCACGGGCAAAAAAAGCCTTGCCCATGCCACCCTCGATGAACCCGAAAAATAAGCTGTGACACAGCACTAGTGCTCCATCCTAACTAGCCGGTTGTTACAATCTTCATTCACAAAAATAGATCACTCTGCTTCGCGCATTTCACTCACATCGGAAGTACATCCAATCGAAGCAGCCTGAACGTCCTTGGGTTCCACCGGTGGATCAAATAAATCGCTTCGCGGCATGGCTAACTTATCATTGTCAGCATCCGCCAGTAGCGCTGGAATATCCTCTGCTTTGACGCACTTGTGCATTTTTTCGTTAATCAACAAGCACGGTGCGTGATCGCAACCAGCCAGGCATTCTTCCGTCACCAAACTATACCGACCGTCCTCGGTCGTGCCATGTTCATCAATGCTTAATTCTTTTTTAATGGCGTCCAACATGGCAGCGCCACCCATCGCTTCGCAGGAAATACTGCGACAGACGGTCACGACTTTTTCGCCCTTGGGGTGTGTCCAAAAATGCGTGTAGAACGATGTCGTGTTCATGACATCCGATGGATGAATCTCCAGGACTTCAGCAATTTCCGCCATAGCCTGCCAGGATATATAGCCAAGGGTGTTCTGCACGATATGCAGCGCCGGAAGCAGCACGGCGCGCTTCGTTTCATAACGAGGGAAGAACGAACGGATCTTCTCCCGCACCGCTTCACTCAAGACAGGTGCAGCATCCTTCTCGACAACAGGTTGATTACGATCAATCGCTTTCCACGACATAATGCTTGCGTCTTATCCTAACGATCTTCTTCGACGACCCGTCGAAATCCATGTCCACTTTTCGTTACCGATCCAACTCGGCGGCGATGATGTTCAAACTGCCGAGCACGGCAACGATATCACTTATCTTGTGTCCAACGATCAATTTCTCAAAACACTGATAGTTAATAAAAGAAGGCGGTCTGCATCTTGCCCGGTAAGGCGTGTTGCCGCCGTCGCTGACCAGATAAAATCCCAACTCACCATTGGCCGTTTCGTTGGCCCCGTATACTTCACCCACCGGAGGGGTGTGTCCCCGGTTGGTCATCACCTGCTCAAAATGATGAATCAACCCCTCAATGCTCCCATACACTTCATCCTTGCTGGGTAGTGCCATCTTGTCGTCAGGTAACACATCCACAGGACCGGACGGAATGTGATCCACCAGTTGCATGATAATGTTGATCGATTCGCGCATTTCAGCCATGCGCACTTGGAATCGAGCCAGGCAATCGCCGCCGGTAGCCATGGGCACCTTAAAGGAAACCGGTGAAGCACCCTGACCATCCCAATTATCCGCGTAACACAAATAAGGCTCGTCCTTGCGCAGATCGCGCCGTACGCCCGCCGATCGTGCCAAAGGCCCGGTAATACCCCAATCAACGGCCTCTTCACGACTGATTTGACCCACACCTTTCGTCCGCTCAATAAAAATACGGTTGCGAAATAATAGATTCTCCAGGTCGTCAATGGCCTTGGGTAATTCTTCCAGGCAGTATGTTTTTACTTGGCCGGGCCATCGCGGTGTGATGTCCTGCATGAGACCACCCACGCGCGTGTAACTCGTGGTGAAGCGAGCGCCGCAAATTTCCTCGCATAAATCGTAAATGGTTTCACGTGCATTGAATGGATACATAAACGCGGTGAATGCGCCGAGATCCAATCCTGTCGCACCGACAGCAAGCAGATGGTCTTGAATCCGCGCCAGTTCTGCGATAATCGTGCGAATGACCTTACATCGAGGCGTTAACTCGATGCCGAATAACTTCTCGCAGGCATGATGCCAGGCAATGTTGTTAGCCATCGGCGAGACGTAGTTCATCCGATCAGTCACGACGACATACTGGTTAAAGTTCATATGCTCAGCGAGTTTTTCAAAACCGCTATGCAAGTAGCCAATGTGTACCGTGCAACTGCGTATCACCTCACCATCCAACTCGAGCACATGGCGAAGCGTGGTATGGGTCGCCGGGTGCTGTGGCCCAAAATTCAACGCCCACAAGTCGCCTCCGGGTTCTTCCGGTGCATAACTCGCCGGCCCTGCTTGAGGAGTAGCCTTCGATGGTGTCGTTGTTGCAGTAGTCATCTTATCTTTATTGACGGTTAGGCAAATGTCTCTACCTATCGCCAGCCGTTAATCACTACGCACTATCGCGCGATATTACTTCGTAATTTTCTCGTTCTCCGCGACCGCGCAATGGATAATCCTTGCGCAGCGGATGCGCTTCAAAACCTTCCCATGTCAAAATGCGTCGCAGATCCGGGTGATCGCTAAAACGGACGCCAAACATGTCCCAGACT
This sequence comes from Planctomycetota bacterium, assembly GCA_024276605.1. Lineage (GTDB taxonomy): Bacteria > Planctomycetota > Phycisphaerae > UBA1845 > UBA1845 > JAJRPG01. The sequence continues at coordinate 9,006 of JAJRWX010000066.1, read as the reverse complement.
TCTCGCTCCATCCAGGTCGCACCATGCCAAATACCCACCACGGAAGGCACTTCCGGGTTGGGATCATTCACGAATACTTTCACCCACAAACGATGGCCATGCGATATCGACAGCAATGAATAGATGATGCCGTATCGATCCTTGGCGTTGGGAAAGTTAAGATAATCCACTCCAGCCAGGTCCGACAATTGCTCGAACATACATCGCTCATCACGTCGAAGAAAAGTCATCACCTCAATCAGTTTCTCCGGCGACACCTGCACGCACCACTGCTCAGCATCCTTGTCCTGCATGTCAAGTAAAGGCGCAGGCTTAAAATCTATGTTTGCAAATTGTTGCTTGAGAAGATCAATGATGGGAGTCATGCCGGTGCTCACGCTACTTGCCCGCCCCCTTCTCAACGTTGACCTGAACCGTCGGCCCAACCACAACCCCTAATCCTCGCTCACGCGAATTACTATGTGTCAAACCTTCGTTATCAACGATACGTTGAATAGCCATAACCCCTTCGAGCAGGGTTTCAGGACGCGGCGGACAGCCCGGTACATATACATCTACCGGAAGAAATTGATCCACACCTTGTACGACGGCATAGGTATCAAAGACGCCGCCGGTACTCGCACAGGCCCCCATACTGATCACCCACTTAGGCTCAGCCATCTGCATGTAAATGCGTTGTAAAACCGGCATGGTTTTGATTGCCACGCGTCCGGCGCAAATCATCAAATCGCATTGTCGGGGCGTAAAACGCATCACTTCCGCGCCGAAACGGGCAATATCGTATCGGCTTGCCCCGGTGGCCATCAGCTCAATACCGCAGCACGCGGTGGCGAAGGGCATAGGCCAAAGAGAATTTTTGCGCGACCAGTTTACCCCTTGTTTTCGCAACAAATCAATAAGGTAACTCAACTTGGTCGTCAGATATTCTTCTTTACTAGCCTGATAGGGCATCGAACCGGCAGAGGCTAATCCCATTTGAGGGCCCCCTTTCCTAGTTCGTACACCAGTCCGAATAGCAGCAGCGCGAAAAATATCCCCATGCCCACAAGCAGGAATTCTTTGCCGACCGTAGTGCCGTCTTGTAGAGGTATAGCTGAGCCGGTCGTAGCTGCTTGGTAATACAACTTCGCCCAAGGCCAAAGGAAGATGATCTCAACATCAAACAGAAGAAAAAGCACCGCGATGACGTAAAACTTAACGTTAAAACGTTGTCGTGCGTCTGTGATAAGCGGCATGCCCGATTCATAGGGTGAATCTTTTACCGGTCCATGGCGTTTAGGACCAATGAGATGAGCTACCAACAAAAACGCAATAGCTGCACCGGTAACGATTAAAATCGTTACGCCGATGGCTGCATAAGGCTGTAGGGTTTCAGGTGACATAAGCTATCAGTCTGCTTTCCATGATATCTTCCGTGACTTTGTTGCGTCAAGGTTACAAGAATGTCACGGTCCGGCCCGGACTAAAAGTCGAGCTGTTCGGTGCGAAAACCAACCAACTGGTATCGTATCGACGCTAAGCGCCAAGTTGGGCGAGCCTTGTTGCCTAAACTACATACCAAAAACACGTTAGCACCGCATATCATTTTTTCACATAGCAATTGCCGGACCAAAGCACGCAGTCAACCGCCGATAGACCGCCAGTGTAACATGGGGAACCGGGTTGTATATGAGGAACGACAAAACTTTATGAAATTTTTCACAAAGTATTCGTAACCTTTTATTTGATAATGAGTTAAACCATATTTAGTCATATTCCCTTCTGAACAGTTAGCAGAACTGGCGATGGGATCATTTCGCGTCTAACGCATACCGAGTCTAAGGTGCACCGAGGTTTGGCATTTTGCGTAAAGGGTTAGTTCGGCACATCAAGTTCGGATCGAGAGGCTTGCTAGAAAATATATACAGCCTACCGCCGTAATCAACTACCACACTTGATGATATGGAAAGTGGTGTCACTTCAACTTTTGAGGCAAGTTAAACCTCGTCATCGTCTTCATCGTCCAAATCATCGTCGTCAAGAAGATCATCATCATCGTCTAGAAAAATGTCATCGTCGTCGTCATCAAAATCAACGTCCAAATCATCAACGTCATCAGCAAACGCTTCGGGGGGAAACGCTTGATGGTCTGCCATGTCTCGCAAATTACGTATCGTCAGTGAACATAAACCGTCATGCTGAACAACGTACGTACTACGTACGTTATGATTGGGGGGCAAAGTGACTGCATCATCCAATGACGGTGGAGGTTTGCTAACTGTTGGCGTTTGGTCTACGGAAACAGCAGTAATATCGAGTAAGCGTTTCTTGGTGGTTAGTAACGATAAACACTGATGATTAGCCTTATACAATGGTTCGTATGACATATCCTTCCTCGCAATTTCTTTGGCGACATCACTTATAACACACATCCCGGGCTAGGAACCGTTAGGTCGTAAACGGTCAAGGGATAACCCCGCTCCGACCGGAATTCCACAGAAATTTTATGGTGGACCGCATGGACGTCAAGACAAATTTGACTGGGCCTAAGCCTCTAAATATGACCACATTCCAGCTATCTCCCTTCTGTATGACAACCACGTCGTTCCCATGCACTATGTCATGCCCAGCAGTGGGAATCCAGCGGTAGCTCAGAATTCATCTGCTGGAACGACGGTATGGAAATATCATCATTTTGGGTACCCCCAATTGGGGCGGGACGGACCTTATAGCAGAAAGAACTTGTAGTCGGCTATGGCATGGCACAACTCGACCTTACACCCACGTCATTCCACATGAACGTTCGTCATCCCCATACAAAGTGGGAATACTAAAACACACACGGGCTATATGACCTTCGTCAGAGAACCCCACTTGTTGTGGGTACAACCAACTATATGCACTACCTGTGTACACTTATCGCCGCATGTCGCATGCGAACCTGCGTGAGAATCGAACCCGCCGTCAGAATTAACAAGGTAAACACCACCAACCCCCAGGTAGAAACCGCCGGTGCAGGAGGTGGAGTCTCTAACTGATTAGTCGGTAGGGGAGTGCCGGCACCTAGACACGGATCGGTACCGTTGAGTCCAACGCGACCCGGGTGATAGCCTACCTCACCCGGAAGATCGCTTCTGACAGCCGTAATCTCAACACCGTTGGGAACGCCGTCGTTGTCCGAATCCGCGCTGTCCAGCGCATCGAGCGCTTGTTCAATCGTCATCGTTGCGAGCAAAGTGATAATATCTTCACGATAACAGTCTCCCAGATCGGATTTATTCGATGAATGGTGGCAAGCGCCGCAATTCTCTCCGATCGGACCTGCCGCCATCCGCGCTGGAAGCGTGGATGTGGGATATTTTGCCTCAAAAGCGGTGAGGTATTGGGGGAATGCACTAACCCCACTGCATAGAAAACCAGCTACCACAACACAAACCAAACCCTGCTTTGTTGACTTCATCATACTTCTCCCATCCTCTCGAAATCATAAACACATCAATACTGCTGAGAGTGATGTACAACAACAACGAACATGAAGTCGATTGTGATGACGTTCCCCTCGGCAACTACTACTCAAACTCAGACAGGCATTCTCGCAAAATCAGGGCGGTTTGCCAAGAAAATTCCTAAAAAGTAGTTGTTTTGGCCGTTGGTGCTGGACACCCCATAAGTCGAATGGAACGACCCGGGGTAGAAGTGGTATTATTATCGGGCAAGCCCTAAATCTGCACGTCCAAATTGTCATGAAAGTGGGGCGCGGGCATCTAGCCCGCATGGACACACTACGGGATTGCACAACAAGAAACGCCCGAGAGGCACTGGCCGATCTCCCCCTACGATGTTAATCCGTAGCAACCAGTCGCCTCTCGAAGCGTTTAGGTTTCGATGGACCAGCCCATAAGCCATAGCTTGCATCCGCACAACAACACGAACCCCGGCCGAGCAAGGAGGAGTCGTCCTGTCGCACAATCAGCTAACCATTAACGAAACGAACCGCTTCCATCGACGAGTACATTCCACCGACGAAGAATTATCATGCAAAAAATGAATTTTTTTATGTCATGTTGGCGTGATACCTGTTGACAAAATGGGTGGCATGGCCAAGCGCAGCGCTAAATCCGAGCGGCGAGCGCAAGCGACCCGTGTCTTCAACACGCCACTCGCGCCCATCTCGTAGATCATTCACCGCATGCGTGACCATCCGGACACACCGAGCGCTGGCGCTTGCGGCTCGGATCAGTTAGTCATCTCATGAATTACAGCGAAAAAACATCTCCCGCTTTCACATGCCTGCCGTTGACGAATTCTTGCCAGCTCATCAGGCGGCTCGATGCGGGTTTGATTTCCAATAGTTCAATATACCCATCAGCCGTAGCTACATACAAACGCGCATCCAATGTCCCCGGCAATTCCGAAGGTTTACAGGGTATTTCGATGGGTCGTGTACTGACTATAGTCACTTCTTCATTATGCTCAGCCGACGAATGAAACGTGGTACGCGCGCCCGGCCAAGGGGTCATGCCGCATATATGATGTAGTACGTCAGAGGTAAGGCGATCAAAAGAGATAAGACCATCGTTTTTCTTGAGTTTCGGTGCCTTGCTAGCCAATGCGTCGTCTTGCGGCGTTCCTTCTGGTATTTTCTCATCGTCAAAAAGTTGAAGTGCCGAGTCAACGGCATCCACGCCCACACCAGCCAACCTATCGTGCAGTTGACCGGCGGTTTCCAATGGTTTGATGTACGTCCATTTGGAAGAAAGTATCGGCCCCGCGTCCATCCGCTCCACAATCCGAAACACGCTACATCCGGTCTTTTCTTCACCCTTGACAATCGCCCAGTTGATCGGCGCAGCTCCGCGATATGTAGGTAGTAGCGATGCATGAAGATTGATGCACCCACCCGGCATCAGATCGAGAAGCTCACGACCCAGTTTTTGGCCAAAGGCAATGACCAAACCCAATCGAGCGTCACACGCTTTCAATCGCTGCATCATCTCCGGCGCATTGACGTTTTCCGCTTCGAGTACAGGCAGGTTCAGCTCGCGAGCTATCTCAGCGACGGGCGTCGGCGTCACTTTGCGACCTCGGCCACTACCTCGCGCAGGCTGGGTTACAACCAGCGTCACCTCGTGATCGCTTTCGTGTAGCCATCGCAGTGTAGGCACTGCGAATGCGCCGGATGCCATAAAGATGAGTCGCATGATCGAATTATGCGCTATTTGCGCGTAGCTGCGTAGTCCTCGCGCAATTGTTTGAGCAGCCGGCGATTGGTGATCTCATCCGACGTAGACATATTGTCGATGATGAGCCGACCGTCGAGATGATCTACTTCGTGCTGCCAGATGCGTGGTAGCAAATCTTCACCGGCCTGCTCGATGACCTCACCTTGCAAGTCAACCGCCTGCATCACCGCTTTCTTAGCCCGTCGCATGGTCACGGAAACAACAGGTAAGGATAGACAACCCTCCTCCGCTTCTTCGCTACCTTCCAAATCCTTCAAGACCGGATTGACGTACACAGCGTCGTCCTGCGGTTCACCCGTGGGATTGCAAACAAATAGACGAATCGGCACACCAACCTGCGGTGCAGCCAGACCTACCCCCGGTGCATCATGCATCAAATCGAGCATACGTTGTGCGAATTCAGCTAAAGCAGGAGAAAATTCCGTGATCGGCGCGCATTTCATCTTCAGCACCGGGTCCGGATAAAAGACGATGCGTAGCTGGTCGGGATTCGGTAACTTCACGATAGTTGTAACGTCTACGAAGGCCAACGGTTGGTTTACCCAGTTTGTCGGCTTGACACTGTTTTCCGGAGGGATAGTATCACTTGGTTAGCGAGTGTAAAGTACTAAAAGAAGTGTGGGTAGCGGACTTGGCCGGTTTATGGGAAGCCATCCAACCTGTGCAGATGTTGATCTTGGGGTGAACCTATAGCCAGCGCAGGTTTCTTAGTTCTCCCTTCGACGGCACGACTGATTTCCACTTCCAAACATCATAATTTCATGGCTAAGAATAAGAACGATGACAAAGGGAACGCTGCTGAAAACGCCGCGCGTTATCACACAACCCCGGAAGACAAGATCAAAGCCAAGAAGTGGTTCAAGCGGGCCAGAGAACTTGGGGATAAGAGACAGTTCGATTACGCCATCGAATACTACGCGAGCGGGTTGGAGTTCTGGCCCGATGCCGTAGAGGACGCTTGTAAACCGCTACATGGCTGCGCCGTCGCGCGGCGGCAGACCGGGGGTAAAAAACCCGGCTTCAAAGATACACTCAAGCGGTCCATGAACGATAAAGACCCGAAGAAGGCGTTCGTTAACGCGCTATGGTTATTCGGTCATGAGCCGGAAAACGTGGCCTATGCGGAAGGCCTTACCAAGTGCGCCGCTCGGCTACGTGCGGAAGATACTTGCCAATGGGCAGCCGGTATTTTTCAAAAATCACTCGAATCCAACCAAAAGGCTTCATCCAAGCAGTTTCTATCCTTAACGACCTTGCTGGAGGAATTAGGCGATCGGGCTGTTGAACGTAACGAGACGGAATTTGCGGTGGCCTGTTTCGAGCAAGGCGTGACCCTGCTAAGCGTGTGGCGAAATCGGTTCCCCAACGATCATGCCCTCGAAGCAGCTATTAAAAACCTATCGACCAAGTCGACCATCACGCGCGGCAAGTACAAAAAGGGCGAGTCTTTTATCGATAGTGTCCGCGACAAAGACGCCCAGAAAGAGTTGCACGATGAGAAGTTATCCATGCAGGATGAGGATCAGCTTGATACCCTCATCACATCTGCTGAGAAAGCCCACTTGGACAATCCGCAGGACGCCGGTTGTCTGCGACGTCTGATCGACTTGCTCTGTCGATCGGAGCAGGAAGACCTGGAAAAACGAGCCATCGGCCATCTAGTCGCCCAATACAAACGAACGGAGGACTACGGCTGGAAGCAAAGTGCCGACGATATCCGTATGAAACAATTGGTCAGGCGGGTCCGTAAAGCACGCAAAGCGGGAGATGCGGACGCGGCTCGTGATGCACATGTCGCCAGCTTGAAATTCGATTTAGCCGTCTTCAAAGAGCGTGTACAGCGATTTCCGACTGACACCCGCGCAAAATATGAATATGGCCTGAGACTTTTTAAGGCTTCTCGATTTGACGATGCGATCCCATTATTTCAAGCTGCACGCTCTAATCCCAAGCACCGGGCCGATTGCTCCTTGCACCTGGGACGCTGCTTTTTCCACAAAAAGTACCATTCCCAGGCCATCAGCACGCTTCAAGGCGAGTTGGAGGTCTATACCATCCCGGATGACGACCGGGCCAAGGGCTTGATGTACTGGCTGGCTCGCGCCTTCGAGGACCACGGCGACCTCGAAAAAGCTAGAGAAACTTACGGAAAGATTCTCGAATTGGACTACAACTATCGGGACGTTCGTGATAGACTAGACGGCTTGCCTGCCGGTTCATAGAAGTCGGTCGGGCAGTAAACGGAACAATCAAGGGTAATAGTGTAATAGGATTACGGAGCAACATCTGTGGCGAATTTGGATTCATCGAAGAAACGAATTAGGCAGAACGAGAAAAATCGAATACGCAATCGTGCGCGAAAGTCACTCATCAAAACAGCTACGCGGCAATTGCTCGACGCGATTCACGGTGGCGATCTGCAAACAGCTAAGTCGCTGTTGAGCAAAGCATCCAAGCAGATCGACCAAGTGGCAGCCAAGGGTACCATTCATCGAAATACGGCTTCGCGCAAAAAGTCTCGCCTTGCCAAACGACTTAACAAAGCCGCTGCAACTAAGGCATAATCGAAATCGTATGGTTTTGACATTTCACCTAAGTAAGGTGATACCGTAAGGGTTCACAAAGCGGATGTGCTGGGTCGCAACCGCTTTTTTTATGCGCCATGACAAACGGACTCCTTATAGCATCCTTTGTAATTGCGTATCGCTTTTTTGTGGCAATCTTTTTAGAAAATGGTGATTTTGACCGCTACACAAAATAGAGCTTGCTCTAGATGAATCAGCGTCATGCCCTCAACCCCTAACTCACGCTTCGTCTCTCGCGGCGGGGAAAAACTCGACGCGGCCCTGAATCATTTTCAGCTTGATGTAAGCGGCCTAGTCTGCGCGGACCTGGGTAGCCATGTCGGTGGTTTCGTCGATTGCCTCTTGCAGCGCGGCGCCAAAAAAGTTTTCTCGGTAGACACTTCCTACGGCACATTAGCTTGGACCCTTCGACGTGACGCGCGCGTAATCGTCATGGAACGAACCAATGCCATGCATGTGACTCTGCCGGAGCCTGTTGAGCTAGTTACCATTGATGTCGGCTGGACGCCGCAAGCTAGAATTCTCAAATCCGTAGCCACCCTTGCCTCGCCGGGCACGCGTGTGCTGACACTTATCAAACCACATTACGAAGCAGACAAAAGCGCACTTCAACATGGCGTACTACCGGATGAACAAGTAGAGGAAGTTGTGGATCGCGTATTGACCACCATAAAAACCAATGGCTGGTCGGTTCACGGTTTGATGCCCAGCCCCATACGCGGTCACGGCGGAAACCGCGAAGTGATAGCCCTACTAACTCGTCAAATCGATTAAGGTGAAAGTGTGGCATGCCTAAGCGAAGCGCAGGCATGACAGCTTGGACGTTAGAATCAGTGTGTGCCCCATCCTTGCCGGGTGTATAGAGCGGACACATTGGTAACAGGTGTTCGGTCTATACACCCGGCAAGGGTGGGGGAAGGATATTCCGTGCGATGACAATGACACTTGCGTTGCCGATGGGTGGGGGGCAGAGGCTGATGCTGTGCGGCATGTGGCATGCCTAAACAAAGCGCAGGCATGGCGCCTTGGGCGTTAGAATCAATGTAAAATCAAACATGCCCGCGCCAATGGCTTGGGTATGCCACGCGGCGAGCAAAGTCGTGCTTGTTTGAATCGCCACGCTCATCCGTGTATCATCGCAGCCCGAGGCGTAATCAATGAGAAATGTAAGTTGCATAAGTAAGTCCAGGGCTAGATTC
>JAJRWX010000065.1 GCA_024276605.1 Planctomycetota bacterium | reverse complement strand
GTCTACGCCGCTATGACAGTTGGTGCAGAATGTCTCCACTTCCGCCGGATTACCGGTGAGCGGTAGTGGTGTCACCGGGTTGTTGGGATCGGTCCATAGACGCACGGTACCCAACTGGTGTTGCGTCATTTCGTGACAAGTCGTGCAGTCCGTATCCGTCATGACCGCACCGGCTAAGTGATGACCGCCGCTGCCGTCTGCGTTGACGACCGGCTGACGACCGCCGATCGGAATCCCATCACCGTTATCCTGCGGATTGCTGTGACATGAGATGCATGACGCACCACCGGCGGGCATAAACCCTGCGCTATGAGGGTGGCATGACGTGCAGTTCTGTCCGTCGTTGTGGGGGACACCGGTCCTATCCGCTTTATGATAAACCGTTTGTGTATGACAGACCTGGCAAATGCCGTCAAGGGCCGCCGGATCACCGTCGTCGAAGCTCCCGGCTCCCTGGCGAGCCGTAAACAGCACCGCCGCGCCGGTATTGGTACTTGCGGGCGTGATGGTCGAACCAATCAATGCCAGGTTTTTGCCCTCGGGGTTGTGAAGATCGTGACAGGCCGTGCAGCTGGGTTGCCATGTACCCGAGACCGAATGTCCGCTGTTGTCGTGACAAGCGGTGCAAAACGGAACAAGTTGATCGGCGGCTACCACATCAATGCGAGGATTTCCACCGAGATCGATGATGTTGTTGGGGTCGTTGGGATCTGCCCACAACCGAACGACGCCTTGCTGGTGTTGGGATATATCATGACAGACAACGCAATCGTTGTTGGTTAAAGAACCTGCCCCTAGATGATGGCTTCCTTGTCCCGTATCCAAGACGACGGGTCGGCGGACACCCATGGAAAATTGATGGCACGATATACATGGTAAGTCTGTGGTTGTTTGGGCCGGATTGATGGTATCGTCTGAGAGAGTAGGGTCGCCGTTGATCGTGCTCCCGTCACCTGTCTCCGATGCCCCCTCGTTACCAACACCGTTTGCACTAATGTTCGGCGCTCTGTAGCAAGCCGAACCGAGAATCACAAAAAGTCCAGCCGTCGCCAAAATGAATCGCAACCGTGCCATGTGACTACCCCCGGCAGAACACCACTGCCTACATTGGCAGATTTCGCTAGGAATTGCGCCGCACGGCTGCGGCGTGAAACTGCGAAACCGTGCCTATTTTTTAATTTCATCGTTGGCAAGTTGCCCTCCCGAAGTGAGTACGTCGCGAGAGGCCGTGAATCATACCTGCCGCTCCGAGCGTTCGCGTGCTCGGATCCCAAAAACATTCATCGCTATACGCGACGAACACCATAACGCAATTTAACTCTACAATACGTATCAGTGTCCGGTAATTGACGATTCACCGAAGCCTAGAACGGTTTCATGGCGAACACAGCTTTGTGGTCGGTGGTGATAATGGAGGTGCTTTTGTAATGACGACCTAACGTTATAATTCCTGGCGGACAGCAGCGTGTATCGACGACGGTCCGTTTTGGCTTCCACCAAGATTTCGCTAAGTCATTCCAGATCCGAGACACGAGATGCACAATCGCCATCGAAAGCGGGGATTGTTGATGCCTTTCTTGGAGGTGCATCGGAGTTCAGGAAATCGCCCAGAGCGTATTGATGGGCAGCGCGTGGATGCGCGAACCGAAGGGGATCATGTCTTGCCCGGCGTACAACACGACGCCACGGTGAAACCGTTTGCCTGCGATCTCCGCCAACGCCTTCATACCTTTGAGATCGTGCATGCCGAGCGTCGCGCTCGCCTTGACCTCGATCCCGACGATTCGGCCTGTCCGATCCTCCGAATGAAGACCACTGGGGTGTCCTTGAGCGCCTGTCGTAGCCGTGTGTCGATGTTCCGCTCGATCATGGTGGTAGCCTAACCGTCGGGCGGCTGACGATCAACCGCTAGGTGGTTGAATATCGTCCACTTGGTGGTTGATTTTCACCATAAAAGATTGAATATCGTAAACCGAAACCGGTCTTCATGTACGACGCCGCACAGTGGGTTGGCACCCAGCATTCGCTGTGCGATAATCGAAAACAGAACAGCCTCGAAAATGGTTTTTAAGGCTTGAGAGAGGCAGAATAACCGATATTGATAAATGCCGGTCCATATGACATTGTTTAGAAGGAGAACATCGACAAGTGAGCCGAAAACCGTTCCCTCTACGTTTCGAATCACGAAGTTAGATTTGTTCCACCCACGTTCCGTATCATGATCCGTGTTCGAATCACCACCGTGCCGGCGGTAAGCACTAACAGCATCGTTACGAAAAGACCCCATTCGGATACAGCGGGCATGGGTACCCGACAAGCGGATTCGCATTCCGCTAGCGTGAGGAAATTATTGGCATTCCCTTCGCAACAGCCATAAGAGAATGGCTCACATTGCCCCACGTTGTCATTATAGAAAAACCGGGGGCAATTACCGTCACAAGGTCCGGGGTCGGGTGGGAGAAGGCAAGTGCTGCTCGTCTGACACCCAAACCCTGCAAAACACCCGACATTGAAGCTTCCAGTCACGATACGCGTACCCCATCCGACATCGACCGCTGGATGTAACGTGACCGTGTACACATAGGTGCCCGGATCGAAGGTGCCGAGGGCAACGGTTTCGGTAAGTGTATCGAGGGCGGTAAGCATGCCGCTATCCGCATATAGGTCAACGAAGATTTCGTTCGTAGTTACTACAACATTTGTAGGTTGAGTGAGGAAAGCAGGTGTACCCGGCGTAGTGATGAGAACCTCCATCGTAACCGGGCTCTCAGGTGTGATCGTGCCTTCCGGAAGGACCGACACGCCGTCAATCGAATAAGCTGTCGCAGAAGTCGATAAAGCAAGAGTCGTGAGTGATGCTAAGACAAGCGTAAAGCACACACTTCGATTAGTTGTATGCTGATGCATCATGTTGCTGTGCCCCTAGCTGCGTTCGCTGACTAGTGTTCAGACACAATCTAAGTTTAACAATACCCCGGATTTTCTAATTGTCAAGCATCCACAACCAAGATGCGCGATCCCTGAGAAGATCAATATAGTGCGCCAATCAAAAAAAGGTGTTGTGTAACGTTGGCTTGAAATGGCTTCATATTTACATGGTGCTCTAAGTGCCACTTTATGGGAAAGGTTTCATCGAGCGGATAGCCACATTCGATATTCGTACGAATCATCCGTCTCGAATGGTACGAGTATCACTCCACAAAACAATCGTACTCACCGGATTGCGCAAAAGTGAACTCGCTGCGGTCACGCTAAGACAACTCGATTGGGACAGTATAATGATTTACATCGTGTTGCACGATGCTAACGATAAGCCCGTTAGCTGCAGGTAGCACTACCGGTTGATTCGATTGACTACATGCCGAACCGCCTTTGCCACACAGCAAAGTCGTTCAGGTCAATGTCATTATCTCCGTCGAGGGTAGTGCAGGTGCATGAGGCATTGGCTCCGCTGTTGGGACCGTCTAGGCAGCCTGTTATTATTGGTAGATCGGCTAGATCAAGTATGCCGCTACCGTCGGCATCTCCAAGCAAGACCGTAAGGCGCCAGGTGGTTGTGCCGTTGCCCACTGCGTTCGTCGCGCGAATGGTCACGGAATAGGGTGTGTCGGACGGGATTGGATCAAGCCAGGAGACAACCCCGGTGGCATTATTGATAGTCATCCCCGACGGCCCGGCATCCAACGACCAGTTGATGATGGGTTCCATACACGTGGGGTCGACAAGGTTAGGTGTGGGGCTGATATAACTTCCGCCGCATCCGGTAGCATGGTCGGCGATAGTCGTCAACGCGGGCATACCCGGCTCCACACCCACGAACAGGGTTTGGGCGGTGCTACCCGCGCCGTTCGTTGCTCGAACGGTAACCACATAAAGAAAGGTAGACGGAATGGGGTTGGGCCAACGGATGATACCGGACGAAGGATCGATCGTCATATCGAGTGGGGCGTTCTCCAATCTCCAAGTGATCGGCGCCATATTCAGTGGGTGGCTTACGGTCGGTGCAGTCATAGTCAGCGATTGATCGCACGAAATAATCTGCGGCGGCCAAGGGTCAAATACCGGCGTCAGTTGTGCGACCGTCAGCGGCTGACAATAAGAAACGGCATTGTTATCTTCGTACGCCTCGTTGATATAGTTAACATCGTCGATGATGGCGCCTAGGTAGTAGTTACCTGCAGCGATATCCCCGGGCATGTCGATGGCCACCCCGAACTGCAACATATCTTCGAAGGCTAAATCCCACAGTAGCGAGCCGAGGAACATGTCACCCGTGTCAATCTCCTCATTGATAGAAAGATAAAAACCCTGGCGTACGGATAACTCATTCGTTAAGCCCAAGTTCTCGATTACGGAGTCGGCGATAATTGTACCGCTCGGTTGTACGATGGTGGGATTAAAGCTCAGCGGCATGGCAATACCCGGCGTATCAGTGGGTGCATAATTGCCCAGGGCAAGATCGATCATCCTCACACCCGCCGGGCCGGAAGGTGGATAGAGAAAACGTAAACCGTTGCGATCGTCGGTGTGGAGTTCGACAATGTTGTATTGGCCAAGCGGTCCGCCAGTGGGATAAAAGGGGTTCATATTGGCAACGAACCACAGCGAACCCAACGGCTCATTACCCATTGGGTCGTGCCCGAGTCCCAACGCGTGGCCAAGTTCATGAACAGCAGTTAGTAGGAAATTGAATGCATTGTTCGGCGTGGGGTTCATGAGTATGTCGCAATTGGGGTTGGGATCGAAATTGTAACCAACGCCACCGGGATTGTCGCTGAACAGAATGTCCATATCAAACCATTGATTACCTTGGTTGACGAGGTATGTCACACCGATGACACCAGGGTCGAGTTCGGCGGCGGACACAGCAGCCGTATCGTTGAAGCCATCCATGTGATCAATCGGGTAGTCTTGATCCAGCATTTGGTAGAAGTACGCGAAATTCGTGCCGGGTACGATGGTCCACAGTCCCATCGCCTCCTGCATGTGAAGCTGGGCGACACTGCCCGGAGGGAAGGTGGACGGAGAAAGGTAGCGCACGCTTTGGCCCGTTGACCAGATGATCTTCTGCCCATTCAAAATGTAGTAACTGAAGCCCCACGTGTTCTCACCATGCATGAACACGGTGCAGAAGGCCACGACGCCTAGAGCAAGCGTAACCGATCCGCGATGATGATGCCGGTTCATCACCGTTTCTCCCATGGGGTCGATTGTGGCTTACCTCTATCGTTTTGCAGGCTGATCGAACGGTACAGGCGCTGCGCCGAATCAGATCGGGGGTTTGTAGCCGTACCATTGGCTGATCGGAGGGGGACGGCACGGTAGTGAGTCGGTATCCGTCGTCCCGCCGGCGCAATCAGCAAGTGACGCTTACTCGTCGCTAGCACCGGCTCGAGGGCGGCGCGGAAATCGGTCAAGCTCATGGCCCGCATCGTTGGCTTAGCTGGTGCCAACTCGGTTACGCGAACGCGTTGGCTGGCTAAAAGGCGATCGTGACCGTTACGCAGCTTGTGGCCGTCAATCTGTATCATGCCGGTGTTGTCGAACCCGGTGACCGGTTCGTTAGCGGCACGGTAGACTCGTTCCACACCTTTCGCGTCCGCAACGATGCGGAAGGCGCCTTGGTAAAGGCCTACTATGGGGTAGGTTCTGTATTCCGGCAGTAGTAAGAGCAGCCATTTTTCGCCAATACCTGGCAACGGGGCACAACAGACGCGCATTTGCCTGTCGCCGATCGTGCCACCGGGTAATCGCAACGTGAAACGTTCACGGGAATTTGGCAATCTGCCTTTGAGGTATTCGACGCGCTCGAGCGTAATCTCAGTTTCGATGCCGCGTGGGTTGTCGATGTAGTACGAACGTGAATCGACAACAGTGCCCACGATGACTTGACCGGCGTGATCAGCCATCGTTTGAATGCTCATGGTGATGACCGTCGAGGCGCGGCTAACATGTGGTATTCCGACCAGGATACCCATGATAGCCGGCATGACCAGTGTCTTTATGTCGAATGATCCTTGCATATTTCAAGTTGCCCCAACAAGGGCTCATTGTACCACAGGGCAATAACAGATCAAGAATAATATGTCATATATGTGACACTCTATTATCGGAAGCGGAGAAGTTGTCGACCGATAATGTGACCGCAGATGGCATGTTGTCCAGTGGGGGCTAGGTATATACTTTGAATGAGCGACATCCTTGGAAGGCTGTTGCGTATGTCGATGCTACGACACGCAACTACCTATGATGTGCTACCGAACTTAACGCTTGGCGATTCGGGCAACGCCGAACGCCAAAAAGCGACCGGAACGGACGATCAGAATCTCGTACGAATGCTTATCACAAAAGCCGACAAGCTACGTCAGGACACACATTAGGAAAATACGTTTGGGACTACGCCGAATACGCAAGGCTTAAGATATATACTACCGTGGTTCGAGATACTGAACGCTGAATAGCTCTTCGGAATCGGTCCAGGTCTGTTTGACGCGAAGGCCGGCTTTCTCCGCAAGCGCGGCAAATTCGGCGAGTGTGTACTTATAAGAGTACTCCGTGTGAACGCGCTCACCGTGGTTGAAGCGCACGCTTGATCCGTTAATACCGACAACTTGGTCGCGTGAACTGACCAGGGCCATTTCGATTCGACCCAAAGATTCGTTGTACGGGGCTTCATAGTCAAACTGCTCGACGCGAAAGCCGGCGTTCAGTTCACGGTTGAGACGGACGAGGTAGTTGAGTGCAAAATCGCGAGAGACGCCCTGCGCATCGTCATAGGCGGCTTCGAGCATTTCGCGATCTTTCTTCATGTCAACGCCGATCAATACGCCACCGTCGTCGTCGCACAACTCGGCCAGGTGTTGTAGCACATCGATGGCCACCGTGGGTTTGAAGTTTCCGATCGTTGACCCAGGGAAATAGCACACGCGGGTGCGCGCGGCGTTGTCGCACACGGGTACTTCGTAATCGTCCGTGAAATCAGCGCAGACCGGTTTGACTTCGAGCTTTGGAAACTCGCCGACGACGCTCGTCGCGAATTGCGTCAGTTGCTCTCTGGCTACATCGACCGGAACGTAACCGGCGGGATCGTCCAAGCCGTGTAACAGCATGCGAGTTTTAAGGCCACTCCCGCTCCCCGGCTCAATCACGAGCGCGCCGGGTCCGACCCGTGCAGCCATGGCGTCCATGTTGCGACGAAGAATGCCTAGCTCAGTGCGAGTCAGGTAGTACTCTTGGGTCTCGCAGATCCGCTCGAACAGCTTAGCGCCGCGCTCGTCGTATAGGTACTGGCTAGGCAGCTCTTTCGGGCTACGGCAGAGGCCATGCAATACGTCATTCCGCATAGTATCCGTGCTCGGTGCGAAATCATGCATGTCGAAATTGGTCATGTTGGTGTGCATCGTCATTGATCCGGTTTAGGTAAGCGCGAACGGCCCTGTTCCACTATACGCCCGATTTCAGCCGCAATCCGCTGGGCACTATAACACGTTCGGCCGCTTCGAACAAACCCTGCACAAGCAACGCCAACACAGCCGCAGGCACGGCACCCTGCAGGATGACTCCATAGTTGTTCAAGCGAATTCCGGTAAAGATCGGCTCTCCGTACCCGCCGGCGCCGATAAATCCACCAAGCGTAGCGAAGCCGACATTGATGACGGCAGCCGTTTTGACACCCGCAAGGATCATTCCCGACGCGAGCGGCAGCTCGATACGCCACAGGCGGACCCACGGTGGAAGGCCGAGGGCAACGGCAGATTCATGCAGCTGCGGTGAGATTCCTCGCAAACCTGTATAGGTGTTTCGAACAATTGGCAGGAGGGAGTACAGGAAGAGCGCTACGACCGCCTGTGGATAGCCGAGTTCATCGGAGAAGTAGCTCATCGGTCGGATCAGTAGCACCAGCAGCGCGATGGATGGAATCGTCTGGATGATGCCCACCACGCCCAAGATTGGTTGTGCAAACTTGGCCCTGCGGGCTGCCACGATGCCGAGGGGAATCGCCACCAGCATGGCGGCTGTGAGCGACACCGCCACCATGTTAAGATGCTCTAGCGTATAGCGAGCGATGTCACGGACGACACTCTGATCTCGAACCCGTGACTGGATCCCGCGCGCTACCGCGAGGAAATCCGCGGCCACTTGGCTTTCGCTGAGGCCGACAAGCTCGACCTGCGCGTTCATGTTCGTCATCGCCGTCTCGTCGATTGTCGCCTCCAGAGAGTGGAGTGCGGCAACAAGCGCCGGCGCCCGCTGCTCCAGCTCCGCACGGTAGACAAAGACTGCGTGGTATTGCGAGAAATGAGCACGGTTGTCTTGGAGGCGGCGTAACTGGAGCTTGCGAATCTTCGCATCGGTTGCGTAAAGATCGGTGACTTGGATCACGCCCTTGTCGAGTGCCTCGTAGGCCAGGGCATGCTCCAACCCCCGCACATCCCGATGCAGTAGTTGATACCGTTGCGCCAGTGCGCCCCAGCCATCCGCACGCTTCATGAACTCGTTGCTGAACCGTAGCGTCAGGTTGGGATGATCGCGCAGATCGCTGATGGTGCGGATGCCGAGCTTGGCCGCGAGCTTCTCTTTCATGCCTATGACATAGGTATTGTTGAAGCCGAGTGGATCGGTCATCTTGAGACCGGACTCAGCGAGCCTCGTGCGTAGCGCCGCTACGCCGTGAACGCCCTGACCGGCGAAGATTTCTTCGCTCATCGTGCCGGTGTACTCAGGGTAGATGTCAATCTGGCCCGCCAGCAGCGCCTCCCAAAGCAGCCGCGTGCCGCCCAGCCCCTTCACGTGCTCCACTTCAAGTCCTTCGTTTTCCGCCAGGTGGGCGACCATTTCCGCAAGGATCACGGATTCCGTGAAGGCTTTCGATCCAGTGCGTATCGATGGCACCCGCAAAGCGGCTTTGCCGTTGTCGGCAAGGCTGGGAGGCACAATCGCCAGGCAAACAAGCAGTGGTGCGTAATGTCGCCAGGTCACTGCGCTGCCTCCTCTGAAATTCTAAGCAGGCCCCGCTGAGCGTTGATGAACTCCGTAACAAACGCCTCGACCGGTGACTTGAGCAAGTCACCGAACGTGCCGATTTGCACGATACGCCCGTTGCGCATCAGGACAATCGTATCGCCGAAATAACCGGCCTCGCCCAGATCGTGCGTAACCATAACGACGGTTTTTCCGAGTGTTCGGTAGATCGTTCGAAGCTCCGCCTGAAGGTTGCTGCGGATCATGGGGTCAAGCGCTCCCAGCGGCTCGTCCATCAGCAGCACGTCCGGATCAAGCATCAGTGCCCGCATGAGGCTGACGCGCTGGCGCTGACCGCCGGAGAGTTGTGCTGGATAGCGATCGAGTCCGTCAGCCGGAAAATGGGTCAGCTCGACCAGTTCATCAAGTCGAGCGGTGATTCGCTCGGCATCCCATCCAAGGTGGTGTGCGACCAGTGCGGCGTTGCCGCGACCGGTAAGATGCGGAAACAGACCACCGTCCTGGATGACATAGCCCATCTTGCGGCGTAGCAGCATGGCGTTTTCAGGTGACAAGGTCTCGCCTTCGAATGTGACGCGTCCGGCGTCGGGACGGATTAGCCCAATCATCAAACGTAGTAGCGTGGACTTGCCACAGCCACTCGGTCCGATGAGCACAGTGGTCTTTCCCGGTTCGACCACGAGGTCGATGGCGCGTACGGCATCGGTTGTGCCATAGCGTTTTGAAATGCTACTCAGAACAAACATGGACCGTGAATTCCCAGATGGTCCACTCTTGTGAATCGTCACCAAAACGGTTGTCCTGAACGAACTCCGAATTCGACGTTTTCGGAATTGTGGCAGTAAACCACTGCGTCATAATCACTACAAAAACGGGCGAAAGCGGGCGATGAGACTCGAACTCACAACATTCAGCTTGGAAGGCTGATGCTCTACCATTGAGCTACGCCCGCATGTTATCGAAAGCCAAAAATACCTTATATAAAACAAGCGTTTTCAGCTATTATCCGTTACCCAATCAATATCCTTACAGATGCCGGGTTTTTTCTCTATTATTTCCCCTGCCTGTAGGAGATCGAGTTACGTGGCGAGAGCATACCGTCGTTGCCCGTTTCAGACAAGGATCAGTTGGCGACACGATCCTTCCTAGTGTGAAGCTCCACCTGCACTTAAAATTGTTCCCATGTTTCTTCGAGGGATGTCCTCGTCTGTTACAAATCGGAGCAGTGAATGGCCGGCAAGAAACGGTTGAAGAAAAATGACAAAAAAAGCGACAACGGAGCCAAACCCGGCTATGAGGAGAAACTATGAGCGGCTGCTGACAAACTACGGGGCAGTTTGGACGCTGCTGAGTATAAGCACGTTGTCTTTGGTTTGATTTTCTTGAAGTATATCTCAGATGACTTAAAGTCTCGCCGGGCGCAACTTGAGAAGTTCTGCGATGAGAAGAACTTGCACCCATTTCGTCGCTTCATTGCTCTTACAGCCGCGACGAGATAGGCCACAATAACCAACCGTATGCGGATTGTATCGCAAAAATCGTAGCCAGGTACAGCGGTGTAACAAATTTGTCGTCGATAGCGGCACATTGATGTCCCAGATATAGCGCGACGACCGTGACTGCGGCTGATACAATAAGCGAAAATGCGGCGATTCTAGACCAGCGTTTTACGTGACGGCCTCGTGATAATCCGGCGAGCATGGCTAAAATAGCCAAAGCGCACATGCCCGTGCGAAGAAGTCTTGGTGGGTATTGTTGACCGTATTGATTGAGAACGGTGTACACACCCCACGCAAAGCCCATGACACATAGGCCAAGAAGAACAAGTGCGCCACGGCGCAGTATAGACCCGCCGAATTTTCCGATGGCTGTACCACCTGAAAAGGCTAATGCACAATATGCGATGGTCGCGAAAGTCAGCCAGCCATAGGCAGAACCGGCCATCGTGGCCTGTGTCATTTCCATACCCCAAACCGATGTTGCCATGTCCGGCGATGGTTGTGCAGCAGACGGGACGGTAGAGGGTGGTACGCCGAACATATTTCCGAGCTGATTCATGTCAATGCCACCAATCGGCGTGTGGGTCATGAGTGTTATGTAGATGACTTTTTTGTCGATCTCCCACCATGAGGCGTAGGCCATAACGCCGGCGATGAGGAGGCTGAGTAATCCGACGGGAATTAGCCACCGGGATACCGGCCCGGACCGAGGCGCTGAAGCTTTCGCACGTTTCGTTCTACGCCCGGAGGCGCTGTAAATGACTTTGATGTCGAGCGGTGAGGATGTCATATCAATCGGAACTCGGCCAATGGCGTGGACCGACACTAACCAAATGCCCTGCCACGCTTAGCGGGAATTTATTCAAATAATCTCGCACGGAATCTACCGTAATCTGATCCACTTCGGCCAGCATCGTTTCCACTGTTCTAGGCTGGGCGCGATATTGCATGTCATCCATCAGTTGTGTGAGTCGATGGTACGGAACCTCTGCTTCGATGGCCAAGGATGTCCGGCGGCGATTGCGCACACGCTGAACTTCATGCTCTTCTACACCTTCATCGCTCATGCGCCTCGCTTCCTGTCGCATGGCGTCGTGTAATTTTTCACAATTATCGGGTTGACAACTTCCGTATAGTAATATCATACCGCCGTCGCTGTACTCGTAGTGAAAGGCGCCGGCTCTGGGGCTGATGCCCGTTTGCACAATGTTCCAGAAAAAGCGAGAGTTTTCACCTCCAAGAATGGTGGCTACCGCCGTAGCGATCTCAGCTTCAACGCCGCCCGCGGGGGCAGCAGGCACGGTGATGGCTACGATTTGCTGGCGAAATCGGTCCAACGGCAATACATCCGTCCCGCTGTGCATTTTTGGTGGCACACGCGATGATGTTGTGCCCGATGGTTTCCAATGGCCGCAATGTCGATGGATGGATTTGATTACTTCGTCAGGATCGATGTTTCCTGCGACGACGAGCATCATGTTGTCCGGTGCGTAACGCTTCTGAAAATAAGCCCACATCTGGTCTCGCGTTAATGCCTGTACGGTAGATTCGTAACCGAGAATAGGCCAGGCTAGAGGATGACCTTCAAAAACCTTCTCCTGCAAAAAATCAAAAGCGACGTGCTCGATCTGATCCTTGCCCATGGCGATCTCTTCGAGCACCACGTTACGTTCCATGTTGAATTCTTCTTCAGGCAGCGTGGAGGTCATCATGTCCGCCAGGATTTCGATCTGCGCATCGAGGTCGGTTTGGCGCACCCAACCGTAATAAATCGTTCGGTCTTCACTGGTGTAGGCGTTGTAGGTGCTACCGAGGTTGTCGAAATCTTTTGTGATATCGCGCCAGTGTCGTTTGGACGTACCCTTGAACATCATGTGTTCAAGGAAATGTGAGACGCCGGCTTGGGGCGCCGTTTCATCGCGTGCGCCCGTGTCTACGAGGAAACCCGCAGCCGCGCTTCGCACGTCGGGCATCTGCTCGATCACAACACGTAATCCGTTGTCCAGCGTAACTTGTGTATATGGATCGCGCATCACTTTATCGTGCCCCCCGTCTTAGATGTTGCCATACAGTGCTGAAGTGCCTTTGGACCAAGCGTGACAACACACTTTTTGTCGCGTGGATAGGTTGACAGATACCGTTGGATATCGCTGATCGTCACGTTTGATATTTTCTCGGCCTTTTCATCCGGTGAGATCGGATGTCCATGAAAAAACAGATCGGAAGCAAGTTCGTGGCATCGTGCTCGTGTACTATCCCCGCGTGTTTCCTGGCTGGCTAAGATACCCGTGATGGTGCGCTCCAGTTCTTCTTGCTGTAAGTCGTCAGCGAGACGATCCACTTCGTGTATAAGTGTATTATATGTCTTTTCGCAGCGCTCGGGTGTGGTCGAAGCGCCCAAAAATATCATGCCACAACCGCGGGGCGTTTCCTGCCATGCGCTGACCCAATAGACAAGCCCTTGTTTTTCCCGTACTTCGGTAAAAAGCCGAGAACTCATGCCGCCGGATAAAATACCGAGCATAACCTGTTGAACAGGGAAGTCTTTATGCCGCGCGTCAACCCCCGGCCAACAGATGGCGATCTGCTGCTGCTCTAGTTCTTTATCGCGGTGCGCAACTTGGGGTGTAAATGCCAATGGGATGATATCTCTACCTTGCTTGGCAGGAGATCCAAAGGATGAGAAATACTTTTCGAAAACGTCGCTCACACGCTGAGGTTCGATGGCACCCGCCACGGATAACAGCATGTTGCCGGCTTGGAAATGTTTTTCCCAATGATTGATGAGGTCTTGTCGTGTGATGGCATCCAGGGTAGCGACCTCGCCTAGCGGATGCCTTCCCAATATAGGGCCGAAGGCGAGTGGGCTAATCATTTTTTCAGTCAGTCCGTTTGCGTCATCTTCGAGTGTGCTGAGTTCCTGCTTGACCAGATCAAGGCTGACATCGAGAACATCTTGCGGGAATGTGGGTGTACGGAGAAACTCCGCATGTAGTTCCACGACGCGATCGAAGTGTTCAGGTAAAAAAGTGCTGGAAAAGGTCATCGTCTCTCGGCCTGCACCTATGCCACTACTAGCCCCCATGGCATCCAGCGCATCAGCCAAGGCTTGCCCCGACTGCTTTTCAGTGCCTTTGTCGATGGTTTCACCGATGATGTTAACCAGACCAAGTTTGTCCGCAGGTTCAGTCGTCATGCCAGCCAGCACGCGTAACTGAAAACAGATAATTTGTCGTCGTGGCAGTGGACAGACGGCGTATTCAATGCCACAAGGTAATTGGTCGTGCAAAAAGTCAGTCATAAAGCGTCCTTGGAGATTTTCTCGACGGTATCCGGTTGGCCACCCCGTGCCATGTAGCCACCATGATTACTTGTCGTCATTGAACCGCTCGTAAGGGTATGGTGCCTGCGAGAATTATGCAATATCACCGCGTTGAGGTGGAATCGCTTGAAAGTGGGGCCGCGAAGGTTTTATTAAACGCCTGTAGTGACTCAGGCCACACGTCGATACGCCAGTTGGGTTCACCTTCGCGTCGTTTGTCGAGATTGAACCATATAGCTGCTTTAATTTGTGCGTTACGGTTGATTTTATCAAATGCATCGTGAATCCAATCGCTACGTTGCTTGGGCTTGCCAGGTGCACAACCGAATTCTGAAAGGATGATGGGTTTAGACGGATATCGATCGGAGAATTGTTTTAATGTATCGCCGAAAACTTCGTCAAAGCTTTGCCATTGATGCCATTGGTCATGGTGTTCGCCGAAGTTATAGCCATCCACACCAACCCAATCGACGAATTCATTACCTGGGTAGTATAAGTGCATATTGTTATCGTCGGTGTTGGGACAACTGACGACATTCGGTGACCAGACCCATTCCACTTTCGTTGCGCCAACGTCTTGAAAAATATGATGCACCCGCTTCCAGGCTTTAACGTAATCCTGCGGTTTGAGTGACCACGAAAACCAATCACCATTAAACTCAAATCCGAAGCGAAAGAGGATGCGTTGCCCGTGGGATTTGGCATCTGTTGCCCATTGGCGGAAGAAATCGTCGTAATTGCCCTCGATGATCAACGGGAGATAAGAGGTTTTTCGTTTTCCATGCCATGACCATAGTTCCAGTGACACGATGGCTGTGGCGTTTTGCGAGCGAATAGCATCTATGGGGCCTTTCGGATAGACCCGCCCAAGATCGCGATAGAACATGATATAATGGGGTTTGCTCGCAAAGTGCGCCGATTCATCCTTGATCTGTTGGGCGTATGCCCGAGGCCTCCACAAGATTTGATATAGCCCCCATTGTATGGGTCTACGTGCAGGAGGCGTCGATGAATGGGACGATGCACCGAAAAACATTAGAGAAAGTGCCAATATAAGGGCACTAAATGAAAAGAAGCGTATCCTGCTTTTATTGTGCATCACCAATTCCAATCCGAGCGTCGAGCGCCAGCGACCCGTGTAGCGCGGGTGCCCCATCCTTTGCCTACTGGCAAAGGGTGGGGGAAGAATGTTCCGTGCCATGACAATAACACTTGCGATACCTTTCGAAACAAGATCCGTCCCCCACCCTTTGGGAGTACCCAAAGGATGGGGCACCCATCCTACACACGCCGCGAACCTTAATCCGTTGGTAGGGGCTGAGGTATAGCTTGTTGAGATTGTTGTGCATGGTTAATAGCCTCGTTGATTTCGTCACGCAACGCTGCGACGGTTTTACATGCCGGCTTTGCCTTAGCGGCCATCGTAAGAAATTGTAAAGCCGACTCCGGTGAGATGCCATACTTAATCGCTTCGCGCATATAAGAGGCTGTTGGTTCGCAGGTTCCGGCATAAAAGGATAAATCTGCAGCGACCGGATAGGCCTGTGCATCGTTCGGGTCTAGTTCAATCGCACGACGGCTCCATACCATCATGTTGGGAATGATGTCATTGACCGATTGACGAAGTACGTGAGGCTGGCGGCGATTAAGCAGCATCTGACACAACCGCCTGTATCGTGTTCCAATCAAGGTATCGATTTGATCATTAGTTACGTTGTTGGGTGCCAAATTTGTTAACCATGCGCGAGGCGCTGCTTCGTTACCGGCAGCTAACTGATAATCGATCATCTGCATACGAATACTATCCCGTAGATCATTGAACAGGTGGGTACCTTCAAGTATTTGGAGAGCTTTTTGCACACTGTCCAATGCTTGTTCAGGTTTGTTGGGGTGATTGAGGAATCGGCATTGTGCAAGTTCGGCATATCCAATCGCCATAGCATCCGATGGGGTTGATGAACGTTTGGTGTATGCCGTAGTCACGCCTTCGAGTATCCTTTGTGCTCCGGCGTAGTCGCCGCGCATAAATGTGACAGCTGCGTGAATGCGCAGCACCTCCCACGCCCATCGCGCAAGCTTTGGATCCTTTGTAATCCCGTCAGGTTGATGAAGACTGGCCTGGGCTTGATGCTGAAGATCAAGCCATTCAGCTTCGCCTTCAGGGGTATTGAGCTTGGCTTCAATCACGGCTATGTCATCCGGTGATATGCGATTCGTGTGTAGCGAAGGTGCTAGAGTAAGGGCCATATCGTGTAGGCTAAGGGATGGCCAGGCGATGTGAAGATAATCGAGTATGAGATTGTGGTCATAAGGTTGTCGCTTGATTTCGCGCTTTAGCGCTGCAGCGGCGTTGGTCATAGCCAAGTCGTGTGCGCTGTGATCTCCCAACGCGGCTGCACGGTCTGCGCGAATGCGATATAACGCGTATTCAATTCGACCATGGTTGAAGTAGCCCGGTGCACGTTCAATGAGCAGTTTGAGTGCCTGGGTGGACAGAACCAGATGTTGTTCACTGAGCGTGATATCTTGATCGGCTAAGGTGAGTAGGGCGTTATTTTTTACCCCGTCTTGTATGGCTCGATTACCTCGATCAAATGCACGATTTTGATAAAAATTGGCTGATAGCATGTGTGTACGACTTACGCGAAGTAAGTTCGTGAGTGCTCGCTGTGGATTTAATCGATTGTTCGAAAATTCTGTAAAGCGCACCGCTTCGTCGAAATCACCTTGGGCCAGAGCTTCCTCAACTTTATAGGCCCAACGAGCGCTGGCGAAATCAGCCTGAGCAAGGATCAGCACCAATAGGCCAATCGCACCGGCAAATCCGGTCGCCGCGAGTTGTCGCCAGCGCGGGGCAGCCAGATAAGTTATCAAAGGAGGCTTATCACCGTGGGATAACGCCCAGATTAAACCTACCACGCTATAGAACATAGTGCTCACCGCCGAGACGCGAAGACCCACACCGAATGTTTCTTCTACGATCATGCCCACGAATACGCCGAGAAGGGCGGCGACAAGCCATCTGTGTTCAACCCGTTGGCTATCTCGCATAGCAATCATGCCCGCACGTATGGTCATGACGATGAAAGCAGCCATGAGTAGACCACCTACGATGCCCAAATCAGACAGAATTTCCAGCCATTCGTTGTGGGCATGGGCGATGCGATGATCGAAGGCGATGGGGTCGCTGAGTACATCTTCGCTGGCAAACGAATCACCTTGTAGCGTGAAGCCGCCCTGGCCGTGACCTTGCAATGGTTTTTGTGTGAATAGACGCCAAGCATAATCCCATGCATATAAGCGAAATCGTACCGTAGCCGCACGCGAGGAGCCGGTAGCCATATCCAGTTGTTGGCTAACACGCAACCCTACGATCACGATTAATACGCACGCTAAGACGATGGGAATCCATCGTTTACGCTTGGGCAGTGAGAAAAATATCATCGCTAATGCGCCCGCCCCAAGACCTATCATGGGACCACGGGAGTCGCACAGCACAAAGGCGATGCCACATAGGACCAGCGCCACGAGTGAGCCTGGTATGCCAGCTACCCATCGTCCTCTGCTGATGGTTTTACGTTGCCCCCAATGAGCCATGAACCAGCCGATGGCCAATAGTATAGGGGCGATCAAACAGGTGGCTTGAAATATGGGGTTGCCAACGGTAAATTCGGCCCGCAAGTCCGGCTTTCTTCCGTAGTAGTACCAAATCGCTATGCAAGCCGTGATGGCACCGAGAATGATGACGATCCCGCACGCGATGCGCGCCGCATATTTATTTAAGGCGTTGCCTAATACCAATGACCAAAAAAATGGAATCGCGATGAGTAGGCTGCCGCCAAGCGCCCAGTCCGGTGCCGCTGACCAACGACTACTGCAAAACGACCAGAGTACGAACATGGCGCCGAGTAACTGAGCGGCGGCGAGCGGTGATATGTGCTTTTTGGGACTTTGGCTACTTTGGTCAGGTTGGCAGTTTTCAAGCGAACTTGCGGTAGTTGGTGAGTCTTGTTTTCCGGCGATCAGCGATACGCTCATGGCGAGTAATGAAAGACCGCAGGCTAATGATAGTATGTACACTTTAACATCACCTGCGTACAACGTAGGGAACTGGTAGTTCAAGCAGAGGATGGTCACGACGGCACGTAGCAACGACTCCTGGTGCCATTCAATGGCACCATCGGGCAAGGTTGTTGATTCCGCAGCGCTTAATAGCCAAAGCCCTCCAGCTACGGCCACGACCAATAACGCTAGCATGAAGACATGAAGCGGACGAAGATAGTTGGATTCAGGTAGTCGAATAACATTCATAGCAAACGAAGGTAACTCCTGATAACTCGATACGCAAAGCGATCGTATTCGGTTCGACAAGTCTTACTAGGCTGGGTAATTATAGCGTTTTCGTTCAATGTGTATTGTTGTTTAGATGCAATCTCTCAGAAAAAAAAGATTCGACTGTTATACGAAGGACAGGGCTTGCTTTGTATCGACTAAGTCGGTGGTATCCAGGGAAGCTCAGCCGTGCCTTGCCGATGATTGGCTAACCGGGCTAGGGCGAATAGTAGATCGCTCAGACGGTTCAAATAAACGATGAGGTGTGAACTCAGAGTCGTCTCGTGCGATAGGCGGACCACGGATCGTTCCGCACGACGACAAACCCCTCGGGCAACGTGAAGCGTAGCTGCGAGCGGACATCCGCCGGGAAGAATAAATGATTTCAAATCTTGTGTTTCTGCACAAGTGCGATCAAGCCAGGTTTCCAACTGAGTAATGTGCGAAGCTTGAATCGAAATACGCACACGATCACCCGAAGGTGTAGCCAATTCGCTGCCGAGGGTAAACAAGTCGGATTGAATTAGTTTGAGCATGTCGGAAAGTTCATCTTTGGTGACGTGCGTTATCGCTAATCCGATGACGGCGTTAAGCTCATCAACCTCACCGTAGGCAGATACACGTACATCGTCTTTGGGTACGCGCTGCCCGCCAAACAGGCCTGTTGATCCGTCGTCGCCGGTTTTTGTGTAAAGATTCATACCCTCAGCGACTCCGTTTTCTCCGTGGCCGTGATCCTCAGTGATCCTCAGTGATGATTAGTCTTCTTCCGATAGTGTGCCCGGATCAGGCGTGCGAATCGGATCAATCTTGTCCGGATTAATGCCCAGTTTGTTCATCGCATCAGCCAGATGGCTGGGGTCGTATTGGCCGCATTGGGATAGCTGACGTAGTGCAGCCAAGCAGACGTAACGTGCATCAATTTCAAATAAATCGCGAAGCTGTGCGCGGGCTTCACTTCGGCCAAACCCATCCGTGCCGAGCGAGTAAATACCCTGCGGCGTCCATTTGGATACCATATCCGGTAGTGATTTCATATAGTCGCTTGTAGCGACGACCGGCCAGGGTTCGTTCTTTAACGCTTCAGTGATATAGGGGATGTGCGGTGCGTCGTTGGGATGAAGCAGGTTCCAGCGTTCACAGGCCATGGCGTCTCGGCGTAACAAGTTATAACTCGTAACGCTCCAGACATCGGCAGCCACATCGAACTGTTCCGCTAACATCTCCTGCGCTTTGATGGCTTCACGAAGAATAGCCCCACTGCCAAACAAGTGAACCCGAGGACTGCTACCACTCTTTTGGGCGGCACGAAACTTGTACAGCCCTTTCAAAATGCCTTCTTTAACACCTTCGGGCATGGGTGGATTCTGATAGGTTTCATTGCCTACGGTGATGTAATAGAAGACAGGTTCACGTTCGTGGTACATACGCCGAATACCTTCGCGAACGATAACCGAAATTTCATAGCCCCACGCGGGGTCGTAACTGAGTAGATTAGGTATTGTGCTAGCGAGTAAGTGACTATGACCATCCTGATGTTGCAATCCTTCGCCGGCTAACGTGGTTCGACCGGCGGTGCATCCGATCATAAAGCCGCGTGCGCGCGCATCGCCACACGCCCAGGCGATATCGCCGATGCGCTGAAACCCGAACATGGAGTAAAACAAGAAGAAGGGGATGGTGTTTATGCCAAATGTCACATTGGCCGTACCTGCGGCGAAAAATGAGCCCATCGCACCGGCTTCGGTAATACCTTCTTCCAAAATCTGGCCATCCGTACTCTCGCGGTAATACAACAACAGGTGCGAATCTACAGGTTCGTATTTTTGTCCCGCATGGGCATATATGCCGTATTTCCTAAACATGGCATCCATACCAAACGTTCGCGCTTCATCCGGAACGATGGGTACGATCAGTTTCCCGTACTCCTCGTGATCCATCAGCCTGCTTAACAAGCGAACCATCATCATAGTCGTAGCTGCTTCGCGCTCGCCGGAACCGGTAAGGAATTCATCGAAGGGTGTGTCGGCTGGTGGTTTTAAGGGTAACGCACGCACGCGACGGCGAGGGACAAAGCCGCCCAACGCTTGGCGATGTTCGAGGAGGTATTTGTACTCGTCAGAATCTTTGTCAGGACGGAAGAATGGGGCCTCTTCGAGTTTGTCGTCTGTAATAGGGATATCAAAACGATCCCTAAAATGACGCAATTCTTCCAGGTTGAGCTTTTTCTGTTGGTGTGTGACGTTACGACCTTCACCGGCTTCGCCAAGTCCATAGCCTTTGATTGTGCGTGCCAGAATAACCGTTGGTTGTTCGTCCTGTTGGGTGGCTGATTTATAAGCAGTGTATACCTTGGCTGGATCATGCCCACCCAGACGCAGTCGGCGAATTTGTTCGTCGGTGAGGTCTTCGACGAGCTTCGCCAATCTCGGATCCGTGCCAAAAAACTTTTCTCGTGCATAAGCCCCTGATTCAACGGTGTACTTTTGCCATTCACCGTCGATCGTTTCGTTCATGCGCTCAACAAGCACGCCGTCGGTGTCCGCCGTTAACAGCGGCTCCCAATCGCTTCCCCACAGCACCTTAATGACATTCCACCCAGCCCCTCGGAAGGCGCCTTCAAGCTCTTGGACGATATTGCCATTGCCGCGTACTGGGCCGTCGAGCCGTTGCAAATTGCAATTGATGACGAAAATGAGATTGTCTAATTGCTCTCTCGATGCCAATGTAATTGCACCTAGCGATTCCGGTTCGTCCATCTCCCCATCACCTAGAAACGCCCAAACGTGCGACTGAGAAGTATCAGCGAGACCTCTGTCGTGGAGATAGCGGTTGAAGCGCGCTTGGTAAATGGCTAGCAGTGATGAAAAGCCCATTGATACCGTGGGGAATTCCCAAAAGTCCGGCATCAACCAGGGGTGAGGATAAGACGATAGCCCGCCACCGTCAGCTAGCTCCCGCCGAAAGTTGACTAACTGCTGCGTGGATAAGCGGCCTAATAGATAAGCACGAGAATAGATGCCCGGTGCTACGTGCCCTTGAAAAAAAATCTGATCGCCTATTTGGTCTTTTAGGTGGCCACGAAAGAAATGATTGAACCCAACTTCTAACAGTGTAGCTGCCGATGAATACGTCGAGATGTGCCCGCCAATGCCCGGGGATTTCCGGTTGGCCCGAACGACCATGGCCATCGCGTTCCAGCGAATGATGCTTTTGATCCGACGTTCCAGTGCACGATCTCCCGGATAAACTGCTTCACGCTCAGCCTTGATCGTGTTGACATAAGGCGTGTTAGCTGTGAAAGGGGGGACTACGTCGTTGCGTTTTCCCCAATCAATCAAGCGATCGAGCAGGTATCGAGCGCGCTTTCGACCGGTAGTGGTAGCTACGGATTTCAGCGAATCAATCCACTCCTGCGTTTCCGTGCGATCTACATCCGTCATAGGGGTTGTGGCCATACGTACATTGTAACTCAAGTACGGTAAACTCGCCAGCATCTTTTGGGGTGAGGTCGTGGATTGCGACATAGGATAGATGGGGCCGTCGTGATAGCTTATGCCTATAGTCCCCGTTTCCAGTATCATGAGCGGTATGTCATCAGGTCACACACCAGCCCCAATAGACATAGCCATTGTCGGCGGTGGTGCTGCCGGTTTGGCGTGTGCTATCTTCGCTGCGCGACACGCGCCGCAAGCTCACATTGTCGTACTTGATGGCGCCAAAAAAATAGGGGCGAAAATTTTGATAGCAGGGGGAGGGCGGTGCAACGTCACTAACCAAAAGGTGTCCTGCGCAGATTATGGCGGAGGTAACCCTACAATCATCAAACGGGTGTTAGCCGCGTTTACCGTTGATGATACGATTGCCTTCTTCCGCGAAATCGGCGTTGACCTCAAGGTAGAGGAACATGGCAAGCTCTTCCCCACAACCAACAAGGCTCGCACCATTCTGGATGCCATGGTAACTGAAGCGACTCGCCGTAATGTAATAATTCGACCAGCGCATCGTGTTACTAGCGTACAGCTATTAGATGATGGTTTTCATATCCAAACTTCTGCTATGAACCTGCGTGCTAGTAAAGTTGTCTTAGCCGCTGGTGGTCGAGCGATGCCCAAGACGGGGAGTGATGGGTCGGGTTTCCAATTGGCGCAGCAGCTTGGACATGCTATGACACCCGTAACCCCTGCCCTGGTACCCCTATGTTTGACAGGCGACGCCCACACGACCCTGTCGGGTATTTCGCAAGATGTGGAAATAGTTGTTCATGCTGATGGCGCCAAGCCGGTACGCGTGACCGGCGCGATGTTATGGACACATTTCGGGGTGAGCGGCCCAGCGGTGCTGGATATTTCTCGATACTGGCATCGCGCTCGACATGAAGGTCGTTCGGTGAACGTAACGGTAAATTTTTTACCAGGCGAGGACTTCACGGCTATCGATCGACGGTTGTTGGACTTGGCTACGCAGAAACCAAAGGCGCATTTGAAAAGCGTACTATCACACTTGCTACCTGCCCGCGTAGCTGAAGTTGTCTTAGGTGAATTGGAAATCGATGGTGATACGATGATGTCTCATTTACGCAAGGATTTGAGACGTAAACTCGTGCATGCATTATCATCTTGGCCGTTGTCCGTGCATGATAGTCGAGGCTATGCCCATGCCGAAGTGACGGCCGGCGGCGTAGTGCTTTCCGAGATTAACCCTAAGACGATGGCTTCACGTAACTGTTCCGGGCTGTATTTGGTGGGCGAAATTCTCGATGTTGATGGTCGCATTGGTGGATATAATTTTCAGTGGGCTTGGTCCAGCGCCTACGTGGCTGGTATTGGTTTGAAGTCATCATTGGTTTAATCGATTCTCTGAGTCGAATCGTACACTACATATTCTCGTGAAATTCTAAAAATATAGAAACGATCCATCTGGTATGCCAGATGCTATTGATTATTTGGTGGTTGTGTTCAGTCGCAGCGCATCGACGATTGGCGTGACAAAGAGATAGTCACTAATGGCCCTGCCAGTGATGGCCTGGATATCAATAGGTGACGAGAGGGATGATTTCACATAAGTCCATGATCGGGGTTTCGGTTGTACTTAGCATTATCCTATATACGACAACATGTGCGCAAACCACGGCGGATACAACTTGCATAACATGTCATTCTCGATCCCCACAAACGGGAAGCTACCGGGAATCGTTAGACAACTCAATTCATCGGGACATGGATTGTACGGATTGTCATGCGTCTATTTCTCACAACCAGGTAGACCCAACATCACCTCGACCTCATGGTGAAGATGTGAGCCTTGTGTCGTGCGGTGACTGCCATGATGAAGAGGCAGAACTTTATCTTAAACATGGGCGGCTCACCGTTGGAACCGACGCAGATATCCCAAAGTGTTCCGATTGCCATGGGACACATGATATACTTCCCGTTTCGGATGATCGTTCACGTGTTCACCCCAACCATCTATGCGAAACATGTACCGCCTGTCATATGGACGTGAATTTATTGAAGAACCATCACGTCCTAAGAGATGAACCGATCAAACTTTACCAAGGCAGCATTCATGGCCGGATGATCAAAGGACGTTCGCGCGTGGCTGCTGCTTGTATTGATTGTCACTCGCCGCGAAGCGAAGGTGAGTTGCCAACCGCCCATCGTATTCTTAGTCCATCTGACCCGGATTCAAGCGTCTATCACTTTACGGTACCCAGCACCTGTGGGAAATGCCATCAAGCCGTGGCAAAGGACTATCTAGCGGGTGTTCATGGGCAACTGGTATTACGTGGCGACATGGATGCGCCGGTTTGTACACATTGTCACGGTGAACATGGTATTTTACCCGTATCCGATTTGCGTTCTCCGGTAAGTGCCGCCAGGCTCACACAGGCCACGTGTACGCCATGTCATGAATCAGTGGCTTTGGATGAACGATTCGGTGTCCTCACAGGTGGGCTACGGTCTTACGTGGATTCATATCATGGCCACAAACGAAAGGGGAGTGATGTACATGTTGCCAACTGTGCGTCTTGCCATGGTGTCCATCGCATATTGCCGCATACAGACCCACAATCCTCGGTGTATCCCGAGAATCTTCAACATACATGCGGAGAGTGCCATCCAGGCATTTCATCAGTCATGGCGCAATCACCGATTCATGGTCCCGAACTAGGTACGGTGCGCGGTTGGCCTCATTTTTTCGCGATTATGTATAAGTGGCTGATTGGTGTGACGATCGGATTTATGCTGATACATAATGTAGCTCATTGGTTACGGCACATGAAATTAAGATCCACGGGTGATTGTGTCATACGTATGACAACGGGAGAGGTAACCCAACATTGGTTGCTCATGATATCCTTTATGGTCCTGGTATTGACTGGATTTTCCCTCCGGTTTTCGGAAGCTAGCTGGGTACAGATGCTATTTGGTTGGGGCGAAGGAGCCGGTTTTCTCATCCGTGGGACTATTCACCGTGTGGCCGCTGCGGTGTTCACTTATTGTGGAGTGTGGCATGCCATTTATCTATGCACGCGGCGCGGGCGCTCCTGGTTTCACGATATGTTAGGTTCCAAGCGAGACTTGGTGGACATGAAATCCAATGTCTTGTTTTTTCTGGGGCGTTGTAATGAACCACCAAAGTTTCGTAGATTCAGTTACATAGAAAAAATGGAATACTGGGCCTTGATATGGGGAAGCGTTCTCATGACGGTCACAGGAATTTTTCTGTTATTTGAGAATTACTTTATCGAACACTGGAAAATCAATAAAGTGGTTCTCGATGTAGCTCAAGTTGTTCACTATTACGAAGCTTGGCTTGCGACGTTAGCTATATTGGTTTGGCATATCTACGCTACGGTGTTTAACCCGTCTGTTTACCCGATGAACCCATCGTGGTTGAAAGGAAAGATGCCTAAGGATATGTTCGAAGAAGAACATCCTGCAGCTTCGATACAAGAACAGCATTTTGAAGCTACGCACCCGACAGTAGACGACAAGTCATAGAGAAATGCGATGGCTAGAGCAAGATCTTATATTGTGTAGCGGTCAATACTCATCATGACGCGGAAAATGGCTTCAAATAAATGATTCGCAAAAACAAAGGATGCTGTGATGTGTCTGAAGTTGTGTTGTTTGGTGTTAATCCAATGCCTTATTTGCTTGGATTAACCCATCATTTCTATGTCCTCAATGAATAGTTGACATCCCACATGGGCTAGGTAGGGTCCACACAGAGAAGGATTCGTATTGTCTTCATCGAGAGTAATCGTAATTCTTGTACTTTACGAAGTACTTAAACGGTTATGCAATGTGCTCATGAGGTTAGCGATACGATAGGTCAGATGAATTAATTTTATGTAGGAGCAATAAATATGACAGGGAAAGACGTGATCAAAAATACCATTGGTAATGCCCATGAAATTTTGACGGCTTACGTGGGTGATCTAACGGATGCAGACCTGATGGTTCGACCGGTGGCGGGTGTTAACCATGTTAACTGGCAATTGGGACATTTAATTGCGGCGGAAAATCAAATGCTTTCCGGTGTTGGTGTCGCCATGCCCAAGTTGCCGGATGGCTTCTCCGAAGCTTATACCAAAGAAACATCTACCTGCGATGATCCCACCAAGTTCCACAACAAACAGGAGCTTCTAGCTGCGATGACTGTCCAGCGTGAAGGTACGCTTGCAGCCCTCGAAGCAGCTAGTGACGACGAATTGGATAAACCCTCACCAGAGTCCGTGCAAGCATACGCGAAGACCGTCGGCGAGGTATTCAACATGATCGGTGTGCACATTCTCATGCACTTGGGGCAGTTTGTCCCTGTAAGGCGATTGCAGAATAGGCCGGTGACCATTTAGCGAATGAGGAGGATCAATCATCCTCTACGATCATTGTTATTGGTTGTGGCGTTTATGCTCATTGACGTGACCTTCATCGTGCAGTTGTATTGACAACGGTTATGATTCCACCGATCGTGCCAGACATGGCCAGTGAATCTAACATAACGCAAACGGTTGATCTTTCCGTCGATCTAGCCGGCATAAGCATGGCTAATCCCATGATGACCGCCTCGGGCACGAGTGGCTATGGCCCGGAATACAGCGAATACATGGACTTACACAAACTCGGTGCGTTTGTAACCAAGGCCGTGTCGCCCGAGCCTCGCAAAGGTAATCCGCCCGAGCGAACGGTAGAAACCTGCGGTGGTATGCTCAATGCCATTGGCTTGGCCAATCTCGGCTTGGAAGGTTTTGTGGCAGAGAAAGTACCCTTTCTCCAAGCGTTGGGTATCCCCACGATTGTCAATGTCGTAGGTCATAGTGCCGAGGATTATCGAAAAGTTTGCGGACGACTCGATGACATCGAATGCATCACTGCGCTGGAGTTGAACGTGTCGTGCCCTAACGTGGCGGATGGTTTGGACTTTGGTACGGATCCGATTCGTTTGCGTAAACTGCTCGACGAGGTGCGTCCTCTAGTGAAACAATCGAAACTGATTGTCAAACTATCCCCTAATGTAACTGATATTACCATAACAGCCAAGGCCGCGGTCGAGGGAGGTGTCGATGCGCTGTCACTGATAAACACGATTCCCGGTATGGTGATTAACGTCGATACCTGGCAGCCGATCCTGGCTAACCGTACCGGAGGCCTATCCGGTCCGGCTATCAAACCCATCGCGATTCGCATGGTCAATCAAGTCTACGAAGCCGTGGCCCGCGATGCCAACGTTCCCATCATTGGCATGGGAGGGATTACCGATTGGCGTGATGCCGTAGAGTTTCTGCTCGCCGGCGCGACCGCCTTAGCTGTAGGTACGGCGCTTTTCGTCGACCCACGTATACCCATCCAAATCTGCGACGGGTTAACAACCTACCTGCAAAGTCGCGGACTATCGTCCGTCCGCTCACTCACCGGGCAATTACGATAATCCAACCGGTAGGGCAGGTCGCAACCACCAGCGTAGTCAAATCAGAGCCGCACGGCGCCAGCCTGCGGACCGGCGCACGTAAACAAGTCCACCGTCGTCAACAAGGCCAGCCGCACCAACCTATGACCGGGTCACCAGGCTTGCGCCGTGGTGCTCTGACTCGGCGCGTAACCTTACATAGCACCCCAAAGACATGCCCATGCGTGTGGCATGCCCAAGCTGAAAGCGCGGGCATGGATGGAGCGGGTGCCCCATCCTTCGGGGTACACCCCGAAGGGGGGGGACGGATCTTGCGTCGCAAAACATCACAAGTGTCACAGCCATTGCACACAACATCCTTCCCCCACCCCGGTAGGGCAGGTCGTTCTTTCGCCAAAGCCCATAGGCTTTGGCGAAAGGTTGACCTGCCTGAAGTCATTTGGCATGCGCTACCACCAGTCATCTGGCACCCCCTACCACCAGGATAATCGATCAGAGCCGCACG
>JAJRWX010000064.1 GCA_024276605.1 Planctomycetota bacterium | reverse complement strand
GCTACCTGCGTCAGCTTGGTCTCGTGAGCTTCATCCAGGAATCACGGCGATTGGCGTGTTCCAACTGAACCGCCGTGTACGGAACCGTACGCACGGTGGTGTGGGAGGACGGCGGGGGCAACCCCGCCTCCTACCCGAGGCGCGTCAGGCATGACGCGCGCACTAAAAAAAGACCACCCCGTAAAAGGGGTAGTCTTGGAATTTCCTTGCATTGGGTTGAGAACGACCCACGAATGGCCGTTTCAGCGTTGTATTATAACTTCGCTGCTATCGTGTGCTTCGACCTTTTTTGATAGAACGTACGCGATCCGTGACGACCTCTACAGTTACCGGGCTGCTGACCGTATAAGTTCTTTCCGCACCACTCGAAATAAGTAGCATCGTCTCTTGACCTGCAGCTACACCAACACTGACTGAACCAGTGGCATCGGCAGGCACATCGAAAGAGAATGTACATATATACTTGGGCTTGGATGTAGGGGCGGTCACGCCACCGTTATATTTCACCAAAGCAATGCGTTCACCTTTTGTGTCGATAGCCTTGACGATCTGATCGGAACCAAACAGAAAAAGAGGCGACTGCTCGTCAACAGTGATGCTGGTCATGGCGAGC
Source organism: Planctomycetota bacterium (assembly GCA_024276605.1). GTDB lineage: Bacteria > Planctomycetota > Phycisphaerae > UBA1845 > UBA1845 > JAJRPG01. Next base: position 34,836 of record JAJRWX010000064.1, on the reverse strand, counting down.
TTGTTGTTTTGCTGATCGTTGGCAACTACTTGAATTTGAACAGCACCAATATCAGTAGCGTTAGCTAGGAAGACATCCACAACAAGCGTACTCCCTGGGAGTACTGAAGCTTGTTTCGGTTTCACAAAATAGGTGGGTTCGGTCTGCGAAATTGCGCTCTGGGCATGTGCCGAAGTGACGGCGAATACAAAAACCATCGTACATCCCAAATTCAAAGCTACTTTCATGTTCCTCATATCTGACTCCTTATGTTCTACACAACCCCAGACAAGTAAATTGTACCAATCACCGTTCCACCAGACCCAAATTGATGAATGGCTGACAAGCACATCCCGCGCGCTCGCCGAGTTATCGGCAAACATAAGCACCGCTAACACTTGTACCATGATACCAGCCATACGGCAAGAAAAAAATGCAGTAATTACCTTGTTTGGGTGTTCCAGAAAGGCTCAGGGTCTATAGGGTAAGGTCTGTAACCCTTTTCATGGTAATAAGTTAGAGAATATCACGTTGTTATCGGCATGAGTATCAGAAGTGCTATAAATCCCTATCTAGACAATCAATCACGAGGTACTCTTTTGTCGGTTTGATGAAACGTTTGTCTATCGCAGGCTTGGGGCGGTTGGATCAACGCTCAATTGTACGGTGAAATCATGACGAAGGTATTGGCAACGATCACCAGTTTTTTCGCAAACATAGTACAGGGCGTATCCAGGTATCCCAAATGTTGCCCGCTTCATTTCGGGGGATAAAGCCAACTCGACATCAACTACACGACGTTCATTGCTTTCGGGGGTTGGGGGATTTTTGTAAGTCCATTGTGCTTCAGTGATACGCATACTTCCGGAGAGTGTCAACCAGACGTACAAATCCTCAGCCTCGTTGTTCCATACTGCTTTGTTATCTGTCAAACGGAAAACAAATCGCACGCGCACGCTGCTACCGGGTTGGGTTTGGGCCGGGGTTAAGATTGTTTCGAGGTCGACAAGATGTTGACTATCTCGTGTTATACGACCCTGGGGATCTACATTTCGTCTTGGGTGGATCTGTTGAGCGATGTGACCCGGACCCGTCGGACCAGCTAATTCCGATCCGGCAGGTTCTATGGGCAGTTGAACGGGAACCTCACCGCGGTTTAGAATGTCAGTTCGAGCCTGGTCGATCCAAAAATAAAAGTTATATGGTTTGTCTAGTCTAGGTCCGTATTGTTGCAAGCGTCGCCGCCATATATATTGATTGGGATTGACATTTAAGGCACGGCCCCATTGGAGGACAGCGCGTTGCCCGTCGCCAGGCTGTCGTTGGGGCGACTCAAAGCGGCGGCGTAACGCTACACCTGTTCTAAAATAAGCTCGTCCATCCATGGGGTTGAGTGTAATGGCTCGGCGATAAGCATCGATCGCTTGGGTCTCTTTGTCTTTATTGTCGGACAGGCATAGCGCATCGCCGAGATCGCGCCAGGCAGATGCGTTGCTCTGTTGCCGACTACGAAGGCGCAGCTGAGACAGGTCCGGTTGGTCTGCAATGTTATAGTTCGCCGGTACGATCGTGTGGGGATAGTTTTGATTGAGAAACTCTACCTTCAAATTGTTTGGCGAAATAGAAGCGTGCCGAACCACACCGGATTCGTCGATGGCTGTGGGCCATGGTACGACTGACACATTGAGTAGGTTTAACGAATCGACATAGATAGGCCAATCCAACTGCCGCCATTGACGGTATAGCATGGCTCGTTCGGGATGTTGTTCCTGCACGACGCCGATGACAGTTAAATCGCCTTTATTAACTAATGGTGTTACGAGTTTCTGCCACACGGGCAGCTGTCTACGGCAACCTGCTCACCAGGATGCGAAGTTGATAAGGAGAACTTTTTTGCCGCGGTAATCGGACAGGCGTCCCATCTTTCCGTCTAGGCTGGGCAATAGAAAATCAGGGTACAGGTCTCCCACGCCGGTGCCAATGGTTGGCAGCACATCTTCTGCTACGGATGTTGGTCCCATGGCAAAGGTGGACACGAAGATGGCGATTGATCCGAGAAAAGGAAGATGCATTCTGACTCCAACTATCATGGGTTAAGCTAACTCTTTATAGTGCGGGCTGGGGCATTTTGTCCAATCTAAACTAAGGTTCGTCCGGTGTGGGGGGGTGCTGGAGTTGGTTTTGAGTCGGTATTGCGCGCAGACGTGTGCGCAAGGTTTCAAACATGATGTCGATTGGTCCGTATAGCGTGACCAGTTTCTTCTTGATAGCTAATAGTTCTTGTTCACTACCGGAATTATGGCGTATCGATGCTTCTAACATGTTGATTTCTTCACGGTGACGATCTCTATGGGCTAGAGCGCGCCGTTTCATTTCAGCGAGAACAGAGCGTGCCGCGTCTTGTTGACTTTCATTGAGCGAGTATTGTTTGATAAAATTGGCTACAAACTCGTCCCAACCGGATAGTTCCATAGAAATCTGATCAAGCATGGGTTTTTTGTCGTTTTCGGGTGTGGATAACGTCGCAGGCGTGGGAGCATGAGTAGTGTCATCGTCTGAGCTTTGTCGTATGCTACGCAAGGGTTGCCAGAAATCATTTGGTTGATATTCACCTTTCTCCCAAGCTTGTACCTTAGCGCGGGCTAATTTCATGCCAATCGATAGTTTGAGTCGATCTGCGTCGTAGACAATACGCTGGTCGGGGGTGAGAAAACTTCGGACGTCATCGGCCCCTGCTGTGATTTGCTGGGTAATGTCGCCTAAAACGGGTAGTGCGCGCTTGGCCCAGTCTTGCACGTTTTCTTTGGGCGGCGTCTCGAGTGCCATACGCATTTCCAGGAATTGGTTGATCAGAGGTTGAATCCTACTGCGATTATCCTGAAGGAATGATGGCCAACGCTTCAAGACAGCCTCGCGTAACTGTTTGCGCTGCGCAGTATCTAGTTCATACTGATCGCCGATCTTATTAGCCCAGCGAAGTAACAGGGAATTCATGAGTTTAGGCGTGGGCCATATACCCTCTAAGTGTCCAGTGTTGGTGAGTAGCCGCGATTGTTGCGTGTGTTGCAACTGTTTCGATGATGACGCTTGTTGAGTTTGTGCGTGAGCGCTTGCGGTTGTTACCAGTGCAAAGAGAATAATCGTTATGCTTTTCATGGGCGTGCTTCATCTTCCATACGAGAGTTTCGTATTGTGCCTAGCCGATACTTGAGGCGGTCAAAGCCATCTTGTAGGATCGACTCAATATGTTGCGTATTGTCTCCATTGTGATCCCTACATTCAACCGCTTCGTTACATTGCGCCGGTGTATCGAAAAGATTCGAGAATGTGTTGGCATTCCCCACGAGGTGGTGGTGGTTGATGGCGGGTCTACAGATGGTACGCGGGAGTGGTTGGGGGAGCAGCATGATCTTTGTGTGATACTAGAGGACGCTCGTGAAGGGGCGGTACGGGCGTTCAATAAGGGGTTCCGGGCTGCAACAGGGCATTATGTGATGTGGCTCAACGACGACGCCTACCCGTTGCCGGGTAGTGTTGAAGCAGCAGTGGATATGCTGGAAAAACCTGATTTGCTTGATTTAGGGATGGTGGCGTTTTACCACAATTGGCATAGCGAACGGAATGTGATAGACCGGATTGAGCATGGAGGGCAATCTTACGAGCTTTGTCATGTTCGTGGGTATGTTTATGCCAATTTTGGCCTACTTCGCCGGTCTTTACTGCATGAAGTGGGGTATGCGGATGAGCGGTATTACTTTTTTGGGTTTGATACTGATCTTTCCCTGACCTTGCAAATTGAGAAAAAGTTGGAGGTTTTAGGGTGTCGTCAGGCTCTGATTCATCATGACGAGTTGCCTGACGAGCGGAAGACGGCGGATCTTGAGCGTGGGGATAAGGATAATGCGAAACTATTTGCCAAATGGGATTTGCCGGGGCCAGGCGGGTACCCTCATCCTGCATCGCCATATCTGGATTTACTCGCCTCGCGTGGTCTGTTATAGGTATTCCAAAGACACCACATGTAGCGGATGACAGTAACTACATAGAGCGCTTGAATAGGGGATCAGTCTGACAGTATACTAGTGGCTTGGGATGTAAGTGAGGTATTAGGCCGTTGATGTTGAGGCGAGGTATTTACGATGACGACAAGTCCGACGGTGAATCAAGACAAGCAGCATGCAGCTTTATGGCTAATTGGCGCCGATATGCCGGGCTTGTTACGTTTGGGGGCGGAGTTTGTACGAAATTACGGCGGCAATATCGATAAGGATATTGCGGATAAATTTGGGGAGAGTGCCGTCGTGTTTATGAGCGTCACGGCTGATCCCAAAGATATCGAGCGTATGGATAAAAATAAGGGAGAGCTGAAGGATGCGAGCGGCTGTGGGGTTGTTTTTCAGCCGATGCAAGAGCCTACCGTGCCGGAGGGGTATCAGGCGGACCTATACGGATTTGATATCGTCACTGATGACAGAGCGGGCTTGATCGCTGAGATTTCTGAAGTTGTTGATACGTACGAGATGCTGATTGTCGGGCATACGGGTGAGCGACGGGTCGTGCCTGGGCCAAGACCTTTGGTGCAGGGTGGGCAGAAGTTTATTGTGATGCTCCCTAGTGAATTCGATCATGGTAGTTTTAATCGACAGCTTGGCGACATTGTGAAAAAGTACAATGGTCAAGTGGTCACACCGCTTCGCGTAGTACCCGGTCTATTGTGGTGGTGGTAATGGCCCCGATTCGATACCGCTAATTATGATACCTCGATCCCGCCCGCACGCGGTCGATTGGTATGCGCACTTTTTTCCATTGTCGGCGTAATTATGCATGACAACCGGCGATCTCTTCTTACCGTTATCATTCTGGCGGTTATTGCTCATGTCGCGTTGATCGGCTTTGTTCATGTTGTGAAAGGTGGGGTCGATGTTTACGCATTTCGGTCGCTCGATGCGCAAGAGTATTACCAAATCGCACGTCATGTCGTAGATCATGGCGCATTTAGTCAAGCGGTGACTGAGCCTTTCGAGCCTGATACATGGCGGACGCCAGGGTATCCGATCTTCCTGGCTGGGTTCATCTGGCTATTTGGTGCCATACCCACGGCGCTGATCCTTGCGCAGCAATTTCTTTGCGTACTAAATGCTGCGCTATTTTTGTTTGTGGTTCGATCCTATATGTCACCCGGTCGCGCTATGTTGGCGGTGGGGTTTTTTGTGCTAGAGCCTTACCATCTTTTCTACTCACTGTGGTTGATGGCGACGACGCTGTTTGTGACATTGCTGCTATTGGTTTGGCTTAGCTGGCGCCGTGCAGAACGGATGAATTCAGTCTGGTGGTTTATCGTAGCCGGCGTATTGTCCGGTATGTTGGTATTGGTTCGACCTATTGGGATTTTGGTTCCGGTCTTACTGGCCTTGCGTGGCTTTCTTGGAATTGTCTCGCCTTGGTCGCGTCCATCGTCTAGCCTATCTCGTTGGACTTGGCCCATGCTTGCCGGGTTTTGTGTGGCGACCATGTCAACGATTGGTCCGTGGATCGGTCGCAATATACGGGTAGCGAATCAAATCGCTTTGTCAGATCAAAGCGGAGTCGTGATGGCTTATTTTAAGGCGGCGGAGGTTGTTTTATGGCGGCAGGGGCGGTCAGCCGATCGGTTCCTGGAGACGTCGCTTGATCCCAGACGTTCGGATTATCCTCATTCAGTGTGGGATGAAATTGACCGAAGGCTTCGAAAAGAACTCTACTATTTGCCGGAGTCTCAACGGAATTCACTGCATTGGGCTAATCTGGCGCAAGGGAATAAGACCGATGTGGATTCTTTTTTGATTTCAAAGCAACTCATGCGTATTGGTTTATCATATATGATAGAATCGCCGTTGAGCACTGTGGCGTGTTTGACAACTCGGTGCGGGTCAATTCTGACATTCCCTCTCAACCTTGTGCTTGAACCCGCTGCTGGGGTTGAAGAATCTCGGGAAAGACAGCTCGTGAAATCTTTCCCTTATTTGATTATCACGGTTCTAGTGCTTTGGACGGTTATTCGCCAGCGACGGGCTTGGCGTGATTGGTGTATACCTATGCTGCTACTGTTAGCGCTATTGATCATGTCTACACCACAATTTGATCCGCGTTTTCGTGTGCCGATGATGCCGATGTTACTGGTATTGGCATTCTTTAAGCCCATTGCTCCAGAGGAGACTGTAAAGGTTGAGGACGCCTCGGTAAGTGTGCGTGATAAATAGGGGGTATGTTTAGGCTTCCCCGGGTTCTTCATCTTCGTAGTCATCTTCGTATTCATATTCGCCGGGAAGTAACCAGAGGTGGACTAAATATGAGAAGATGATGGCGCTGATGAATGAGCCGCCGTAATCTGCGCCGATCATTTCATACTCCGTCATATTTACGATAACAACCCACGTTACGATGACGAGTATGAAAACGGTGACCAAGCATTTGAAAAATAGCGGGCCTTCAAAAGGTAATTTACTCATACGGTACCTTATGTCTAAGAATTCTACGACTTCCACCTACTGCCGAGCAGCTATTCTAATACATCAGTAGAACAAATTCCAGCCTTCGTCAAGAACGCAGACGAAGTGAGTTTAGAACGACGCTGATGGATGAAAACATCATCGCCGCAGCCGCCAGGCCGGGTGGGACTTTTCCAAGGGCGGCTAGGGGGATGGCTAATGAGTTGTAGAAAAACGCCCAGAAGAGATTTTGTTTGATGACGCGCATGCTTCGCTGTGCCAATTCGATGACGCTTAAGATATTCCGTAAATCATGATGCATCATGGTGATGTCGGCTGAGCCTGCCGCCACATCCGTAGCGCCTGCAAACGTGAGGCCGACATGGGCGGCGGTGAGGGCGGGTGCGTCGTTGATCCCGTCACCCACAAAACCGACACGTTGACCGTTTTCCTGCCTGCGGTGTACTTCATTCAGTTTGTCGGTGGGGGTCATTTCGCTCATGATGTCGGTCATACCCAATTGATTGGCGGTCGCCTGGGCCGTTGAGGTGACGTCACCAGTGAGCATAGCTGTGGAAATACCTCGTTTGTGGAGGGCGGCGATGGCACTGGCCGCGCCTTTGACGAGCGGATTAGTCAGGCCAATGACGCCCAGACAGTTGTTATCGACGGCGACGAAGATGGATGTCTGACCTTTGTTTTCCCATGCGTCTACGATTGTCTGGGCACGGGTTAAGTCAATGTGGTTCTCTTTGAGAAATCGTGCACTGCCGATGAGAATTTCACGCGAATCAACCGTGGCAGCGGCGCCGCGTCCAGGTGTGGAGGAGAAGGTGTCAGGCTCGGTTAGCGTTAGGTTTCGTTTTTTTGTCTCGTCTACGAGAGATTTGGCGATGGGATGTTGTGCGTATTGATCGGCGGCTGCGGCTAATGCCAAGATGTCGTTTTCCGACATAGCAGCGTCCGGGGCGACTACATCAATGGTAGATACGGTAGGCGCGCCAGCCGTAAGTGTTCCCGTTTTATCAAACAATAGACAGTCGATCGTACCGGCTCGTTCCAGCCCGGCTGCATCGCGCACCAGGATGCCGCTCAGTGCGGCTTTGCCGGTAGCGACCATGACTGCGGTAGGTGTAGCCAGCCCCATTGCACAGGGACAGGCGATGACGAGTATGGCCACGGCTCGGTTAATCACTGTCGTTAAAGTGTTGTCTGTCAGCAATAGTAGACCTGCCACGGTAAGAATGGTGATAGCCACGACCACGGGGACAAACACACCAGCTACGCGGTCTGCGATGCGCTGCATTTTTGTCTTACCGGCTTGGGCATCTTCTACGGCTTGGATAATTCGTCCCATGGCAGAATCCGCGCCGACGCGCGTCGCTTGTATGGTCACAAGACCTTCTACGATGCGTGCGCCAGCCGGAATTTCATCGCCGACTTCGCGCGGTTTGACTGCGGGTTCGCCGGTCAAAGAGCTTTCGTCAACGCTACATTGGCCTTCGATTATACGGCCATCAACAGGCATGATAGCATCTTGACCAACGCGGATATGGTCACCAGTGCGGATTTGTTCAACGCGCACCTCTTGCGAGCCATCTTTTTCGACGCGTAATGCGGTAAGTGGTATGCGTGAAACCAAAGCGCTTATGGAAGATGTTGCGTTGTTTTTGGCACGCATTTCGAGGTATCGGCCAAGGTTGATGAAAGCCATAATCATGGCAGCCGTGTGGAAGTGCATGGCCGGTGAGTGGGTGATAAGAAGTGCCCATAGGCCGGAAAGAAAAGCGACGCAAACACCCAGCGAGATGAGCAGATCCATATTAGCTGACCGCAAGATCAGTGCGCGAAAACCTCCTGCAAGAATTGGTGCACCAGCCGGTGAAGCAAGCAGCATGGTACAAAGTATGGCCTCCGCAACGCTTGGCCAAACGTGTGAACCATGCTGGTTACCTTGAAGGATCGGCGCTAGCCAATGCAATGCGAAAATCGGTATCGCCAGGCCAATCGCTTGCACCAGTGCTTGCCGTTGTCGGCGAAGTTTTGATTGTTGTGTATGTTCGAGACCGGTTGCGAAACGGTCGTCTTGACGACACGGCGCTGCGTCGTATCCGGCGCCGCGGACTGCTTCGATGAGAGGCTGCTTTTTAACATCATTGTCGACGGGGATAATCGTGGCGATTTCGGTGGTTAGATTAACCTGTGCGGAGGATACGCCGGGTGCTTTGGATAGAACACGTTCAACGTGTGCGACACAACTACCGCAAGTCATCCCCTCGATACGCAAGCGGATGAGATCAGGTTTTGTTGGAGAGGAAGAAACCAAGTGTTAGTACTTTCATTTAGGTGTTGGGTTAGGAGGTAAAACCCACTACGGTAAACCGTCCATCTTGGCAAATGGCTGTGATAATCTCACGTTTGGAAGTGCGGGAATCGTCCAGTGTAACAACAGCTTCGCCGAGTGCGACCTGAATTGATTTCAGGCCATCTACTTCGCGCAAGGCGGATTCGATCTGCTGGATACATGAGTTGCAGTGCATGCCGGTGATGTTGATTGTAAGCGTGGACAGGGCCATGTTGATGCGTTTCTTAAAATGTACCTAATGTTCCATAACTTCAGTATTGTAGTTGTTTGAAGGATTTGGACCAGTGTAGGACATGTGGCAAGAATATCACTTCTTGGTGGTGAGTGTTGGGCGATTGACCGTGCTTCTGCTACCATCCTACGTACGGTTGATTTGACGAAGTTCGCGTAGGCGACTGTCATCGCCCGCAGAATACGAAAATGAGTGAACCATGGTAAACCCGATCTTGGAACAACAATGCTGATTGCTCTCGCTCAAATCAATCCAATGGTTGGTGACATTGGTGGGAATGCGCGCATCATCGCTGCGCAGATAAATCTTGCTCGTGACAGGCAGGCGGATTTGGTTGTCTTTCCTGAGTTAGCCTTGTTTGGTTATCCGGCGAAGGATTTGGTTTTTCGCGCTGATTTAGTGGAGGAGAATGTTGCGCAGCTTGAACAATTATCCCAACTCTGCCGGGGGATCACAGCGGTTATTGGCTATGTAGACCCGGATGTTACCCATGCGGGCAAGGGTGTTTTTAATGCTGCTGCCATATGTGCTGATGGTCGAGTGCGCAGTGTATACCGCAAGCGGTTGTTGCCAACTTACGACGTGTTTGACGAGTCTCGTAACTTTAACGCCGGGCATGATGTGCTTGTGACGCAGGTAGGGAATGAGTCTGAGGTGCCGGTTGGGGTTACGATTTGTGAAGATCTGTGGAACGACCAACAGTTTTACGGGCGTCGCGTCTATGGGATCGATCCTGTGAGAGAAACGATCAATGCCGGCGCGAAAATTGTTATCAATCTTTCGGCTTCTCCGTTTCGTGCCGACCTTCGAGAGCGCCGCGATGAGATTTTTCAATCACAGGCCCGTGAACATGCCGTGCACGTTGTGTATGTTAATCAGGTTGGTGGTAATGATGACCTGGTATTTGAAGGGGCCGGTGCGGTTTTCGGACCGGATGGATCGACGCTGGCCCGTGCTATAGCTTTTGATGAAGATATGCTGCTTTTTTCTTTGGATGTTCGAACACCTTCTCGTGTGGAAGCGTACCCGTCGCGTATTGAAAGTATCCGCAACGCCTTAGTGTTAGGGGTGCGAGATTATGTGCGTAAGTGCGGCTTTGAGGAAGTGGTCATCGGATTATCCGGGGGTATCGATTCTGCGCTTACGGCTGCCATTGCGGTCGAGGCGCTGGGGGCGAAGCGAGTTTTTGGTGTTGCGTTACCGTCTCGTTATAGCAGTGAGCATAGCGTCGAAGATGCCAAACAGTTAGCCAAGAATCTGGGTATCGAGTTGGCAATTGTGCCGATCGAACAAGTACACGCAGCCATGGAGCATACGCTCGATCCACTTTTTGGTGGACGCCGAAGAGATATAACGGAAGAAAATATTCAGGCTCGTCTGCGCGGCAACATTCTGATGGCGCTGTCTAACAAGTTCGGCAGATTGTTACTGACGACGGGAAATAAGAGTGAGTTAGCCGTTGGCTACTGTACGCTATATGGCGATATGTGTGGTGGCCTGGGTGTGATTAGTGATGTGCCGAAGATGATGGTTTATGATCTGGCGCGACATATAAACAATGCTAGTAACGGTGAAGTGATTCCTGAGCGTACCATTGTCAAACCCCCTTCAGCAGAACTACGTGAAGCTCAATGCGACCAGGATTCGTTACCTCCTTATGACGTACTTGATGCCATATTAAAGCAGTATGTGGAATTAGATTGCAGTGTGGATCAAATTGTCGAGGTCGGGTTTGATCGTGACATGGTAGCCAAGGTTGCCAGACTGGTGCGTCAAAGTGAACACAAAAGAAAACAATCTCCGGTGGGAATCAAGGTTACATCACGCGCGTTTGGCCCCGGTCGGCGTGTGCCCATCGCTGCGAAGTATCAATAAGGCCGGTCATTTGAGTTATACAGGTGAATCGTTTATCCACTGTGAGGAAGCGGATGATGGTGGTTTTAACTGTGGAAGATAGCCTGTAGTCGTTTTGCGTGCTCAAAGCATTCTTCAGACATTTCTTTAAGTAACGGTTTGAGATTATCCATCGACACGCTGTCGTGCAGTGCAGCATAATAGCGTCCTGTTCTACACTCAGACTCGTATATTGTGTCTATCGCTTTGGATAAGGATTGTTTATTTGAGACGTGGATTTGCCGTGTTCCGACAATGACCAGTTCTTTATCTGCCGCGGAGAGGACGAAGTCGCTCTGGGGGAAGTGTTGTGTGATCAGGCCTTGGATCATTTCGTGGTGTTCTTGTTCTTCGTCGGCCATTTCCGTCAGCGTTCGCTGTTGATCGGGGTCATCCACCTTATTGACGAGCGTTCGATAGCGGTATGAAGCCACAGATTCGCCATAAGCGGCTATAGCGAGTGCTTTTTCCGTAGAAAATGACTGGACAATATGTTTAACGTCATCGGCCATACCTGTGGTTGTAGCATAGGCTGAACTGACGGACAAGGGTACGGGGCTACTGTGGATTCGCGGGTGCAAGACTGATTAGACGGTTTTGAGTGGAGTGTCCGTGCTTTTCCTTGGTTACGCCTGTACGGGCATACGCCACGAGCAGCATCCATTGGACATTCGACAGCCCGATTCAGCGGCGTTTATTCATGCCATCTACCCGCAGGTTTTGTCATGCACCTTGCTTAACTCGATGGCTTCCGGTGACGCCTACGAATAGATACAATGTGGGCAGTGAGATGTTTGTATCCGGCAGTTTGCTTGGTATATGGATGGAAGAAATTGATACGAGCCTTGCGTAGCCAAATGAATCTATCTGCGATCAAATCTGAACATACGGTGCTTGGTTATCCAAACATCACACGATGTCGTACTTGTTTTTATGAAAAGGGCAAGCGATACACATGTCAGCTTCTTCACGGCGCGTGGGTCGTTGCGATTTGCATTCTTGGTATGGCGGGGTGTCAATCTACGTTGCGAGGCAACGCTCAAGAAAACAGGGATGCTTCATATACCGGCGCTGCAGACGCTTCCCTTCGTGCGCTGATCGGATCGTCATCAGGCAATGACATTGTGAACAGAAAACGTGCCGATATAACGGTTGTCCAGTTAACATTTGATATCATGAGGGTGGCGCTGCCGATTGGAACGCTTAGCCATTCTCGCAAAATATGGAATCATGTGGATGAGCTAGCTGTTGATGCGACAAGGATAGCTCTGTTGGCCAGGAATGGTTTGCGTGTGGGGGTTGCATCACCGGACGCTTGGCCAGCGATACGGACGGTATTGGTAGCCTGTGACGCGGAAATTCGCAAGGATCAGTTTCAATCGTACGGCGGACTACCGCTAGTGATTGAGACGAGCGAAATCACGGAGATGGAATCCTTTTTTGCCTATGGTGCCGGTCATCGATTAACCGGCAAATCGTTCTCGCAAGGTAAAAAGTTAGTCACACTCGATTACATAGTGTACGCAGCGATGGGTGGGCTTGTAGATGTAAAGTTGTCCTACGAGATTCGTCACGATCGCGGTACGATGACTTGGGAGAATATCAATGGCGTGATAAGCCCGGCTCCGGCGTTTGATCGTTACGTTTTTGAGGATTTGATGACGAATGTATCGATAAGTCCCGGTTCGATGTTAATTCTCGGTCCCAGCGATGAAGCGAAAAATGAATATCTTGTAGGCAGCAGGTTTTTCATGGAGCGACGTGGTGGCGACCGATATGAAGTGTTGTATATGATTACGCCGATTATGCGGAAAAAACTCGACCACAGGAAGTGACATGTTTAAGGCACTACATGGCGATTCTTTACTGGCCTTGTTACTTGATCTTCTCTCAAACAACGGTACTGTTGTCGTTGCGATCGACCATGATCAAACGGTGATTTCGTGTGTGGTCGGAGCCGGAATGCTGGGCTTAACCGCTGAGTCCATCATTGGTATGGATGCAACTGAGTTTGTATCTCCAGCGGAACGATCCGATTTCATTGAAGCCTGCCAACAAGGATGTTCCCATAACAACCGATCGTTTCTGACCGAGCGCATGGGGCCAAACGGCAATAAGCGATGGTGGTCTGGGATGCTTCATCGCCCCGATGGTGAGTATGCTGCGTTGTGGTTTGTATTGAGTGATGTGACGAAGGTTGTAGAACGGGCAGCGTTAGCCGAGGTTGACACTAAAATGTCAGCGCTGCGTAATCTTTCAGGTTCCGTATCTCACCATTTGAACAATGTGATTGGCGGCGCGCTCACGAGCATTGACTTTGCCCTTGAAAGTCGAGATGAGATGCGCATGCAAAAAACTTTGATGCAGGCCAGTCAGCTTATGGTCAAAGCAGGCTCGATTATCAGTGGCTTACAGATATTAGCAGTTGGAGATCAGCGTAGCCAACAGTTGCGCAGTATATCGGATATCATTGATGATACGATTGAAAAAATGGCGGATGAGTTTGCGGCTGCTCAGGTACGGGTCAATCACGAGGTGTCGTGTCGTATTGAATATGAAGCAGGCACGCAACAATTGACCACTGTATTGAGTATTCTACTTAAAAATGCTATTGAAGCGACACCTACAGGTGGGACCGTGCGGGTATGTGCTACCACGACATTGCGCTGGGTTATTTTGAATATTATCGATCAGGGTTGTGGGATTGAGGCCGAGGTACTGCCACATATATTCGAGCCTTTTTGGACCACTAAAGAGCAATTTACTACCACCGCAGGTGAGGGGACCGGTTTGGGGTTGGCGATGGCGCATGGCATTGTCACATCAATAGGAGGCAAGATTGAAGTCACCTCTTCCAAGGGGTTAGGTACTCAAGTAAGTGTGTATTGGCCCATTATTCAAGGAGCGTAAGCGGCACATATGAAGATGGCCATATTGACAAGCATAGATACTCGACACCGCTTTGTAGCTCGGGCTTTGGTTAAACGGTTTGATGTCGTAGCGGTTGGGTACGAACAAACCGGGTATCACCCGATAGATGAAAGAATAGACGAACTATCCGCATCGGATAAAAATGCAGTGCTTATGCATTTCGTTCAGCGATCGCTCCAAGAAGAAAAATATTTTGGTCATGATGTGTCAATTCTTACATCAACGGACGGGCCGGCTATCCTTCATATCGCACCGGGATGTCTTAATAGTGAAAGTACGCTGACCTTCCTGGATCGCTATGAACCGGATGTGATCGTTGTTTATGGAACGAATCTTATCAAGGATGATTTATTGCAACGGTGGCGGGGAAAAATGATCAACATGCACCTTGGTCTTTCTCCCTATTACCGAGGGACAGCCACGAATTTTTATCCGCTACTCAATGATGAGTTGGAATACATTGGTGCGACCATTCACGCGATCGATGCCGGGATAGATCGCGGTGCGATTTACGCGCATGCTCGACCGACGATTGTGGCCCAGGACATGCCCCATACGATTGGTTGTAAAGCGATTCTTGCTGGTTTGGATGCGATGACGGCGGTATTGTCTCAGTTGGCACACGATACGATTACACCTGTTTTGCAGTGGGATGAGCCAGGCGCGAGATTATACTTGCGTAAGGACTACCATCCTCGACAAGTCGTACAATTGTATCACATGATTGAGGACGGCCTGATTGAGCGATATGTGGAACGGGCGTCGAATGTAGCTCCACGCATTCGTTTGATTGCACCTCCACAGCAAGTACCTGTCGAATAGGTTGCGGCAAAATCTCAGCACAAGCTAAGCTAATCTTCAACACCTAAGAGTATGTTTCTTCCGGAAGGTATGCACGAACGTACGATAAACATGAAAAGAGAATTCTCAGCGGTGGGTGTTGTCACTACTATCATAGGCAATGGATGTGTGTGTGTATCCAATGGTTTGATATAGTTCGTCTACATCGACTGAAGCAATTTTAGTAAATCCCTGTTCGAACATGCGGTTATCCAGATCGCGCCAAGTCGCGGACTTGTCAGTTTGATGATTGCAAGGAATGAGTATCCAGAGCCGTTTACCCGGGCCAAGGCGGCTGCTTAATTTTTGAGCAAAGTGAATGGCTTCATCCACACTTGCCGGAGTGATGAACCCTGCCTCGATTGGTCCGATCGGTGATCGCGGCTGGTCGATAAGTAAAAGGTGGAGCCGTCGCTTGCTATCCACCGCGTGACCGCCCAGCCATATACCCGCCTCTGGATGTAATCCCCATAGTGTCATCATCAGTATCCAACTTTTTTCACCTTGTCCCACCGATATTATATCGAGGGTCAAGGTGTGCGGTGATACACGCGTAGTGCGGTTCATCGAGCGCTACAAGGCACAGGCTCTTGTAGAAGCGTAGATTCTGTGTGAGATTCCCTTACACGTCCGTATCGTGAATGACCGTTCGAGGGTCGATGCCAAGGGCTTCCATTCGTCGATAAAGACGGCTTCGTGAAATCCCCAACAGTTTAGCGGCTTGTGTGCGCTGGCCGTGGACTTGTTTTAGAGCACCGACGATCTCACGCGTCTCGATAGACATAAGGATTTCATCCAAAGATTTACGGGCGACGGATCCCACCTTATCAACGTTAGAGTTGATCTCCTGTGCAGTGACAGCGAAAGACCCGTTCGGGGTTTCTGACATCATGATGTCTTGCTCCACCTGATTGGACTTGTTTCTATCAACCGACCAGCGTTAACCAATGATATGGATAAACCATTAACGCCGTCGCCGCAGAACTTGCACTGTATTACTGTCTACATTGTACCGTGGCTAGTAGTCTCGATCAAATGAGCGACTAAATCGCCCCATACCGTATATAAGCTACATGTTCAGTCTGCATCCCAGAATGAAGCTACTCGCTCAACCTCATCTTTGCTTCCTAGAACAAGTGATGTCCGTTCATGTAAAGCTGTAGGTACTTTGTCCAGCATACGTTCTCGGCCATCTGTGGCGGCACCACCGGCTTGTTCGGCGATAAAGGCCAACGGATTGGCTTCATATAGTAAACGTAACTTGCCCTGAGGGGCTTTTTTTGTGGGTGGATATAGAAAAACGCCACCCCGGAGTAGCGTACGATGGAAATCGGCAACGAGAGAGCCTATATATCTCAAGGTATAACCTGCTTCATCGGTTTTGGTCCAATCCAGGTACTTTTGAACACCAAGTGGGAATTGAGATCGATAGGCTTCGTTGATGCTGTACATTTTACCTTGGGTAGGCATTGTGATGGCTTCACGGCTCAGGCGAAATGCACCGATTGTGGGGTCCAAAGTAAACATGTGTACACCTTGTCCAGTGGTGTAAGCCATAACTGTGCTGGAACTGTAGATCACATACCCCGCAGCTACCTGACGGTAACCAGGCTGGAGGATGTGGTCCATAACTTTGGAGGAGTGAATACCATCGCGACGCTGTAAAATCGAGAAAATCGTTCCGATTGATACGTTAACGTCGATATTACTGGAACCGTCCAGTGGGTCGAAGAGAACAATATATTTCGCACGACCGTCGAGTTCCTTGATAATATATGGCTCATCATCCTCTTCGGAGACCATGATGCCCACACTGTCGCGATAGCCCAGGCAAGCTAGGATTGTCTCATTGGCTAATTCGTCGAGTTTCTGTACGACTTCGCCTTGGACGTTTACCTCTCCGGTTGCGCCGAGCAAGTTGTTGAGTCCAGCCGTTCGTACTTGGTCTGCGATGACTTTCGTGGCCAGAATGATTCCTGAGAGCAGCCAACTGAATTCACCGCTGGCATCGGGGTGCTCTTGGCGTTGACGCTCAATGATGTGTTGTTGCACCGTTTGCATGGCCAGCCGGTTAATTGGATTGGACACGTGGACAATCTCCTTCGTTTTGTAATTCCGCCAATCAAAACCATTAAGGCCCGAAAACTCGCATTCTGACGGCTATATATCAGCTCGGCTACAAAGTATCCTCTTTTCAAGAGACGCGGGACCAGTATGCAGTCTAACGCCACCACAACAGTGTGTAAAAGCATTTTTCATGCCAGACCGGCATTAGTGGTTCAGGGCTGAGAAAAGGGTACCACTTCGCGTTTTTTAACTACGATAACCCGTTACCGTCGAACGATTCCAACTTGACCACTTCTGCCACAGGCAAGCGTGTGGCACGAGGCCTCATGTCATCAGCCTGTTCTCCTAACACAATCATCACTACCGGCACGAAAGATGCCGGCAAGTTGATGAGGCGGCTAATCTGTGCAGGGTCAAATCCAATCAGTGGGCCGGATGCCAGACCGAGGTCCGTAGCGGCGTACATGAGTGACATAGCTGCCAGGGAGGCGGATCGAATGGCCTCGTCACGTTGCATCTGCGGTTTGTCTGCATAAAAGCCGTGTATCATCGCTACCATCTGTTTGCGCATCTGTTCCGGTGAGTCACTGAAAATCTGATTAGCATCTTCGTGGGCATTGAGTTTGCCCGCTACGATGATCACCGCGGATGCTTGCTCGACCTGCTCTTGGTCCCACGAGGCTTTGCGAAGCGCAGCTTTACCTTTAGCGTCTCGGACGACGACAAAGCGCCAATGCTGCAAATTGAACGAGGAGGGTGATAATACGACCAGATTGAACAGTGCGCGTAGCTCGTCGTCTGTGATAACTCGATCGGGTTTGTAAGATTTCACCGATCTTCGTTGTTGTGCAATGTCTCGAAATTCCATCGTGCTTCCTTCAAAAAGAAAATATGAGATACACCTGTGCCCGACCAGTATTGTGATGCGAAACGACTTACCCAACAAGTCTGGAAGCATAGTTCAGCACGCATGAGGTGCAAGACAGATGAGGCGGGCTTGAGTTGGGTGGCATGGACAAGCGTCGCGTTGAGGGGATCGCGGATGAAACGAGGCGTAGGGGCGACGCTTGCCCGTGCTTTTCCTCGGTTGCGCTTGCACGGGCAAACGCCGCGCGTAGCATCCATTGGAGATTCGACAGCCCGATTCCGCGGCGTTTGTCCATGCCACCCACCCGCCAATTATGTCTTGCATCCGCACGCATGAGACATATGCTTCTCGGCTAAACACACTTAGTTGGCGGTTAGGGCTAACACCGATTCGCGCGGGGCGATGTGGCCGATGAGGCCGAATTTTCTACGAGATGAGACAAGATCGCGAGCCACGGAAATACTCTCAACGGTATATCCACTTTTTTCAGCCAATTCTGCCAGGATCAAATCGGATGGAATATAGACACCTTTGGGTCGTGCGCCGCCAATGACGATCCAACACGGAGCACCATCAACAACGACACGTCTCATAGCCAGGAGGAAACGCTGCATATTGTGGAAGTAATCATGCGTCACACGGGCGAGTTTTTTCTCTCCCATTTTGATGAGCCATTCGCAGGCTTCTGATTCAGCTGGGTGCGATGAGGCGTTCTTTTTTCCTATTGAGGCCACGTGGGGATGTGAGGCTACGAGGCTATTCGAATGAAGAGTGTCAGTCGTTTTGTCGTACCAATGTTTGTAGACGGTTTCATATGGTGCGGTGATTTTTCGGTAATTGTGTTGTGATAAGTAGGGTGGGGAGCACAACACGCTACCGCAAGAGTCATCGTCGAGAGACGTCAGCGATTGGGCATCGTCCACGTGGCAGCTAGTTTGCATTGGCAAAGGAGAAGACAAATCCTCTTGCATCATGGCAGCTGTTTGTTCGAAAAGATTCGCCAGCGGTGCGGCACCTTTGTTGAGCTTCCCTGCGGTAGTGTATTGACGTGCGACAGCTAACATCAGCGTGGCGCGGTGAATATCTTCTTTGAGCATATCAGCTAGACTTGCCCACGATAAACTCAAATCAAGCTGGGGCATGGGTGGGAAAGTGCGTTGCCCGGTCATACGAGTAAGAAAAGTTAGCCAGGGTAGTGCATCAATACCGATGGCATTTACCTTGCGTCGCGCGCACTCGATCGCGGTAGTTCCCGATCCGGAAAATGGGTCCAGCACTTGGTATTGAACGTGTTGGCTGATCGTCGTGCCAACTTCTTTGAGAAATAGTCGAACCAAACCAGGCGAAAATCCTTGTTTGTAGTGCATCCAGCGGTGGAATGGTTCACGTTGAGCCAGTTCGCCGGTCACTAATGTGGCTAGGTGCGGCATGGACGTGAGGCGATCATACCACCGCCGTTCAAGCGCTTCGCGCATCCCCGTTGTTTCACCAGCCGATGCGTATGAAGCGGCTTTATCTCCACGTCGTCCCATATGCGCCATCATATCTGCTATTTTTCTACACGAACAGTGAGGATGGGTTAACTATTTGATAGTTGTTATTGGATTGATATTGCTATAAGACTCAGATCATGCCCCAAGAGTCAACACGGCAAAACATGTTCATATTACCCCAGCCACGTCATATTACGCGCCGGATGGGTGTGTGTTATGTTTCATCGCGGACATCGATTGATGTACAAGTGAATGACGAGCGCATTGCGGAACATGTCACTGCTTGGCTTTGCAAGTTGTCTACATATAGTCAAGTGTCTAATAGTGATCCGGTTTGTATGGTTATCAAAACTGCTTCTGGTTTAGCTTCCCAGGGTTATACATTATCTATCATGCCCAAGCGTATCTTGCTTGAAGGCGGCTCGGCTATTGGCTGCTTTTATGGACTGCAAACCCTCAAGCAATTAAGTCTGACATCAAAAATTGGGTTGCCCTGTTGTGTAATAGAGGATGAGCCTGATTTCACCACGCGGGGTGTGCTGCATGACGTGACGCGCGGCAAAGTACCCACGCTTGAGACGTTACTACTGCTGGTTGATAGACTGGCACAGCTCAAAATTAACCAGCTACAATTATACATCGAGCACGCCTTTGCTTTTTCGTTTGACCCGAGCATTTGCCGTGCAGATGAAGGGCTAACGCCCGAAGATGTCCATACATTAGATCAATATTGTCACGAGCGATTCATCGACCTCGTACCTGCCGTGGCGAATTTGGGGCATATGGGTCGGATTCTATCGCTTCCACAATATCACCAGCTTGCAGAAATCGAGGCAGATTCGGATTGGGAGCAGATGACTTGGCCTCAGCGTGCCAGAGGTTTGACGCTCGATGTGGATAATCCAGCATCGTTAGATCTGGTCAAAAACATGTGGCGAGATATACTCGCCGCTTTTTCCAGCCCGGTCGTCAATATATGTGGTGATGAACCATGGGATTTAGGTCGCGGTAAACATCGAGAAACGTTGACTGAGCAGATGCGCATGGACATCTATATTCGTCACGTGTGCAACATAGCCAAACTATGTGAAAGCCAGGAGAGGCATGTGCAATTATGGAGCGATGTGTTACGTCATTATCCCTCGGCATGTAGTCAGTTGCCCGAAAACATTTCCATACTTCATTGGGGCTATGACGATTCGGCTGATTATGAAGCCACATCTCGCTTTGTAGATCACGGGTATTCAACTATGGTCTGCCCGGGGACATCCGGGTGGAAACGCATTATTAATGCGATGGACTTGGCGGAGCGGAACATCAAAACATTCGCCCAAGTGGGTGTACAAGCCGGCGCTGATGGACTCATCACCACTGATTGGGGAGATCATGGCCATTTTAATTTGCTCGCTTGTTCCTGGCATGGCATAACCCTTGGGGCGTCGCTGGCGTGGCATGTAGATCATGTTATCGGTGAAACCTTTGATGAAAATTTCACGCAAACTATTTCAGATGACGACGGGCGGGCCTTGTTATCGGCACTCCGCCGGACAAGTTCTTTGGCCGGTGACTATGAAACTTGGCGACTTTTATGGCAGCCTGCGAAGATGCTAGAAGCACAGGCCTCGCTTCCGTCAGAGGACGAGTTGATCGCGTGCATTCAAAATTCGCAACGCGCGACACAATTGGCTGACAAGTTGTCGCCCACGATCCATTGTACAGTCGCGGACCTTCGAGAATTGGCTGTATCATGTCGCGTGAATAAATTGGCTGCGCGACGCTTGCAATGGGAAGTGCGCCGTCGATTGGGTAAGTCCGCGCCAGCTAATCACGAGCGCATTCTATGGGTTGATGAGCTGAAACGCTGTTTGCACGAATATGAAGCCTGTTGGCGTGAGAGAAATAAGGAGTCGGGCTTGGCAGATATACGCGTTGCGCTAGTACGCGTGGCAAAAGAGGTGCGCGATTGCTGATGGTGATTGAGGTAGGGATGCTGTAACTATGGGTATGGCGGATGTTGTTGTACTGGTCATCTATTTTATAGGCGTAGCGGCTACTGGTTTTTGGGTAGGGCGGCGAGAGCGCAGTACGCACGATTTTTTTCTAGGTGGGCGTGAACAGCATTGGCTCATTGTCGGGCTTTCCATCGTGGCGACGGAGGTCAGCGCCCTGACATTTCTTATTGTTCCGGGAAGGTCTTTTCATGAAAACTGTTGGTACTTGCAGCTTTATGCCGGTGCGTTCGTAGGGAGATTGTTGATCGTATACCTGTTATTGCCG
Organism: Planctomycetota bacterium; assembly: GCA_024276605.1. GTDB lineage: Bacteria > Planctomycetota > Phycisphaerae > UBA1845 > UBA1845 > JAJRPG01. Next base: position 13,424 of record JAJRWX010000064.1, on the reverse strand, counting down.
GCGTTTTACGGCTCTAACGTGACGACGGTGTATGAATATCTTGGCATTCGTTTTGGACCGTGGACACGAATGACAGCCTCGCTCATGTTCTTCGCTTCCCGGATTATCGGAAGTGGCATCAGGCTTCTCGCGGCATCGTTAGCGCTGGCCATGATTTTTGATTGGCCCTTAGTGTGGGTTGTATTGGGCGTGGCGGGACTGGTTACGGCTTATTCTTCATTCGGAGGCATCAAATCGATCATCTGGACGGATGCCCTACAGGCTGTGGTTTTTATGGTCGCGGCATTGGCCACGATTATTTATTTGTTTGTGTCCATTCCCGGCTCTTTTACGGACAATGTTGACGAAGCTATGAAGCTAGGGCGTCTACGCGTCATGCATTGGGGGTTGGATTTCAATAATGATCGACTTTTTTGGGTATTAGCCATTCATGCGATCGTTCAAAACATGGCTGCGCTGGGTACGGACCAGGACTTAACGCAGCGTATGCTGACATGTCCCGATTTGAAACGAGGACAGCGATCGTTGATTTTCAACGCGATTGTCGGCTTTCCGATTGTCTGCATGTTTTTGTTGATCGGTGCGATGATGTACGTTTATGCCCAGTTCGAGTCAACAGCCCTAGCGCAACAACCCGCCGATGAAGTCTTCGCCTATTTCATTGGTCATGTGATGACGCCTGGAATCGGGCTAAAGGGTTTACTTATTGCCGGTGTTGTCGCTGCGGCTATGTCGAGTCTGGATTCTGCGCTGGGTGCCTTATCGTCGACAGCCGTGACGGATTACTACCGACTTTACATCAAGCGCGACGCGACGGCGGGTCACTACCTTAGTGCGGCCCGCTGGTTTTCAGTAGGCTTTGGCGGATTACTTGCGTCGATCGCTTTGGCCTTTGCCGGTTCGAAAGATTTACTGACGGATGCTTTTGGATGGGTGAGTGTGATGTTCGGTGGCGTGCTGGGTGTGTTCCTTTTGGGTACGTTAACGCGTGGGCGCGGTAATGATCGGATCAATTGTTTCGTCATGGTGACGTCAGCCATTGGATTGGCTGCGTTGAAAAGTATCCAGGAGCATGTAGGTGTTATCTACGTGGCCTGGCCTTGGTGGGTTGTCATTGGTTGCGCTTGGACGTTGGGTTTGGGGGCATGTGCAAATACGAAAAAGCCACACATGAGTGAAGCTACTGAGGTTTAGCGTACTTGCAACGCGTCCCAGAGTGATTGCTCTGCTTTAGTGAAAGTCTCAGCGGCGGCGGTTAGTGCTTCATTGATTTTTATCAGATTCGGATCATCGACCGCAACTTGGCCATCATATGCTTTTAGTAGTGATTGCAACCGAGACGTCGCATCATCCAAGCCCGCGGCAGCGTCTGCGAACTCGCGCGCGGTATTAAAAATGTGCAGCTCTCGTTTTTCCGCGTCAGAAGGCTTGAATAGAACTTTCCAGGGATGCGTTTTGATGTCTTTGATACCTTGCTTGAGGTGAATGCTAGCCTGGGTAGCGTTTTCCACAATTTCACTGATACGATCCTTGTTCAACACAACAACGTCCTTGGCTTCTGTTGAAAGTGTTTTTATTTCGGCTAGCGATTCGTTGAGTTTATTAAAAGACTGTTTGATGGTTGAGAGTAGACTCTGGTCCGATTTGGATTCCAATTCAAGTTCACTAGCGAGCACCTTGGCGACATCCTCGTCAAATGTGGCCATGGCACTTTCCATGGATAAGACTGCTTGGCCGATGGGCTTGCGATTTTCCTTGATCACAACAGTCATTTCGTTTAAGCCGACATTGAGTGTGTCGAGTGCCGTATGAACTTTTTTCAAGAGGCGTCCATCCGTATTGTGGGATAATTCAGCGGAAAGTGATTGCGTCATGTCGTTGAGCGCATCAAGCGATGCGTGAATTTTGGCCACGAGCGATTCGTTTACATTAACGTTTAACTGCTGTTTCAGGTTGCACAGTAGGGTGTCCGGTACGTTTGGATTAAATTCACGTGAAATCATGTCCAGCGCGGCGTCGAAACCTCGCACATCGGCGTAGATTGGCTGGTCTTCGGTGAGGGCTGTTGTGGCGTTTCCACGTTCGAGTATAGCCAACGTACCTTTACCGCCAAGGGGAGGTCCGGACGCTGTCACACGACAGTCTTGGCGCAACCCCAGATCATCTCGTACCTGTGCTTTCACTTCTAAAAACGATCTATCGGTGATAGTCGAGTCGATTGGGTCAACGTCTTCGATAAAGTCAATAGCGATCACTTGGCCGACGTTTTGACCGAGGTATACGACGTACGAGCCTACACTGATTTGGGGGATCGCAGAACCTGAGGCGATGCGTACGCACAGCGGCATGGTGGTCGGTGCATTGAGCCGACCACTACTGATGAACATGATCAACGCAAAAAAAAGCGTGAACATGGAAATCACCGCTACACCTAATCGAAAAGTGTCGTGTTTTTTTGCCATCTGTTTGTACTCGCTCCTATCCGGTGATGAGCTTTTCAAATTCACTAAGACCTTCGGCGTTGGTTAACGGTCCTTCGTTATAGCCGTTGAGAAATTGATTCATGAGTTGATCTTCGACGCGAGTTAGTGATGCTGGGTTGGCATCGCGCAGCTTTTCAAATTCTTGGCGCGCCCCGATATGCAATACACGCCCTTTTTCAAGCATGACCATACGATCCGCAATACGAAAAGCGGATTCCATTTCATGAGTGACGACAATGCTGGTCACAGACAATTTTTTTGATAAATCCATCATCAGTTCGTCGATAGCGGTCGAGGTGACGGGATCAAGCCCTGCGGATGGTTCGTCGTAAAAAAGAATTTCCGGGTCCAATGCCGTCGCGCGAGCAAGCCCTGCACGTTTTTTTTGTCCACCGGATAGTTGTGACGGCATTTTGTCGCGATGGGGAAGCATGCGCACGAGTTGCAACTTGAGTGCGACGATCATATCGATCACTTCCGGTTTGACGTTGGAATGCTCTGATAAAGGAAGCGCGACGTTCTCACTTACGGTCAGCGAGTTAAACAATGCACCGCTTTGGAATAAGATGCCGAAACGCTTGCGTAGCGCATTTTTCTCATCCGGAGACATGGTGGCCATGTTTTTGGGCGAGCTTAAATCTTTTGTATGAAATAATATTTCCCCCCCGTCTAGTTCGTATTCACCGATAAGACAATTCAACAGGGTGCTTTTGCCACAGCCGCTACCTCCCATGATGACGAGTGTTTCACCGCGTATGACGTCGAAGGAGACGGAATCAAGAACCGTCACGTCGTCACCCGCAGCGTTCGTAAATGTTTTACGTACATCGCGCAGAGATATAATCGTATGTTGATCGGGGTGTGCGTTCGAGGATGTTGGGGTCTGTGTCATGCCTGCCATGTCCGTATTACCAACCAAGCGTATAGAAGATGGCCGTAAATAACGCATCCGTACCGATGATCGCCACGATGGATTTTACAACAGTTACCGTCGTCGCCCGTCCGACCCCGGCAGCGCCGCCGCGCACGTTAAGCCCTTCATAGCAGGCAATCATGGCGACCAACCCGCCGAATACCGCCGCTTTGAATAATCCGGTGATGAGGTCCGACCATACCAACGCCTGTTGGGTTGCGTCGATATATGTATGCGGGGCGATGTCGAGGATACCCCAGGCTGTGACCAGTCCACCACACATGCCAACCACGTTGGCTATGACAGTCAGGCCGACAATCATCAGCATCGACGCCCAAAAACGAGGAACAATCAAGAAATGAATGGGGTCCAGGGCGTGGGCACGTAAGGCTTTGATTTCTTCTGATTCTACCATCGCAGCGATCTCAGCGGCAATTGATGCACCAGCGAAACCACTCAACACGATCGCGGTGAGCATGGGTCCGAGTTCACGAACGATTGCGATGGCTACGATGTCCGCTACTTTATCGATCTGTCCATAGCGTTCCAACGTAGGCGCAATTTGAAGGGCGAGGATACACCCAATAAATGCTTGGACCAGAACCACAATGGCGATACTTTCCACGCCGATTCGCACCATTTGCTCTATGAACGCTTTTTTTCGTAGCCTAACCCCGGAGTGAAATATACTGCGCCACGTCCAACCCAGTGTAAGGCCAAGCAGTTGTGCCAGACCGCCAACATGGCTTACGCTGGCGTGCAGTTTGGTGATACGATGCTCGGCTAATGCGCCAATGGATGAAACGCTGCGCGAAGCCAGCGATCTTGGCTGATTTGAATTGGCCGTGGGGTTGTCGCTCACGCAGTCAGAGCCTCCTCCTCGGTGGTGTAGATCGAGAATACCTGGTTCATCTTGGTCACCTCAAACACATTAGCGATAAGGTCAGTCAACTTAACCAGAGATAAACGTCCGCCGGCTCGTGTTTGGCGTCGCATGATTTCCAGTAGCGTACCAATGCCTGTAGAATCCATGAACGTAAGCCCGCCTAAATCAATCACTATATGCGGCACGGAGGCTGCGCATTCCTCCAGCAGTCTTGTATGAAACTGAAGTGCGGAATTGATGTCCAATTCCCCCGCGGCACGAATAATGAGCGCTTCACCTTGACGAACAACTTCCTCGACTAAATCATCCACTTTCTTTCTCACCTTCTATAAGCAACCGATTGGCCGCATGATCGCGCGGCGCAGATTCTTTCGGTGCAGATGTCGTTTTATCGGTTGGATTGGCTGCAGCGCCATCGCCAATATCCACTAAATACTGCCGCCAGGTGCGAATGGCTATAGCGCGATCACGACGCGAACCATAATACGTATACCCATGACGCCGACCTGTGAGTCGCTCCAATCCGATAATGGCATAAAAACGTACGGCGGTGTCTTCATCTTCCAGACAGGTGACTAGATTTGGTAGGCACTTTGTATCGCCGGCCTGGGTGAAGTGGCGGATGGCACGGATGCGCTCTGCGGGGTCGTCGGAGGTTAACCTGACTTGCCACTGAGGCGCTGATATGCACGATGCTAACATAGTCAGTGAGCATGTCGTCAATAATGAAACTAGTGCTTTGTCACAGCTAAGAATTCGGGTGGCATGGGTAAGTCCCGATGTATCCCGACGTAAAGTCAGGATACATCGGGACTTACCCGTGTAGTTCCGGAGGCCGACACGGGCAAAAAAAACGTTGCCCATGCCACCCTGGATGAACCCGAAAAATAAGCTGTGACACAGCACTAGTAGCCTATACATCATTACGATTACGAAAGTTGTACTCCATTATGCCGCGTCTACCATGTTCAACGTAGGCTGAGATTGTATCTTTCGGCGGGTATAGGGCCAAGTCGTTAGATTTAATAACCTTTCATTGTGCCCGTGACATTTACAGCCGCTTGAGTACGCTGTGAATCGTTCAGAAACTGCGTCTATAGTTTGTTATTCTTAGCTGCGAGAATGTCTTCATATAGTCGGCGGGCGGATGTGTCTGTAGGACTAAGAACGAGAACCTGCTCGATTTGCTGCAAGGCTAAGTCCAACTTTTCCTGTTGAAAATAGAGCACGCCCAGGTTGAATCGTGCTCGCACATTGTCCGGACTAAGGTCCACCGCCTGTTGCAGTTCAGCGATGGCGGCCTCTATGTGATCGAAGTACATCAGCACCGTCGCCAAATTGTTGTGCGCATCAGCATGATCCGGCGCTAGCCGGACAGCCGTCTGATAGGCAGCCAGGGCTTGCGACATATGGCCGGTTTTTGTCGAGGCAAGCCCAAGTAAATAATGTGCATCCGCATGCCCCGGACTTATCTCAACGACCTTCTTGAGCATATCTGCCGCGATCGTGTAGTGGCCGCGTTGCCCTTCGATGACGGCGATACCAAATTTCGCTTGATTAAGGTTTGGTGCCAGTGATAAGGCTTTTTGATGATAAGCCAGTGCTTCCTCCAAGCGACCTGTCTTTGTTAGCCTTTGGCCAAGGTTACTGAACGTGTAAGCGGCTGGCATATACCCTTTGGGCACCACGTCAATGCCGACCACTAGGTATGTACACACACCTATCATCAGCGGGACTACGCACGCAGAAAATTTCCGCGATAAAACACATTGAGTCAGATGAGTGATACCCAATGCAGCGAAGAAAACCACAATGGGCAAGGCCGTATGACGAAAGCGAGAAAAAACAAAAAAGAGGGTGATACTCAGGGCCATGGCGAGCACGGTTCCATATAGCAAAGCATGTTTTCGCCAATCACGTCGCGCATACCATATGCCGATGGCGGCAAAGAATAGGAGTGTATCGAAGTGTATGGCTTGATGGAGTATATTAAGCAGGGTGGATGAGTCAGCGTAGGCTTCCAGGCTTTCGGTGTCAGCGATTTCCGTCGGGCTCCAAAACATCCGCCATTTACGAATCAATAGCCTGCCCCAGCGGCTAGGTGAGGAAGCAATGTCTTGCCATGTTCGCTTGAGCCAGTAGCGATTTACCTCTGCATCAGTTAACGATCGCCCGGTTTTCGATTCTGCAATCTCACGCGCATCTTGTCTTTCATAGACAGCGTCACCACGAAATGGTTTTAACGGCCTATATATGCCTCCCGCATGGGCACCGTTGCCAATATAAAAGTTTGGACCGACATTGGAAGTGGTTAGAAAAATGTCGCTGCCGACATACCAATTACGCAGACTCACCGGGGCAAGGACCAGCAATAAACCTGCCGCAAAACACAACATTGCGGTCATACGTTGACGCCATGCAATTCGACGCTCATAAAGAGATAACCAAATCACCGTTACAGCGACGATGACAAGTAGATTCTCACGTGTTAAGCACGCTAGCCCCAGTGCTATCCCGGAGAGCGATAACATACCCAATCGCCTACGATACAAATGACTTCCCACGAAAACGAGATAGGCGCACATAAGAAACATGCTCAAGAAAGATTTTTGCACCAAGGCATCGAAGAATATAGCCGTGGGATAGATGGCCATGATCAATCCAGCGACAAGGCCGACGGTAAGCGTTGCAAATTGTCGCCCAATGAAAACTAGTAAAACGCAGGAAAGCGAACCCACGACAATTTGAACGATGCGTACGATGTCATAGTCATAGCCGAAAAGGGTAAAGCATGTCGCCAGAAAATAGGGGTACAAAGGTGCCTGGTAAAAGGCATCGGTGCCAAGCCAATCGCCATGGGCGATTTGTTGTGCCCATTCATCGAAGACCTTGGCGTCGCCCATATGGACACTCAGCAATGCTGAGTCGCTAAGTTGATGGATGTATATGAATCGCGTCGTTAGCGCGAGTCCGAACACCAGCACCATCGCAAACAGCATAGGCTTGTGCGATGGGGGGCGACTACGGATACCTATATCTGATGCACCTGTGCTTGCATCATGGTAAGGCTTCTGAGTGACGCCCTTGGGGATAGGTTTGTTGGTATTACGCTTACGTTGCATGGATAACTTCGGTACGAAAAGGCGTCTCTGTTAGTTTCTAGAAACGCAAAAGGTACGCGAAGCTACCATAGTAGCAAGCGGCGCTTCTTTTCGCCATCACTCCGCAGCACAGCACGAGGTTATCATCGCAGACGTTCGCATATCCGCGCAGGTGGATATACAGTCGAATGTCATACACGCTCGTATGTCACTTGGTTCTCGCCTGCGCGGGAACGACAGAGGGCTGCATAGTCACATCATTGTTATAACGGGACGACTAATTACAGGTGATGGACAAATTGCCAGACCCGAACGCGCCACCCCATCCGCCTACGCGAATAAGATAATCAATACCATTTGTCACACTAATGATCGCCGTTCCAGGAACCCCAACCGTTGTGCATGGACCTTCTGACACTGAGCAGACAACGCCGGCACTGCAATCTCTAAAACTTGTTTCGCACTTAGGGCAATTTACATCATCATCCTCGCATATTCTCTGTACTGTAGGTGGGCACGACGTGCCTTGATAGATTTGTATCGTGGAGTCAAAGTTGCTGTCGCACGTACTGACGGTAAGGTTACCCGTACACGTAGCTGTATATTGAAACCAGATGTCGTTCGTACCGACTAAGCAATTGCCAGTTAAGCAATCCGGCTCACCATCAGTCGTAGCGAAATCCGTGCGGTAGGCTGTGATCCCGTCAAAAACAACGGACGCTTGATCACAATCGTCATTGAGTGAACATTGGACACCAGCCCGAGTAGTGGCACAGCCTAAATCCCAACCGTTCGTGCAACAAAAAGGATCAAAGGCGCAGACGCTCTGGCAGCACTCAAAAGTATCGCAACCCTTAGTAGGATGCTCTGTATCACACGAACCGGTCGCATTGATACACACGCAGAAACCGCTACTGCATTCGGTGCCTTGGATAAAGTGACCATTAAATCCTCTCGATTGACCTACATCACTTAAATACAAACTTACATCTTCATGGTCCACGTCACCATCCTGGTCAAGGTCTGCTCGTAAGAATTGGCCAGCCGAACACCCCGCAGGTGGTATCAAGTTTTCCGGACCACTCAGGCAATCGACGTAGAAAGAAATATTGTCCTCACAAGCCGGCTCCGACAGGCCATCCATGCAACCGTTTGCGGTGCAGCAAGAACCGAGCGGCAAGCCGCCAGGTGATGTGACTCTCGGATAAGTCCAGCCTATCGCATCAAACATGGCAAAATCCGGTACCTGAAAGAAATCCGGCCAAAATGATTGTCCTGTCGCGAAGGTGGGATCCATGATGCCGATACCCAGATTATCACGGAAGTGGCTGGCTTGCTGTGAAACCCCATTCGCCATGCGATATTCGCCATTGAATACCCCCGGTGCAAAAACGTCGGATACGGCATCTATACCTGCGTCAACGCTCCGTGGAGCCGTGCTGAACTCAATAGTTGTATCAGGATTGAAGTTGCCAGCACCATCGAATCGTTCAAATCGAAACATGTCCATGGCATCCATGCTAAAGCCACCCGGATCCACGGCGGAAGTGAAGCCCATCACATGACCTATCTCGTGTGCGACGACGGATTGAAAATCTAATTGCCCAGCGCTGATGCCGTTAGAGGGATCATAATCAAAACTCATCGTATCATTGAATTGCATGGTCGCAGCTAGGCCGTCGATGCGCCCGATGCCCGCACTCAGGTTTGCCCGTGTAATATAAATCGTAGATTCGTTAGATGGCGTGAGGTTTGTTGTATAACGAACGGGTATGGTGAAACCGGCAGGTAGGAAATTTTGAATAAAATCGTCCGCATCCATCGAGGCAATCAATCCGTCGCGGACACTCGGATAGGTGATGGTGAAAAAAGTGCTACCCGTCGAACCGATGATTCCTGGGTTAAGTGTCGTGAATATCACCAAAATGCGTACCTCAATAGGATCACCAAATTGAGATTCAATGTATGTGGCTACCGATTCCAGCGCTGCGGCTGCAGCCGGTGGCAGTGGGCATGGCGACTCGAAGATAATGTTAAGACCTTGCGATCCGGGAAGCCCGGCTTCGCTGATGACGGTACGCTTGGAAGCTAACCCTGCAATCTCCCCTCGCGTGATTTCCGCTAATTGTTGTAGGTCGTTGACGGTAGCGTTACTCGTATCACTTCCACACATGTATCGCCATCGCGCGTGTGAAGGTAAGGTAACCTTCGATCGGTCGGCATATAGCGTGATCGTTTCTGCTGGTCGCTGCTCGATGAGCATGAGCGAATTACCCGCCTGACGGAATGTGCCGACCACACTGGCACTTGCCAGGTCTTCTGCCAGAGCAATAGGTACCCAAACGATCGATAGGCTGGTTACGACGGTAACCAACACTATGTTTATCAGTCTACGATGTCTCATGTAACTGCCCCCTCTTGCGGTTGGCTATCAAGCCCGCACAACGTTCCCCCGAAATCGAAGTGCTCCCCTAGGTAATCTTTCCCACTTTGACCCCAAAGGTCTACTTTTATAGGTGCGAATACAAAAAAACGTGCCGGTTGGCCCAGAAACACCTACATTATGCCCTATTGTAGCCCCTGCCATTATAATGGACAGCCTTACGCGTCCGATACATATCGCGACCGGGGATTTTAGTATCGAATTGATAAGACCGTCGTTCCCGCGCGGGAATGATAGAGTACAACATATGGATAGGGCAGGTCGTTCTTTCGCCAATGCCAATTGGCGAAAGGTTGATCTGTCTCCACGATTGTTACTCTCGCCCATCAGGACAGTAGAATCAGAGCCGCACGGCGCCAGCCTGCGGGCCAGCGCATGTCAACAAGTTCACTTACATTCACAAGACCACCCGCACCATCTTGTCAGCGTGTCACCAGGCTTGCGCCGTGGTGCTCTGACAAGGCCTTATGATTTCAAAACTGGAGTTTTGTCAATACTGCATGCGCCGGTGGCTTAGCTGAAAATTCGGCGGCTAACAATATGCCACCGAGGACGGTCAATACGATAATCAACGTCATGACCCCATATAAGGTTTTCACACTGCTGGCCATGGATGCTTGCGTGTTAAAGCGGCGGGCTAATCGGGTGGCCACGAAACCATAGATCCACGTCCAGTGGAGGATCAGATGAACGATCAAGCACACGGCGAAGATGATGATCGAAAATAATTCCAGGTCATACCACGTTTCATAGGGTAAGCCCCATACCGTCCATCCGCTTGCTTGAACCGCGTTTGGAAAGGTAAAGTGTACGATGCTCACGATGGTGAGCACCGACAGAAACAAACCGGCTAAAAAGAAATCAAAGAAAAAATTTATCGTAGATCGAGACATCTTTTTCCTTGCCAGACAAACATGGCGAGTGACGCCATCAATAACAGCCTGCTATTCATAGTGATTAATGCCTAATGTTCAAGGCTTGACAGGTGGGGCACTCAACGCAGTTACACGACGAGTACGCGGCAGATGTAACACATTTATGACTGGAAAGGTCTGTTTTATTTAAGTGATGCACGGGCTTTTCGAGATGATAGTACAATCTTTTTCTAGATTATTGTTTTCATCCAGTCGAGCGATTCGGGGTTGGTAGCGACCTTCACGAATGATAGCCTCTTCCACCAAATTAAAGGACATAATGATGATACGATCTCCAGCTTCCCCATGATGGGCGGCAGCGCCGTTGAGTACCATACGCCGCGAGCCAAAGGGTTCAGGTATGACATAAGTCTCAAGACGGCTGCCGTTATTGATGTTGGAGATCAGCACCTTTTCGTATGGATAAAAGCCGACCAGCTCCATTAGCTCCGTATCGATACCAAAGCTGCCTTCGTAATCAATATCAGCATGTGTGATGCATGCCCGGTGCAGTTTCGATTTAAGGATTTCTATCTGGGCCATTGTGCTATCTTCCGACTAAGACGGAAATCTAACGCTATCCGTAGCGACTAAATCATCATGTCATGGTCCATTGACCACGCCATGTAGAGAAAAAAAGTATTCAGCTACGACAAAAATATAGAGTCAACTCTAGTTCTTTGTCCCACGCGGTGTTATTGTTGCCATGAAGCTGTGAAAAGTCAAAATTCTTCCCCTCCGATAGGCGAGAATATCACCTTATGCCAATCACCACAAAGCCACTAAACCAATCAGGCGGAGCAGGCCGAAACTGGCGACGCCGACTACTTCGACTTGTGCTAGTAGCCATAGCCACGTACGCTTTCATGTGCATGATGTTCGCGGCCTTTCAGCGTCATATGATTTACTACCCCTCGCGGGACTATGTAGGCACACCGCAAGATTATAATATGGTGTTCGAAGACTTGACCCTGCCGACCAGTGATGGCGAGTCGGTAACCGGCTGGTTCGTGCCTGCACTCAATAGCCAAACGACCGTGCTTTTTTGCCACGGGAACGCCGGCAACATTTCGCACCGTTTACACAGTATTCAATTGTTACACAACGCAGGATTCAACGTGTTCATTTTTGATTATCGGGGCTACGGCCTTAGCACGGGAAGCCCCGATGAGCAGGGCCTATACACCGATGCCATGACCGCATGGAACTATCTTATCGAAACAAGAGGTGTTCCGGCTCATCGGATTGTCCTGCTGGGGCGATCTTTGGGCGGGGCAGTGGCGATTGAATTGGCCACCAAGGTACAAGCGGGAGGTTTGATCGCCGAATCTACGTTCACTCGCCTCGCTGATGTGGCGAGAAGGTTGTATCCCCTTATCCCTTCCGGGCTATTGTTGAGGGACCGATACGACTCCGTCGATAAAATTCCCCAAATCACCTGTCCTAAGTTGTTCCTCCATGGTGGCCAGGATTCGTTGATTCCGCTTAGCCTAGGCCGTCAGTTATACGAAGCGGCCAACGCACCGAAACGCTTCATCGAAACGCCGGGCGATCACAACGAATCCGGATTCACTTATTCCCCAAAATATACGGACCAACTAGTCTCGTTTATTCGTGAATCTCAACGTTCGTGACAACCAAACATTATCGGGAGCCTACGCGATGGCTTGGCCGTTGACCTAGGCGATGTAGTATCGGACTTTTTTTGTGCCCTTGAATCACTGCCTTCGTCAGCCTACAGTATCCCGGTATTGGCATGTGAGGGCTCTATCCAGCGGCGCGGCTGAGGGATTCAACGCAGCGGATACCACGGGGGAAAAACGTGCATCAGATCAAAACACTTATTCATTTTCATACGGACTATTCGTACGACAGCAATATCACCTTGGAAACGCTGCTCGATTTTGCCAAGCGTGAAAATTTTGGCTGTGTAGCCATCACGGATCACGACACCATCGAAGGGGCTAAGCGTCTGAAATCAATGACGGACATGAAGGTTATCGTAGGTGAGGAGGTCACTACTAGTGATGGTCATCTCATTGGTCTTTTTCTCCAACAGCATATTCGACCGGGCATGACAGCTAGAGATACGGCACGGGCTATTCATGAGCAGGGTGGGCTTGTTTTTTTACCACATCCGTTCGTGCGGGCGTTCGGTTGTGGTGTAGGGAAGAAGTCTTGGGATATGGTTGACTTGGTCGATGCGGTCGAGATAAACAACGCACAAAATTTCATTGCATGGCCGGATTACAAAGCCGCGAAGTTCGCTGCCCAAACAGGGCTGACGGCCTATGTTGGTTCGGATAGTCACATGAGTATGAGCATCGCACCCAGCTATCAGACCATGCGAGATTTCAACGGCCCGGCGGATTTCCTCGATGCCCTCCGTACCGCTCAGCTACATACCGGACGTCATTCACTATCGTTTTTTGCAGCAACCGGATATCGCATTATCCGCCACATGCTGGGCCTACGATTAGGTGGCAACTTTGGAACCAACTACCAGCGTATACACGAAGCCGCCACATCTACGGTCACTCAACCATCTATAGCCGCATAACTAGTGCTGTGTCACAGCTTATTTTTCGGGTTCATCGAGGGTGGAATGGGCAAGGCTTTTTTTGCCCGTGGTGGCCACCGGAGCTACACGGGTAAGTCCCGATGTATCCCGACGTATAGTCGGG
>JAJRWX010000063.1 GCA_024276605.1 Planctomycetota bacterium | reverse complement strand
TACATTGAACAACCAGCAGTGTTGGTTTATTTGCGTGGCCTGTCCGACGCGTCCGACTACACCTGACGGCGCATGCTGTGCACCTGACACCGGTGTATGTAATCTTAAGACGCAGTGTATATGCATTGACGAAGGTGGTATCTATCGTGGAGATAATACAACATGTGATCCAGTTAATCCGTGCAAGGGTGCCTGCTGTGCTGCTGACAACTCTTGCACCGAATCCACCGAGTCGCGTTGTATCAGCGTTATTGGAGGGACTTATCATGGCGATGGTACGACATGTGCAACGACCGGGTGTGGTCCATCCGGGTAAATGTAGATACAGATAGACGACGCGGTATGACAGACGACTGATTAGATGAACGAAGGAGGTAAATCGTGACAAAAAAAAACCATAACTTAGGCCATTGGTCCATTGTCCTTGCGTGCGTCGTCCCTGTATACGGACAAACAGATCAGAACATTATCCGGTTGGAAATGAAGGATAGGTCCAGACACGGTCCTCCTGAAACATTGCGTGTTTATGTAGAGATAGCGACCGTTCAACCAGACGTCGAGCAAGGGATTGTGTTCACGCTCAACATCGAAAACAATGGTCCGCAAGTCATTCAAATACTGGACCCAATCGATAGGACTCGCGTTAGTTTGTTCAGTTCGACCCTAGGCGGTAAAGTTAGTTTAGAGAATACAAAAACCGATAGTTCCATATGCAAAATTTATACTTTTAGCGATGAACAGCTCAAGGAGATACACGATAACAAAATGGCTCGTAGACCTTTTCTAGCTTTTGATTCCGAGGAAAAGCTAAGCAATAGGCATATGAAAACTGTTAGCGATATCGTACCACACAAGCTTGATAGAAATATCGAACGCAATGCTGTTCCGAAGTCAAAAAATGAGCGGTTTCAAGCGATTCCTGCGGCTAAACTTATCCTCGAAGCGGGTGAACATTTTCAAGCTGTGTTACAGATAACACGAATAATCTCCAATCCCGTTGCACCTATGATAACAAGGACTGGCAACCTCACTACGCACTCCACCCGCCGACAACATAACCCTCAAATTGTTGACATCACATCAGATACTTATTCATTGCGCGTAAGCCTACTCTTAATGACCGGCATAGACATAGCGGATTCCTGGTCTGCATCATCTGACCGCATCACGATTCAGTTTGGTGAACCAAACAACCAAGGACAGTAAAACGATCATGATGCACCATAAATTATGAATGACGGACTACGGATGCAATACATATAGACAACATTTTATGACAAAGACATTCCGCGATATAGTCCGTTGGGCCATTGCTCTTGTTTGCATAGTACCCGCACACGGACAAACAGATCAGCACATCGTCCGGCTGGATATGAAGGATAGGTCCAGACACGGTCCTCCTGAAACACTGCCAGTTTATATCGAGATAGCAACCATACAGTCAGATGTTGAACAAGGGATAATGTTCACTTATACCATCGAAAATAATGGCTCACAAACTATGCAGATATTGGATCCCATTGAATATCTAAGTGTTCTTCTCATTAGTACGTTAAAAAATGGACCCGGTAGTTTACCAGGCACCAAACCTGACGCTAATGAATGCAGACTACGTGCGATGAACAAACAGGAACTCAAGGCGTACCACGAGGATAAACTAACCCGTCGACCTTTTGAGGTATTTGAGCCTGAAGGCGTGCGGCGTAATAGGCGCCTCAAGACGGTCAGCGATATCGTACCGTGGGTTCCCGACCATAAACCTATTCGATTGAACCCACCGTTGACCTTCAGTGAACAATTCAAAATCATTTCAGCGGGAAAACTCACGCTAGAGCCAGGTGAATATTTCCAGGCGGTCGTACAAATCAACCGTGTGGTTGAAAATTACAGAGCTTACAATAAATCCTTGCAAGAGCCGGAAAATGTACCTGCGGTTGTACCTCATATCATAAGTATCCCGCCGGGCACATATAGCTTGAGAGTTTCCAGCTCAATTATCACCAACATCAAAGGAATTAGATGGGGCACATCATCTGACCGTATCACCATTCAGCTAGGTGAACAGAACAACTAAGTAACCGTTCACGATCGGTGGAGAAAAGAAAAGGTGGACATCGCTGATTATTGATGTTCGATGTGTCCGGATGGTTACACAGGCAGTGCGTGTTCTACGTGATTGCGATGTGTATTGGGCATTAAAGACACGGGTCGCTTGCGCTTGCCGTTCGGATTTGGCACTACGTTGGACATGTCGCATACGGTCACCCGGATTAGCCCTGTTAATACCTATGAGAAAACCGACCTTACGTCCGCAGGCCGCTCTATTACGACGTTACCGTATTGCGGGGTGTCTTACTCAGGCTTGGGTTAAGCTACTGCTGCGCGGACGCCGATATCTTTGTTATCGTGTTTGTTCTCGGTATCATCTTAGCCCGCGCTGGTAGTAAGGGTCTGCCCGGCAAATGTGTGCGCCCCTTGCTCACACGCCCCATGATTGCTTACACTTTCGATCATGCCTTCGCCAGCCAACGGTTGTCTGCTATAGTCCTTTCGACCGACGCTGCACCGGCGAAGGAACTCGCCCGGCAAGTTGGCATCGAAGTCATCGATCGCCCCGCGGAATTAGCTGATGACGAGGCTACGGTCGATGCCGCTGCTCGACATGCCGTTACCATCTGGGAATCTGCGCATCGCCGGTCCATTGACGCCGTGGCTTTGCTCTATGCCAACATACCCGTGCGAAGCGAAGGTTTGATCGATCGCGCGATCCAACGACTCATCGAGACCGGCGCAGACTCGGTTCGTAGTGTCGTACGCGTGTCCAAACAGCACCCCGATTGGCTACACAAACTTGACGGCGATCGTTTAACCCAGTTTCGTACTAATAGCATCTATCGCAGGCAAGACCTTACGCCTCTCTACTACCACGACGGGGCTGCGGTGATTGTCACAAGAGATGCGCTATTCGCTGCGACTAACGAGCCTACCGACCATCAAGCCTTCTGGGGACGCGATCGGCGCGCGATTATCCAGCAGGCCCAAGGCGCCGTCGATGTCGACGAACCCGCTGACCTGGTCCTAGCGGAGGCACTGCTTCAATCCAAACAGCGCGACCAGGCATCGACTACCTATGCGATTAGCCTAGCCCATAGCATGATCGGTCAACAAGAGAAGGTATTCGTCATTGCTGAGGTCGGTGTCAACCATGATGGACAATTCGCCAAAGCGCTCACCCTCATAGACCAAGCCGTACAAGCCGGCGCTGACGCCGTCAAGTTTCAAATTTTTAGAGCGGACACCTTGGTGACACCCGACGCACCTACGGCAGACTATCAACGTGACCGGCTAGCCCAGCCGTCTCAACAAGACCTGCTCGCGCAGCTTGAACTATCGCGCGATGATTTCCGCGCATTAAGCGCACACTGTGACAAACGAAACATTATTTTCCTGGCTACACCGTTTACCCAGGACGATCTTTCTTTTCTAGTATCCTTGGGCGCTCCCGCGATCAAGCTTGCCTCGACGGACCTTACCAATCGCCCCCTGCTCGACGCAGCTATACAGACAACCTTACCCTTACTACTATCTACCGGCGCATGTACAGCAGATGAGATTGACGAAACCATTGACTATCTTGGCTCGCGCGGCGCGTTGGATCGATCGGTGATCATGCACTGCGTCAGTTGTTACCCCACACCGATGAGCGCCATCAACCTACGCGCCATCGGCAGCCTACATCATCGTTACCGTTGCCTTGTAGGCTTAAGCGATCACACAGCGTCCGTAGATACGGGCGCCCTAGCGATAGCCGCTGGAGCCGTGGTGGTTGAAAAACATATCACGCTTGATCAAAGCGCTGCAGGACCGGACCATGCTACCTCCCTAGACCCTACGAACTTTCAGCTATTCGTCACTCGTATGCGCGAGGCCGAGATAGCCTTGGGTGACGGACAACTTGGTATGAACGAATTGGAAACCAACGTGCGTCAAGTAGCTAGAAAAAGCATCGTCACTACCAGAACCCTTGCCGCAGGCCATGTACTCACTCGTGAAGACCTCGCCATAAAAAGACCCGGTACGGGCATCGCGCCTCAATTTCTTAACCAGCTCATCGGACGAAAAGTGCGTATCGACATCGCCCCCGACACATTATTAGCCGGGGAAATGCTCGAATGACAACCCGACAAAAAGCGGCACATCAACGACGTATCGCTATAGTCACAGGCACGCGGGCGGAATACGGCCTGCTACGCTCTACCATGGAAGCGATCAACCGGCGAAAGCGTATGAAGCTCCAACTGGTCGTGACCGGGATGCACTTGTTGAAATCGTTCGGTCAAACAGCCAAGGAGATTATCCGTGATGGCTGGTGTATCGACGCCAGGGTGCCCATGCAGCGGGGTGATGATACCCCCGGCGACCAGGCTATGGGGCTATCGCGCGGCATTGCCGGTATGGCAAAGTTTTTCGCGACGTCTGGCACTGATATTGTCGTCGTCTTGGGTGATCGTATTGAAGCGATGGCCGGGGCACTGGCTGCGATAACAACCGGTCGCACACTCGCGCACATTCACGGTGGCGACGTGGCGCCGGGCGATTTTGACGACGCCATACGCCATGCAATTACCAAACTTGCGCATATCCATTTTCCGGCTACGCCATCCGCGGCCAAGCGAATCATACGCATGGGAGAAAATGCGCGACAAGTGCATTGTGTAGGTGCCCCGGGACTGGACGACTTACGCCAGCTTAAAAAGCGCCTTCATAAAAGCGTGGAAAAATCCGGTCTGGCGCTCGTCGTACAACATCCGACAGGTCGATCCGCACTTAGGGAAGAGCGTACCATGCGCAACATACTAAGTGCCATAGCTGATGCTAGACTAAAGCGTATCATCATCATGCCCAACACCGATCGCGGTCATTCCGGTGTTAGCCGCGCTATCGAGAGTCACAAGAAAACTTACCCCACGAGCGAAGTCACCATCCACGCATCCCTTCCCCGGATCGATTTTTTACGCACACTCATTCAGGTTGACCTGCTCATTGGCAATTCATCTTGCGGTATCATCGAAGCCCCTTTCGCGGGAACACCCAGCATCAATATAGGACTACGTCAGCAAGGACGGGAACGTGGAGGTAGCAGTGTGATTGATAGTACTGAGTCGAAAAGCGCCATCCTGGCGGCTATCCGAAAAACGCAGAAAATGAGACCTATAAAAAGATTGGTTACACCTTATGGTGTGGAGCCGGTAGGTCCGAAAATCGCAGCTATGCTATCTCGTATCCCACTACGTCATACCTAGCATTCTTCTAGTTTGGAAATATCCTTCCACACGCGCTACATAAACCAACCTAATCCAACCGGCTAAGTCCGTCGATAATCGATCACAGGCGGATGGCGCCTGTGTTGGACCAGAGCAAGCTCTGTTTAGTTATCGCAAGCTCTGATTAATTGTATAAGTCGGGGGTACGTTTCTTCCGGTGCAATAGCGGCGGCACCATGCTACACGTGGATGATTCAAACCCTTTAAGTTTCATGGGCGCGGGATGTTTTATGACGATCTCGTTTATTGTACATGGCTGTTTCGGGGCCATCGCTCGAAAAAACACAGCTACAACCGCTACGGATAATGAAAGCTTGCTCAAGAACAGGAACACACGATGAGTGTACAATCACCGGATAAAGCCAAGGAGATCGTGGACCAGGCTATCGCGTCGATCGGAGACGTGGCGACATTGCCGGAAGTGACGATCAAGATCATCAAAATCGTAGAGGATGCCAAAAGTACGGCCCGAGACCTTCCCGAAGTCATCAAAAATGACCCTGCACTGTCTGTGAAAGTGTTAAAAGTCGTCAACTCAGCCTTTTATGGTTTGCCCGGGCAGGTGGCTAGCATCGACCGGGCTATCATATTGCTCGGTCTATCCGCCGTAAAAAATATAGCCATCGCAGCTTCCATCGCACGCCTGTTCAAAGGACGTAAAATTTCCGAACAGTTTAGCGCGTCCGATCTATGGCGTCACAGCGTCGGCGTGGCGGTCATTGGCCATGACCTGGCCAACGCCTCGTCGCACCCCGTGATGGCTGATGAAATTTTTGTAGCCGGCATGATTCACGACATAGGCACGATGGTCGAACGCCAGGTTTACCCGGACCAATTTGCCGATGTCATCAATGAGTGCTTGAACAACGGCATGGATTTCATGGAATGCGAGCGGCGTATCATTGGCGCCGACCATCAGATGTTCGGCGTAGCGCTCACCACCAAATGGAAATTCCCGCGCCACCTGCGCGCAGCCGTAGGCTTCCACCACAACCCGGAAGCCCTTAGTGAAGAAGTGAAAAATCTGGCTACGCTCATTCAAATTGCCGACGTGCTCTGTTGTCAGGAAAAAATCGGTTTCTATCTTTCTGCTGATGGAAAAGAAATCACCCAGGACATGCTCGACTCCATCGCCGTCACCCAGGAGCAACTCGAAGAAATTCGGGCAAACCTGCCTGACCAACTAGCCGAAGCCGAGGCGACACTCGCGACATAACGCCCGCGCCTGTTTGGCAGAACGCGTAGTCACGCAAATCAATCACTCGGCACACATCGGGATGATAGTCGTGATCTACCACATTCGAATCGCGCCCGTCAGAAAACGGCCTCTTGCCATACGCAAACGTACCAACCTGAAACACCTTTCCGTAGATATAGTCACGCATACAAGAAATCGTCTATCGCGCTAGCGTAACGCTAACCAAACGATACAATGCATGCGCCAGATGCCATACATCTTCACGCCTACCGTAGGCTGATTCCGGTAATCATGAGCTGAGTCATCCGTTCTTAAACGAGCCGAGGACCAACAAATACATACGGAGTCTTGCACTTATTAAGGATGACCTAACGGTGTACGGTCGGTCATGCAAAGTGTTTTGCACGTTGGCAGGAAGGACGACGCACAACCACAACCTCATGAATCAAGACGTAGAACAATCATTACGCGCCG
Source organism: Planctomycetota bacterium (assembly GCA_024276605.1). GTDB lineage: Bacteria > Planctomycetota > Phycisphaerae > UBA1845 > UBA1845 > JAJRPG01. The sequence continues at coordinate 19,330 of JAJRWX010000063.1, read as the reverse complement.
AGCGCAGCCAGCACCGCGCCGAACTGAAACACGTGATCGCCATGGCTATACCCATGGTCATCACCACCAGTTCGCGCGCATTCATGGACATCGCCGACTACGTGATGATCACCCGTTTGGACATCGACGCCGCCCAAGCTGCGATTCTGCCCGCACAAATGATCATGTGGTCCTACATCGTTCTCGGTCTGGGTATCGTCTCGGTCATCAACACCTTCGCCTCCCAATGCCTGGGAAATAAACAATACAGTGCATGCAGCGCCTATGCCTGGCAAGGCGTTTACCTGGCTGCGCTGATCGCCGTCATAGGTTTAGCCATACGACCCTTCTTACCCGCACTGATCCATTGGATCGGCCACGAACCATCCGTCCAAGTGTTGGAAATATCCTACGCCCGTGTCGCACTCCTAACACCAGGCCCCACACTGGCCGCCGCATCGCTCGCATGGTTTTTTACCGGCATCCATAAACCATCCGTAGCTATGTGGTCCGCTTTAGAGGCGAATGTCGTCAACATCATCGTCAGCGCCGTCCTCATCTTCGGATACGGTCCCTTCGAACCTATGGGCATAGAAGGGGCAGCCTGGGGCACCCTCGCCGGTGTGATCTATCGCACGCTACGACTGACCTATAGCCTGCTCTCTTCGAAAATCAATCATCGCTTTCACACGCGCAGTATGTGGCGACCCTGCTGGTCGAAGACCAAGGATCTGTTGCGTGTCGGCCTGCCGTGTGGTTGTCACTGGGTATCAGAGGTTGTGGTCTGGTCATTGTTCGTCACCGTGTTGATTGGTACAACATTCGGCACAGTTGATCTCATCGCTACCAACACCGCCTGGCAGTACATGAGAATAGCCTTCATGCCCACTATCGGCGTCGGTCAAGCGCTCACCGCCCTGGTCGGTAAATCCATAGGCGGACACCACCCCCAACGCGCCATACGCGAAACCCGCATAGCCACTTGGATCACCATCGCCTATATGGGATCGCTTTCGGTCATCTATCTATTCGCCGGCCAATACCTCATCAGCCTGTTCAACGATCAACCGGAAGTCGTCGCACTGGGTGGTCGTATTATGATTTGCGCTGCCGTGTTTCAGCTTTTCGACGCGATTGGCATCTCCTACAACGCGGCCCTGCGCGGTGCCGGTGACACGTTCGTGCCATCAGCCTTTTTTGTGGTGAGCACTTGGGTCATCATCATCGGCGGCGGTTGGATCGCAGCCACACTTTTCCCCGATTTACGAAGCCTCGGCCCCTGGATCGCGGCGTCATGTTTTATCATCATCACATCGCTATTTCTATGGTGGCGCTGGCATAGCCGGGTATGGATGAAAATACATCTACTACCCCCGGACGAAACAGAGGTCAGCGCTACCGCTTCACCCGCAGCCGTACCGTCAACATGATGGCATGATAAGGTACCACACCGTAGCAACAAGACCAACGCCCTTTACGATTCCGTATGTACATGGCTGCGCTACGCTTAGCCATGCCACACATCATGCCCTGCGTGTGGGTGTACTAGTGCTTTGTCACAGCTTATATTTGGGTTCATCTTGGGTAGCATGGGCAAGGCTGTTTTTGCCCGTGTCGGCTTCCGGAACTACACGGGTAAATCCTGATGTATCCCGACGTAAAGTCGGGATACATCAGGATTTACCCATGCCACCCAACGCTATGCATGTCGGCATACTAGGTATCACCCAGCATGGCTAACACCTCAAGGTTGGATGGCAAGCCCATGGTTGTTTGACGGATCTCCTCAGCCGTCGCCCATCGGGTACAGGCTATTTCGTGAGGCGCGGGGGTGATCTCACCTGAAAGGTGTGTCACGCGCCAAACCACCAGGATATAACCAAGCTCGGATAATCGGATAGCACCCAGGCGCTGCTCCGGTATTACGACGATGCCAAGTTCTTCTTGCAACTCTCTTTGAACCGCTTGCCGCGAAGTTTCTCCCCGTTCGACGTGGCCACCCGGGAAACACCAATAACCTCCTCGTGCCACGTGCGCTGCACGCTGTATAATCAAATAGCGACCCCGGCTCTTTACGATACCGATCACACCTCGTCGTATCGAAATGCCGGATTTAACTTGGTTTGGCTGTCCCATGATCGTCGACTACCTGAGTATGCATACAACTTATTATCATGGTAGATAATCGAGTAGCTGGGGGAAGTTACCCTTCCCCGACTCTCACATCACCCGGCATGTGTGCTTGCCCTTGTACCATTGTATACCATGCCCTGTTAAACCAGAGGTCAAGGCCAAAGCCTGGTATGGCTTCATGACGTGAACCAACTCGATCATCGCGTCCCCCACGTCTGAAGACGCGGGCCACCCAACACCCGACTATTTTTTGCCGTCATCAGCCTGTCGCACGACCAGGACTTCGATTTCTCGCTTGGCGGGCGTTAGTGTTAAGCCGAACTTGTCTCGTAAGGCCTTGATAATAACCTGCGTATCGTCATGGTCACGATCCCACGGGAAAAAGAAGTTATAACGACCTTCTATTTGCGTTTCATCGACAACAGGGCTATCGATCGCATGAGAAAGATGCAAGGCTAGGCGCGTCGTACTCCCTATGTCCTGAAAAAATTTCTCACCGGCTTTCATTCGTTCAAGTATTTCAATGGTCGGCGCTGCCAGGCCCGTTTCTCGGTCGTAATTCAAACTCGGCCTTGAAGGCCCCCAACTGGGTTTTTGTCCTTATGGATATCCCAGAACAAAGACATCCATCATCCGCATTTCCCGTTGAACTTCCAGATCGAAAGTCGCTTGCAAGGCCTCCTGCAACAGCCGTTTACCTGTACTCAAAGGTCGCTTGTTCCAACGAAATAAAATATCGTACTTGGGATTTTCGGGTAGAGGACTTTCACTGACGATGTAGGGAGTCGTCACATCATAGGCATGGGCTAACGCTCTGAGCATAGTCACGTCTTCGTCAAACGTATTCCTTTGGTTGCCCAATCCGTTATTGGGTCTTTTTTCACCTCCTTCGGCCTTGCGAATGAGAATACTGAATATCGGCAGACTTTTCTCGCTTACGGATGTTTCAACGCCGGAAATCGCATCAATATCACGAAAATGATCGATGTTTACGGTGTTCTCCAGAGGCAAGGTGCTCAGTTTATCATGAGTTTTCCCCGCCAGCGCGGCGCCGAGTATCTCAGGGTAGGCTGTTAACATCGAGGGGCGTGTCCACCCGAGAAGCTTTCCATCCTTTCCTACAATGACCATCGATGGCAGGCCCTTAATCCCATAGGCATCGGAAAGCGAGTGATCTTTAGCCAGCCCGATCCAACCGTGCATGGGGAACTTCTTGAGACACCTGCGCACGGTAGCTTCGTCTTCGTCGGTAATAGAGATAAACACCACCGGTTTCTTCTCAAAAGCCACGCCCAACTTGTTGACGTGGGGCGACCAACGCAGGCAAGGGGCACAAGTCGTCGACCAAAATTCCAGCACAACGACTTTACCGCGTAACGATGCCCAGTCTGCGCGCGCGCCGGACGGCGCTTGCAGCAGTCGATCGAGATTAAGCTCCGGGGCGGCCTGGCCGGCACGAGCAGTCACAAGTGCATCGACTTTTTCTTTTTCGCCATGCACACTTGCGGAGAAGATCATGGTCAAACCTATCGCGTAAAATACAACTCGATATCCCATGGCTTTAATCCCTTTCGATTTTGGTCAAGAGAAGAAACAGTTCTCGGGATGACCGTCGGAATGCCGGTTCTCCCCGAAAGCATTGTACACGATAACTGACCCAAGGTTGAACACTTTCACATGAGAAAGCTATACAATCTTCAGCCTATCGATGGCGAGCCTACCTGGGAAGGGCTGCACGACGTGATCCCACTCGATCATCGCATCCCCCACGTCTGAAGACGCGGGCCACCCAACCCTTATTTGGCTGTCGCATGACTATCGCCTACCGGGGGAAGGCTTCTACGACGCCGCCGTCGACGGGTAGTGTGGCGCCGGTTGTGGGGGTGGCGTTACTAGCGAAAAAGACGACGGCTCGTCCGACGTGCGCGCCGGTGACTTGCGCCTGTAAGAGGTTTCGGCTGCGATAGTATGCGGGGAGGTCTTCGCTGCGCATATCGCGCAGCTTTGCCCGCTGCGGACCTACCTCTTGCCATAAACCTGAAGGCGTCTGCTGATCGCCAAAGACCGCATCCGCATTGATCATGTTGACCCGAATACCATACGGGGCAAGCTCTATCGCAGCCACCTTACCAAGCTGATGACCGGCGGCCTTGGAGGCGCTGTACGCCCCGAAATCCTTACCCGGCCCGAATACGTTTTTGCTGGCATTGATAATGATACTACCGCCAAGTCCCTGTTGCTTGAGAATGCGAATGCCGGCTTGCATGAATGTAAGATAGCCCGTCGCATTGATGTCCATCACCCGGCGGAACTGATCAACGTCCAACGATTCGATCGGCGAAACATGGGCTATCCCCGCGTTAGGTACAATCACATCAACTCCACCGAAAGTTCGCACGATGTCATCGTACCCTTCGCTGACACTTTGCTCATCCGTCACATCCATCCGCACAGCTAGGAGTCGGTTATCGTCTTGCTCGGCGTTGAGATGACCCACGGCCCGATCGAGGGCTTCTTGATTAAGATCAGTTATAGCCACGTGGGCACCTGCCTGCAGGCAACACCCGGCAATAGCTACGCCAATCGCCCCAGCGCCACCGCTAATAGCTACCACCTGACCAGCTAACACGCGGGGCAGCGCATCACCGAGTTTGCGACGCTGCATACTTCGAAATTCCATATCAAACAGATGCTCGTCTGATAGTCCTTCGTAGCTGCCCATGAGTAACGCGTTTGCTTTCACGTGCAAGGTGTGTTCGGTAATATCAGCTGCGATGCCCGCATCCCGCTTGGTATCGCCCCAACAAAGCGCACCCACACCCGGCAGTAGCATAACCCTCGGCGATCCATCTACATCGTTGGCGCCCTGGCTATGGTGCTGTACATATTTTTTGTACTCGTCGCGAAAGGTTTCGATAGCCCGTGTGATTGATGTCAACGAAGCGGCTATGTCTGACCAGTCGAGTGAACCACCATACAACACGCGCGACTTGGTGCGAATGACGTAGTCACCGGTCAACGGCGGCGAATCAGCCAATGCTTTAGCTTCGCAACTATTGACGAAGCGCAGGATTTCCTGCGAATGTCGCCAATCCAATATGGGTCGCACATAAGTATGATCAACCTCATCGTTTTTTATGGAAAGCAGGCCTCGGATCGTGGGTGCGATTTTCGTTATTAACGCCTCCGGATTTTGCTCAAAGGTCACGCCAGCCGTCAGCGATTTACCCTTCGTTCGCTGTTGTATGAATGTTTCACAGCGGTGAACGATGTCAATGTGTGCCTCGTAACTCGATCTGGCATCCGGACCAAAGGTTACCAGCCCGTGTTTCATCAAAACGATTGCGGTAAGATCAGGCTTGTCGTCGCATAACTCAGCCACCGCCTTAGCCAGCGCTAACCCCGGCCTGATATACTCGACAATACCCACTGTATCGCCAAGCGCTTCCGCAATTAGCGCAGCACCGTCGGGCTGATTGGTCAGCGTGAGCACGGCGTCGGCATGTGAATGATCTACGAAACGATGCGGGAGGAAGGCATGTAATAACGTTTCGATGGAAGGGGTCGCAGCTTGGGCATTTAGATAGCAAAGACGATGGGCATTGCGCAACTGATGATCCGTCAGCGATTCAACATGACGCATCTTCCGCAGGCGCTGTAGATCGAGCGGGGTAAGCCCTTCGGGCATTAGCTCGGATAAATCCGCGCCGGAGGCTTTTATATAGAGAGCTTCCACCTCCTGATCGAGAAAATTCTTGTGCATGGCTTTGACCGAAACGTTGCCACCGCCATGCAGGACAAGCGAAGCATCACGTCCGATGAGATGTGCCGTATAAAGTCGCTGGGCGACGAGTTGGCCGTGACTCTTAGACCAACGGCTTTCGGCTTGGCTGGCATCCTGATCGCGCCATGCGGATTTCATGTTGGAAAAACTTTACGAAAAGGTTGTACTTCGACGGATTTGAAAACGCCGCCCGCTACATAAGGGTCGGCATCAACGATAGCCCGCGCTGCTGCGAGGTCCGAAGCTTCAAAGATAATCACCACGCCGATGGATTGGTTACCCGCATCATTTTTGATCGGCCCGGCACAATGCAACAGGCCTTCAGCGTCTAGTTTACTAATATAAGTTACATGGTTATCACGATGTGCGTCACGAAGTTTGGCGCCCTCCGGTCCATCCCAACCAATCATGACGAATAACGACATCACAAACATTCCTTAATCATTTCTTATCGCATAACAGGTGGCATGGGCAATGCTTTTTTTGCCCGTGGCGGCCTCCTGAACTACACGGGTAAGTCCCGATGTATCCCGACTTAAAATCGGGATACATCGGGACTTACCCATGCCACCCTAATTCTTAGCTGTGACAAAACACTAGCCTCGCAAAGATTCAAACGTCTCCCATGCCTGGGCGTCCGTTTTACCTTCGTGAACAATGGTTCGGACGGCACGGATCATGGCTACGGGCCATTGTGATTGAAAACTGTTACGGCCCATATCCACGCCAACCGCGCCGGCGTACATAGCCCGGTAAGCTAATCCCAACGCCTCACGTTCTTCGATTTTCTTACCTCCGGCAATAATGACCGGCACCGGACAGCCATTGACTACTTTTTCAAAGCCTTCGCAGTAGTACGTTTTCACAATCTGAGCGCCTAACTCCGCCGCAATGCGACATGCCAGACCCAGGTATCGCGCGTCGCGAGCCATCTCCTTACCCACGGCTGTCACCGCTAATACGGGGATGCCATAACGCTGACCCTTATCGCACAGCTTCGATAAGTTGACCAGGGTAGATTTTTCGTTGGCTGAACCCACAAAAATCGAGATAGCCATGCACGCAGCATTTAAGCGAATAGCGTCCTCCACGGAGACGGTAATATCTTCGTGCGAAAGATCGTCCTGAAGAATGCTCGTGCCACCGGAGACACGCAACACGATGGGGGTGAGCAAATTGGCATCAATCGTGTTACGAAGCGCCCCGCGTGTAATCATCAAAGCATCGGCATGAGGCAATAACGGTTTCACCGTTTCACCGGGCTTTTCCAGACCCGTCGTTGGTCCTTGAAAATAACCATGATCCACCGCCAGCATCAAACACCGTCCGGTGGCAGGCGCAATAATCCCCGCTATCCGATTGGTCATTCCCCAGTCCATGTGTAGGTCTCCTGTTTGCGTCTATACTGAACGCATTTTAATCACATCAATGCGCAACGGCATTAAAGCCTCATACTTTTAACCATGTTATTCACCGGTATGAAATTGGCAAGCGGTTGGGTGGCATACCCAAGCAGAAGGCGCGGGCATGTTGGAACGAAGTAGGGCAGGTCGTTCTTTCGCCCTTCAAGGCGAAAGGTTGACCTGCATTTTACTATTACGCCTGGGCATGTCTTTGGGTGCGATGTTAGGTTCGCATCGAGTCAGCGCACCACGGCGCAAGCCTGGTGACACGGTAACAGGTTGGCGTGGGTATGCATAACGTGAACCGCGAAGACATGCCCGCGCTTTCAGCTTGACCATTCCACACGCCGCATATCATCGACTCCCCAAGGTCCAAAAAGAAGGACCAGGGCTACCCAGTCGGTTGTCGTGCGCCAGTCCGCAGGCTGGCGCCGTGCGGCTCTGATTTTACTATCTCGGTGGTTGCGCGTGCCAAACGGTTTCAGGCAGGTCAACCTTTCGCCTATGCCTTTTGGCATAGGCGAAAGAACGACCTGCCCTACCTCTGTCATATTAAGCGTGTGGGTGCCCCATCCTTTGCCTACTGGCAAAGCCAATCCGAGCGGCGAGCGCAAGCGACCCGTGTCTTCAAGACGCCCAATACACCGCGAGCACATAGAATAGTTATGGCGTGTATGACCATCCGAAGACACCGGGCGCTGGCGCTACCGGCTCGGATTAGTTGCAGTGCAGGTCCGTGACACTTATTATGCTATGCGACGCAAGATCCGTCCCTCACGCTTTGGGAGTACTCGAAGGTATGGGGTACCCATCCGCTGATCGCCAATCATCGGCTCCCCCATGTCCAAAAGGAAGGACATGGGCCACCCACCCACCCACCCCAAAACACTGTTAATCATAAGGGGTAAGCAGTATCTTCTTTTGTAAAACTAAAGTGCCTACGGTCAACATAAATAGGGCCATACAAATGACACCCCAAGTCGAAGTAGCCGGGATGGCAGCGTTTGGTAGGACTTGATCGGACACGGTAATGGTAGCCGGGCCGTCGTTACCGCCGTCTATGTAATCCACGGCAAAGGCCGGGGAAGGCAACGAAGTCACCGCGTCTAGGTCAATACCAGTCATGGTCGTTGTGCCATCGGGCACCGCATCACCACCGGTATCTAGCGTATTGATTCCCTGCGTGGAAAAAGCACCGCCGCTACCTCCCGACCAGATCGTCACGTAATCGACTAGGTAAAAGTTATACACATCCCCTGCGGCTATGTTTTCCAAATGAATGTCGGCGGTAAAGATGGGCATGGTTGGTGCCGTAGGTAGCGGGGCAGGCTGAGTAGAGGATTCCAGGTATTGCACCTCGACACCGGAAAACGCTCGATCGAGGGCAGGTAATGCCAACAGCCAAGATGTCGCGTTGGGGTTCGCCGGTGCAATCGTCCTGGCATCCAAGGATACGACCTGACCTATAGCACCGGCATTGGCAGACGCGTGACCAAGACCGATACCACGATCAATGCCGCCAAGATAGCCGATTCCCCAGATGCTATGGGATGCGGATGAATCGAACACATACACAGCTACATCGCGCACGACCGTCGTACCAACAGGCACAACGACATTTCGCTGTATACCGGGGGTGTTAGCATCCATGTCCACGACAACAGTAACACAAGGAAGATTCGCGGCATCCGTGCAGTTAGTATCGCACGTGCCGACGCGATCAATGGAAACGCCAGCTGCGTCCGCTTCACAGTCGTTGCCATACGTTAGGCCGTCACATCCACAAACGGGATCCCATACGTCGATACAAACCTGCGGCAGTGGTGTGCAAGTACCTTGGAAGTCACAACAACATTCGCCCATGTTGAGCTTGCAAAACTCACCGTTCGGGCATGGTATGCCTGCAATACCGCCACAGACCGACGAGCATTCGCCATCATAAGCGATATTGACGCCGGCGGCTGCAGCTTCGCAATCGTTGCCGTAGGTGTTACCGTCGCATCCACACACGGGGATCCAAACAGTGATACAACTTCCGCCCGTTTCCGTACAAACACCTGATATCGAAGAGCTGTCGCATAAGCCCGTTGGAAATTGGCAAAACTCACCTACAGCGCAGACATTATCCAACGGCCCACCACAGGCTTCACCCGGAAATAAAAAGAGAGATAGTGTCGATATAGTGACACTAGAGAAACCGATGCGGGTCGAGCCATGAACGGATGGCGCCGCTGCACCCAACACGATAATCATTACGGCTAAGACTTTACATCGCGACATGATAGATTCTCCCTGGCCAGAAATCGGTAGTGCATTCTAACACAACCTGAAAAACCTTAAGCGCTACGGCATGATACTGGAAACTCGATTGATTGGCGAGGGTTATTACGAAATACGCATAGCATGTAAGATCGATCCGAGACACAGATATGGGAAGTATCCGGGTCGCCCTATAAAGTATCAATGGAAAACAAGTAGTGTATCTGGTTTACGAAAATGAATTCAACTGTTTATTTGGAAAATGAGTATTTTTGACTTGAAATGCCGATCGTTAAGTGGGTAATATGGGACGATAGTGTGTCGTGTTACCAAGCTGGTTGCTTCCTGTTGGAGGGGGGCTTCTTGCGTCATTTTAGGGATCAAGATATCAGAACAGTGTTCTATTTTTATAGGCACAACAGCCGAGCTGTATCCAGCTCAAGGTAAGGAGAAGTCTATGTCTGCATTCAAAATGGTGATTACATGTTGTTTCGTGGGGTGTCTTACAGTTGTTTCGTTTGCCGAGAGAGATATTGAGGCTCTCGATCGTATCAACAAATCTGGTAGGAGCACCGTATCGAACATGTTACCCAATGATTGTGTACACAACTGTCGTAGAGAAGCCCATGCGGTCTTTACGCAATGTATTGACGCAAACAATCCAGAGGACGAATGCTTCGCGCTCGCGCGACAAACACTCGAAACTTGCCTGCTAGATAACTGCGGCGAACTACCCAACTGTGAAAGGGAGTGTCGTGATTTAGCTGGTAGGGTATTTGATGAATGTATAGATGCGGGTATTGGTGAAGATATATGTCGAGCGCGGGCCAAGGAAGCGCTGGAAACATGTCTCATCAACAATTGCGGTCAACCGCCGAGCTGTGAAGAAGAATGTCGTAGCCTGGCTGAAGTCGCTTTCCGAGAATGTATGGACGCAGGTGGCGGCGAAGACCAGTGTCGCTTGGTCGCTCGTGAAGTGCTCGATACGTGCCTAAGCGATAATTGCGGCGTCACGCCGACCTGTGAAGAAGTCTGCAAAGAAGGCGCCGAGCGCGTATTTCGTGAGTGTGTAGACAATGGAGGCGCCGTCGATGAGTGCGCCACCATCGCCCGTGAGGCGTTGAGAATGTGCCTAGAAAATCAGTGTGGCATCGTACCCGGTTGCGAAGTACGTTGCGCCGAACAGGCAGAGCAAGCTTATCGCGTATGTGTGGCAAGTGGTGGAACCCACGAAGATTGTGCCATGTTAGCGCGTAATTTGCTTGAGGATTGCCTGGTTAACCAGTGTGGTCAACCGATTAGCTGTCAATTGCAATGCGCAAAAGATGCTGAGCAAACATACCGTGACTGCGTGGCTGGCGGCGGTACACACGAAGAGTGCCTCATGGCTGCGAGGACCGAGATCGAAATTTGCTTGGCAGCGTGTCCATAGAATCAAGCATGATGTCAATGTAAATGAAACATGAGTGCATGGTTTTTAAGCGCCCGCCACCAAAGTGGCGGGCGCTTATCTCTATTGAGAATACGAATAATTTGGATACGCAATCCCACATCCATGATCGAGGCGACAACCAACCTAACCGGCATCATAGGTTCTTGATGGTGTGGTGGCTTGCGCTTTGCACCTTGCTTCTTTCGTATGGTGCCCCGCGTACGTTGGGCGGTACTATATTTTGGGCCCAGTTAGTCGGCGACGAGTTGCACCGGGCCAGTACCGACGGCAACAACGCGCAGTTGTTGTTGCAATGGCCGCAGATGGATACACCGACGGCCTTAGCTGTGGATGCTTCAGCCACTCAAATCTACTGGGCACAGGCGTTTGGTGATCAAATCTCACGCACCCAATTCACCGGTGTGAGCGTCGAAACGCTGCTTGAATGGCCTGTCGTACAAGGCGCCGTGGCGATTGCAGTCGATTCACCGCGTGGAAAATTTTATTGGGCGCAAACCTTTGGAGACCGCATTTACATAGCCAATCTCGACGGTTCGAACCCCACCATGATTCTCGAATGGCCACAATTGGCTGAGCCTACAGCGCTGGCGGTGGATTCGGTCGGTGGCATGATCTATTGGGCACAGACTTCCGGCGATAGAATTTATCGCGCCAACTTGGACGGGAGTAACCCGGCGTTAATCCTGGAATGGCCTCTATTGGACGATCCAGTAGCGCTGGCTATCGACGCGCAGGCGGGCAAACTCTATTGGGCACAACAAGTAGGCGACCGCATTCTTCGTGCGGACCTAAATGGTGCCAATGTGGAGACACTATTGGAATGGCCGGAGGTGGACGGCCCTGTGGGATTGGCTGTCGATAGCGCTGATGGCGCTCTATATTGGACGCAAAATTTCGGCGATCGAATCATGCGCAGCGATTTGAATGGTAACAATGCCGTGACCATACTTGAATGGCCACAGTTAGACAGCCCGGTCGCTTTAGCCGTCACATCTAGAAACATCATTGTCCCGGTGGTCTCCACGTGGGGACTTATTATCGTAACACTTTCCATACTCTGTGCCGGAACCATCTTAATGCGCAAGCCGTCTATTAACGAAAACTAACCGTGGAAATGCAGGGTGGTTCGTTGGAGTACCTCAAGTGGTGATTGACCCGTATCCTCCAGTTGATTTGATAAGATATGGCGTATTGTAATAAAAACCGATTATCACTCATCAGATTCAGCTGCTTGGCGGAGTATTAAAAAAGCTTCCTTCAATGGTTGGCTAATGGCGCTGTCAGAATCTGACAAGACTAGCTCTTGGTATGCATCAAGAAAATCGACGCGCGCTCGATGAAAGAAATGCAAGAAGTGCCGAAGGAATCCAATGCAGTCGAGTATGACAATTTCGGTTCCACCTAATTTATCGTACATGGATGTAGCGTAATTCATCACTTCGTCTCCGATGATGTCAGTCGTGATGAACACAAAGTTTTCGATTTGTGGTTTGTGACTTACTATCTTTGTAACGGCTCTGTCCACATCCTGAATTGTCACACGCTTCATCTTCATTTCATACGCAGTAATGACGGCCTCATCATTCACAACACAGATTTCAACATCACCAACGGATCTTGTTTGCTCATCAGCGGCATTGTGTGATTGCAGATGGCGTGTTTTCTCTCCAATCCTGCAAGAGACGGAGTTGTAGGCACCAGCTACAACGAGAACAGGTAAACGACTCGAATTCCTACAATCAAGGTGCTGTGAAATGAGAGTGACAATCGCCTCTGAAGACAAGGCGTAGGCATCTTTGTTTTGACTGATACCGTCAATTAATGCCTTCAATCTGGCGTTTTTTTCTTCACGAATAAACAGTAACAATCGTATGATTTCGCCGAGCACTTCCTGGGCAGACACTTTTCCTTTAGCCACGTATTCTAGGACTTGAAGGCATTCGATGTATATTTGTGGTGGTCGTCCAACGATAGTTACGTTAGTCATTAGAGGAATATTGATGTTACGAAGAGCGGGAGTTAAAAAGGCCGTTGTCGAGTTACAGGGCAACTTGTGTGTATTAATGAAGTCCGTAATGAAACATTAGTCATAAGTTCGGCCAGAGAAGCATTCGTCATCTCTGATTTCCGTATAGGGCTTGCGAGGATCGACCTCGGGTTTGTCAATCTTCCCAAGCATGCAAGACATAAGCAGCCGCACGCCAGCTCGATTTGCAAGACAACGACAAATATATTCTATACGTGATTGGGTTGTCTTCTCTTTAACGATCGGGATTGTCAAGTCCTGAAGCACACGGGCGTGTATCTCTTGAAGAACTCTAGCAGGGTCTGACATCATTGAAACTCCAAGAACGACTGCTCGGAATCCCCGCCTTTAATAAAATTACGTGGGTTGTAGTTTGTCCACAATATCTCTGTCCTCTTTCCTTTTGTGGCGTGATTCGTCCTTTCAGGTATCACGATCTTGTGCCAGTTACTTTGCGGATAGAGGTCTTCCATAAGAGGGCAATCATAATTTGAAATGGCTACCATGGCCTCCACATTGTTAAGGCACTGGGCAAGCTGGACATGGTCTTGGTCGGACATTTCATGTTCATAGGCTTTTGTATCGCCACGCGTATCGTGAATATAAGGCGGGTCGCAGTAGAAAAGAGTCTGTGGTGAATCGTATAGTCGAATCACGTCTACAGCGGGTCGATTCTCGATTTGTACCCGCAGGATCCTCTCTGCGATCTCCGGGAGCATGGCAACTCCACCGAGCCATCGACTTATCACGCCGCTCATTCCAGCCCTACTAGTTTGTTTGCAATTAGCCCATCGACCTATACTTGCTTGTTGGGCTAGACCTGTTCTTACCTGTCTTGCACGAACATAAAATCGTCGTGCTCTTTCAAATGGAGATGCGTCACTATTAGTCACACAGGCGATTGCAAATTCCTCTCGTGAAAATGGTGTCAACGCAATGGCTTCTGCAAGTTTATCCTTATCGGAACGGAGTATGCGGAAGAAGTTGCAGACTTCACCATCTAAGTCGTTATAGGTTTCGATTGACGAAGGCGGACGATTGAGCAAGACCGCTGCGGAACCCGCGAATGGTTCACAATAATGATGGCATTTTGGCAATAACGGCAGCAACCAAGATAAATGCGAAAACTTTCCGCCATACCAACCGAAAGGTATCAGCTTTCGTTGTCCTTTAAGTTTACTGATTGGAGGTGGTTTAACACGCCCTGTCGAGTATGTAGTGCGTGTCGGTTGAATAATACCCAACTGAGATTTCTTACTCTTTGACAAGATCGATTACTTCCCATGCTTGAAACAGTAGAGTCGCTTCTGGTACCCAACCTTAGTTAATCATTCGTTATGCTCTCAACATCAGGAATACTAACGTCTCCTGAGCATGACGAACATAGCGTGATCACATGTGTTTCATGCTCGATTGATCTTGATTCATCCATTCACTCCAACGGATTGATCGCCAGGCCTGTGGCTAGTTTGGGGTAGAAGTACGTACTTTTTTGGGGCATAAGGCCTCCAGCGTCACTGACAGCGCGAAGGTGTGTCATGGGGGTTGCGTTTACCAGCAGGGCAACGCCGGATTCATCTTTGGCTATCTGTTTGGCTTGGCCAGCGGATTTGGCGTAGCGCACCTTGGGTTCAACGCCAAGGGCCCTGTGGAGTAAATGGTCAATCAGATAACCATGTAAATAGGCGGCATCAAGATCGTACCAAGGCTCAACGTGGTCCGGCGATAGTTTGCGCAGCAGAGGTCGATTGGTGAACTTCAACGCAACCTCTTAGTCGGTGCCGTCGTGCAAAACCAAATCAGCGTCGTTCATTGTCGCTTTGTCAATGCCATCCTTCCACGCTTCGAGCAGTGCGGCGATGGATAAATCCGCCAGCGCTCGATGATACGGCAAAATCACGCAACCGGGATCGTCCATGCTCGCCAATACGAACATGACGTAGTTCGCAGGATGATCGCCGGGTAGTGATCCACCAGCGCGGTCGCATACCCAATCACGATAACTCAGCGCCGTGCCGTAGCGATGATGGCCATCAGCAATATAGATGTTCTTATCAGCCATAGATGACACGACGGCGTCAATAACTACCGTGTCGGTGACGATCCAAAACTTATTCAACACATGGTCCATCGTGGCGACGGCTTGGGGTGGTTGATTCACCGTCGATGACAGTGCCCGATGAATATCATTTTCAGGATCGGTGTATAGTCCAAAAATAGGCGACAGATGGCACTTGGTGGCTTGCATCAAGGCTAATCGATCTTCCTTTGGCCCGCCGAAGGTACGTTCATGTGGTAGCACAACACCATCAGAAAATGGATGCAAACGAACACGGGCGATGAATTTCTTGCGCGTAAACGTTTTCCCTTCATGCTCAAATGTTTGGTGATATACATATATAGCCGGTGAGGTCTCTTTGACTAATACACCGGAGCTTAGCCACTGCGACAGCAGCTTTGCACTATGGGCGTATGCCTCATCCGGTCCACGCGATTTCGGTGGAATGTGCGGCAAATCGATAGCGACGATATTGTGCTCGTTATGAGCTAGCAGGGCATCTTTGTCGATGCGGTCGAGTACATCATAGGGAGGCGCAAGGACCGTGGAATAATCTCCCCCAAGTCGGTCATGGTCGAATCGTATCGCTCGAAACGGTGTAACTTCCGGCATCTGACTACTCCTCCATACAGTAAAGCTGAGAATAAGCGTATCCCATCGATTCGTTGTGGGCAAGAAATGGGGTAGGAATTGTTGATGCCCTTCGAACAGTCGTAGATAATGATATGAGAATAATAGGGCCGGTGATTCCAACCTTTTCTATAAGGCTACGGCTTGCCCAAACCGGGTGACGACAAAAATAATAGCCAGACGCTCCGTCGTTCCCACACAAGCGGGAATGACAATGGTAGTACTACCGGGGAATCGGCTCGCGCTGTTGGCTTGCGTTGCCGATATAACGTTAAGACGTATAGGTTGTCGTGCCTAACGGATTGTCTACAACAAGCGTGAAAGGAATCTTACCATGTCAATCGCAGTGGTGATGACCGGAGGCGGCGTGAAAGCAGCCGTGACGGCTGCCCGTTTTGCCATCGATCATGAACTTATCCTACTACACATAGATTATGGTCAACGCTCCTCAAAACCGGAGCTAGAAGCCATCCATGCTATATCCACCTTCTTTGAAACCGCCCACATCATTACGCTGGACCTGCCTCACGCCGGACAGCTTCAACAACAACTGGCCAATCGAAGCGGCGACAGCGCACGTGATTATGCATCAGGCGTGATTCACGCCAATGTTCTTTCAGAGAGCACGCTTCGCGGCTTGTTCCCAGTATTGCTCACGACGGGATTGCAATGTGCTACTCGAGTTGGTGCAGCTGTCCTAGCTGTAGGTGCCTCCCGTTTGGTAGATTCCTCCCACGTGGGCTGGTCTATAGGCGACACCCATACGGACTACCATCGTGAAATGCTCCATGCCTTTGGTATCATGGCTGAGGCACTCCTGGGGACATCGAACACACCAACCATCGAAGCCCCGCTACTTGATGTTTCATACCCAGAAATCTTCAAGTTGGCATCAAGCTTAAAGGTGCCGTTGGACCAAACTTGGACTTGCGAAAAGCCCGGACCCAGGGCCTGTGGCCAGTGTTCGCATTGTAAACTCCGACTGGAAGCGCTAGCTGGAACGGGGTTAAGTGAGGATGCCCTAACACACGCTGCGGGATAAACTGGACCACTCATCGCCCCTTTGACGATATTGGCAAGGTCAACTCTGGCACGGTGTTTGTCGAGTTGTACAATTAGGCTTGACATTCATACCCTTGATGTGGGAGCCTGTACGGGATGGCAACGAAGAACAAAGACGCCGATTTACAGCAAGAGTTGACAACGCTAGTGGAGACCAAGTTCCCCGGTATGACGGTGGACGTCGGCACTAGTGCACATTGGGATCGTCCGTGCGTCACGTTTTTGTGGGATGGTTTCGCTGATCTGTTGCCGGAGGAGCGATATCATCGCTTGGCTACGGTTATTCCCGAACGTGTGCGTACCGAACGACTCAAGGGTTTCGTATGGTTGGAGTTAGCGGTCAATGAGTCGGTAGATGATTTTCTCAAACAACCCCGAAGCGAGGACATTGCGCCCAAACAGCGCAGCATCTATCGTAAGTTAATCGACGCAGGCTTCTTTGATGCGCTCAGCAAGAAGGCTGGCCCCTCACCGGATACGTCATGTCGCGGCGATTTTCGAGTGACCAACGCCACGTTGGAATCCAAGAAATTCAGCAAAAACGCAGCCCGCGACGCCAAACTTGTCTTCATTCGTCACGGCGTCTTTTGCGATTGCCAGGTACTGCTCACCGCCCAAACCGCACTAGCGGAAGCCAATATCGGCGCAGCGTAATTAGAGATTGCTCTAGTGCTGTGGCACAGCTTATTTTTCGGGTTCATCCAGGGTGGCATGGGCAACGTTTTTTTTGCCCGTGTCGGCCTCTGGAACTACACGGGTAAGTCCCGATGTATCCCGACGTAAATCGGGATACATCGGGACTTACCCATGCCACCCGAATTCTTAGCTGTGACGAAGCACTAGTCACCGATCTGCCGCGACCCTATCATCCGGCTATGTTTCCGTTTGAGGTGACTCATCGCGATGGCCCAGCCCGCCGGGGTAAGCTCACGACGCCGCATGGCTGCGTAGATACCCCGGTTTTTATGCCGGTAGGCACATGCGCTACGGTCAAGGGCGTGACACCCGATCAACTTCGCGCGACCCAAGCACAAATGATTCTGGCGAACACGTATCATTTGCATCTTCGTCCCGGCCCGCAGGTCATAGCTGATCTGGGTGGCTTGCATCAGTTTATGGGTTGGGATGGGCCAATGCTTACTGATAGTGGTGGTTTTCAGGTTTTCTCATTAACGCAGTTGAATAAAGTCACGGACGAAGGCGTGTCGTTTCGATCCACCATCGACGGCGCAACAGTTTGGCTGGATGCGCCGACCGTGATTGACATTCAAAACAAACTAGGGGCGGACGTTATCATGGTCTTCGACGAGTGTCCGCCGCTGCCTTCGGATCGTGCAACACTAGAGCGGGCTGTTGACCGATCCATCCGCTGGGCGGGCCAATGCAAAGAGGCGCATCATCGTGACGATCAAGCGCTATTCGCGATCGTGCAAGGCGGATTGGAAATCGATTTACGTCAACGTTGCGCTGCCGCATTGGTCGATATCGGCTTTGAGGGTTACGCCATCGGCGGATTGTCCGTAGGTGAGACGCATGAGCAGATGGTAGCTACACTTAGCCCAACAACGAAGTGCCTGCCCCAGGATCGACCACGCTATCTGATGGGCGTGGGTACGCCGAAGGACATGTTAGCTGCCGTCCAGGCGGGGGTGGATATGTTTGATTGTACGCTGCCAACACGAAACGGGCGTAATAGTCAAGCATTTACCGCAACGGGTTATTTGAAGATGCGGAATGAGCAATATCGCACCGACGATGGGCCGTTGGAAGTCGGGTGTGCCTGCTACACTTGCCAACACTTTTCCCGGGCCTATATTCGTCACATGTTTAACGCTGGTGAAATGCTCGGCCCGACGTTGACGTCGATCCATAACCTGAGTTTTTTCCAACGGTTTATGCGGCGTGTTCGCGAACTTATTGTTGAGAATTCGCTGGCACGTATCGTGGAAGAGTTTCCCATCGCTGCAAATAGTGGTGATGGTCAAGAGGAATCCTAAATGAATCATATGCTTTCGATTTTAGCTCAGGCAACCGGCGGTGGACCGGCTGGTGGCGGTGCCGCTGGCGGTCAGCAACCATCCCCTGCGGCGACGTTTTTTCCATTCGCACTGATCCTGGCTATGTTTGCGTTCATCTTTTTGACGTCACGGAGCCAAAAGAAACGTGAAAAACGCGAACGCGATAATATGTTCGAGCGCTTGTCAAAAAACGACCGTGTATTAACCATTGGTGGCGTGATTGGCACAGTGATACAAGTCAAGGACGCGGAGGTTGTGCTCAAGGTAGATGAGTCTACGAATACGAAGATGACTTTCCTGAAGACATCCGTTCAGCGCATCATTACGGAAGAACACCCGATCGGCACGTAACAGCGTTTTCAAAAATCAGAACCACGCGCGTCACAGGCCGTCGAAATACTTGGCGCGCTTCTTGCTGGTTGATTTTTGTATACTATCGATCGGTGGTTTGTTAGCCATGGATGGTGTCTTATAGGGAAAGGAACCCAGGACATGAGTGGATTTCGCACGCCTGAGCAACCCCG
>JAJRWX010000010.1 GCA_024276605.1 Planctomycetota bacterium | reverse complement strand
GCTAAGAATTCGGGTGGCATGGGTAAGTCCCGATGTATCCCGACGTAAAGTCGGGATACATCGGGACTTACCCGTGTAGTTCCGGAGGCCGACACGGGCAAAAAAAACGTTGCCCATGCCACCCTGGATGAACCCTAACATTAAGCTGTGACAAAGCACTAGGTACTGACACGTGAAAGACCGGCTGTACCTATAAAACCAGCTACAGCTAACAGTCCACCAAGTATCACATCGTTGGTCGTACTAGCAGCGTCAAAAGGCCCAATGCAAAATACCGACCCAACCAGCATGCCCAGCAGTAGGCCGATCATCCAGGTTCGATGTCGCATGAGCATCCACTTCAAAAAATTGCTAAGCAAAACCAGACTCAAAACAGCACCGATCGCCGTCGGGACAATCACGCGGAGGAACGTCATCGCATCCCCCTCCGCCCCACCCGAAACGGCATAGGATTTTGCAGCAGAGATGGATGCAAGAATGATTTCATATCGACCGAGGATGAGCAACATATACGCACCGGAAATACCCGGTAACACCATGGCTGACATACCCATAGCACCGGCAGCCATATCGCGACCATACGCAGGCTCTATCACCAGCGTCCCCGTAGCTACTGCCTCTTTGATGGCCTCTTTGTCGACGGATTCTGAGCCTGTCATCGCAATCCCTGCCATCATCATCAAGCCCACAACACCGCCAAATACAGCGCGTCGTCGATCACCGGATAACATGCGTAGCAATACCGGCGCGCCTCCCAACGTTAACCCAATAAACAGAGAAAACATCATGGCCGGATATGCTGTAACCGCACGACTCAAGGTTCCAGCCAAGACCGCAATTGTTCCTAGTGCAACCCCACCAAGCACGGCCAGGAATAGGATATGGCGACGGGTGAAACGTAGTCGAGCCACACTTGCAATGCTGGATATGAATTCATCGTACAGGCCCATGATGACCACCATCGTCCCCCCTGAGACCCCGGGCACAAGATTGGCCAACCCCATCAGTAGGCCGGCTAGACCGGTACGCACGAGCGGTGGCGCTGCGGACGAAGCATCCGGTTGCTCATCTACGGCTGCACTTTCGGCTATTGGACTCATGTCTTTCACACACCATCCCCTATCTCATCGAGCGTATCACATTATGCACGTGGTATAGACAGAAAACGCACGTAGCCTTGCCTGGATTATTAAGACGCCGATCGGATGGGTTTGGGTTTGCGCTTTTGAAATAGACGCTTAAGCTCTTCACTGATGCCGCGTAACGGTCGCGGCTTTACCGTTGGCGCTGATACCGGGCCGGTGATATGAAGTTCAACAAGTTCGCGCGACGCACCTTCGAGAAAATCGGTCAACCCCGGGATTCTCGCCCACTGGTGCGGACTGATATTGATGACGTTTAAGTTCAAACCAAAATCGGGCAATGTGACCGTTCCCGTTCCCATCAGCGCCAGCGCAGCCCCACGCAATACGATGCTGCTCAATTCGAGACGATTACCGAGGACGAAAAAGTCCACCTCCGCATCTTGAAAAGCCTGCTCTTGAGGTAACGTAAGATTGATGACATTAAGGATCGCCAATATCAGCGGAAGACGATACATGTGTCCTTCGCGAAGCTCCACACGACCTGCTCCGCGTCTGGTTCGTTTATCGCTCACCAGCCCGGTTAGATGAACCCGCGCATCAACCACACCACCTATATCTATTTTCTTGGTTTCGACATCTTCGAGCCCATTGTCGTTGATGAGAGAATCAACCTCAACACCATACATGATAGCAGACACGTGATAGTTCGCCGGTTGTAGCCCGAACATCAGACGTAATTGCCCGGTCACCGATCCGTTGTAAATCTCCGCCTGAAAACTATCCATAGTCAGTTGGCCATCTCCGTCATCCACACGGACAAACGACCAAGGACAGACCGCATTGGAAAGCGACCGACCTAGTAGCTGTACACTTCCTAGTTTTAGATTACCTGTTAGTGTCGTAGCCCCCTGCGCATCAATGAGCATACCACCAATCGTCATATCGCCCTCAGCGCCACGTAGATCGAGCACTCCGGCACCGGCTACATCACGCAAGGCAATTTGCCCCTGAACCGACCATGTACCGTCATTACTGGAATGTAGTCGGGAGTAATCAAGTCGATCGACCAGAAGATCCACCCGGCCTGATAGATCGAGCTTGTCCCAGACCTTTCCTACCGCGTCAGGGAATATATTTCGAGACGACTCATCCAAGGGTAGGCCGCGAACGGTCATGGAAACAGTTGCGTTGATATCGCCGTTCTGCCGAGATGCATCAACATTCGCCTGTACCTGCGCGTCTCCATACCCAGCTAGAATACCAAAAGCGTAAACATTACCACCATCAAGCGTCACAACGGCTTGCACATCCTCGAATGGTAGTGGGAACCGAGGATGTTTTACGGTCACACCCTCCAAGTTGGCGACAATACGCATATTGGATGCCGGTGGTGTTCGAGCTTCACCCAGATTAACCTGCAAATCGATCGGACCTTCAACACGCCAGTCACTCAGCCAATTACTTATTCTCTCAGGTAAGTGCTGATATAACCGTTCATCAAGCGTCAACCCCGCACACTGCACGGTCATGCGAGGAGATGGTTGGGTCGTGAACTGATCAATCAACCCGGTTGCCGAAATAGACGATTGACCGTATTTTCCCCGCACGTCATCGAGCCTAATGCCCGTCGCAGAGACATCCAAACGGCCAGTGATATCAACAATCGGGATCGGAAAACTCTCATGCCGTATCTCAACCGCCTGTAACACGAGCGTCGATTGATGATTGACCGATGACTCCTCCTCATCTTTTGTGAGTCGCGTAGTAACCTGAACAAAACCTTGCGGACGAAAAGCCGCGACTTGATCTCTGACACTTTCCGGCAACGCCGAAATAACCGTATCCTCAATGAGTATGTCGTGCCCATTGACCGTGACATCCATATGACTCAATTGTCGGCCCAACCATACAATCTCACCTGCGACATCAACGCTTCCGTGACCAACTTTCCCTTTAAGCCCTTGCAAAGAAACACGGCCATGATTAGAAACAACGGTTCCCGATAAATGATCGATGGGCACGGGAAACTTCACATACTCCGCTGAAAGTGACGTAAATGATATTTCGTTGCGCACATTCCACTTAGCCGGTCGTTCATCCGCAGATTCCGGCCTGGTCAAATGTGTGCGAACTTGTATCTCACCCTGCGGTGCAAAGTCTCTGCACACTGGCCTATTTTTCAGCGAGAGTGCCTGACATAGCGCATCGTCAACCGGTATACGATCGCCCGAAATGCGTAAATCCACCGCAGCCCCCCGGCCTAGCCGTGAGAATGAACCGTCCACGGTAACCATGCCATCGTCGTGCTTACCCTGCAATAAGCGAATACGCGTACCCTCGGGAGTGATGTCAATGTTACCTGTAAGCTGGGATACGCGAAAAGGAAATCCACGCCAGCTTGCATCGGCATCGACGGCTTTTACGTGCAATCCCTTCACGCGCAGGGGTTGGTTCGCACCGGCGCTTTTGCTGGCTTCAAATTCAATATCCAGTCTTCCGTGGGGATCAAAATCACGGTAAAACTTTGCCAGCTTAGGCCAACGATTCACAAACCGAGCCTCGGAAACATTTATCTCGGAAGCCACGGAGGGCAACAACAGATTCGATATTTTCAGATGTACCTCTAGGTCCACGTCATCCAATGAATTCAGTTCCTCGCCACCACTTCGCAACGTGACAATGGCATGGCATGGACTTCCATGAAACATCCCGCGAAACTCTGCATGTACCTGATCAGCGGAAAGCTCTACATACCCCCGCACGGATTCAAATCGCAAGTAACGTTGATCTGCAGGCAATAACTGTTCGCCTGCGTTTATGGGCACGGATAGACGAGCGCCGTCCAGTTCGATCGTAGCAGATCGTGGACGATCGTCCTTGTCCCCTTGGCCAAAGTCGTAGTCCCTCACCCGAACCGTACCACCCAAGCCAAGCAGGTCCGACCAGACGCCTACCGTGTCATACTTGGCATTGACTGCGATCATGACCGTCTCGACGGACATCCACGGCAAGCCGCCTTCCACATTTCGTGCGCGCCCTGTGGCTAAATCAATCTGCGAATGCCCACTGGCAGGCACCTTACCCAACCGCCGCCATACCACATCATAAAAACCTTGGTCCTTGGCAGAGAGTTTCCCCCTCACTTCCAAATCAATCTGTTCAACCAGCGTGTCTTGTCCGTCCCGCTGTTGCACGACAACCACACGTGACTTGCGCAACTCCAACGAGGGAGGCGCAAGCCACTCATCACCTGAATGTGTCTTACCAACCCACACCAAATTTCCCAGATTGGTCTTACCGGTTTTCGCGTCGCGAACGATGGTACACGTAGGCTCAACAGCGAGAACCGTCTTAATGCGTATATCACCTTTGAGCAGGGACACAAAATCGGGTGTCACAATCAACTCACGACAGGAAAAAATAGGCGGTTGAGTCCGGTGTGCATCATCGCCGGGTACTCGATCTTTCGACGGTGCCGCATGAATTTGAACATTTTGTAAACGTAAATCGTCGAACCACGAGAAGGAGGCGTTTTCGATCGTGACTTGAGCGTTAATGTGTCGCTGCAGAAAAGACTGGGCCGCGACGCGCATTTGCTCTTCGTTTAATACCAACGACAGCACGTAGCCGATGCCAATGCAAACACCCACGGCAAACATCGCAGCATAAACCCACTTCGGCAAGCCTCGGCGAGCTCGAACATTTTCGCTTGAGGTAGACTGCGTTGTCGAGCCTTCGCTCATGATAGGGCATTCCTACTTTTCTTCCGTCTTTCCCACATCGTAACAAGCATCCAAGCAGCAAGCAGCTCCAGAAAAGGCATCGCCGGTAAACGATATCTCACGCTACCCACGAACAAACTATGTACGCCGCTAATATATATGGCTGGTATCAACAACCAAACGGTCAAGCGCCATCCGCCACCTACTCGTATTCTCGACAACCTAAACGCCCCGACAAGGGCTAATCCATAAATAGGAATCGTCCAGACTGCGGATACGGTCCGTACAGCCGGGGATTGATAAGTTTCTACATTGGGGAGCGGATTCCACAAACGCAGCCATTTGACGCCAGCTAGGCGAACGATGCGCGCGGGATCTTGACGCATGGCGTCCCACGACGCGGCCATGAACCAGCGGTTCCATGCAGCTTCATCCAGGCCGCGTACTTCCGGCATCATCTGAACATCGCCTAAATCACCACTACCGTCCGCCTGAGGCCCCACGCCATCGTACAAGGAAATGCCCGCGCGATGCGTGAGCCAACACCATTCGCCGGCGACGCGACTATTTCTCGCAGCCCAAGGTATCAACGACACAATCAAAACCAGCATGACGATGGCTACGCCGCCGATTGAGCGCCAACGACTTTTTGCACAAACAACGAGCCACAGTAAAAGCAACACCACCAGCCCAAGACTCGACTCTCGCACGTACACACACACGGCAGACACTGCGCCAACACCAAGCCAATGATGCCACTTAGCATCCACACGCTCAGAAGTTACCCACGCATGCTGCGTAAGATACAGTGCGATCAACACAAAAAAAAACAAGGTTTCCGTCAACAGAAGCGAGGAAAAAAAGATTAAGAACGGATCGCAGGCAACGAGTACACCAGCGACCAACCCTACGGTTGAGGAAAATAACTTACCGCCCAGCCTCACTACGAGCACCGCAGCGCCTGCACCGATGATCCAGTGCATCATCTTCGCTAACAAAATACCGGATGGCACCTGTGTAAAAAAAGAAAGCATACCCGGATAAAGTGGCATACGTGTGGCACGAAATCCAAATTCATCGCGAAGCCCCTCCCCCTGAGCCAATGAAGAAGCCATCCGCCAATACTGCTGTTCGTCGGGAAATTCCAGCGTCATCAAGTCTGGCGCATGAGCTATTCGCCAGATGCCCCAACCGGCACGCAGCGCCAAGGCAAGAAGAAAAACAAGCCAACACACAGTCAACATCGGCGTCGCCTCCCGACGATTGGCTGACTCTTCCTGTATGGCTTGCGATGTCACTTTGGCTGAATCGACTCAATAGGACGAGCCTGCAAATGTAGCACGCGGCGCGTAAGTGTCGTTATCTTGACACGTTCGTCAATGCGATGGCCGATAATCCAAATGGGACCGAGATGGTCACAGAGTACCGCAACTTGTTGTCGGGCAAGCGGCTCAACTTTGGCATCCGTTAAAAAATCGGACAGTTTCTTCGATCCCGGCGCACCCAGCGGAAAAAATCTCTCGCCCGATCGCCGGGGCCTAACCACCAACGGCAGACGAACAGCCTCGAAATCGACATACTCCTCCAAAGGACCGGCTTTTTCGCGTAGATGACGTATATCCGCTTCGACAACATCTTCGATGGCACATTCAATGGCTAATCGTCGGATGGGTAACATAGTCTTTCCCGGTACGTGCACCGCAATTTCCGGCGATATCGCCTCGCGAGGCTCATCCGAAGGAAATGAAAATACGAGTTGCTTATACCGTTTCTCAAACACCATCCCGCCGGGCAATTGAACCTGTTTGCCACTGCCCGGGTCATCAATCAAATCGACGGCGGCGACAAGATTGACAAAGGATAAGTTTTGCTCGCCTAAACCAAATGATCGATAAGCTAAGCGCACCAACTCCGTCTGTACGATGCGACTTTTCCGCGCTACCGCTTCGCCGTTTAAGATTAACTCTTGATCGGTCCTGGCTATGACCAGTGTTTCAAATGTGCGCTGTACCGTTTCGCTGAGATACTCTTCCAGCCACTGTGCCTGCTCGCCGAGTCGCGTGAGGGCCTCTCGCACTTGAGGGTTCACATTATTTTCGACTTGAGGCAGGATGAGGTTGCGTATGCGGTTGCGCATGGGTTCGTTTGAATCATTACTCTTATCCTCACGATAGGCCACCCCCGCATCGTTGAGATATTCACAAATAGCTTTTCGTGTAAGTCGCAGTAAAGGACGAACCAACCGAATCTCGCTACCATAGTGAAGAGGTCGATTAGCCGGGATCCCCGCCAACCCGCGCAGGCCCGTACCTCGCAAAATGCGATGGAGAATCGTCTCCGCATTGTCATCAGCATGATGACCTACGGCCACAATCTTGGCACCGGATTTCAAGCATACTCGTTCAAAAAATGCGTATCGTTCATGGCGACCCACTTCTTCTTCACCGGCAGATGTTGGCTTGGATAATGCTTTGATATCGCGCCGGTCTATCGTACATGGCAGGCTGTAATCGTCAGCTACACCTTGCACAAAAGCCGCGTCAGCCTCAGCTTCATCGGCACGGAGTTGATGATTGAGGTGGGCAATATGAAGTTTAAGATGCCAACCTGATCGTTGATTAAGTGAATGGAGCAGGTGCAACAGTGCTAACGAATCAGGTCCGCCTGACACACCGACGACAATGCGACTATCCTCGGCGATCGATAGTTGAGCCATCAATTCGTGGGCTATGGCCTTGAGCATATCACACTTCCCTCGTTGGCCTATTAGCTGCAAACGCTATCATCATGCCTGCCTGCTCAGTTTGCGCGTGCGACTATCACCAATCTTTCAACCTTACGCGCCGATCATGTGGGCTACATCGCTCATCATTTCGGAGAGGGTTGGGTGCGGGTGGATAGTCGAGGCTACGTCGTATCCAACTGCCCCCATCTCCAAAGCCAGCACCGCCTCAGCTATCATTTCACCGGCATGAATACCGCTGATCCCCACGCCCAGAAGCCGATGAGATGATTTGTCATAAATCATCTTGGTCAACCCATCGGTACGCCCTAGCGCGACGGCTCTACCCGAGGCAGACCAGGGCATTTTCTTGATGGCATAGTCAAGCCCCTGCTGTTTCGCTTCGGTTTCCGTCACCCCAGCCCAGGCGATTTCGGGATCTGTAAATACAACGGCTGGGATCGCCCGTGGTTCAAAAACGGCATCCTTACCAGCCAACCGATCAGCTAGAACCGTCCCTTCATGCAATGCTTTGTGGGCTAACATGGGATTGCCGATAACATCGCCAATGGCAAAAATATTTGCAGCCGTCGTCGCAAACCCGGTGTCAACCTTAATGAAACCCTGTTCGTTGATCTGCACACCAACTTTATCAAGGTCCAAATCCTGCGCATTAGGCACGCGACCCACAGCCACCAATACCTTGTCGAATTTTTTGGATTTAGGCACATGTTTGCCTTCGATACCCAGCGTGATAGAGCCTTTGGTCTCTTTCATGCTGACGACCCTGGTCTCGACGCATATTTGCGCAAAGTCGGATTCGAGGCGTTTGAATAAGGGACGACACAAATCACGATCCGCACCGGGGAGCAGCGTCGGCGTCATCTCAATAACCGTCACCTTTGAACCTAGACCGGCGTAGACCTGCCCCAATTCCAGGCCTATATAACCACCGCCAATCACCGCCAACGTCTTGGGTATGTCCTTCATTGCCAGCGCTGTTCGGGCGGTTAACACATGGGGTGAATCGATTTGAATGTCACGCAATCGAATCGCCCGGGAGCCTGTCGCAATGATGGCCCGGCGAAACTTGATACGGGCAATATCACCGTCTTGAATGACCACATGTTTACTATTTTCAAACCGTGCAGTCCCCCTCACCAGCTCCACACCAAATTTTTTACACTGACTAGCTAACCCGGCAGATAGTTTGTTGATCACGCCTTCTTTCCATGCACGAACTGCGTCTATATCGATCTTGGGTTTGCCAAAATCGATCCCCTTCTCTTTCGCACCGGCGGCAGCGTGAATAAGCTCGACTATAGATAAATAAGTTTTCGAGGGAATGCAGCCCCGCTGTAGACACACACCGCCCAGCACGGGCATCCGCTCTAGAATAATAGTTTCAATACCGTGTTGAGCCGCTTGAAAAGCAGCATGGTAGCCACCCGGCCCACCGCCGATGACCAGAAGATCCGTCTCCTGCGTGAACTCACCTACAACCATGTTAGGTTTCCTTAACTACGTTGGACATGTGCCATCGATCAATGCTACAACCCTCCAACTCAGTTCAAGTCGATGTCATTGTTTTGACGCAAATCAATCCAGCATGAATCGCGCGGGCGTTTCGAGGTAGCTGATAATTTCACCGGCAAATCGCGCGGCGTCTGCGCCGTCAGTCGCACGATGATCAAAGGATAAATTCATCGGCAATTTCAATGCTTCAGCCAACTCACCGTCATGTATGGCAGGCACCTTTCGAGATCGACCAAGTCCCAATATCGCCACTTCAGGATAGTTAATAATCGGCGTACTTACCATGCCGCCCAACGCGCCGACGTTGGTGATCGTAAACGTGCCGCCACGTAAATCTTCCACAGAAAACTGATTATTACGAATGCGATCAGCCAACAATCGTAGCTCATGGGCGATGCCACGTAGAGTCAGTTGGTCCGCCTGGCGTATCACAGGAACCACCAACCCACGCTCCGTATCCACCGCAATCCCTATGTTGATATATTCCTTATAGATGACTGCGCCGAGATCTTCTTCTAAGGACGCATTGAAGATTGGATATTTCTTGAGGGCTAAACATAATGCACGAATCACAAAGGCCATCAATGTCAACTTCGGATCGTTGCCTGTAGCCTCGTTAAGCTCGCGACGTATCAGGTCAAGCTCGGTAATATCTACGTCGTCATTATGCGTAACATGCACAGCTGTAAACGCAGATCGTGACATCTGCTTGGCAATGGTTTTGCGAATCTGACTCAGTGGCACACGGCAAGTCGTCCCCCAATTATCACTTCCGGACTCGCCCGCAGGAATGCCAACAGGTGCAGCCGAAACACGCGACATCGCAGCCGTACTCGTTTGCGTCACCGCCCCATCGCCGGCCAGCGCGTTCTCCACGTCAGATTTAGTGATACGTCCTCCAGCGCCGGTGCCCGTCACAGCGTCCAAATCAATGCCCTTTTCTCGCGCAAATTTACGTACTGCCGGCGCAGCCGCCGAATTCGTTTTACGCGGTATGGGAGCGGTAGCAGACGGAGCGGAAGTCGCTGCCATTGGGGTTGAAGAAATCGTCGGTGCTGTTTTGGTCGGAGTAACGGCTTCTTGAGTCGCCACCGCCGCCGCCGCTGAGCCACTATCTTCAAAGGTGAAAACCACCTCGCCAACGTTGACCGTCTGACCATCTTTCACATGCACTTGCTGCACTTTGCCCGCAAATGGAGAGGGTATCTCTACCGCAGCCTTGTCGGTTTCGACCTCCATGAGGTACTGATCCTCTGCGATGGATTCACCCTCGCTTACAAGCACACGAATGATTTGCGCCTCCGCGATGCCTTCACCAAGATCGGGAAGAACGAATACCTTAGTCATCAATTTGCTCCCAGGGTATTTGCCAATGCTTAATAGAAAGTCTGCCTGTCCGCAAAAAACCATCGCATGTAAGCGCATGGCCATACGATAGTCGGCGGAGTTTATTCGAACGCCAACACTTCGCGTACACCATGGGCAATACGTTCGGCATTGGGCAGGAACGCACGCTCACGCGCGAAGTAGGGAAATTGTACGTCATATCCGGTAATTCGGCGAATCGGCGCTTCCAAATACTCCAACGACCGCTCCACGATACGAGCCACAACTTCTGACCCAATACCACACGTGCGAGGCCCTTCATGGACGACGACAACCCTTCCGGTTTTCTCAACCGATTCAATGATGGTTTCCGTATCCAGCGGCGATACGGTCAGCAGATCAATGACCTCAATAGACGCCCCATCCAATTCGGCGATATCCTGGGCAGCTTCGATGGCCGGTCGCATCATCGCACCATACGAAATAATCGTCAGATCACTACCTTCGCGCACCACCTGAGCTTTACCCAGCGGCATATACTCCAATTCGTCGGGAACTTGCTCCTTAAAGGCTCGGTATAATTGCTTAGGCTCGTAGAAAATAACAGGGTCGGGATGACGAATCGATTCTAACAGCAAGGCTCGTGCATTACGTGGGGTCGAAGGAATCACGGTGAGCAAACCCGGCGTATGGGCATAATACGCCTCGCGACTTTCACTATGATGCTCCACCGCCCGAATGCCACCGCCATAAGGCATGCGAATCACCATCGACATTCCATATCTGCCCCGTGTACGGTTGTGAAAACGGGACATGTGCTGCTCTACTTGATGAAAAGCCTGATAGGCAAACCCCGAAAACTGCATTTCCGCGACCGGTTTTAGCCCATATAGCGCCATGCCAATGGCTCCGCCGATAATAGCTCCTTCAGCCAAAGGGGTATCGATCACACGTTTATCGCCGTAGCGTGCCAGCAGATCAGCCGTTACGCGAAATACGCCTTCGTCTACGCCAATGTCCTGCCCTAAAAGTACGACGGAATCATCGTTTTTCAGGGCGTCATCCAGCGCTCGATTCAGCGCGGCTACCATTGTCAACATCGTCATGGAACTCGTCCCACCATCTTGACCATCCGCTACGGTGTCGAAACTACCGCTGGGTGGATAACTCTTTGTGTTACTTTCGGGTTGCCTAGTCGCTGGAATAATTGACATACTTTAATGCCCCAATCCAATTCCTTCACGCTCTAAACAAGCCGCAAATTCGCTGCGCTGCTCGACCAATTCCTGCGGCATGTCAGCAAACATATAATCGAAACAGTCCAGCGGATCGACATCTCGACAAGCTTCATACCGTTCAACCGCCGCGGCTACTTCTACAAGAACCCCTTTCTCGATGTCCTCAATCGATGCCTTGTCGAGCATCTTACGATCGACGAGATACTTCTGAAACCTGGGAATCGGATCCAACTTTTCCCATTTTGCCACTTCTTTATCGCTGCGATATTTCTTGGGATCGTCAGCCGTGGTGTGTACGCCGAGGCGATAGGTGATTGCTTCGATTAGGGTGGGACCACCACCGGCTTTGGCTTTATCCACCGCTTCTTTGGTAGCGACATAGACCGACAACGGATCGTTGCCATCCACCTGAATACCCTCAAAACCATAGGCGATAGCTTTTTGAGCAATGGTCTCCGAAGCAGTCTGGCGCTCGCGTGGAATAGAAATAGCCCATTGGTTATTTTGGATTAGTGTAACTAGTGGTAGTTTGTATACTCCGGCAAAATTCATCGCTTCGTGAAAGTCGCCTTCGCTCGTACCGCCATCGCCGCAGTAACACAACACGGCGTGGTTCTCACCTTTGCATTTCATAGCCCACGCAATACCCATGGCATGTGGGACTTGGGAGGTAATCGGCACCGCGATGGGCGTATCGTTGACACCCTCCGGCGGCTCACATCCTTCTTCATATCCACCCCAAAATTTGAGCACCGTCTCTAATGGCCAACCTCGATGATAAAAAGAACCCGGCTCACGAAAGGCATGCACGACCCAATCTTCCGGCTCCATCACCACCGTAGCCGCGCAATGTGCCGCTTCCTGGCCTCGACACGGACCGTATGTGCCGATACGCCCCTGTCGCTGCATGTTGATACACCGCTCGTCCAATCGACGGGCAATGAGCATGAGCCTGTAGATGTGTAACAACAGCTCTGAATCCAGCTTGGGGTCCAGCGACTCATCAACTTTTCCTTTACCATCGAGAATCGATAAATATTCAATCGTTGATTTAATTTTTATTTTCTTACGTGGCAAATTACGCCCTCACAGTTGGCCCATGTTCCACCCCTTTTCTACGCCATATAGCTTAGACGGAAAGATCGTTCGACACAAATTTAGCCGTCAAAACCGCCCCTGTTTCAATGTTAGCTTGATTTTTTGATTCATCAGACGAACAGTTATCGACTCACGCCGGAGAAAATACCGACCTGGGATGATAAAACGAGCCTTTGTCTCACTCAATGAATCATGTCTGTCGTCTGATCGTGGCGTTCGCCAAAGCGATCACTACCGACGCACACAACGATGCCAGAATAAGCCACACACTCAGCGAAACCAGCATACCATCCTCAAACCGATGGAATTTTTCTACTAACAAATGAGCTACCGGTGTGAAACCAGGTACGCGCAGCAGCGCTGAGGTTGGTAACTCTGCCATCGACAAAGCCGCAACAACTGCGCCAAGCGCTAACCAGATCGGCCAATACATCACAATGACCAAATGCGCAAGAATGCCTGCCCCGTCCGCGCCGTCGGTCCTTGCTTGGGCGCGAAGGTCACTGTCGGTGAAGTGGGCTAGTAGGTATCCGCCCAGCATGGCAATCCAGCCGAACCGCGCTATATAGCCAAGCATGACGATAGGCCATTGGTCATACATCCAACTGAGAAAACCAAAGTTGTAGGCTGCGATAAAAGTTTCTCCTATCAGAGCACCCGGCGCAGCACCAAACACCATGGACAACAACAGGATAAGACGCAGGGTGAAACCTATTGCGGTAGATCGAGGTGCAGCGGCTATGCCCCACCCCATAATCACCGACACAGCACCCGCACCAATGGCCACAAACAATGACATCATCAAGTCATAGTCGTAAGTTTGCCAAGCTTCAATCAATGCGGCGCTGTTTAGCTCCTTGATACACAATGCGCCAACAGGAATCACGATCGACACACACAGTAGGATCAACGTGAGTCCTTTAGCCATCGTAGGAGGTGTCGCACTTCCGCCGGTTGTATGATGATCCGTCTGGTCACCGAGCAACCGAATGACTAGCCATAGCGTTGCACCGACCGCCAGTAAAGTCACACAAATCGAAGGTATCGCCGGCAAGACTGCAGCCGAGGCCCCAAGCGTGCTTGTCGCCCAACCGAGTAATTCCGTTGCGTAAACGATCAGGTTACATGCATGGGGTACGCTGTACTCGTTGAAAAAAAATACAAAGCAAAAACAAGCGACCATAGCGATGTCATGTCGCATGGCTGGTAGGCCTACGCGAAGGAAGGCTTGCGTACGATAAGTTTGGAGTCGTGCACATTCGTACGCACTACTTCCGACACGCGTCCAGCCCCATCCCAACAATACCGCAGCCATGGGCCATGCCCACAGCGACCAAATAGCTACGCAAGCTAGCGAGGAACCACCCAAGCTGGGAATCAAACGCTGCCACCCGAAAACATAGACCATTGGCGGCGCGAGTACGACCGAGAACAACGCTGTCGTGAACACCGGCCTATCCAGCGTTCGATACCCACGCGCGAGCACGACCGCTGCCGGCGTAGCCAAAACCAGCGTGGCGCATGTTGCAGCCAGGGCCAACCACGCACTCTTACCCACCAATGTAAGCCACCGCGGAAGTGCCCCTGCCACGTCATCGACCGAACCTGCCTCTAATGCTATCGATGTCAAAAAAGCGACGATGGGCCATAAGAATACGCAGATATAAGCCAACCAGGCCAGGCAGATGATCGCTTTACCCATCATCGTCGCTATCACCTTAGTAGAATGTCGCGAACGGAGGTCACCGCTTGATCCATAGCATCGACGACATCCTCATAGCTAACGTCACTTGTCGGGGGCATCGAGATGCCCAATCGCTCGCGCAGGGCTTGGCGGACCGGTATATTGCGGGAATGGCTCTGGGCTAACATGCGCTCGACCTCGCTGCTTACAAGATAGTCCACCAATGCTTGAGCTTGGTGTTCGTGGGGCGATCCTTTAATGAGGGCAACGGTGCATGGTATGAGCAATGTGCCTCCGTCACCCATATCAAGAAAACGCATATCCACGGATGCACCGCTTTTTTGTGCCATAATCACGTCATCTGTATCGGTCATGGCATATCGAACCTTACCGGCGATCAACGCACGCACGGCTGAGCTGTTTCCGTCGACAACGGTCACACCCCCGGCACTAAGGCGTTCGAGGAACGCATGTGCGGACTTTGCCCCCCACAGGGTAAACATGGCTGCAACATGGCCTCGGGTTGTACCGAATAGCGGATTGGCGATAGCTAGCTGGGAGGCATACATAGGCTCGGCTAGCTGTCGCCATGTGCGTGGTAATGTTGAAGCTTCGGTGCGTTTGGGATCAAAAGCCAATACGCGACCTCGCAGCGCGGTGGCCGTCCAGCGATGTTGCGCATCCCGATAGCGTGGTGGAATATCGCGTGCAGCTGGGGAATCATAAGAGGCGAGCAAACCCAGCCGGGCTAGACGTATGGTCTGAAAAATTTCACTCGACCAAAATACGTCGGCCCGAGGGTTGGATGATCGCGCTTCACGCATGATCTTGTTCACCAGACCGGTCGTCTTTCCCGCCTCCGTATCGCCGATGCGCTGTAGTTTGAATCCGCTACGTTTTTCAAACTCATCGAGCACGCGCCGAGCGAAAGGTTCATCGATGCTGTAGTACACGACGAGTTCTTGTTGGGCAGACGAAGGATGTTCGTCTTGGTTGTCGCAACCACAAACATAAATGAGGAGTACCCCCGCTAGCAGTAAAGACATCCGATTAATCATCATCTGACAAACCTCCACCCGGAGCTATGAAAACCCTGCCATCCCTCGCGGGTACTATCATCACGAAGAGTGTACGTGTACCGTCAACCACCGCCAGTAGGACGAAGGGCTTTTCTTAGGGTTGCGATGTTGGGTTACGCGTCGAGTCAGAGCACCACGGCGCAAGCCTGGTGACACGATGGTGGGTTGGCACGGGTAGCCTTGTTTATGTGCGATGGTCCGCAGGCTGGCGCAAGGGTGCCCCATCCTTTGGGTACTCCCAAAGGGTGGGGGACGGATCATGACTCGAAAGGTACCTCAAGTGTCATGGTCATTGCACGGACTGTCCTTCCCCCACCCTTTGCCGGTAGGCAAAGGATGGGGCACCCACGCGATGTTGGATTACGCGACGAATCAGAGCACCACGGTGCAAGCCTGGTGACACGGTGGTGGGTTGGCGCGGGTGACCTTGTTAACGCAAGTGGACTTGTTGACGCCGCTGGTCCGCAGGCTGGCGCCGTGCGGCTCTGATTTGAGGGATGCGCATGTGCCTATGGTTAAAGGCAGGTCAACCTTTCGCCAATGCTTATTGCATTGGCGAAAGAACGACCTGCCCTACACGATTGGGCGAAAGAACGACCCACCACGGTTAATCGTCGTCATGGTCGTCGTGGCGATGTGGTTCCTTAGAATTGTCGCCGGCGGTCGCTGCCCATTGTCGAAGCACCTCTAGGTCAATCTTAGACAAGCGGGCTTTCGGGTGGAGAGGAAGATAAAACCACAGTGGCATCTCACCCTCTTCGACCTCCTCCCAACATTCGCTGATCTTCTTTCGTTTCTTCTTGTCGCTATAGCGATCCCATCTCGAGAAATTCATCTCTTCTCGACCCTCTTCCACATCGTGGGCCACCAACCAGGACATCGGTGCGACGTAGCTGTACCATGGCCAGACGGTTTCGTTGGAGTGACAGTCATAGCACGACCGCTTAAGGATGGCCTTTACTTCAGCTGGCGCCGAAATTTCGTTTTCGACGGGGGCATTGCTTCGCGCTACCGGTACAAATTGGGAGGCGATAAAAAATACGACAAGTAAGACCATCATGATCTTAAGTGCTCGCTTTCCCTTGGAGCGTGTAGGATTTCGATCGTCCATGGCATCGAGATTTTCTTCGGGTTTGTTCATTTGAGATTCCTTGTCTCAGATATCTTGATGTTAATTCATACGCGTATTATCGGCTAAATCCAAGATGCGCTGCCACGTTCATTTGGGGCGAGCGTATCACATGCGCATACGACAGGCAACGGTAGGCAAAAACCTGCCCTACCTGCCTGGATTTCCGCCTGCGCGGACATGACAGAAAGGCCTGAAGGGGTTTGCATACCGTTTACGAAAAGGTGCGGCGCTGGCGTGCGGAAGGAATATTCATCTGCTGGCGATACTTCGCCACGGTGCGACGTGAAATCTCAACGCCTTCGCTTTTTAATAAAGCAGCGATTTTATCATCCTTGAGCGGATCGTGACGGTCTTCCGCTTCGACAAGTTCTTTGACCCGCGCTTTCACACGGTCCCAGCCGACACTTTCACCGCTATCGGTTTCCGTACCACCTGTAAAGAAATATCGCAATGGGAAAATACCGCGCGGCGTTTGCACATATTTCTGTGCCACGGTTCGACTAATGGTAGACGGGTCGCATTCTAATTCCTCTGCCAAGTCGCTCATGCGCAGCACCTTCAAACCGGATGGCCCCATGTCGAAGAAATCGCGTTGCTTCTGGACGATCGCACCTGTCACCTCAAGAATGCGCCCCCGTCGAAAGGCAACGGCATCAATAATCGCATGCGCCGCTTCCACTTGCTGACGGGCAAAATCGCGCGTCTTTTGACCATTATTTTTGGTCTTGGCCATCTCCACCACATCATCGCGGATGCACAATTCCGGTACTGTGCTTCGAGGCAGTCGAACGGTAAGCCCACCGCCGGTATCCGCATATTCCACAATGACATCCGGACGAATGGGAGGTTCTGATCGGTTACCAACTAAAGAGCCGGGACGCATATGCAACATCGAACCCATCGCAGCAATCGCGGCGTTTATCTCCCCCAATGAATATCCGGTTGCCTTGGCAATAATGGGCAGGCGATTGTTCCCTATATCGTCCAAATGTTTTTCGATCAGGGTCCGTTCTATTTGATTATCACCGGGTAGCGTATCTAACTGAAGTAGTAAACACTCCTGCAAATCACAGGCACCAACGCCGGCTGGCTCAAGCTTTTGAACCTCCTTGAGGGCAGCGTTCATCACATCTTCAGATACGGGTTTTCGCATATCTTCGGTTACAGATGTTAAGGGCATGCGCAAATAACCATCGGGATCGAGGTGATCGATAATTTCTTTACCAGCACGCATGAGTTCTTCGTCCCAATCGAGCATGGACCACTGGGCGAGTAAATGCTCCTGCAAACTCTCGTCACGACCGGGGGTGTTAGCCAGTGCAGCCATTTTGGGATCGCGATCGGATTCGGCTACGCGCCGCGCACCTGATAGTGAGCGACTATCATCATCCAATCCATACGTGCGGGTAATGTTAGCCAGCTCAGCAAAACGATCTCGGTCGTGATCGTCGAGATGATCGCCCGGCCCGCCCTCGGTGGATGAGTCCGGGCTTGGCTCGTGTTCTTTAATCTCCAATGCGGCGTTCGATTCCAACGACTCATTGATATAGACCTCAAGGTCCGCAATATGTTTCTGCAAAATGGACATCGACTGGATGAGTTGCGGCGTAAGCCGTTGCTCCATCCGTAGATGCTGTCCTAAAGATTGCGAAAATATATGCGACACTAAGTTTAGTCCTATTTACTAATCCAATCCCGTCCCCATTGTATCACGTATCATTAAAGGGGCATACACTACATTGTCTATGCGTTCTAGCGCATGCTCATCCAAGTGAAGATTTCATAACCAATATATACCGTAGTGAATCTACCCGAACGCTAGCGCTTGGTAGCGTTTGCTCTATCCATAAATTATAGCCATCGATATCATCCACGCCTGAAGACGAAAAGAGGCTATCGGACGATGTCAAGTTATTATAACACAAAAGGAGAGGATAATAAGCAGGGGGAAGCAACCAAGGGTGCAAGACAGATTAGGCGGGCTTGAGTTGGGTGGCATGGGCTACATTTGCATACGACCACGAATGGCGGATTCGAGCATCCCCAGATTGGCATACTCAAGCTGAGATCCGACGGCTAATCCCCGTGCGGGCCTGGTGACGTCTACGTTGTATTCGCTCAGCAAGCTTTGTATGAAAAGAGCTGTGCCGTCGCCGTCGATCGTAGGATTTAGCGATAAAACCACTTCACGAATTCCCCCCTTCCGCACGCGTTCGATCAATGCGTTGATGGTCAAATCCTCCGGTTCGGTACCTTCCAACGGTGCGATATGCCCCATGAGCACGTGGTATTTTCCATGAATCAACCCGGTCGCTTCCAGCGATAGTACGTCTTTAGGCTGTTCAACCACCCACAGTTCGCCGTCGTCACGGCTTTGATCAGCACAAATTGAACATGGATCAGTTTCGGTGAGGTTAAAACAAGTCTTGCAATGTCGCATTTTATCTTTGACGTCCAGGATGGCACGGGCTAACCCCTCTGCCATGGCACGAGGTTCACGGAGTATGTGAAACGCTAGACGTTCCGCGCTGCGCGGACCAATGCCCGGAAGCTTTTGAAAGTGCTCCCGCAGACGCCCCAAAGACTCAGTCGATTCCATCTTCACGCATCATGCTCGCATTATGGTTGGGTTACGACTGCCCACCGCCCAGCATGTCACTTAAACCGGGTATGTTCATACCTCCGGTCAGCGCAGCCATCTCACCCTTAGCCGCTTCTTGGGCCGTACTTACAGCTGAACCAACAGCGGCTTTGATGAGGTCTTCTAACAATTCGACATCTTGGGCGGCGGAAGGTTCGATTCTAATATCGATCAACGTACCTTTACCGTCCACCGTAGCACGCACGGCACCACCGCCGGCATCGGCTTCGTAACGGCGATTAGCTAACTCCGCTTGCAATTGCGACATATTGCCCTGCAGCTGCTTGGCGGCCTTCATCATTCCGGTTATGTCAGAAATACTACCGAACATCGCTTACTCCTTAACATTAGCGCGGCGCAACTCGTCATACCCCTACAGTTACCCCGTAGGCGGGTGTATATCATCTTGATCGTCCATCGGGCGAACGTCAAACAAAGTCCCGTCAACTGCTTCCGTTACGCGCACCACTAAAGGGTCGGTAGCCGCTTGCTCCCACTGGGCAGCGGATATGTTTACCGGCGCTTTGGGTATGGGTACGCTAGAGGCCTTTTCTACAGGTGTTGGCTTTGCAGCGGGCAACACGTCTACCGCTGGTTTACTCTTGGTCGTCGATGGCTTGGGTAGCGTAATTGGCGCTGCTTTGGTACGGGTCGGCGCTGGATTCGTGGATGCCTTCAGCTTAGGTGTTACTTTTTTTTTTGCTTCTGCAACGTCTTGGTCGTTGGTATCGGTATGCTCCAGCAGTTCCTTAATGTCGGAAAACTGGTGACACATGGCCAATCGAACGATCGCTGCATCCGCCAGGGCACGAGATGCACCACTGTATCGCACGTTTCTTCTCAACTCCTCCAGCATGGACACCATATAGACAAAGGTAGGTGCGTCGAAGGCGCTTGCCTGCTGAGCTAACGTTTCGCGCAATTGAGAGGCTACGTCGACTAACTCCGTCTGTGCACCGCATACGCGCATGATCATCAACGTTCGCGCGTGTTGGATGAGATGATCGCAAAACCGATCGACCGTTCGCCCACCTTGTAATGCCGTGTCGAACGCTTGTAACGCGCCGGCGGCATCACCGTTAGCGATACTGGTCATGACCGCTGCAGCTAGTTCATCGTGGGGCGGAGGAATAATTTCATCCACGACATCTATCGTTAGGTGTTTCGACTCGAACGATAATATTTTATCCAGAAGAGACAGTGCATCACGCATCGACCCGTTGGCCAAGCGAGCCACCCGGCGAAGGACGCCATCGTCAGCCTGAATTTTTTCGGCTTCCAGAATCGTGCGCAAATGATTCGCAATCGAAACCATATCAATGGCTTTGAAGTCGAACTGCTGACAGCGACTCTGAATGGTGGCGGGAACTTTTTCAGGGTTCGTCGTAGCCAAAATGAATTTGACATGCTCAGGCGGTTCTTCCAGCGTTTTCAACAAGGCGTTGAACGCACCCGTGCTCAGCATATGTACTTCGTCAATAATGTAGATTTTGTATCGAGAGCGTGCAGGTCGGAAGGCTGCGTTGTTACGCAAGTCGCGGATGTTATCCACGCCGGTGTTACTGGCGGCGTCAATTTCGACAACATCAATATCTTCACCTTCGGAAACCGCCCGACAGGAATCGCAATCGCAACATGGCGTCGTGGTCGGTGCATCGCTGGACAGACAATTCAAGGCCTTGGCCAGAATCCTGGCCACCGAGGTTTTGCCGACGCCGCGCGTGCCGGTAAACAGATAACCGTGATGGACACGGCCTGATTCGATCGCATTTTTTAGTGTGGTTGCAATAGCCCCTTGCCCGACGACTTCGTCGAACGTGGTACTTCGATATGCCCGTGCCAGAACGCGATACGCCATGTCTGTTCACTCACCCTGGAAAAAACGATGACCCGCCACCGACGTTCTAAGGTCAACCCCGGCGGTAGTCATTGACGGCCAGGCGATCCACGGCACCCGAATGGTACAAGTGGGCTGCTCTGTTTCCAGCCTGACCCGTTGCCCGCAACACCCGCTGCATGGGACCTGACCGTCAATGAATACCGCCACACGGCTCAAACCTCAGCCAGGGCGGATCATAACACTTTTTAGGCTTCAAGTTAAACCGGGGGAATTCGAGGGTCGTTTCGCCAAGATAGCGACGATGCGAATCCCGCCAGTAATCTCAATTACACAGATTATAAGACAATCAGCTTGTTCCGCAATCGAACAGCCACGCTCGTATTTTGGTCGTTTAGGATACTGCCTGATTCACAAACCCGGTTTATGGTATATGCTTATAGTAAGGTGGCGGTGCAGACGAATTACCCTACCCCGACCGCGTTTGTGCCGCCATCTTTATATAATGCAGGCGGGTCCACAGCGGTCATGCACGATACAACATAAAAACCCACTAAGGGCGATGCCACTCGTTGCACTGGGCGCATATCCCGCAACTCGAATAATTCTGTTGACGATGATAATCGCGAACCTGTTGCAGATGAGACGCATGCCAAATCTGCGTGAGCGTTTTTTCTGATAATGATCCTACCGCCTCTTGTCCACGAAAATCTTGATCACACAACACGACCATCCCATCAGCTAACACCATACATCGAGATCGAATACGCGAACAGGGTGTACGCGGTGACGGGGCCATGTTCATGACACTATGGTCATCAAATTGGTTGGCAAAGTGACTCGCACCGCTAATGGCTACGGTGCCGATCTTGCGAATCCAGCCGTCGTAAAAAACGTCTAGCTCATGTACGTTTTCCCTGGCCTTGGTAAACTCCGGTACGATCAAGGGTATGGATCGTCCGCGTTGCTGACATCGTTCCGTCAGGCGGCCTAAGTTTTGGCGGACGTGTTCGAGACTGACCAATGATGGATTTTCCGGCGACATTAATTGGCCATACAGGTCCGGCGACCAGGCATCGAGTATGACATTTAATATGTCCACGCGATGATCGATCATGGCTTCAATATGCTCTTCCGTCATCACAGCTGCATGTGTACGAACGGCCAATCCATATATTGGCGAATCTTTACGCTCACCCTCTCGAATCGCTGCAAGCATAGCAGGGAACTGCGGGTGCAAAAGTGGATCCCCAAACCCGCCGAGCACGAGTAGGCTATCATCGAACTCGCTAAGTAGACTAGCGACATCTCGAACCATTTCACGTTTGATCGGACCTCGCACTGGCACGCGCGAACCGCGCGGACGAAGCATAGCCTCGGGATAATTATCCTCCGTGGTCAACTCAATCTCAACTTCACGCGGTAATGGTTGCACCAAATCATTAGCCCGCGAAGTCAACCAGCGCCCCACTTCGGCTTCACCTTGCACATGGTCAGCCTGCAACAGCGCTTCTAACGTGGTAAAGCCTCGATCAGTGTCCGCCAGTAGTCGACCAGCGGCATGTCTGAGTTCAAAAGAAATTTCACAACAACCGGGTAAAAATATTTGATCCTTCCGAGGACTATCAGGTTGGTAGCTAAATATCCAACCAATGGGAATACCTTTTTCCGCCAATTCACACACCGCATCATGGCGCAACAACACGCCGGCTAATCCCGGTGGTGCCTGAGTAAATGTCAAACTTATGTCATCTTCACCGACAACACGCGCTTGATGATCGATCATGCGATCAGCCAGAACCGGATCGAATGCAGCCGCCGCAGCCGGTACGCTCAAGATATAATCAACGGAGACGTTTTGTAACAATTGAGCCAGTATCGAAGTATCCGTATATTCATCAAAACTTGTCGTACCGCCCAACCCGCCACGCCATCCATCAAGCGACCACTTACGAGACGATCGCACAAGCAAATTCCAGGGAGTGGTGGCTACCTGGGCGGCGTGAACGACTGCAGGTGTATGCTCCAATAGTGAACTGCACCGCGCATGCTGTGCAGCAGGGCAAACGACGTGAATCTCCGCAATGTGCCGCGCACTGGCTACACGATTTACACTGCGCACTAGAACGGGTAATCCATCAAGCTTATCGCACAACCGGCTGCGCGTACCCAATGGTGTTTCGTCAAGGTCTGCAATGATGACAGCGATGACTTTCATAAATGTTCTTGCGCATCCATTACGCGCTGTCGGGCCTGTTCGATTACGTCATACATTTCCTTGGCCCCCACAATGACTTCTTTCATAAAGCGAATGTCGCGATCGAGCTGCTTTTTCGCTCGATTCTTGGCACCGTGCTCGACGGCATCGATGCGCCTGTCGGCGGAAAATCGCTGCAATTCCGCCGTCTGCGTGGCGGCGTTGACAATTAAATATCCCCGCGTCTCACGCGACACTTTTGTCCGCAACTCATCTATGCGAATCATCTTGCGGTTAAACTCGGCGGGTTGATCCAACAAGCCTTGCAATTGTCGTAGTAATACCAACAGTGCCTCACAGGTGGACTGTACCTCCTTTAATTCATCCAACCGCGCGGATAGTTCACACTGCGCTGCGGCCAACCGGCTATTGTCGCGCCAATTGACAGCCTCTCGATAGGCAAAGCGCTGCGAGTCAATCGGTCGTTGACAATAGCGCTCGCAGGCTTGCTCCAATGATATAGGCATCGCACCACGAATGGCTGCACCACCCTGCGTAGCGTTGAGTACCGTACTCGACACGCCGGTAATATCTTTTTCAAACTGTTCAAGATAAGTAAATAGCAGTTCATCGGTATAAAGTGTCGTACCATCAACACCTTGCACTTTTTGAAGTATCGGCCCGTTGCGTGCGATGCGGTCCCATTCCTTCAGCTCCATCGAGTTGAACCGATTGATCTCACTACGCCAGGCCTGGTGTATCTCCACACCCGGAATGTAAAACACATGCCCGGTAAACGCCAAGTCCTGACCCACAAAAATAATCGGATCACAGCCAAGATAGTTAGCCAGATAAAACGCCAAATGAGCCACCGTGGCACCGGCATCAAGTCCATCACGAGCGGCTAGATTTTCACCAACCAACAATTCGGCCCATGCATTATGCAACAGGGAAACCGGACCGGGGTAATGATCGATAACCGCTTCGGAAGCTTTTGGCTCAGCGACGAGATGAACATCACGTAGATCACCCGCGTTTTCATAAAATTTACGCGACATCTCGTGGAAATCGAGACTGGTCACAAAATCGGGCACGATACCGCGCTGCATCAACGGCTTCAAAGAAGTTTGCACCGCGATAATGACCGCGCGACCTTTCATCGCTTTGATCTTGTCTATATTGCGAGATAATGACGGGCCAGCTGAAACAATGATGCACGGGTCACCCACAAACCGATCCCTTAGCATATCAATCGGTGGTGTGGCTATATACGTGCAAAGATTCATTGCGATATTACGACAGGTAATACGCGAATTTGCCATGAGCGTATTTAAGCTCATACGGGAAAACGTCACGAACTCCGACACGGCGTTCATGATGACCTTCTGGGCATCCGACGCAATCTTCATCGAGGCCCCATGTTCAACAAACTGTGCACCAAGCATCATCAGTGCATGGTGAGGCCCAAGCACCTGATGCACACGCACTTTGTCGTCGCTGGTCAAGAATAAAAGTTTGTTTGACGCGATCATATCAGCCACATCAACATGGGCCAGCGCTGTGGCTAGTAATGGGATGGATGGCTCACAACAGACAATGATAAAATCGCCGCGAAGTCGTGCATATAACGCCTTGATGTGATACCCCAGCCCAAACCCGCGCACGACGAAGCAATACTTTTCATCTATATCAACGCCTTCGATTAGATTTCGTGCTTCTGCTTGCGGATCGTATCGGCTGTGCAGATAAATCGATTTGCCATCCGGCGTCTCCATACGTGCGGTCAA
This sequence comes from Planctomycetota bacterium, assembly GCA_024276605.1. Classification (GTDB taxonomy): domain Bacteria; phylum Planctomycetota; class Phycisphaerae; order UBA1845; family UBA1845; genus JAJRPG01. The sequence continues at coordinate 75,051 of JAJRWX010000010.1, read as the reverse complement.
CTCACCCGATCGCGTAGGCTCAACCGGTATACGAGCCTGATCCGCAATCGCATCGATAAGCAACGCTAAATCTGCATCCCGTTGCCATAAGGCTCGCATGTTGCGAACAAACGTCTTTTGTATGCTACCGGTTGATACAGAAAGAGTTGTGGGTGTCATTGATGTTTCAGTTGCGACCACGGCATTCGCCCTTGACGATGACACTAGGTTCAGTTCGACTAAGCCTTAGCTCGTCATATCACCCAATATCGACATCCTTTATCGCTAGCCATGAGTCGTGCTGCCATCCACAAAGTGGCAAGGTAACTTGATAGCCTGGCGTAGTCGATGAAGATATTGTTCACGTGGTATCTCCACCGCACCCAGCGAATGAAGATGAGCGGTCATAAATTGAATGTCCAATAGTACGAAGTTTCGCTGCTGCAAGTGCTGCACGAGATGTACCAGTGCAACCTTCGACGCATTACTGACCTTGTAAAACATAGACTCCCCGAAAAAGCCGCCGCCAATCACAACGCCATACAGCCCGCCGACAAGACAGCCATCCTGCCAAGCCTCCACACTGTGTGCGAAACCCAGGGCGTGTAATTGCTGGTAGGCCGTAAGAATATCCTGCGAAATCCAAGTACCTTCGTTACGATCCGCACAACATCGCATCACACCGGCAAAATCGGCATCAAATCGCACGTCAAAGTCACCACGCTGCACGACGGCCCGCAACGATCTAGACACCACCAACCCCTCCAACGGTAAAATAGCCCGTGGGTCAGGGGCGAGCCAGTGCATCTCGCCATCGTCGTCCGCCATGGGAAATATCCCCACGGCATAGGCGGCGAGTAACTTTTCGGGGGATAAATCGAGATTCATCACGACACCACGGTGCTTGCACTCTAGATTTACGCAAATATCCAGCGGCCACCCGCATTCGATATTTCTCTGCTCGGATTCTACATTGCATCAGACAGCGGAGGAAATCCGAGGATGGTATTACCAAGCATCGGGGGAACATGCGTAGATTCGAGCTGAACTACCTAACCACTGGGCCAATGAACATGCACTCCGGTAGAACAAGCCGGTAGTCGGTAGGGCAGGTCGTTCTTTCGCCAATGCCAATTGGCGAAAGGTTGACCTGCCTGAAGCCATAGACGTGCCCAACCACCAGTACCGCCGTATCAGAGCCGCGCAGCGCCAGCCTGCGGACCAGCGCACATCAACAAGGCCATCCCGTGTCAACCTGTTTCGTGTGTCACTAGGCTTGCGCCAAGCACTCTGACCATGCCCGTCATACAACCAAATATCGCAACCCAAAGAAGGTCCGTGACATGATAGTTAAAGGCAGGTCAACCTTTCGCTTGAAGGCGAAAGAACGACCTGCCCTACGCGCTGATCCGAGCCGGTAGCGCCAGCGCCCGGTGTCTTCCTAATGTCACTCACGCTGTAGCTGTTCTTGGTGATCGCGGTGAACATGGCGTTTTTGAGACAAAGACACGGGTCGCTTGCGCTCGCCGCTCGGATTCGGCCTTCTTGCTCGCACCGGCCGACATCCAACCTCGCCCCTACGTTTGTACAACATGAGAATGGGTTTTCACCTATGCGAAAACGACGAAAACCTGTGTTTATGACCCCGTCACCGTCATCCAATGAAGCTCTCCCCGCCGCAAGCAGCGGGGTATCAGGCTCAGGCTTCGCCAAAGAAGAACGCCCCAAGGAGCGGGGAATTAGACCCTGAGAGATTAAAAAGAGAAAAATCTTGTAAAATTAAGATATGTGCAGTATAATATCGGTCGCATCGTTTGTGCTTCTCGGAACGAGATCGAAGAAAATCACGTTTGCCATTTTTTTCGCGCGTATTTGAAAGGCTTTATCATGCAACCATTCTCACGCAAATCCATTGGTTTTCTAACGCTGAGTATTTGTTTTTTGGGTGTTTACAATACACCAGCCATGGGCGGGCAAATCGCAAAACTTGAGAAACCAATAGGGGCAAGTTGGTTCGGATTCGCCTCCGCAACTGACGGCAACTATGTAGTTGTCGGCGACTATACTTTCGATGCCGCCATCAGCCAAAACCGTGGCACGGCCATTGTGTACCGTCTAGATGGTAGTTCATGGGTTCAGGATGCCATGCTCATACCGAACTCTCCCGAGATACAACTATACGGATATAGCGTAGCCATTGATCAGGATCTCGTCGTCGTGGGAGCGTATTACGATACAAGCGTGTGTAATCCCGTTGGGGATTGCAGCATGGGATCGGCTAACGTCTTCCGTCGTGAAGCAGGTGGTTGGGTCTTTGAATAAAAGTTGTTCCCTACGGATCAATTAGAAGAAACGCGCTTTGGTCAATACGTGTCACTTAGCAACGGAAGGGCCTTGGTTAGTGCGGGCACGTTTAAGAATAATGCCGGCCAGATCACAGGAGCCATCTATGTATTTCGCCGAGAAGGAACCAACTGGGTAGAAGAAGCCCGGCTGACACCCTCAGACATCATCGATGGCTCAGCATTTATTTTTAGTAGCACTGCCCAGGCCATCGACGGTGAGCGATTGTTGATAGGTGCTAGAACGATCGATGGTTTCGGTGCTGCGTACGTCTTTCATCGTGTAGGTACCACATGGTCTGAGGAGGCCAAGTTGGTTCCTCCCGACCCTGCCAATGGTGACACATTTGAATTCTCAGTAGACCTAAACGGTGACGTGGCTGTTGTTGCCGGTGCGGAGAGCAACGCCTTCGTATATCGCCGCAATGCAAGCAACTGGTCTTACGATGGCACTTTGTCCAATATTGACATCGTCCCCAACAGCATCGCACAAAAAACATTAGTCAACGCAGACGGTATCAATGTTCTTGTCACAACCATAGCAGCAAACGGTAATAACCCACCAGCCAGCACATTTGGCGTTTATCAGCGCGACGGTAATGGTTGGAGTAGAGCTTCAGTATTGCAGCCGTCGGACGATATCATCGTTTCAACACAAGGAGCGCCTGCCGATATGAACGGTGGGTTGATTACGATTGGCGCGCGCCTCACAAGCGAAACGTTTGACTTTACGACAAGTACCGCCTACATCTTCAGCGCTCCAGCCCTGACCGGTACGGTACCAGCGGTAACAACCTGGGGCATCGTAGTCATGGCTTTGCTGATAATAACGGCAGCTACATGCATCGTCAGACGCCGTGTCTCGATGGCTTAGTCAGTAGGGGTTCCACACACATTAACCTTGTACACCGTTATCGGTGTTCGGTTGCGCGACGTGATTGTCAGAGCACCTGGCGCAAGCCTGGTGACGCGCGCAGATCAGGATGTCGGTGTTTCGACTTCGTGTACCCGCAGGCTGTCACCGTGCAGCTCTGATTCTACTATTCTGAGTGTCGTTTGAGCCAGTCCAGCATATGTTTGATGCTTGCCGTGGCCAAAGCGATGCACGTGTCCGCCCCGCCGTAATACATATTGAGCGTATCGCCGTCCGGCGCTACGGTGATGCCGCATGGGAAGACCACATTGTTGACGTCACCCTCTCGTTCATACGATCTTTCGGGAGCGAAGACCCACCGATCGCCTCGCCGAATACACTTTCGAGGATCGTCAAGATCGAACAGGGCAAGACCCAAACGATAAATCGCACCCGAGGGTGTTGAACGTACACCATGATAGATGATCAGCCAGCCCTCCTCGGTTTCAATGGGCGGCGGCGATAACCCGATTTTGTTGGCATCCCACCAAGCCCCTTCTCGTGCCTTGAGGATGATCGAGTGGTTACCCCAGTGACGTAGATCAGGTGAATACGAAATCCATATATGAGTACCCATGGGCGTGACCGGACGATGGATCATCGCCCACCGCCCGCCGATGCGCCGCGGGAACAGGGCGGAGTCCTTGTCGTCAGGAGCCATGATATCGCCAAACCGCTCAAACTCGTGAAAATCTGTGGTCACGGCTAACGAGATACCGGGGCCACCCTGCGAATAGGCGGTGTAGGTGACAACATGCTTCTCCAATTCAGGCACGTAGACAATACGCGCGTCTTCGATACCCCAGGTCTCCTCCGGGAAGTTAATCGGGTCAGATAGCAGCGTAGGCTTTTCGTCGATCTCCCAACCATCGATCCCATTGCAAGATCGGGCAGCGGTCAAGTGGGACAATCCTCGCCTGTCCTCAACCCGACAAAGAAGCAGCGTAGTCCCGTCGGATAGAACGGTTGCGGCTGGATTGAACACAGTATTGCATGGATACGGCCAATTGGCTGCGCTTAGCAGCGGGTTGTCCGCATGACGCATAAACAGATTCTCATGCAGGGTGTTCCGTAAGGATACCTTTAAGGTGCTTGATTCGTTGGACACTGATTTCACCTCGCTTCAAAATGATTGCCTTGTCTGCCAACCTCATATCGGCAAGGGCAAGCAGATACGATAGTGTCGCTTCAGCACCCTGGTTAGCGTTTATGCCGCGGGGGTGGAGGGTGTCATAGCAACCGCCGGTACGTGGATCGTATATCGGAGTTTGTAGATCGTTGCGTCCTAGAAACCACTCAAAGGCCCGTTCTGCCTCCGCATACCACGTTTTCTCACCCGATGCTTCAGAGGCGGCTAGGCAGGCAGCCACCGTCGCGCAGGCCTCGATCGGTTGCTGATCGAAACGTGCTCGTTCCTGGCCACGGGTATAGTAACCGTTCGATCCAATCGGGACGAAATGACCGGATTCGGACTGTTGTATACCACAAAGCCATTCGAGACTCTTGAAACCGATGTCCGTCATCTCCTCGTCTCCCAGCGAGCGACCGGTAACAATCATCGCATGGGACAAGCGCGCGTTGGCATAGGTAAGCGACTCTTCGAACCATGGCCAATCATCGGTGGCGGCCTCCCGATAATGTTTCGTCAATTGGGCACTGAGCGTATGGCGGATCTCGTGCGCCGTGACATCGCCCAAGAACCACTTCAGGTACTCGTCAATCCCGAGTAATGTAAACGCACAAGCCCGGATGGAGGAGAAATCACGCGTAGCCGTCAACGCCTGACCAAACAGCTCGCCGGCCATCGGACGAATCGCTCGATTGTCGCAGTGCCCCACAGCCGTTCCCAATGCCCAAAGCGCACGTCCGTGGGTGTCCTCTGCGCCGGATTTCTCGATCCAACGTCCTCCGCCATAGGTGAGATTCTGACGGAAACAACTCGTCGCCCGATCGAAAGCGTAGTCAAGAAATGCGAGGTAACGCATGACTAATTCCTCCGCCTCCTCATTAGGCAGTTCTCCCAACTCGAATAGCTTCATGGTGAAAGCCAGCGCCCGGGCGTTGTCGTCGGTCAAATAACCATGATCGTATTGCGGCACAGTGTATGAGGCATGATGCAACAGGCCCGTGCTATCCGTCATGCGCTTGAGATGTTGTAAGCGCAGCAAGGGAAGCTCACCGCGTCGCCGCTCCGTTCCTTTGTCCTCTGTTAGCATCCGCGGACTCTGGGCACCCCGCGCTACTGCCCGCGTAAATGAATCGACATACATATGAGCGACATTCGGCCACGTCATGTTTCGACCGAACATATAGGCTCGCTTACGCATCTCGTGCCGCATGGTGTTATCGTTGAGTACACGGATAACGGATTGAGCGATAGGTGCATGCTCACCGAAAGGAACCAGCATACCGCGCTCTTCCGCCAACAATTCCTGTGCGTACCAATAAGGTGTGGAGATGACTGTTTTGCCGGCACCCACCGCCCACGATAACGTACCGGAGCTGACCTGCTCCTCATTCAGATAGGGCGTGATGAAGATATCGCTGGCCCCGATGACGGCGACTAACTCCTCCGCTTCCACGAACCGATTGTGAAAAATCACGTTGTCCTCGACCCCCAGTTCCCGCGCTTCCCGCTGAAGCCCAAGACGATAGGCTTCACCCTCCTCACGTATCCAGTACGGATGGGTGACACCTACGATGAGATAGACAATGTTAGGGAAAGCCTTTTTGATTTCGGGCAAAGCGCGGATCACATGTTCGATGCCCTTGCTGGGCGAAAGGAGACCGAATGTCGACATCACCGGACGACCCTCCACGCCGAATTGATCCTTGTAAAAATTCGGATCAACAAAAGGGAAATCGGGAATGCCGTGTGGGATCAAGTCCACCTTATCTTCCGGCACGCCGTACACATCATGCAAAAACGTCTGAGCACGCCGGCTCAATACCACCACCCGATCGGACAGGCTGGCTACCTCCTGCAGAACCCGGTGATACTCAGGTTTCGGATCGTGCAACACGGTATGAAAGGTGGTGACCACCGGCGTTCGAAGCGCCTGTAGAAAGGCGAGCACGTGGCTACCTGCCTCGCCTCCGAAAATTCCGTATTCGTGCTGCAGGCTAACCACATCCACATGGTTGATGTTGAGAAATTCCGCCGCGCGGCGGTAGCTGGACAGGTCAGGCTCGAAAATGGTGAATCTAACGGGTGCGTGGTAATCGTATCCTTCCTCCTGGTCGTTCGTAGGAATGACCATACACCCGGAGGTCACGTCCCCGATTGCACCACATAGATCCGCGGTAAACGTAGCGATACCGCATTGCCGGGGTAAATAAGTCCCCACAAACGCCACCTGATTAACTCGTTTTCCTAGCATAACAATAGGTACCTCACAATCATCCTTGACACCGACCGACATGTGGCCAATATCCGCGCTGCAGTATAATACCGCGTCCAAAGCCATCCGTGAAGACTTTGTACCACGAATATAATATATGTTGCCACACGCAAAGTGGCTGGTCGTTTTTCCAGTCAAATCCGAGCGGCGAGCGCAAGCGACCCGTGTCTTAAACACACCATAAGTGCCGCCATCACTAAGCATCCCGGTAGGGTAGGTCGTTCTTTCGCCAATTGACCGGGTGGCCCATGGCCTTCTGTTTGGACATGGGGGAGCCGAGATGTACAGTAAGTGCCAATATATCGTCACTATGAAGACATGACGAATCTGTTGAGAATCCCGATAAAACATGGGAATCCGTGAGCATGATCGGTCATCGTTTACGTGAGGCAATAAACTGACCGACCACTTCCAAACAATCTCCTATCGACGGGGAACCACTTTTCGCCTAACAAGCCACACCCTTTTCAACCCAGTTGCGCAAATGAGTGGATAGCAGTTCATCCCAACCCGAGGCTAAACACACCCGAGCTTCGTCGTCGACTTCTCCTAGTAATTGGCAGGAGAATGTCAGAATAGTTTTGCCATGATCATCCGTAAGTTCATACTTGTGTGCTCCAGCCCGGACGCTTGGCAGACTGCCGAGCAGCTCGGATACGCGCAGCACTTTAGGCCGACGCACTTCCAAAACCGTTCCCCACAAAAAGCCACCGCCATCCGGATTTTCCTCATAGAACCGACCGCCCGGCCAGGCTTCCAATTGCATCCTCTCACTTGCTCGATACGCCCACCACTTCCCAATGTCTTTGGTTAAAGCGTCAAAGACTTTCTCACACGGCGCGTCAATCGTGAGCTGCTGCTCCACAGTCATCGCACCAACCTTAGTGGTGTGATTCAAGCTGCTCATATCTGCTCCATTCGTATATTCCAAAAAGTCCTTCCGTCTAGAGAGTGTAGCATCCCATCGCCCTTCAAATGTCCAGACCCAGCAGTCGTAGACGTATCGAATCGGCACCGCTATCAGATCATGCCAACACTCTCGGCCTGGTTGGTGCACCATAGCATCTATCTCTACACGGTACAGGAAGTTCTACTATCACCTAGCACATTGGCAAATACTGCGGCGAAGTCGTTGGCTTCCTGTCGTGTAAGTGTAGCTGTGCAGACGCGAATAGCTGGGGGACTGCTCAAGCGAAAACGTTCCCCCGCGCTCACTGCCCAACCAGCCGCGGCTAACGATTGAACAGTGACCGTTTCTTCCTTAACGGGTAGCCAGACATTAAAGCCGGAGCGACTCTCGACCTCCACCCCTTCGCGCCGCAGCGCTCGCACCAAACTTTCACGACGTTTAGAATAAGTTTTCGCAGCCGACTTGAGTTGGCCTCTAACACCCTTGTCCGATAGAAGGGCCAAAGTGAGGCGCTGTAAAATATGACTGACCCACCGATCTCCTAAAACAAACCGATCCAGCACAAGGGCCATTGACTCTTCATCACCGGTCATGACAGCCATGCGCAGATCGGGATTTAATGATTTAGAAAACGATCGGATATGGACCCAGCGCGGTGACCGACGGTCATGCAAGCAAAACAATGGCGCATCAGCGATACTATGCTTGTGATCATCTTCGATAATTAACACATCACGATGGTTACGAAGAATTTTGCGAAGCTCACGCGACCGCGATTCACTTAGCGCTGCGCCGGTCGGATTCTGCGCCCGCGGCGTCATAATCAGTGCCCTAGCACCGTCACGACAAGCGCGCTCGAACTCGTCTGGTATAAATCCCTCCTGATCTATAGGAACCGGAACGAGTACCAATCCACGTGCAAGCACAAGATCAAATATGTTGCCAAACCCCGGGTCTTCGACAATGACACGATCACCAGGCTTAAGCTGCTCGATGAGCACACGATCCAATGCATCCATGGCACCATTCGTAACGCAAACATCCCCCACTTCAACACCACTATTTTTCATATCACGAGACACCAGCCTCACTAAAGATGCATCGTGCGGCGGCTCACCATATAAATGGTGGGATGAGTCAATCCGTCGCAGCGCGGGGGTCATGTCGGGCAGCAGCGTGGGGTCGGGATTGCCATCTCGCAGATTGCGCCCTTTACAGGTCGGCACCCCGACACGCCGACGCGCGGGGACCGGACGATGGCTTACACTCGTACCGCGCCTACCCCGCGAGACAACCACCCCCCTGGCCTGAAGTGTTTGATACGCAGAAGCCACTGTAGCCGGCGCGACTCCAAGCCAATCTGAAAGTGCCCGTACGGTTGGTAACTGTGCCCCTGACACAATTTTACCGTTTCTTACCGCGTGCTCGACACTACGTGCGATCTTGACAGCCGAGTTTCCCGATATATAATTTTGTACTAGGTCGTTCATATGTTTGTACTATAACAAACAACCGACTATCGTCAAGGGCCGGCGCCAATTATTTTCTGCGCTCTCACCAGCGTATAGTCGTCACAGGAGATCGTAGATTGAACAAGGCCACACCAACTAAACAAACGTCGATCGCACTCATCGCCACAGCGATGGGTGTGATCTACCTGGTATGGGGATCAACTTTCTTTGCTATACGATTAGCGATTGATTCCGTACCACCTTTCATCATGGCTGGTACGCGCTTCACCTTAGCCGGTCTTTTGCTCTATGCGTTCGTTCGACTGCGTAATAAAGCCGCGAAACCCACACTCACCCAATGGCGATCTGCGGCCATGGTTGGTTGTTTGATGTTACTAGGTGGAAACGGCATGATCTCTTGGGCAGAGCTTTATGTACCCACCGGCCTAACGGCTTTGATGGTCGGTACGATTCCCCTGTGGATGATCTTTTTGGATTGGCTTTTGTATCGTGGACAGCGCCCCACGCGTATGATGATGGCAGGTCTGGGTGTAGGGTTTCTCGGCCTCTATGCACTGATCGGTGCGCCAACACTGGGTGGCGATACTGTTGATCCTCTCGGCGCTGTCGTCATCGTAGGTGCCTGCGCTTCCTGGGCACTGGGATCATTACAATCTAGGCGTAGCCATCTCCCCAAATCTCCACTACTCGCAACATCCATGCAAATGTTCACAGCAGGTATAGCCTTACTCGTACTGGGTACCTGTTGTGGTGAATGGACAAGATTCGATATTTTCAACGTAACTCTAACTTCCCTCCTGTCCATACTTTATCTCACGCTGTTCGGGTCTATTCTAGCGTTTAGCTGTTACGTATGGTTATTACGTGTCACCACTGCGGCACGAGTATCCACCTACGCGTACGTCAATCCATTGATCGCTATCATGCTGGGCGCCATCTTTCTAAACGAACCGGTCACAACGCGTGTCATCCTTGCGGGTATAGCTATTATCATCGCCGTCGTGATGATCAATTTCTCAAAAGCGCGCTGTGTAGAAACGACGACTTCCGCCGATCAACCCGAAGTATTAACGTCTCGTACACCTATATCGAAGTGTCATTTACATATTCTTCAGCCGGCAATAAAATCCGCCACCGCCCTACCGGATGCGTGCCATCTATCATCAAATGATGCGACATCAAACGGCACAACGATTTCACATGATGGGTAGATCATCACTTTGCTGGAAAGGCGCCAAATGATTCCAAAGAAGCCAACCTCTTTCGATCCAACAGCACGGACCACTATTAAGCGAAGTGCCACACGTGGCATTTACGATCGCGTAGCCATCGACGCCATCCTCGATGAAGCCTTGGTCTGCCATATCGGTTTTGTGGACGACGGCCAGCCGGTCGTCATCCCCACCATTCATGTGAGAATCGGCGATAACGTATACATCCACGGCTCACACGCATCGCGTATGATAAAACGACTACTTTCCGGTGATCCCGCCTGCCTGACCGTGACGCTGGTCGACGGACTTGTGCTGGCCCGTTCCGTCTTTCACCATTCGATGAATTATCGTTCGGTAGTGGTGTTCGCAAAGGGATTTGACGTGCCGGACATGAATCAAAAGCGAGACATCTCTCATGCCTTAACAGACCACGTCGTCCCGGGTAGATGGTTCGAGGCGAGGCAGCCATCAGATAAAGAGTTAGCTGCGACGGCTTTCGTCGGTCTACCACTCGACGAATGCTCAGCCAAAGCCCGCACCGGCCCACCGATAGACGATCAAGAAGATTATCAACTCGACGTATGGGCAGGTGTCATACCAATGACGCTATCAGCAGGTAAACCCATAGACGATGATAAACTTCAAACTGTTATTGTAACGCCGGAATACGTGAGTCAATACAAACGGACGTAACTTCGCGCCACGATAGCATTTATTATTCGTCGTTGGCTGGTTGGGTGGCCCATGTCCTTCTTTTTGGACATGGGGGAGTCGATGATGGTGATTCATTTTCTTTCATGATGCGATTCGCCCGCGACCATCAACTCCCCCACCTCGAAAACGAGGTGGGTCACCCGACATTCCATGCCCGCGCTTTCAGCTTGGGCATGCCACCCAACCGCATTGAGTGGCACTGACTTGTCACAAATAATGGAGACGAAGGGATTTGAACCCTCGACCTTCGCATTGCTAACGCGACGCTCTCCCAGCTGAGCTACGTCCCCATGACGTGCAACCCTGCTCTTGCGGATGGCAAGGCAAACGGCACACCAGGAGATTAACTCCTTCGTAACGATCGTCAAGACTAACCACCCAGACCCGACTATTCAGGCACTTACGCGGGACTACTGCTCTGCTTATGGTCCAATACCGTTGTTGTCACGTGCGAGGAGTTTGTAGAGCACGTCGGGTAGAGTATCTAGAGCAACCTGGACGCCGTTATAGGTATGGCGTTCACCTTCGGCAAACGACGTCGTTGCAGTAAATGATCCAGTACAATGAAGGTCAGATTGAACAGAAACGGCGAATTGATGTTGGTTACACGGTCCGACGTAGGAAGTGACGTTGGCGGGAGTACTGATCGTGCGGCTCTTGCCGGGATACCGAAAAGGTAACCATGGAGGTGGCTTCAATTGCCAACGCGATACTGTTGTCGTTATACCACATGCAGAGCACGTCATCTTGATGTTGGCACGCAACAGTCCGCGCGGGACAAGGCCATAAAGCAAACCGACCAAGACGATTGATAGGGCAACATACTTGATACGCCGCCGCCTGCGCGATCGCCCGGCCAAGTCATACGTTGATGGGTCATTAGGATCAAACGCACGCCCGCACTCCGGACATATGACACCTGGAAGGCCACGTAGCGAATAACCGCAACCGAGGCACAAGGCCTCGTCTAGTGCTGAGTCCAAGGTTGACATGAAAACAATTATACGCGCCCCAGCGACACTTGCACCTCCTGTTACGACGGAAAAAGTGTTATGGACCAGGTAGCCGGTGATGGTGGTTTCCACTCACCGTCATACACGCGCAAGATGAACATCAGGTAGACTCTGCCTCGCATGGCCAACCAGAGCGTGTTCGGCGAGTTGTCTATTGGCGCACAAGATTGCGCGGGATTACTTCCGCCTTGTGTAGCTGATCTCGATCACCTTGTAATCATCACCGGCGTGTAGGTCGATAATGGCGAAGGTGTAGTGATCGTCGTCGATCGGGGTCGTAACATATTTCACCGTGCGGCCATGAACACTTAGCTGGGGTTCGTCCATCATGCCGTACTGCGTAGTCACACCACTCTTAGGGTGCCGGGCACCGGCCATTTGTAGCATTTCGGTGCCCATGTTCGAGAACCAAGTTCCGACATACAGGTTCTTGTAATTATCATAACCCATCATGCCCACCCCCTTATAGGGCATGCCCATCATGGAGCCGGTGTGCTCTTCCATGATCCAGTTACCACCAAGCACGGATTTGAAAATCGATGTACCAGTCGACTCCAACGGTTTCGTGCCAGGGCCGCCCATCCATATTTTGGTAACTGTATCCCACGTACCGACGTAGTGCTGCAAATGTTTATGCGCCTCGCCCGGCTGCATAAGTTTCATGTATTCTTCCATATGAGCCATGTCTTCAGCCGACATCGCAGGCATACCATCGGGTTTTTTATCGCCCGCATCCTGAGACAAAACACGGCTTGTAGCCACAACACAAATTCCGACCACCATCACAGCCACTAAAGACTTCTTTGTGCGCATCATATATCTCCTCTAAACCAAGGGGCCATTTGTTAAGAACTCAAACCCTATCGTATAGAGACGATTATCCCCATTCAATTGAGGACATCCCCGCGATTTCATGCTGTTGTCGATACTTGTACATGGTATTTCGAGCCATTAGTCAAAACCTCTTACAAAGGCAAACAATGATGCATACATGGCATCACCTTTGACATCGCTCTGTTGCTCCGTACACACGCTACCCATGTGTGCGGACTATAAAGAGATAAGGTGACCGCCTAGTCGTGGCCTTCCACTTGGGCAGAGGAAAACCACATGATTGGTATCACCGGCGAGGAATTCATGGCCAATGCAGCGATAACCCTGCCATGACATCCCATAATAAATGCTAGCATCATCAACTATGCAAGTGTCATCACTTATTACATACGTGCTTTCTTATGTGCGAAGCATATTGCATAATTTGATGACAAGGGTATGCGGGAACCGCTTCCTGACGGGCGCGGCTCGGTTTTGGCGCGACCTGTCACTAAAGACGATTGCGGCGGGCAATGCCCGCCCTACTCCGTTTTGGGTTGCGTCCAACTGTTGCGTAGAAATCGCAGCAGTACATAGAGAAAACGGTTTGATACATATGGCATCGACGCTTAACCATCCCAGCCTAGACGATTCGAGCGTCCTTGGCTTCGTGATGCCTAAGATCACGGTTTCGCACACTGCACAAGCGAGAGATAACGCACGTCCGCACATCTCATCGCCGAATTTTTTCTCCATCCCGCAAATGCGCTACCAAAACGCCTACGTTTGGTTGGTGCTCGTCTCCGCCCTCGATATCATACTGACCGCGCTCGTACTGTTTGCCTGGCATGGCCAAGAAGTCAATCCCGTTGCATCGCTGATCATTAGCACACTCGGTTTTAGTTGGGTGGTGGTGTTTAAGTTCGCCACCATGATGACCGCCATCGTAATCTGCGAAATCGTCGGACGTAATCGTGACCGCATGGGTAGAGTGCTCGCCTATGTCGCGGTGCTTATCAACAGCACACCCGTGATATATACCTTCTGCCTGTTAACCAAAGCTGGACTGATGCCGGAAGTACCGGAACCAGTTATGGTCGTGATGTGCAACGTCGCTTACATGTTCACCTAGAAATCTCTCCTGAACCATATCTATACGCTCAGACCTTTTGTTGTTACGCTACACCTCGTGTGCCCGCTTCGGATGTCGGGCTTTCATAGTGATTATTTCGGCGAATAACGATGGAGAACACCCTAGCGGTTATCGGCGCTGGCACGATGGGAGCTGGAATAGCTCAGGTCGTAGCTATGCACGGCTGGCAAGTACGGTTGATTGATGTCAACGCGAGTGTTCTCTCATCTGCCATCACAGGATTACAAAAGCGCTTCCAACGGTTGGTAGAGAAGGGGAAACTCTCCAAAGAGATAGGACTCCAAGCTTTCCAGCGCATTACAGCACAAGATACTATCACAAACCTAAAGGATACCCGCTTGGCTATCGAAGCCATCGTCGAAAATCTAGATGTGAAGCGCAAAGTATTCGCCGATTTAGAAGCCGCTGTATCATCTTCAACCATCCTGGCAAGCAACACATCGTCGCTTTCTATCGCAGCTATCGCCAAAGGTGCAAAACATCCAGAGCGTGTGGTGGGCATGCACTTTTTTAATCCCGCACCACTCATGCCGTTGGTCGAAATTATCGCCGCCACCACTAGTAACAGCCAAAGTGTGGACGACGCATACGACATCGCCAAAACCTGGCAAAAGACACCTGTGCGAGCGAAAGACACGCCGGGTTTTATCGTGAACCGGGTCGCAAGGGGATTTTATCTCGAAGCGCTTCGCCTACTCGGCGAAGGCGTCGCGAGTGTGTCGGAAATCGATCTGGTTATGCGAACACATGGCCAATTTCGCATGGGACCGTTTGAACTGATGGACTTAGTAGGCCTGGATGTCAACTTAGCTGTGAGCACGTCGGTCTATGAACAAATGGACCGCCACCCACGCTTCGCGCCACACGACATTCAGAAAAACCTTGTCGATCAAGCTCACTTGGGGCGAAAAACCGGTCGGGGATTCTATTGTTATGACGGCGATACGCCGCTCCCTGCTTTACATGCAGAACGCAAGTCCTTTGATTTATCACCACTGCTGCGCGATGCGATAACGGTTTTCACCCACAAAGCAGGTTTGAGCGATGCAGGGTCCACCGAACAATATATCTTCGCACGTATTCTTGGGGCGGTGATCAACGAAGCCGGTTTGGCTTTTTCTGCCGACGTGGCTAGTGCCGACGACATCGACATCGCCATGCAAAAAGGCACGAACTATCCACAAGGTCCATTAGCCTGGGCGGATCGTATCGGCCATCGTAATGTGCGAGGTCTGCTTCGAAGCTTGCAGGATCATGTGACCGACGCCCGGTACGAAGCGGCAGACCTTTTTGCCCAAGCACAGTGATCTCTAAATGGCACCATCGAGTAAGGAGTTAATCATGGCCACCTTGAACCGTCGCGATTTCATATCTTCAGCGGCAGTATCTGCTGCCCTGGGCACATTAACACCAACATCCTTCGGGATCGACGAAGAAGGGACCATTGATGGGCCAATCGCCATCTCCAGTGCTAACGGGCTGCGGGCTACCGCCAAAGCTGTTGATCTAGTAAAGCAAGGCGCAGATACGCTCGACGCGGTCATCGCCGGCGTTAATATCGTCGAAGAAGACCCTGAAGATATGAGCGTCGGATACGGCGGCATACCCAACGAAGACGGCATCGTTGAATTGGATTCATGCGTTATGCACGGGCCTACCTGCGAAGCCGGCGCGGTCGCTGCCTTGCGCAATATCAAAACACCTTCGCGCGTGGCTCAATTGGTCATGCAACGCACGGACCATGTCATGCTAGTCGGAGAGGGCGCGCTACGCTTCGCAAGAGCACACGGGCTAAAAGAAACGAATCTCTTGACCGACAAAGCGCGGCAAGCTTGGCTGCGTTGGAAAGAAAATCTATCCGACACGGACGACTGGGTACCAGCCTCGCAATCCGGATTCGGCGACGCACGGTCCGACGCCACCACTAACATTCCATTCACCTACGGCACGATCACCTGTTCGATCTTGGCACCTAACGGCCAGATGAGCGGCGTTACCACAACCAGCGGCCTGAGCTATAAAATCCCCGGACGCATTGGTGACTCACCTATCATCGGCGCCGGGCTATTCGTTGACAATGAAGTTGGCGCAGCTGGCGCAACGGGGCGCGGCGAAGCAGTCATCAAAATATGCGGCTCACATACCGTGGTAGAAGCCATGCGACATGGCATATCACCACAGCAGGCTTGCCTACACGCCATCAAACGGATCGACCAAACCACGAAAATCGCGCGACTTCGCCGTAAAGATGGAAGGCCTAATTTTGATGTGAAGATGTATGCTTTATCGAAAGATGGTCGCTTCGGTGCAGCCTCAATCTGGTCCGGTGGAAAGTTCGCCGTATATGAAGGTGGTCGAAACCGTCTGGAAGATTGTGCATTCCTATATGAACGCAATAGCTAATCGACCCTGAACAAGTTGTAAACCATGCTGTTCTCCGACGTGCGCATCCCTCTGTCGTTCCTGCGAAAGCGGGAACCCAGTTCCATCCTGTAAGTGCGCTGGACACGACAATCCGAGCGGCGAGCGCAAGCGACCCGTGTCTTCAGAACGCTATACACGCACCGGAATCACACAGAACATTCACAGCATGGGTGGAGCCCCAAAAACACCGGGCTCGGATTAGGAATGACGAACGCGTACGCGAGAATGACAGAGAGCAAGAATAACAGTTATAACCAGGCACCGCCTAGCTGTTGCTTTTTGGCCCTCAACCACCACCACGCTTGAGCACAAAGAAAATCACAACCACAGCCACCGCTAAAACACCGATGATTTGCATTAGAGTTTATCTCACACGGCCCGCGAAAGTCGAAACATACCTGTCATAATTGAAAAAAACACTATCCTCAAATGGGCCCACCAGGACTCGAACCTGGGACCTCGTCGTTATCAGCGACGCGCTCTAGCCAACTGAGCTATGAGCCCCTTCACCGCTTAGCCAAGATACCCCTCGCACACTACATCAGCTGTAGTCAAATCGAGGGAAAATACGCATCATCCCCGCAGCCACGGACGAGCCAATGTATATACCCCAACGAACATGTCAACAATAGACCCACACATATCACCTGAACACATGCTACGCCCATTGAAAAGCTATCCGGGATTACTTTCCACGAGATGGACCGGCAAAACCGCGTTTACTATCGGCCTGTAGGAAGGCAGCGAGTCGCTGACCGGCATCCGTCTTAACCCGCGCTGACACAATCCGTATCGCTTCGCTGAATCCTAATCCTGATCGATACAGCGTACGGTAGGACTCACGTATTTCATCCAACTCAACCTGCCCAAAACCCGAGCGCTTCAACCCCACACGGTTCACACCGACAATGCGACCATCCTTATTGGTTAGAGCGAACGGAGGAACGTCCATCACAACACTACTATTACCCCGAACCATCGCCAACTCGCCGATCCGCACAAACTGATGAATCCCCGCGCTACCACCAATGGTCACTCGATCTTGTAACTCAACATGACCGGCTAACATCGTCAGGTTGATTAGCGTAACATCACTACCAACAACACAGTTGTGCGCCACATGACTCCCGCCCAACAGAAAACACCGATCACCAATCACGGTTTCGGTATCTTCACCACTACCTCGATGAATAGTCACGTATTCACGTATGATATTGTCTTTTCCAATACGACAATAACTACGTTCACCTTTATACTTCGTGTCCTGTGGCTCATGACCTACGATCACACCGGGATGCAGAACGCAACCTGCCCCAATCTCCGTCCATCCGGTGACGTATACCTGCTGAAACAACTTACACTTAGCCCCAATGCGCACATCCCCATCAATGACACAGTAAGGGCCTATACTCGCGCTCGAGTCAACTTCGGCACGCGGGCTGATAATGGCTGTCGGGTGAATGGCCAACAGGTGCCTTTCTTTGTTAAGAAGATAACTTTCGCGGGTCGGTAAGCCCTAATCTCGACATCACCAATTGCATATCATCCCACGCCTTCACTTTTTCACTCGGATTACGGAGCAAATACGCTGGATGATAAGTAGGCATCAGCGCGATAGAAGGGCCTTCACCGGTAACACCGGAAAGATAATAATCGTGAAATCGACCTCGGAGTCTTCCAATGCCATCTGCGGTATTCAGCAACGTCTTAGCCGCCGGCGCCCCAAGGGCCACAAGCACTTCGGGTTGTAATATCTCCAGTTGTGCACGAAGGTAGGGACTACACGCCAGAATTTCCTCTGCAGAGGGATCACGATTTTGTGGAGGCCGACACTTCAATACATTGCAAATGTAAACTTCTTCGCGCTTCATTCCCATCGCTGAGATAATACGTGTCAACAACTGACCCGCACGGCCCACAAAAGCTAGCCCCTGTTTATCCTCTTCGTACCCCGGTGCTTCGCCAACAAATACTACCCTGGGTAGAGCACTGCCTTGTCCGAACACCGTTTGCGTACGTCCTTCACACAAGGAACATTTCTTACAGTTTTTCACCTGCGTCTCATTAAGTATGCGCAACTGCTCGACTTGGGACGAATCATCTACGGGCGCCGCAGAGGAAGCTACTCGTGATTGGGTATTGGCTGAGCGACCGGAAGTCTGCTTTTTCGTACTTGTCTTAGACGTTGGCCATACCAGGGGTATTGAGCGCAACCCCAGCAATTGATCCGATCGCAATTGTTGAATCAGTCGTTGCTTCAGTATGGTCAGGTCCAAGTCTATAATCCGTCTTTTACCTAAGGCGCGTTCCTAACTTAGCATTTGAGCCGCGGGCTTCAGCCCGCGCAGAGTCACAATCTCCTTCCAGGGTACCACGAGCAACATAAATACGTCACACGCCCCCCAAAAGACTATGACGTGATTCGTCAGTTAATTCAAGGTACAATGTTAAGCCATGAGCTTATACGAGGAAATCACAGTCACCCTCGAGGATAGTTATGAAGCCTATGCCCGTTATTGGCCTGCTCAAGGCCGGTCACAGCGTGGGGCCATCCTATATCATCACGGCATTCAATCCCACTGCGGATGGTACGAATCCTCAGCCAAGATACTCGCTCAGGCAGGTTATGCGGTTCTCCAAGTCGATCGGCGAGGCTCGGGACGAAATCCCACGCAGCGCGGACACGCCGCGTCAGCCGATCAACTCATCGAGGACGCCCATGTAGCACGCAACGATTTACTCAACCTCTCCGGCGCGCAAGCCTACCATGTAATCGGTGTTAGTTGGGGAGGTAAACTCGCCACGGCGGCCTATGTAGATGACCCGGAGAACGTCGCCAGCCTCAGTCTGGTTACACCCGGTTTGTTCCCCTTGGTGGGCGTCAGCAAAGTAGAGATGAGCCGAATTGCGATGGCCATGATCTATGAAAGAGAACAAACGTTTCGCATTCCCCTGGATGACCCAGCGCTATTCACTATAGACCCCACGTGGCAACAATACATAGCTACGGATGATTTAACGCTACGACATTGCTCAGCTGGGTTTTATTTAGCGTCACGGCGGATGGACAAAACCTGCGCCAAACTCCCACAAGCACCACCAGTCCCGTGTCACTTATTCCTAGCCGGTGACGAACGCATCATCGATAATGACAAGACCGAGTCATTTTTCAACAAGCTAGATTGGCCTCAATGTCGCATAACGATTTACGAAAAGGCGCGACACTCACTGGAATTCGAGAGCCACAACCAAGCATACTTTGCTGCGCTGTTGGATTTTATCTCCCAGGCATCAGCACCAATCCCGTAGGGTCTGTTAACCTCACCAACCCCATCCCACGCCAGCCGGTTGCATCGTGACTCACCCCCGATCATCGTAACGCAGATTATCGGACTATGACTATCCTGATCGCACCCTAACTATACCGGCAGAATAATCACAGCAATTCTTATGCTCCTATAACCAAAGTCTCGCTAATAATCATTCGATAGTCCGGCCAACAAGTGTCTTTTTAGTTGTCAGCCGACACTAAGGGACAAGGCGCGTGACTTGCGCCTCCACTGTCGGTCATCTAACTTTTTCTTAGAAACGGAGAAACAGATCGTGAACTTCACCAAGACAAAATGGCAGTCATGGCTGACTTGCCTGTCCATCCCAGGCGCCCTCTTTGCGCTGACTGTGGCCGGCGTGGGTTGCAACAGTACCGGCGGCGGTACAACCACCGGCGGCGACAATAACGCACCGCTTAGTTTCGACGGCACTATTTCCGGCAAACTGGTCGACACGCAAAGCACACGAGCGTCACTTGAAGACGATGCCCCCGGACAGGCGGTTCCTCCTGATTTTGACACCGGCAAAACCACTGTTCGATTTAGAGACATGGCGGGCAACGATTTGTTAGACCCACAGGGTAACCCTATCGGTGAAGTAACGGTAAACGCAGACGGTTCATTTACCGCTGAAGACTTGCCTGTGGGTATTGATTTTACGGTTTGTGGTGACATCGATCAGGACGGTGATTGTGACATCGAAAGCTGTGTACAGATTCCAGCTGACGAAAATGGTACAAGTGGTACGTTAATTGATGTTCAATCGGACCCATTGACGACCGTCGTACTTGCCCGATTGCGTCAGATCATTGATGAGCTTGACATCAATGTAGATAACTTGCCCATAAGTCCGGCTGTAGTCGTCGCCCGTGTGAGCGAAGCTTACGAAAATTTGTTTGAAGATTCCGGTGTTGATCACGCTTTGACATTGGATGAAATATCCGACGTCGCGACAGAAGTCCTGGCTCG
Source organism: Planctomycetota bacterium (assembly GCA_024276605.1). GTDB lineage: Bacteria > Planctomycetota > Phycisphaerae > UBA1845 > UBA1845 > JAJRPG01. Next base: position 54,405 of record JAJRWX010000010.1, on the reverse strand, counting down.
TATTTTTCAGGAACAGATTCCAATCGGTGCCCAAGCAGGTCTGCAAATCGTAGAAGGTAACCTAGAGGCTTCCAAAGCCGGAAATGCCGAAGAACTAGCACTATCCGTAGCTGAAGTATTCCTGCGGGCCGGCTTCCCCATCATTGACTTCCCAGGCGGCGTTGATTTATCTACTTTAGGTCAGCTTGACGGTATAACAACGACCACGGAGTCCGAGTTGTTCGGCGGTTTTGAATTGGTTGAAGAATTTGACGAATTTGATCAGTTTATTGAAGACCTACCACCCGAGCTTCTAGACCAGTTCGGCGGTGTCATTCCAGAAGATTTTTCTCCGGAACTCTTAAATGGTTTCTCTGATGAAATGTTGAATGAATTTCTTTCCGCTTTCCCCGACGGCACGGTTAACGATCTTGGCGGATTTGGACTGGCTGAAGCGGACGGCATTATTTATATCAACAGTATAGCAGAACCGGACCGCAACTTTGGTCTTAATGAAGAAGAAGGTAAAGACGGTCTACCCCCCATGCCTCTGTTAAGTGACCATATTCTCCTTCAGATGGCCCGATTGCAATCCGAGGGGCGGAGAATCAGTCTGGCCAATTTGCATGCGCTGCTCACCGATATCGACGGCGGGCTTGGCGCCAGGCTAACCTACTTCCTAGAAGACCCAAACTTCTTCGGGCCACCGTTGACCGTGTTTGAAACGGCGGACGGCAAAGGTAAAGCCATCAACATGGAAAAACTGTTTGCCCGCATTTTTGACGCCGGTTTCGGCAAATCCTCCGTAGATGATTTCGAAAATAACGAACAACAGGTTCGCCTTCTTATGAAGGATTTACTAAGAGGCACGATCCCACCCACTTTCGAACGCATGTTTGAAGGTATTTTAGCCGCACGATTGGAAGGCATCCATGCCGTCACACGCAATATCCGTGAGGCCCGAGCACATTTGCCCTTTAACAACTCCGGCCCCAGCTCCTTCTTTGTCTTAGCTGACGGCGACGCATTCCGAGGTGATGTCGTGTCTGCCGTAACGGTTGATGTGGAAGTGTCTCGTGAGGGTATCGTGAATAACGTGGTATACAACCCAACGGGCGACGGAAAATATTACCTGGCATTCTCACGATCTACTGAAGACGACGGCACCGTTGAATTCCTGGTCCGTGAAACAGGTAGATTCTTGCACGGTTCACGCGGACCGGCCAGGGCCAGCATCTATAATGAATCGATTTTTCAACCGGTCAATGGCCTGCCGTTCTCAGCAATGGTTTCTGAAACCGGCGTATTTTATCCTGGTATGGACGTACCGATCATCAGAAATGATTTCTCTTTCGGTGGTGGTGATGAGTTTGGTGGATCAACCGAATACCTTTTTGTGTTAGCGACGAATGTGGGGTTTGGTGCAGAGCCGGTACGGGTGGATTATGATCCGGCCACGGGCGTAGCCACTTTTAACCCAGGCGGACGTTATCTTCTCACCTTCCTCCAGGATTCGGAAGAGACGGGCATCTTCGGTCTGTTCAACGAGGATACCGGACGCGATGCCGGCACGGGAGATCCGATCGACTTCTTTGACGTGCAGGCGGAGCTTCCGGTAGGGTTTGAAGACTTCTTTAATGAAATCGACTTTGATGAATTTGATGCGTTTAATGATACGGATCAGTTCATCAACGATGTATTCAACGAGTTCGATTCAACGGGTACGTTGCCTCCGCCACCGGATGATGGCATGCTGCCTCCACCACCGGACGGCACGCTGCCGCCTCCAGGTGATGGCACGCAACCACCTCCACCCAACGACGGTACGATTCCACCGGCTGAAGCGTTAGACCCTGTATTCGTCGACTTTGAGCCAATCCTCATCGACGTGAATGCGATCAACGGTCTGGTACTCGGCAAGCGGGAATTCTCAAACGTATTTGGTACGGATGCGCCAAACCTGCGTTTCGATGCGAGTCGAGACCCATTCTTTGATGATGCCAATGACAATGGCATTCAAGATGAAGGTGAATCGACTTCGCCATTCAGGCCAACGTTGTTTGATCCGGGCGATTGGCGTTCGACCGACATTCGTCTCTATTACCGGTTGGCAAGCGGTGGTGAAGTTGCGTATGATGCCGTTGATTTTGAATCACTCACGCCGGCTACGTTAGATGGTGAAGCACTGGTCACACGTAACTATTTGCCTCGTTTGAATGCCTTCAAGTTTGGTCGTCCGAACACGGCTATCAATCTATTGACGGCGTTCGCACCGGCTAACTTCTTCAACGGAACGAAAGCGCTAACCAAAGACACGGTCATCGATATCTTCAGTGCGATTGCGTTAATCAATCTAGCTATGGACCAGGTGTTCAACGTGGTCGGCAACATTGATATTGACGGGCTTGGCCCCCTACCACGCAAGCCTATTCTCACCGACGCACAACTGTTTGTCACGCCGATTGGCGATCCGTTCCTGTTGTTAGTTGAAGGTTTTAAGGCACGGTCAGCCCCCGTCAGGGATGGCGTCAGAGATGCTGAATCGATTACTGCTAAGTCAATCCAACAACGTGTGAGTGTACGCTAACGCATGTATTCAAGATTCGGCTAGCTTATAGCCGGGTTAGACTTTTAATTTGAAAAGGGCGACTGCCGACACCGGTGGTCGCCCTTTTTCATGCCTCGCGAGGTATCCAACAATTCATGCAACGTAACCAAAGTGGATCAGTTACGGCAACGCCGAAAACGGCATCATGTACGCATCACCTGCCGTACAAGCAAAGCCCACTGTACAACCAACTTCAAACCTCCCTCGCCACAACGCTAACAAGGTGGTTCGTCCGGTTTTGGCAGCATTTCGCGTAGAAGGCGTGCCTTCTCATGATCTGGTTCAATTTTCAATGCCTTATCAAGCCATTGCGCTCCTTCATCTACTTCGTCATTATCAATTAGAAACTGTGCCAGTTTGAAACATGATTGAGCATCATCGCTGTTTAAATCGACTGCGTATCGGTAATTCTGTTCTGCCTCTGTTTTTTTGCCTTGGGATGTATACAGATTACCCAACATGATACGAGGTAAAGGCTCAGTCGGTGCAAGTTCGTAGGCATGAAGAATTTCCTGTTCTGCCTCAACAGTCTTATCTTGATTTTCCAACAATTCAGCTAAGTACAAGTGTGTCCAATGATCGGATTCATCCAATGTGACTGCAATCCTCAGTAATCTTTCGGCCTCTTCCAATTCTCCCATCCCTCGCAGCGAAAATCCAAGTTCTCTATATGCCGCGGCATAATCGGGATCAATTTCAATCGCTTTCTTAAACAACGATATAGCCACTTGCTCTTTGCCTTTATCTCTAAGTAAATGTGCAAGGTTGTACATGGCTTCTTCGTATTCTGGATCTATTCTCAATGCTTCCAGAAATGAGCATTCTGCTTTTTCGATCTTATTAAGGCGATGCTGAACATCACCTAGAAACACATACCGGCACGCCAAAGGTTTCAGGTCGATGCTCTTCTGAAAACATTCTTCTGCGGTCTCATAATCTCCTGTATCGGCGGCTACAGCTCCCATGCCCGTGTACGCCAATGGCTGATTAGCATCCAATTCAATTGCTCGCTTGAATGAATCCAAAGCGGCATCAAATAATTCTACTTCTTTTTGAAAATAACCTAGTCGCACCCAAAGAAATGCATCCATTGAGTCAATAGCTAAGGCCAGTTGAAGATACTCAATGGCCTTAAAGGTTCGTTTATCCTCTTCTGCCTCTAAACACTTCTTGAGGTAGTATTCGGGACTGCACATGACAAGGTTACTTATACTGTTTTGTCTTCAATTCCTTAGGATCCCCAGCGGAGTAGCAGCGATTAGTACCCACACTAGCTGACTGGTCATTTTCAGTTTCACCCAGAAGGCGCTAGACCTGCACAGGCCTCTAGGCGAAACCGTGAGACCCCCATACCGCGTCGCCGTAGATGCCTTTCGTGTCTTCGATGGGCATGTATGTTCATCAGCGCAGACGTGCCATTGGGATCATCTCGCAACAAAGCACATCGCTCGCCCTCTATTAACAAAGTTACGATGCGATCGATGCACTCACCATGATAGGCACTAATCAACTTTTCAGGTAATTCCCAACGAGAGTATTGGCTGAGGATGTTTATGCTATGACGGAACATAGGACGCGCGGAAAAATAATTGAGTCGTTGAAAAATAATCCTATTCATTTCGTAGCTCAAAAATGTGTTCGTCAGGTGAAGCGACATCGCCCCATAGTGCCCATCGTGTTCGGCATCGAGCACGTCATTTAGCTTCGACCAAACACCGTTTGACACTGCGGCGTCCGCCCTCAGCTCCCAATACAAATGTCCCGAATTGACTCGGTTGCCACTGAGAACAATTTGTCGCGGCACGAATTTCCCATGGGCAACCGTATCCGCGGCTAGGTGAGATAAATAGCCATACGCAAAGGCCCGGTCGGTATCACTCATCGCTCTATCGAGCAATCCAAACCCCGTAGACCAATGATGACAAAACTGTTTGACGCGACTGAGTCGCTTGGCAAATACCATATCAGCGGCAATGTTGCCAAATAGATAGCTACGGGCGTGTCGGTGTAGCAATAAAGCCAATGCTGATGGCAGGAGTGATAATTGATCCAGAATTGATGATCCCAGACTAATATGCGTCGCCGGGCCCCACGCGCATGCCGACTCAGCGTTCAGGAACAACACTCCACCTACCACTAATATAATCAACGTCCGTTTCACAATGCTCAATTCGGTGTGGTCTATCAGGCCACGTGCTTTGGAGGAATTACCTTAATGACTCCCCAGGGGTGATGTACCGGCATCTCCATGCATTCTTGACACCCCCATGCCTCAAAGTAGACTCTAGTGAAAATCAGGGAAACTTCCAGATATCGACGGTTTTCCATGGAGATCAGCAGGTATGAGTGAACAGCAGGTACATTTAACCATCATCGAGACGGACGGGGTAAGCATCGTCGAGTTTGCCGATCGCAAAATCCTCGAAGAGCTGTCGATCCGCGAGATTGAGGACGAAATTTTCGCCCATATCGATGGTCAAAGCAATGTTAAGCTCTTGCTGTGCTTCAAAAATGTGGAACATTTGTCCAGTGCAGCGCTGGGCATGCTCATTAATTTGAATAAGGTAGTTTCCGAGCAGGCGGGGCAATTGAAACTTTCCGATATATCGCCGCAGATTTATGAGGTGTTTAAGATCACGCGCCTTAACAAACTGTTTGATATTCACGACTCGACCGGACAGGCGCTCAACAGTTTCGTATAGTGCGAACGCTCCGCATCGGTTTTTTCAGGCACGGCTTATGGTCGCTTCGTCAAAACGACGTATAGGGCTAGTGCAGATTTTGAGTTCATGACTGGCATGACCGATTCAAATCGCGAAAGCCGATCGGACTGTAAGGTGTGCACGGTCCCCAGCAACCTCAAGGCCATGCAGGCGCCCAAGCAAACGATCGTCGATCAGCTCACGCAAACCGGATATAGCCAAGACGACATATTCGGGATCAAACTCGCCCTCGAAGAAGCCCTGACCAATGCGATCAAACACGGCAACCAAAACGACACCGCCAAAACGATCACTATAAGTTACGCCATCGATACCGTGCAAGCTGTCATCACCATTACCGACCAGGGCGACGGGTTCGAACCACACACCATTCCCGATTGCACTTCCCCTGACCGCCTTCCGCTGCCCTATGGTCGCGGACTGATGCTCATGAGGGCGTACATGGACGAGGTCTGCTACCGTAAAAATGGCCGGGAAGTGTATATGGTCAAGCGCCGTGAGCAGAAAAAGTAGGGCCTTGTCGCTGGAAGCTCGATGAGTGATACCCTAGACAGACAACGATATACCACCTACTTCACAGGAAATGTTCAAGGCGTTGGGTTTCGTTTCACGACTGAATCGATCGCTGGAGGTTACGCCGTCACAGGATTTGTACGCAATTTACCGGATGGCCGGGTCGAACTGGTCGCCGAGGGCCATCCCGACGAGCTTGCACGGTTCCTGGCTAAAATCACCACTTCCATGAAACCCTACATTGATCATATCCAAACCAATCATAGCCCCGCTACGGGCGAGTTCGCCTCGTTTACTATCTCCCACTAACCTGCTGGCACGCGATCTGCCGTACATAATGCAGGTGTAGTTAGGGATTATGGCCCGGATTTGGTTTGTCCGTCGTGTATCGCTAACCGTCGTTCCCGTGTGGGCGGGAACCCAGTTTCACGCTGTAGGCATGTTGGACCACCGCTGGATTCTCGCCTTCACGCGAATGACGGAGTGCTTCCTCCGGACCGGTAGACCGGCAGAACAGGATGTAACCTCCCAAAGGCTGCACAAATCGTAAAAACTCGCTACGATACCCGGCCCGAGTCGCAGCGCGGCGACTTGGGATATTAGCCAACTACATAAGGAGAAGACACCTTGAGAATTCTATCGGTCGTGAAACAGGTCCCAGACTCAAACGTTGCCGTCAAAGTACTGGCAGACGGCAGCGGCATCGACATGGGCGGGTTAAAGCTCATACTCGATCCTTTTGACGAGTTTGGCGTCGAATTAGCCCTACAACTACGTGAGAAACGAAGCGACGTGTCCGAAGTCGTCGCTATGATTCTAGGCCCGGACAAGGCGTCGGAAGCACTACGCGTCGCATTGGCTATGGGGGCGGATGCCGGCATACATATCAACGACGAGGCACTACAGTCTCAAAATGAACTGTTTGCAGCCCATGTCATCGCTGAAGCCATCAAGAAGCAGGAGCAACCCTTCGATCTGATACTTTGCGGCAAATATAACATCGACCTTGATAGCGGCGCGGTCGGACCTGCATTAGCGGAATTCCTTGATCTACCGCATGTAGGCGCCGTTCAAGGATTAGAGATTGCTGACGACGGCAAGCATTTCACTGCCCACCGTCGGATCGAGGGTGCGGAAGAAGTGATCGAGGGCGACCTTCCGGTGCTACTGACCATCGAAAAGGGATTGGTTGAGCCACGCTATCCTTCACTACCCAATATCATGAAGGCCAAGAAAAAGCCGGTGTCGGTTATCACCGCTAACGACCTTTCGATTTCTCAGGATTTGAAAAACGCGACTGAAATGTTAGCCATATCTCCGCCACCGCCCAAGCCTGATTGCAAGTTCATCGAAGGTGAGCCGGAGGAGATGGCCAAGGAATTAGTTCGTTTACTACGGGAGGAGGCGAAAGTCGTTTAACCATGAGTAATATACTTGTATTTATCGAACAACGAGACGGGAAAATCCTTCCCGCATCTTTTCAACTGTTAGCCTTAGCCACAAAACTCACCTCAGCCACTGGTGGTCAGACAGAGGCCTGTGTGGTCGGGGATAGTGTTTCCGGTTTGACTGATACCATCGCATCGTACGGCGCGAAGAAGGTCTACACCGTCGAGGACGCGGGTCTATCCCGTTATGTAGCCAGTCAATATACGACGGCCCTATCAGCCGTGATCGAGGCCACTTCGCCTAAGGTTGTGTTGGTTCCTACGACAGCTATGGGGCGCGATCTTGCCTCCCGCACAGCCGCCAGAAAGCACGCAGCTTTGGCTATTGACTGTACGGAACTAACGCTCGAAGGTGGCGATTTGATGGCCACCAAGACCACGTATGCAGGCAAACTCTCTGCAAAATTCAAGCTGTCCAGCGCGGGTCTGCAAATCGCAACGGTCCGTTCAAACGTATACGCCGCTAACGAGCCGATAGCCGGCGCATCAGCAGAGATTCAGGCAGTAGATGTTACCTTTTCGGATCATGACCAGCGCTTAACCTGCACGGAAGTTGCTTCGACCAGTTCGGGCGTAAAAGATGTCACCGAGGCTGACATTGTGGTTTCAGGTGGGCGAGCGCTGAAATCCGAGGAGAAGTTCAAAATCATTTACGATCTCGCGGAAATGCTTGACGGTGCAGTCGGCGCGTCAAGAGCGGCTTGTGATGCAGGGTATCAACCGCATACGCGGCAGGTGGGGCTTACCGGAAAGGTCGTCACCCCCAAGCTCTACATCGCCTGCGGGATCGACGGCGCTATTCAACACTTGGCCGGTATGCGCGGTAGCAAAGTCATCGTAGCCATCAACACAAAACAAGACGCCCCGATATTCAAAGTGGCAACTTATGGTTGCGTCATCGATCTGTTTACTCTAGTACCATTGGTAACCGCTGAGTTAGAAAGACTCAAAGGCTAACACCACAACGAAAGGTTCCTGCATGAGTCCAACCTTCATGGCCCTACTACTGCTCGCCGGTTGTGGCTGCTTTGCCTATTCCGCGAAGAAGCGCTGGAATCTCATGATGATCGGTGCCAAAGAAACGCGCAGCGGAAACATCGGGCAGCGTCTTGCGCGAACCGTGTTGTTCGCCTTCGGACAGTGGCGCATGAAGCGATATCCACTCGCCGGTTTCGCGCACATCATGATCTTTGCCGGTTTTGCGATATTGCTTCAACGCACCATGATTCTGTGGGGTCGAGGTTTCGACGAATCGTTCAACCTTTGGCTGCTTAGTACCGACACGATGATGGGTAAGATCTACTCGATCCAGAAGGATTTCTTCGTCGTTCTGGTCATCCTCGGCACGCTGGTTTTCTTTTATCTACGCGTCATAAAACGCCTCGGTCGCATGACCCTCGGCACCGAAGGTCTCGTCATCCTCGGTATTATTTTAGTGATGATGGTAGCCGATCTTTTTTATGACGGCGCATTACTGGCATTGACCGCTAAAGCCAGTGATACGGACTCGGTTCACATAGCTTGGTACGAACCTGTTGGCAGTATGGTAGGCATCTTCATTCAAGGACTTTCTGAAAATGTGCTGACGACCATCAAGCACCTCGGTTTCTGGATTCATGCATCGCTCGTGCTCATTTTTTTGAATTTGCTTCCCTATTCCAAACACTTTCACGTCATCACCGCTATTCCAAATATCTACTTGCAGGATTTACATTCGCCCGGTCGGTTGCCGCCTATTGTGGATATTGACGGCAAGCTAGAACGTGAGGAGACGCTGGGGATCAAGCGGATCAACCAGTTTAGCTGGAAGTCCATTATGGATTTCTACACCTGCACGGAGTGTGGCCGCTGCACCGATCAATGCCCGGCGGCGAAGACCGGAAAAAAACTATCACCTAAACACTTCACCCTCGACCTGCGAAATTTTCTCTACAAACACGAAACGGACCTTGTCGCAGCCAAGGCGAAGACCAATGGTGCTGATACAGATGATGGTGAGACGCCGGAGTATAACAAGGATTTGATCGACGGTGTGATCGACCCCGAAGTGCTCTGGGCTTGCACCTCTTGCCGCGCCTGCGAGACGGAGTGCCCGGTCTTCATCACCTATGTAGACAAAATCATTGATATGCGGCGGTATCTCGTGCAGGAACGCGGCGAGTTCCCCAACGAATTGCAGACAGCGTTTAGAGGTTTGGAATCCAGCGCCAATCCCTGGGGATTCCCGGCTGAGGACCGTGACAATTGGGCCAGCGACCTGAACATCAAAAAACTGGCCGAACATCCGGAGGTTCCGGTCTTGCTGTGGGTGGGTTGTGCTCCCGCCTTTGACGAACGTGCCAAGAAAGTGACACGCGCTACAGCGAAGCTTATGAAGCAAGCCGGCGTAGACTTTGCCATTCTCGGCAATGAGGAACAATGCACCGGTGATCCTGCCCGGCGTGCAGGCAATGAATATCTTTTTCAGATGTTCGCCACGGCCAATGTCGAAGTGCTCAACGGATATGAGGCCGGCAAGAAAAAGATCGTGGCTACCTGCCCGCATTGCTTTAATACACTGCTCAACGAATATCCCGATTTCGGCGGCAAGTTCGACGTCGTTCACCATACAACTTTCCTAGCTAACTTGGTCAAAGATGGTAAGCTCAAACCGGTCAAGAACATCGACAAAAAAGTGGCTTATCACGATTCGTGTTATCTCGGTCGCCATAACGAAGTATACGACCCGCCGCGCGAGGTGCTCAATAGCATCCCCGGCCTTACCGTACTGGAACCAAAGGAGACGCGCGATCGTGGTATGTGCTGTGGTGCAGGCGGAGCGCAGATGTTTAAGGAAGAAGAGCCGGGCGATGAGCGGGTCAACGAAGTCAGAACGCAACAACTACTGGATACCAAACCCGATTGCGTCAGTAGCGCCTGCCCGTTCTGCATGCGCATGTTAACAGACGGCCTAGCCACAAAAGACCGTGAAGATGTAGAGCAACTCGACATAGCGGAAATGCTGCTGGAATCGGTTGGGGAGGAGTCATCATCTCAATCAGAAGCCTAGCTCGAATTATCCTCAGTTGAATGCTCGCCTGAAACTAGATAGAATTTTACAGATGGTCAAAACACGACATTATCCCCATGCCCCGATCACAGAGGCCATAATCGACTTGAAAATCGAACAAACTAGCGATGTAACCATCGCAGGTTTAGAGAAAGTACAACTGGGCTTAGAGTCGGAATACCCAAATAAAAAACACCGCAATGTGGCTGTCCTTCAAGGACAGATGGACAACCAAGAAACTTCGGCCTCTGCTAGTACGGAACATGTTGGATTTCTATTCACGAGCCAAGACAGCAGATATATTTTCCAGGCTCGGCTAGATGGATTCAGTGTAAGCCGGCTTGCCCCGTATGAAAATTGGCAACCCTTCCGAGACGAAGCACGTAGGCTGTGGAATGCATACAGGACGGTAGTACAGCCAACCAAGGTGATACGAATGGCCGTCAGATATATAAACCGATTAGACCTGCCCCTTCCGCTAACTGACCTGAAAGATTACCTACGCACGTCACCGGAAATTTCTGTTGACCTGCCGCAGGAGTTGGAAGGTTATTTTATGCAATTGCGTATTCCGCAGGTAGACATACAGTCGCTGGCTGTTATTAACCAAGCCATCATTGAACCGGCAACACAAAATGTGGCGTCAATAGTTTTAGATATCGATCTATTTAGACATGAAAACTTACCTCATGACGAAGATGAGCTTTGGAATTTTTTCGAGACTCTTCACGAGAGAAAAAATAATATATTCGAAGCATGCATAACTGATCGAACAAGGGAGCTATTCAACTAATGCCAGCTATCGCAACTACCGCTATACCACCAATCACTTATTATTGGGATGCAACCCAAGCAGATGATATTCCGCAAGCCCAGGGTATAGAGGGACAACAACTTCTGGTAAGGGAACTTGAGGCACGGATTCATTGGTCGGATCGGACCGAAATGTTCATGTCTGAGGAAGTCAATTCGGACATCATAGACTATTCGCCTGTACCACCCAAACGAATGTTTTTCGTGCCAACATTGTATATCGATGGCGGAAAGGGCAAACCGTTACCTTTCGAGTTGGAAGATGAGTAATGGCAAGCTCCAATAGAAAGTGGTGGGATCAAGTCGAAGGTTCAGCTTTAGCGCAAGGTGATTACTTGCCCGAATGCCTCATACCATGCTTTGAACCGGACTACGGAAGCGAAAAAGAAGTTCACCAAGTACTAGTAAAAGAATATGATTGTATCGTGGTCACTCAAAGCTGCGACCTGGAAAACGATAAGGCTACTCTTGTAGCCATGTGTCCGATCATCTCTATTTCACAATTCGAAAACGCCAATCCTAAATTCAAAGAAAAGAAAGCTTGGGAAAGGGTCAGGACAGGTAGGGTCGAAGGCTTACATATGATGGCTTCAATGGTGGACTCCAATGATAACCAAGCATGCTACGTAGTGGATTTTCGTTAAATTTATAGTCTACCAATCGAATACACTAAAAAGCATGCGCAGTCACTAAACAATCGATGGCGCCTTTGTTCACCATTCCTCGAACATTTTTCTCAGGCGTTTGCTAGATTCTTTATGCGCGTGGGTTTACCATCTTCAATTCCGTCTTTTAATAAGTAAGTGCTAAACAAAAAACTGTATAATTTCTTGTAACGAGGTAAGGAGCAACATGACAATCGCACGAAAGATGGCCAACTGGGCCACGAATTTGAAGTATGAGGATTTGCCGGAAAAGACCGTTCACGAGGTCAAGCGACGGGTGATCGATTCGATCGCTACTTGCCTGGGGGCCTACCGTGCTCAACCGGCGAAGATCGCCCGCGCCATAGCCATGGCCATCAACGATTCACCACCCGCAGCTTCAGTTTGGGGGACTAATCACAACACCTCTTCCGAGTTAGCAGCGTTCGCCAACGGGGCCATGGTGCGCTACCTCGATTACAACGACACCTACCTGAGCCTGGAACCGGCTCATCCTTCGGACAACATCCCGGCGGCAGTAGCTGTCGCGCAAAACGCGCGAAAATCCGGCAAGGATATGATCCTCGCAACGGTCATCGGTTACGAAATTCAGTGTCGCTTATGTGACGCTGCCAGTCTGCGGGCGGGCGGTTGGGATCACGTCACCTACGGCGCACTATCCACCGCGCTACTAGCTGCAAAGTTGTGGGGACTTTCTGAAGATCAGATGGAACATGCCTTGGGTTTAGCCGGGGTCTGCAATATCACCACACGACAAACCCGCACCGGGCAAATTTCCGACTGGAAAGCCTGCGCGTTCTCCAATGCCGGTCGCAACGGCATCTTCGCCGCCGACTTGGCCCGTCGTGGTATGACCGGTCCGAACGAAATTTTTGAAGGACCGAAAGGGTTAATGAATCAGCTCAATATTCACGGCGCCAAGCATGTGGTGCTCGGATGTGAAGGTGATTTCATGATCGATAAGACCTACATCAAATTCTGGCCGGCTGAATACCACTCGCAATCCGCCATCGATGCCATGCTACAACTGCGACCCCAAGTAGAGGGTAAAAAGATTGATAACATCCATATCGGCAGTTTTGAGGCTGCCGTCAGCATCATTGGTAGCGAGCCGGAAAAACTTCGCCCCACCTCACGCGAAACGGCGGATCATTCCATGTTCTACTGTTGTGCAGCCGCACTGGTAGATGGAGATGTCACGCTGGATACGTTCAAACAGGAAAGATTAACCGATCCTGTCTTGCTGGACTTGATCGATAAAACCAACATCGTGGAAGACGCTGAACTCAACAAAGGATATCCCAAGGGCATACCCAACGATATCACCATCACGTGTAGCGACGGAACGAAGGCGAATAAACGGGTGGACTTCCCTCGCGGCCATGCATAAAACCCCATGACCGACGACGAGGTGATCGCCAAATTCAAACGGATGGCCAACGGCGTGATTTCCGATGAAACCGCAGAAGCAACCCTCAAGCTGGCTTGGCGCTTAGACACCCTTGACGATTTAACACCGTTGTTTTCGTTCAACGTACTTGATTAACATGCGGTACGGATCATGAAATGTGTGCCCCATGTCCTTTTGTTTGGACATGGGGGAGCCGATGATTAGCACGCGCGTAGTCGATTCAGAGCCGCACGGCGCCAGCCTGCGGACCAGCACACGTAAACAAGGTCACCTGAGTCAGCAAGGCCGTGTGGCGCGGGTGCCCCATCCTTTGCCTACTGGCAAAGGGTGGGGGAAGGATAGTCCGTGCAATGACCGTGACACTTGCGGTACCTTTCGAGACTTGCTCCGTCCCCCACCCTTTGGGAGTACCCAAAGGATGGGGCACCCTCCGCACGGCGCAGCCTGCGGACAAGCGCATGTAAACAAGGTCACCTGAGTCAGCAAGCAAATATCCAAAAACAACAACTGACGTATCAATTCACCCGAGTTACGAAAGTTGGGCTATTGCTCTATACATGGAAAGAAAAACCAAACAGGAGGTATAAAAAAACGCCCCGTATGAGAGGCGTTAGAAGGTCGCTCACGAGGAGCGTTGCCTTTCGCGAACATAAGTCCTTACTATGATTTGCAAGACAAACGTCGCTCAGATACACTACCCAGTATAATATCAAATCAATGTGTTAAGTCAAGGAGCTTTTCATTGGAAAACACAAAAACCGGCTCTTATGTATTGGGATTGGATATTGGTGCAGAATCTGTGGGTTGGGCTGTATTACAGAAACAGCAGTCGGGTGATAGAAAGCTCATATCGCTTGGCTCTCATAGGTTTGATGCCGGCGTAGAGGGGGATATGGAAAGTGGACGTGATGAGTCACGGGCTACAGTGCGCCGTGAGGCACGACAACCCAGGCGTCAGCATTGGCGGCGTGCATGGCGCAAACGCAAGTTGCTCAAAATCCTGCAATACCATCATTTGCTTCCAACATGTTCGGTTGATTCACCAACTGAAATTCATGACATGATTCTTGCGCTCGATGCCTCAATTCGAAAAAAATATATCGACCAAGAAGCAACGCGGCATTTATTACCCTACTTGCTACGGCGCAAAGCATTGGACAGTCAACTTGAGCCTTTTGAATTTGGGCGAGCCATTTATCATTTGGCTCAGCGGCGAGGATTCTTGAGTAATCGTAAGACTAGTGCAGGCGATAGCGATGAAGGTGTAGTGAAAGCTGGGATTAGCAAGTTGCATGAAGAGATGACACAGGTCCAGGCACGTACATTGGGTGAATACTTTGCTTCGCTTAACCCACAAAATGAAGTTGTCCGGCGGCGATGGACTTCCCGTCAAATGTTTATTGACGAATTCGATGCGATTTGGTTAGCACAGTCGAAGTATCTTAAACAATTAACCGAAGACATTCGAAAACGCATTTTTGATGCTATTTTTGACCAGCGACCACTCAAATCACAAAGCCATTTAATAGGTAAGTGCGAACTGATTCGGGACAAACATGGCAAACCAATTTATCAACGTGCACCGTTAGCGCTGCGCGTAGCACAGCGCTTTCGCATGATGCAAAAAATTAACGATTTGGTTATTCACTTGCCCGATCAAACCTCACGCAAGCTAGACGATATGGAAAGGCAACAATTGTTTGAAGTGCTCGACCAAGAAGGAGACAAGACGCTAAAGACATTGAAGGGTAAAAAATATTTGGCTCTGCCAAAGGATGCGACCTTCAACTTCGAAGAGGGTGGCGAGAAAAGGCTGGTCGGAAATCGTACAGACGCAAAGCTGAGTAAAATCTTCGGTGATCGATGGATGGTTTTATCGGAGGCGGAGCGCGATGCAGTTGTTGAGGATGTTCGATCATTTGAAAAAAGCGACTCATTGATTCGTCGTGCGCGGCAGGTTTGGAGTCTTGACACCGAACAAGCCAGAGAATTGGCAGAAGTCACCTTAGAATCTGGACATACCGCCCATTCCCGTCAAGCGTTAGCTAGATTGGTTAAACGTATGAAGGATGGTACGCCGTATCAAACAGCCCGTCAGATTGAATTTCCGGAAAGTTTTGAATCTAAAGAACCTGTAGACAAGCTACCGCCGGTGTTGACAGCTCTGTCCGATTTACGCAATCCTGCCGTCTGCCGTGCACTGACTGAACTTCGCAAGCTGGTTAATCAGTTGATTGATGAGCATGGCAAACCGGATGTGATTCGCATCGAATTAGCACGCGATCTAAAACGCCCCCGCAAGCAACGGCAGGAGGCGTCTAAACGAATGAAAGCCAATGAAAAACAACGTGAGAAGGCTATTGCAAGGATTCTTGACAAATCAGACGTAGCCATACCCAACAACTCAGACATACAGAAAGTTCTTCTAGCAGACGAGTGTGGCTGGGAATGCCCCTATACCGGGAAACAGATTTCTATGCGTACACTGATCGGACAAAACCCCCAATTCGATATAGAACACATCTGGCCAATGAGCCGATCCCTCGATAACAATTTTTTCAACAAAACGCTCTGCTACCATGAAGAGAACCGTACACGCAAAGGGAATCTCACGCCGCATGAAGCCTATAGTCAAGACCAGGAACGTTGGGAGCAAATCATTGAACGAGTAAGGCGATTCCAGGGAAATGGAGCGCGAGAAAAACTACGTCGATTTATGGCTGAGGAAATACCGGAAGACATGCAGCCATTACGACATCTGCAGGATACCCGATACACATCAAGACTGGCCGCAGATTATCTGGGGCTACTATATGGTGGACGAATAGACTAGAATGGTCGCCAACACATTCAGACGAACACAGGTGGTATAACTAGTATTCTGCGACGCGAATGGCAGCTAGGCCCTAAGAATCGAGACACGCATTTACATCATGCCGAAGATGCCGTCCTAATTGCACTGTCTTCACCAGCTATTGTGGAGAAACTTTCTCATGCGGCGGCTAATGCCTATGAGCACCGGCGAAAACTCTTTGCCCCAATTGAGCATCCATGGACAGGGTTCGAGAAAGATTTACATGAGATGCTAAACCATGTTCATGTTTCAATGCGGGTAAGTCGCAAGTTAAACGGCGTATTGCACGCAGAAACATTATACAGCAAACCGATAAACGTGAATGACAAACAACCGGTGCGCCACGTGCGTAAACTCCTCCATAAGCTTTAAGTAAAGGAAATCACCGGAAACGCCATTGTTGACCCCATAAAACGCAAGATCATTCAACAGGCATTCGCTAACGCTAAAGGCAAGAATCCAGCGATAGTGTTCGCCGACCCAGCCAACCACCCATCCCAGAAAACGCACGATGGGCGACGTATTCCCATTCACAAAATACGTGTCAAAGCCAGTGTCACAACATGGGATATTGGAGAGGGACCGCGTCGGCGACATGTAGCCGCCAAGGCAGGTAGCAACCATCATACCGTCATCGTGGCCGATCTTGATGAAAATGGAAACGAAACCAAATGGACCGATCATCCCGTAACTAGATTTGAAGTCATGCAGCGACGCCGGCGCGGCGAACCCATCGTACAACGTGATTGGGGCGATAATCGGCGGTTCAAGTTTTCACTTTCAGGGAATGAGTGTCTCGAATTCAAAGACAAGCATGGTGATAACCACATTTATCGGATCAATGGCATTTCTGAGGGAGACATTGAATTGACATTACATTGGGACGCGCGCACACAAAAGGAGCGTCGTAAGACAAAGTCTCGTGAGCGAGCCTCAGGCGAGAAACTACGCAAAGGCAAAGCCCGCAAGGTCCGAGTAACATATCTCGGATGTGTTATTCCAGCTAATGACTAAGACACGATAACGTTTCAACCGATGCACCTTTTGAGTACCCTTCTTTGGGTTATCGAACATTTCTTGGTGTGGACGAGTTCAGTTGCGCGCTATGAGTAGAGTGTGTTACCGTGTTAGAACGCATTATCGATTGTTCGGGATCACCAACCTATTTGCGCACTGAATACAAGCAACTTGTGCTCGAACGCAAAGGTGAGCAGACCGTATGCACACCACTAGTCGAAGCTACAGTAGTCATTCTGGCTAATCCACAGATCACATGTACGCATAGCGTTCTTACTTCGCTAATGGAATGCGGAGGAGTCATCGTCGTCTGTGATAAGCAGAGTCTTCCTGTTGGTATGATGTTACCGATCCACGCGCATACTACGCAAAGTGAGCGATTTTCTACACAGGCATCTGTTACCGTGCCTACACGTAAAAGACTATGGAAACAGATCATACAAGCGAAAGTAAAAGCACAGGCGTCATTGTTGAAACGAATTCGCAGTGATGATTTTGGCATCGGTGCCTTAGTAGCTCAAGTACGATCGGGTGATACGGCCAACATCGAGGCCCAGGCATCCCGGCGATATTGGCCGGCGCTGTTCGATGATCCTAATTTTCGGCGTCGTCGTGAATTGCCCGACCAGAACAGGTTCCTCAATTATGGATATGCCGTACTGCGTGCGATCATCGCTCGAGCCATATGCGGTGTAGGTCTACACCCTTCACTCGGCGTACATCACCACAACCGATACAACCCCTTTTGCTTAGCCGACGACCTGATGGAACCCTATCGACCGATCGTTGATGAAGCTGTGGTTGACATCGTCAACACTTATGGTGCGGATGCTTCGTTGGACAAGGCCGCCAAGCAGATGCTGCTGGAAGTGATGCTGGATCGTTATCATTGCGAAGGAGAAGCACGAACATTATTCGATCATGCTACCAGGACGGCATCTTCGTTGGTTAAAGTGTTCATGGGCGAAGCGAAAAAGCTTTACCTTGCGGATGGATGGACTCATGTCGAATAACAGTCCAGCCTTGTCGGGATATAAAGCCGTGTGGTTGTTCGCTATGTTTGATTTACCTGTTACGACGCGAGCAGCGCGACGGCAATACACACAATTTCGCAAAACGCTGCTCGTGGAAGGGTTTTCTATGTTGCAATTTTCCGTGTATGCGCGATACTGTCCAAGTGAGGAGTCAGCAGAGACTCACCGTAAGCGCGTACAAGGTGCATTGCCTCCATCAGGCCAGGTTAGACTATTATCTGTAACGGATCGACAGTTCGAGACAATGCAGGTTTTTCATGGAAAAAAACGCACACCAACCGAACAACCGCCAGCGCAGCTCATGCTTTTTTGACCAGCCTTTCTTTGATATCTCCTTACCTCTCAGTGGTTTACGAGCGCTCGAGTGTATCTGAGCGACGCGTCTCGGCAAACCACAGCGTATACCAGCGTGTGCCCTTGGTGCTCATCAGTGTATCTGAGCGACGCGTCTCGGCAAACCACAGCGCGGCAAATCGCCTGCCGATGTCCATTGGTAGTGTATCTGAGCGACGCGTCTCGGCAAACCACAGCACAGGCGGGATCGGGACGACTAAATATATTAGTGTATCTGAGCGACGCGTCTCGGCAAACCACAGCACTTGGTGCTGACGCTTCAATCTCTATGCAAGTGTATCTGAGCGACGCGTCTCGGCAAACCACAGCCTTAAATGGCAATTGTAACAAAAGACTATAAGTGTATCTGAGCGACGCGTCTCGGCAAACCACAGCCCACCAAACAGTCGTATAACCACATACTCGAGTGTATCTGAGCTACGCGTCTCGGCAAACCACAGCAAGATGCGTGGCGACATATTCGAGAAGCTGAGTGTATCTGAGCGACGCGTCTCGGCAAACCACAGCGGTAGATAGCCTTGGCGGTTCTAAGGCGCGAGTGTATCTGAGCGACGCGTCTCGGCAAACCACAGCCCAAATGCCAACCGCAGCGATTGAATTATCAGTGTATCTGAGCGACGCGTCTCGGCAAACCACAGCACGTCTTGTAGTTGTACGTTGCCCGGTTGAAGTGTATCTGAGCGACGCGTCTCGGCAAACCACAGCCAATGCCCACACCTCGTAAGCTGGAGCTGAAGTGTATCTGAGCGACGCGTCTCGGCAAACCACAGCCCAGACAACTGGAAGGACGAGGACGGCAGGAGTGTATCTGAGCGACGCGTCTCGGCAAACCACAGCAGTTGTGGGGGATTCATAAGCAACTCACGCAGTGTATCTGAGCGACGCGTCTCGGCAAACCACAGCCCCGTGCCAGGATATATCTATTGCGGGGAAAGTGTATCTGAGCGACGCGTCTCGGCAAACCACAGCTTTGCGTGCCACAGTTTCAATTTTACTGATAGTGTATCTGAGCGACGCGTCTCGGCAAACCACAGCTGCTGGTCAACTCGCTTGCCAAACGATTCCAGTGTATCTGAGCGACGCGTCTCGGCAAACCACAGCGTACATGGAGCACATTCGCAATAAAGGAGCAGTGTATCTGAGCGACGCGTCTCGGCAAACCACAGCGGATTCGGCGGCACTAGCTAGCGGCGTCAAAGTGTATCTGAGCGACGCGTCTCGGCAAACCACAGCCATACTAACCACCATCGTGAATGATACCGTAGTGTATCTGAGCGACGCGTCTCGGCAAACCACAGCAACTCAAGCATAGACCGCAAACGCGGCGAGAGTGTATCTGAGCGACGCGTCTCGGCAAACCACAGCCAGATATACACGATCAGAGTATACCATCGGAGTGTATCTGAGCGACGCGTCTCGGCAAACCACAGCGACGGCTAGCGGCGTTGGTACCGGCGGTGAAGTGTATCTGAGCGACGCGTCTCGGCAAACCACAGCGATCAGTAGGGGGTAAAGCAGGTAATGTTAAGTGTATCTGAGCGACGCGTCTCGGCAAACCACAGCTACTTGACTAAAGCTTCATACGCTGTAGGTAGTGTATCTGAGCGACGCGTCTCGGCAAACCACAGCTAAAAGACCTACGTACCCTCAAAAAACCTCAGTGTATCTGAGCGACGCGTCTCGGCAAACCACAGCGCGGCGAGTGGTGGGCAGGTAACTAATGGTAGTGTATCTGAGCGACGCGTCTCGGCAAACCACAGCTATTGTGTCAATATCTTAATTATCGTCGTTAGTGTATCTGAGCGACGCGTCTCGGCAAACCACAGCAGTCGTTGTCAATATAGACGTTGGGCCTGCAGTGTATCTGAGCGACGCGTCTCGGCAAACCACAGCTACCCCGTTGTCATGGCCCAAGTTATACGTAGTGTATCTGAGCGACGCGTCTCGGCAAACCACAGCTCATCACGCAATCGTGGGTCTTCTGGAAAGAGTGTATCTGAGCGACGCGTCTCGGCAAACCACAGCACAAAAAACGTAAGCGATCATCGACTCCCAAGTGTATCTGAGCGACGCGTCTCGGCAAACCACAGCGTTACTGCCTCAACCAAAATGGGGATGGCAAGTGTATCTGAGCGACGCGTCTCGGCAAACCACAGCGCGTGTATGTTACGGGCGCCCCGGAATGGCAGTGTATCTGAGCGACGCGTCTCGGCAAACCACAGCGTGTGTTGCAGATGCGTGGGCAGTGGTCAAGTGTATCTGAGCGACGCGTCTCGGCAAACCACAGCATTAGCGATGACGGTGAGATCACTGGCCCGAGTGTATCTGAGCGACGCGTCTCGGCAAACCACAGCGATCGGGCGGCGATACCGGATAACGCGGGCAGTGTATCTGAGCGACGCGTCTCGGCAAACCACAGCTAATTGCACCGTCAACAGTCGTGCCGTGCTAGTGTATCTGAGCGACGCGTCTCGGCAAACCACAGCCTGGAAAGCGAAATGTCCGAAGACGAGTTGAGTGTATCTGAGCGACGCGTCTCGGCAAACCACAGCCTTATTCGTACTACGAATATCGCAAATACGAATTTATCTAAGTAACGAGTCCCCCCCCCCCGTTTCTCGTTTCCATACATTCAGCGATCACGTGCGGTGTTATACTAGGTGGCGGCGTGAGTCGGGTATGGCCATAATCATCATTTCCGGCCCAAAGTGTGGCCAGGACGGTAGGATTCGGGGATACTTCCGGGTAGCATAAGCTGTTGAATCGGGGTTTGTTAGAGCAGGCTCTTTTATTGTGTTGCGGTCAATACTCATAATGTCCCGGAAAATGGCTTCAAAAAAGCGATACGCAATAACGAAGGATGCTGTAGTAGAGGAGCGAGAATAGCCATGAAACATCGACGTAGCCTAACCGGACTGATGGGCATAGCCGTGTTGTATGCCGGTGCGGCTAGTGCATGGGCACAAGTACCTTGGTCGTTGTTTGCGGGTACGGATTGCGATTTGATCAATGCTGCTAACGCAGAGTTAGTCGTGCTTGAGGGTTCCAGACAGTTGGTGATCGTGTCCGGACCGGATGTAACACTCGTGGATACTTTTGTGAGCGAGACGAGCGACATCTTTCTTGACGATGGTGTGGATTTAGTTCCTGTTGGGTTTATTAGTTTGGAATTGGACGGCGACGGGTTTGAGACGCTTTGGTGGGTTGATCTGACGGGTAACGTCGTCGATGTCGATGGGTTCACCGGTGAGCCGACGTTTACGGACTTGATCCCATCGGACTTTTTCGACGTCCCCTGTGATGCCTGCGATTTCTGGGACGATGTCTCCGTGTGTGAAGTATTTTTCGTAGACGAACCACCACCGCTGGACGTGATTATCGACGACACACCACCAGTCACCGTACAACTTTGCGGATCCAACATAACGGTGGGTATGATTGCCTCACTGGCCGGATTGAGTATGTTGGGATTCGTCCGTCGCCGTCGCTGGTAGGTCATGTCATATCGATTTGTCATGTATGCGTAGTTTGATTATGGTTTACCATGTTCCGTCGGGCAATGCCCGACCTACTTCGTGAATGACGTTGATTTTAGTAGCAGCCATGTGGGTCGGGCTTTACCCAGAAACGACCTCATGCCCCCTGAGGGAGCCATACAAACGTGAGCAACCGAATCCAAGCTTTATACGACATCGGGCAATCCATCTGGTGCGACAACATCAGCCGACACATGATCGACGGGGGTGAACTCAAGCGTCTCCTTGATATCGGTGTCGTCGGTGTTACGTCCAACCCGTCGATTTTCATGAAGGCGATCACAGGGAGCACTGACTACGATGAACTGTTGGATCGACTGATTGGCGAGGGACTGGATAAAATGGGTCTCTATGAAGGGTTGGTCATTCCTGACATTTGCGACGCGGCTGACATACTTAAACCTATTTTTGATTCTACCGATGGCGTCGATGGCTTTGTCAGCCTCGAAGTGAACCCTAAGCTCGCCTACGACACTGAGGGCACTATTGCAGAGGCCAAACGGCTCTTCGCCACGTTGAATCGTCGCAATGTGATGATCAAAGTCCCGGCTACGCAGGAAGGTATGCCGGCCATTGAAGCACTCATCGGTGCGGGAATCAATGTAAATGTGACGCTGATATTCGGCCTCACCGCACATGAGCAGGTCATGCAGGCCTACATTAACGGGCTGAAACAGCTCGACGCTGCCGGTGGTGATGTAACAAAGGTCACGTCGGTGGCATCATTTTTTGTAAGCCGACTGGATGTAGTTATCGATAAGGCCTTAGAGGAGAAAAAAGCCGGTGGCGCAGACGTCGATCATCTTTTCGGACGCGCAGCGATTGCCAACGCCAAGTTAGCCTATGCCCGATTCCAGGAAGTATTTTCAACGACCGGTACGTTCGGCGCATTGGCGGCTAAAGGCGCTCGCGTGCAACGTCCCTTATGGGCAAGCACCAGCACGAAGAACCCAGCCTATAGCGATACCATGTATCTCGATGGCCTGGTCGGTCCGCAAAGTGTCAATACTCTGCCACCGGCTACAATTGATGCCACATTAGATCATGGCCAAACTCAGGTGGCCATCACAAATGACGTGGACGAAGCGCGTTCGATCATGAAGGAGCTAGCCGCGTTACACCTCGACATGAATCAAGCCACCGAAAAACTGCGTGACAACGGCGTTGGTTTGTTCGCCCAATCTTTCGATGAGCTGCTCAACAATTTACAAAGTAAAAAAGCTCAACTACGCGCAGCGGGATAATCAACTCAGACTACGTCTCTACTTCCGCGTGGACTAAAGCCCGCGGCTCGTTATATGTAAACCCTATCGCCTTGCACCGGCGGATGCGCGCCGCGCTTCTTCTAATAGCTTTTTGATTTTTTCCTTACGGGTAGCTTTGTCATCACCCAGAAAGGAGACCGATTACACAGGTACCTGTTTTTCATCAAGAATTCCATTGTCTTCCAACGGTGCCATTTTTGTATCAGGGAGATCAAGGGTGGCAACTTGGTCCGTGGCAGGGACCGTCCCTTGGACAGGATGGGTTTGGCTGATGGGGGGAACATATTGCATGGCGTGTTCAAGACGCTGCTGGGCACGCTTGGTTTCCTGGACCCATTCGCTCAACGTCTGGCACGCGCGCGACGATTCACTACGGACATGTTCGGCGGTTTGCCTGGCTGTGTTCTGAAGTTTTTCCATGCCGGATTTTGTTGTTGATTGAATCCGCTCAGATACTTGTATCGTCGTATTTTTGAGCTTGGTCATATCGGCCTGGGCCTGCACTTTGGATTCGTGGAACTGTTTGATTTTTTCCTGCGCTTCCAGGCTTGTTTGTGATAATGCGGAAAATACTTTGCGAACAGCCGTGCAAACTTGTTCAAGCTGGGCTGCTTGCTCTTTGGCATCAGCTACAATTTCGCCCGGTTGAGCCAGCGCCTCCGCCACATTGGCCTGAAGCTGGGCAGACTTTCGCGTTGCCGCGCGTAGCTGTTTCTCGATGTCGATGGTTTGTTTGGTAAACTCGTTAATCATCTGCATACCGGCGTCGGTTGTGTCCGCCATGGCAGCCAGATGTTGTTGAAACTCTTTTGTGGACGTCGCCGTTTCGAGTTGCAATTGTTCGTGCGTTTCGATCATACCGTAGGCTGACTTGACGAGTGTGTCCAAATTGGCAATCTGCTCGTTGGCCACCTGGGAGATCGTGGTGAGTTTTGCGTAGGTTTCTTTCGCTTCTGCAAGTTCTTCACGCGTTGATTTAGCCACGTCCTGTGCTTTATTGAGCACTTTGGCGATTGAATTCACCTGGGCAGCCAACTTTTCGTACGTATTTCCGCGTGGAACGACTTCTTCCGTTTTTTGGTCGGTATGATTGTCGATATCTTCAGGTTGTTCAGAATCTGTGGCCACAGCCTGCGGGGAAGCTTCGACATCATGTTGATCCCTAGCGGTTGCATCCGTGCCAATCGCCGACAGAGTTTTTGAAGTAGCCTCAGCTTTTGTAGTCAAACCCCAAATATCTTGAATCATACGATCGACTTTTGAAGACGTCCTTTCGACCAGTTGTTTGGCATTTACTGAAGCTACCTCGAATTGTTGCAACATCGACTGACCATCAACACTGGCCTTGGTCATTTTGTTAAGCAGACTGGAAGCCGCTGCGTGATGAGACTGCAATCTACCTGCTTTTTCATCAGCGGAAGCTACAGCGGGCTGCAATAACTCGACAGCTTTGTTAGCCTGACTGACGAGACGCTCTAATTGTGCGCATTGACCGTTGTGTGTACCTAGCACATTTTCCAGCTTGCCGGCTAACTTTTCTGCACGATCTGCTTTTTCGTTTAACGTATGTAATCGTTCGCAAGCACCGCCAGCTTCGAGCAGTGTGTTCGAGATACTGTGCTGTAATGACTCTACGCGCTCACAGGCGTTAGTCACATCACCCGTCATCGCACGACCACGATCAATCGTCGTTGTAAGCTCTTTTTGTATGGTTTGTGCAGCTTGTTGCATGTCGGCAACCACAGTTTTAGAATCATGTACAAACGCCTCTGTTGATTTGATTTGTGCTGCGAGATCATCAATTTGAGATGCGAACTTAGCGCTTTTATCTGCTTTTTCGCTCAGCATGTTTAGCCGCTCGCAGGCGCCTCCAACTTCGAGCAACGTATTCGCGATGCTGCGCTGCAGAGATTCTACACGTCCACAGGCGTTGGTAACATCACCCGTCATAGCCCGACCTTGATCAATCGTCGATTTAATCTCCATTTGCACCGTTTGTGAAACTTGCTGCAAATCAACAACCGCCAACTTTGAATTTTTTACCATCATGTCCGTCGCATCGACATGGGCTGCGAGATCATCAATTTGTGAAGACAGCGCTACACGCTTAGTGGCCAATGATTCGAGTTGCTTCTCCTGCGAACTATGGCTTTTTTCCTGCGCTTCCCAAGCTTGCGTATGTTTTTGTACCAGATGATCCAACTGTTTACTCGTTGATTGTACGGTGGTCGTGGCACGGTCCTGTAATTGTGTCACATGACGTTTCGCTTCCTCTACCTTGTTTTCAATGGTTTCAGACAATTCTTCAGCGAGTCCCTCCATGGTGTGCCGTAATATCGCCACTCGATCCGCTTGGATTTTTTCGATTCTTGCTTGTGCGACTTTAGTCATCGATGCCAAGGAGGCTTGTTGTTTATCCATTTCATGCTTGGTTGATGCCAGTGTATGCTCTTTCATAGCCATCAATTCCTCAACATCGCTGGTTGCAGCCACAAGCACATCTCTCGTCATCGCTGAGAACGAAGCTTGCTGTGTTTCCATTTCATGCTTAATTGATGCAAGTATGTCCTCTTTCTTAGCCGTCAATGCCTCGACATCGCTGGTCGCAGTCTCAAGCACATCCCTCGTCATCGATGAGAACGAAGCTTGTTGTGTATCCATTTCATGCTTGATAGACGCAAGCATGTCGTCTTTCCTAACCGACAATGCCTCGACATCGCTGGACACACGTGTGCACGCTTCGGAGGAAACACGATCTACATCGACGTGGAACTCATCCTTTAGTTTCTGAGAGGTCTTTTGTTGCGCGTCGAGCGTTTCTTGAGTGACTTGAGATAACTTTTCCTTAAAATCTTCGATTGATTCCTTGATCACATCGCTGAGACAATGGGCAAGTTTATTTCTTTCTTTTTCTACCAGATGTTGGTAACTACGCTGCGCATCTTCATCGATGTGGCGAATCTTTTTTCGTAGGTGATCGACGGTCTCGTTAGCCACTCGCTGGTTTTCTTTGAATTCTTGCTGGGCCTGCTCGATCGTAGTTTGTGCCCCTTGCACAGATCGCTGCGCCTCTTTGCACGTCTCAACAGCTTGGTGGGTGATGGTGTGTATGTTTTCGCGGCACGCATCGGCGTCGGTCATGGCCGTCATGAGCAACGATATGCGCTGCTGAACGGAGTCGGCCCGCTCGACCAAAGTTTCGGCGAAGGCGGACAGTTCCGCTTCGATCTTTACAGCACGATCACAGGTTTTTTCGATGCGATGAAGTTGTGGTTGCACATCGGACGCCGAGCTACCCACACGTGATGTTTCACTTTCAAGTTCACGCAATTGATCTTGAACTTGATCTGTGATTTCTTTTGCGCGTTGCTCAAGCTTGGCTGTCGTGTGTTGCGTTTGGCTAATCGTCTGTTCAAGCCTAGCAATCAATGATTGCGCCCGACCTGACAAACCCGCAGGCTCGCTGCCGGATAGGTCATCCCCAGAGATATTCATATCGTCGCCCTTCATAGCCTGAATGGTTGAGTCCACACGTGAGACGAGTTTGGACATCTGTATTTCCTCCTGAGCCACACTTAGCTTTGAAAGCGTGGGCTGAGATTTTACGTTTTCTTCGTGCGTCATTTCACGAACCATGCCTGCGGTCACGCATGACTTACCATCACTATAGGCCGCGATCATGCTTGCATCGGCGAGGCGATTAATCAATCGCGGTATACCTTTAGTAACGATATGAATCACAGCCATCGCACTCGCATCAAAAATCGTCTTTTCGCCGGCACCGGCTACGCGAAGTCGATGGGTAATGTATTCTTGCGTCCGGGCCGATGTGAATTTGTGTAATCTGATTTCCGAAGAAAGCTGTTGACGAAGTCGATCGAATAGTGGCTGCCCAAGCACATCAGTTAGGCGTGGTTGCCCCACGAGCAGTATAGTCAATAATTGTTTATCTTCTCGACTGAGATCAAAGAGTGATTCCATGGCGACCATCGCCTCGGCACTCACATTTTCAGCTTGATCTACGATGAGAACGGCTAGTCGCTTTTGCTGGTGGATGTCAAGTAGTCGGCGACGAAGCCGGGCCAGACCGCGTTTGGCGTCATAGTGTTCAGGCAATGTGACACCAAAGCCTTTACAGGTCTCACGTACGACATCCATATTCCCATCGGCAGGGCACCGAATGACTACGGCTGGTTCCTGTGGGTCCAGTTTAGTCAGCAGTAATCTCACCAGCAGCGTCTTACCCGTACCGGCTTCTCCCACGATAAGACCAAGGCCTTGACGGTAGCGGATTTCGCATTCCATAGACGCAAGCACTTCATCCAAGTCCGGATAAGTAAAAAGGAATTCGGGTTGAATCCGATCTTCAAACGGCGAACAGCGAAGCCCAAAGAATTTTTTATACATGTCCACAATCTCCGCTCACGACTGAGCTGAACCAATGCCCTGGTGTTCCAAGCACAGCTCACAAACCAAACCCAGAGCGAGCAAACAGACGCAATCCATCTACGTCCTAAATAAACATCGGATGACGAAAGGTAGGGCTGAAGTTATCGGATCAATTGAAAAAAGGGGGATAACATGAAGAACTAGTGAAAAAACGATTGGGCGACACTGAAAACGCCTGTTTGCTACATGAAGGCCATGCGTATCAGACTTGTTCGTCGATATGCGGTTCGTTTTCGTTTGAATCATACTCTTGGCCATTGGCCCGGCCTTTGGTCGGCGGCAGTGGCATGACCACGACCGACCGGGCCAACATGTCTCCCAGCCTTTGCCTACTTGGTGTAACAATGACAAGAAGCGCTACGGGGGGGAAATAAAACTCCATAGGCCGCACGAGATTCCTTATCACGATCGCCGCGAAACTACATCGCTGCCCTTGGTCGGAAACTACCGTTAAGCCTAAGAGGCGTTTGCCGGGTGTTGCCGCACCGATACTCTCAAAAATCAGGCAATATGTACCAAAGATGGCACCAATGATAGCCATTAGCCAAAACTGTAGATGATTGGGTGAGATCGATTCCCCACCGCCCATCGGCTCGAAAGCTGACATAGCACCATCCATGGCCATGATCTGGCGAAAAAGTAACGCGCCCCACAAGGGGAACAATATCGACATATCAACCAAAAAAGAAGCCAGACGACGGGTGAAAGGTGCGAGCTGTTGGTCGTCCTTAATTGATGCCACCACTGTGACGCTCTCTCGCCGGCGTAGAAAAACGACCGTTAGTATGCCGCCTAATATACCGTACTGGATCAATGTGCGCACGCGTGATTCGGGTGTCGTCAGCATGTAATGTTGTAGCGCAATGACGGTCTTTGCCGGCTCCACGGGAAGACCGGTTTCCAACGACCAACGCCCTACGCTAACCACATGGTCTGCGTCTTGCCTAGCGACGGCTATAGTATCGGCAAAAAGAGATACGGCTACGGGCCTGGTGAAATGGCGTACATGACCCTCGCTATCAGATAACACATTCGATAAGCGCCACGAATCGTCTTGAAAACGATAAATCGACACATCGATACTGTTATTATGCCCCAAACTAACAACCATCAAGGGGGATTGATCAGACAATGATAAAATCGCAGATTCCAATGGGGCATCAAAAGAAATTGGTGAAGAGGATGACCAAGAAGCCGAAGCAGAAGCAGATTGTTTATAGAGATAGGTGTTGGGTATAGCACCATCTTCATAGAGCAAATGAATGGCGTCACCATCCCCCACGATAGTCTGCACTTCAGACCCCAGGGTAAGATCAGACGGCGCATTGCGATCCACCCGCCAGCGTCCTTCCTCGTAATATATGATGGCGTAATCCGTGGTGATCTCTTGCAGAGGTGTTACTATGGCTCGCTGAGTTTTTTCAATGGGATCATCGTCGTGCACAGCTTCTTCGCGTAAAGCGGTAGCCTCTTGTTCAAGCTTTATCATTTCATGGGCCTGTCGGGCGGTGATGAGTGCGTAGAGAACAGATCGCCCACGATCAAAACCAAGCGCTGCGGGTACGACATTTCCAGGGATATTGCGCTCAGCAACGCGCAACGGTTTGGCGGTTGGAAGTCTCGAAAAAGCCTGAGCTTGGTAACGCCAATGCGTACCATCGCGATAGATGGCATGCAAGTCGGTACCGCGCAGAGCAGCCTTGGCGATACCACCACTGAGGCCTTGTATGTGCGGACGAAAATGACCACCACGTTGAATATCACGCTGCAACCAAAATGAAAAATATAGATGTAAGGTACCGGTCTTGTCGGGTTTGCGTAGGAATATCCATAACACGTCATCGCTGCCATACAATCCAAGTGAAGGCACTTCGGAAGCCGATACTGGGTACGCAAATAACCCTACCGCCAACATCAGATAGGCTACGGTGTGTCCGCGATTGCTGCCACCTTGCCAGGCTTTTATTTTGCTTGACGCTCGGCAACTGGAAACGGACAACGCTCTGGTGTTGTATGGGTAGAAGCTGGATTGATCTGGGCAAAGAATAATTGACAGCGACCTTTCCAACTAGAACAAGTTCCATAGTGCTAGAACGTTGTCACAGCACTATCTCTTATTTTCACACACTTCATGCGTGACAAATTGTGGACTCGTGGGCGTGACCGCTTCAAACTGTTTCCACTGGCGTACTTGGAAGCGAAGGTAAGCCTGCGCCTTAGGCCAAACTACCTCCATCACATACGGCAGCCAGCAATCAACACCGCCATGACGCCGATATTGCGACAAAGAAGATTCCATCTCCACCTGGCCATCCTCGTCGCGAAAGATCACTTTGCTCACTAAATAAGGCGCGCGCCGATCGATCCAATATTCTTTATTCAGGATCGGTGAAGCGGCGTGGTTGTAATCAAAAAAAAGTATTTGTTGGTAGTCCGGTACGATTCGTTGTACATATTGAACATCATCCAGGGCACTATAGTCAACAGGAATTGAACTTAAGCCTAGTGCTTCGATGAGCTGGGTCGGTGAGATTGGCGTATCCGGTGGGAGATCATCTGCCACGCCATGTCGTCCACAAAAAGAATCCTCGTCCTTCTGGCCGACTATCCAATAGTTCGTGTCGTTCGAACCGAACAGCAACATACGGGTACCAAGTTTTTTCAGATCAAATCGCAAGTAGGATGGGTCAAGATAGAACAGCGTACCGTCTACATGGTAACTGCGGCGGCGGCCTTGAGGGCTGGTAAAATATCCGTCGACGACGCCGCGTGCGCGCAGGGTGTTGGTGATGGCCGCAGCATTGGCATTGACTACCGAGACGACATCATACAGCGGTCTGGGGGCTTGAGGTCGGAGTGAAACCCTTGGCTGCGACGGACAACCGACGATCATCAATGCCGTGCCGCAGATTAGTAAATGGAGTTTATGCATGGTGATGCTTACGAGGGTGGCTCATCCGTTTGATCCGTTTCCGAGGCGGTGACGTTGGCTTGGTCCAGGGTAGCTATATACTCCCCCATATCCCCGTGGAGGATAGCGGTGAGTTGCTGACTGACGCCTTCGATTTGATCGTCTGTCAGGTGGGGATTGAGCACTTCGTGGGTGGTCTGGTCCTTGATTAGCGTCATGGTCCATATCTCCCGCCCACCGACGTCGGTCGAGCTGTCATACCTCAGCTTTCTTTTGCGCATGAGAATTAACGCAAGCACAAATCGGAACTGTAAGCGAACTTCGATTTGCTCGTCGGCTAACCGGGTGAAAAAATCTGTTAGCAGGTCGTCGTTAACAAGAAGCTTTTGTTTCTTCTCTTTGACCGGCACGTGACCTTTGAAATAGCAATAAGCTCCATCGGGAGGCCCCTTCCAAGCTTCGACACAATAATCCGCCCGGCGAAAGGATTCACCCTCTTCAAAGAGTACGGTATAGAATGGTTCTCCTTCTTCCAGCTTGCGCCCGGATTCCGCGCAAACGCCATTGGAGTGATCGACCTGCCATTGTTGCTGCGCCATAGACTTATCGTTTTCTACGCCAAGAGATTTTAGGTGTTGGAACTAACACCATGAATTTACCATCTACATTGGAGAGACCGGGCTGCGATTCGTCAACCCGTACTGATACGATTCCCAATCACCTAAGAAAGTCATCTACCACCCTTTACAGGGCGTATGGGCTGAACACATAGTCACATGGCCGAAAAACACAACTTCACAAATCTGTGAATTAAGTCGCGCACGTTGCATCCGTTTGGTGACTTGTTATGCTATTCTTAGATTTTAGTAGCCGTAATTTGATACGTACCCTGAACAGAAGGGTCGCGTGGCATAAGCTTTGGATTTTCCCGCACGGAGGCGACACATGGCCAGACGCCGCAGACGAAAATCTCGACCGGGTCTGGCTTTAATCGTCTTATTGGCGACCGCAGCCAGCGCTTGGTATTGGTTGTATCACACCGATAGCCAAGGAAACGAACTCGACAACACGCTCGCCCTTGCGCCTCAACCCAGACTATCAACCGATCGACCACAGCAGTACGAACCCAACCGCACTCAACCCGACGTCATAGAAAAGGGTGGGATCAGTCCTAGCACAAAGCCTGTGATGACGACGCCGCAGCGGACGCAGTCGCTAATCAAAGCCGGTAAGCAGGCGGTTATCAGCAAAGACCTGATTGCAGCGCGGACGCACTTCAGTGAAGCTCTGTCGCTGGGGGTCGGTGAAGCTGATGAGAAGTTTTTGCGTGGCGAATTGTCACGCATTGGGAACGAGACAATCTTCTCGGCGCGAATTTACGATGGCGACCCGCATGTCGGTCGGTATATCATCAAGACGGGTGACACGCTGGGGAAGATCGCACGGCAATTCAGAGTGTCGGATGATTTGCTGGCGACCATCAATGGTATCCGAAATAAAAATCTCATTCGCGTGGGTCAGGCATTGAAAGTTATTCACGGCCCTTTTCTTGCGACGGTTAGCAAAAAAACTTTCACGCTGGACCTACATCTAGACTCGACGTTTGTGAAGCAATATCGTGTGGGGCTTGGTGAAGATGGAAGCACGCCGACGGGAGAGTGGCAGGTCGGCACCAAGCTTAAGAATCCGCAATACTATCCCCCGCGCGGCGGGGACATTATCGCAGCCGATGATCCCACGAACCCGTTGGGGGAACGGTGGATTGGATTGATCGGCGTGAGCGGAGATGCACTGGGTCAACGTCGCTACGGTATCCACGGGACTATTGAGCCGGACTCCATTGGACACAACACTTCACTCGGCTGCATTCGCATGTACAACAAGGACGTCGAACAACTGTACGACTGCCTGGTGTCGAAACATTCCACTGTGACAGTTAAATGACATTTCATATTTTAAGGCTCATAGAAAGAACATTCGGCTATGGCTTATATCAACATCATTGATGAGGCACACGCAGACGGTACGCTCGATCGCATCTACAAAGCTTCGACCGCCAGAACGGGGCGTGTGGCTAACATTCTAAAAGTTCAAAGCACCAACCCTGCTGCGCTGCAGGGGTGCATGAACCTGTACGTAGCTTCAACCGTGCAGGACAACGAGCATCTGAGTCGAGCACAACGGGAGATGCTGGCTACGGTGGTCTCTAAAGCTAACGACTGCTATTACTGAACGCAGGCGCACGCGCGCGACCTCCGTGTTGAGGTCAACAACGACGAATGGGTAGAGCAGATCAAGACGGATTATCGCCAGGCTAAGCTTTCCGAAGTCGATCGAGCGCTCTGCGATCACGCCATCAAACTAACAAAAACGCCTTCTGCAGTGACACAGACTGATATCGACCACCTACGCTCGCTGGACCTCACCGACGAAGCCATCGGCGACGCTACGCAGGTCATCTCGTTTTTCAACTATATCAACCGCATCGCAGAGGGGTTGGGGGTTGATCTGGAAGTGGGGATGTAGGCCTAAATAGCGTACATTTTATGCTTTGTGCATTACCTGCAATTGGTCCTACCTGAAAAATTCCACGATTGATGACAGTACGTCGAAACCCTGGTCCTAAAGCAATTCAACAAACTCTTCGACCGATAGCCCCGCATCTCTGATCAGCCGTCTTAGTAATCCTGAACCAAGAGGTTTCTTACCGTGGACAGGTATAGCTAGCCGGTAGGTATAATTCGCTTTCTTTAGGATGTGGTGACTTCCCTTGATGCGATCTATTTCAAAACCGGCTCGTTTGAACGCGGTAATTACTTCTATGCCGGTTAGAACTGGCAATTTAGGCATGCACAAGAACCCACTTGGCCTTTTCATTTGGTTGACGAGGTTCAATCGATTCTATCCATGGAACCTTCATCCCGTCAGCCTTATAGCTTTCAAGAGTACCTTGCAAGGCCTCGCGGATATTATGGAGTGCTTCCTCGACTGTTTCACCTTCGCTCATAACGCCGGGTAACTGGGGAACATATACGGTCCATGTGCCGATTTGTTCTTCAACAAGTCGAACTTCAGTCTGATATATATCTTCTTGTTGTGTCCAATCGAGTCTTCTTTCATCAACAAGATGGTATGGTCCCGCCGGAGCAGTTCGTGTATCCGTTGATGTCATGTCTATCCTTCCTTTGCGAAGCGTCGCACCGACACTCGAAATGCACCGAGCATATCATCGCCTACATGCACTTCTAAAGCATACACCCCCTCGTGTGGCATCGGTAATGGTGCGACTGGGATTTTTAGTTCCACGGTCTCCACGGGGCTTGATGCAACAACTGGAAATTCCATCGATCGTAATAGTACTTGGTTCGTCGATAAATCAATGTATCTCAGATGTACATTAACGGTGCCATGTACATTCGTCATGCAAACATACGCATAAGTCTCACGATGAAACTGACAAGGTAATTCTGCTGTCAGAAGTTGACGAAAAGTGCCCGCGATAATAAATTTATACGTGTCGCTTTCCACGTACACTTGATCGGCCAATACGAGCGCCTGTAATGTGGGGGCTTCAACCACGGAACATTCTCAACTATGTTGATAAAGTCAGAATCGGCCATCCGTGACCTATGCCATGAACTATGATACATTCTACAACACTGGATAAGCATCGGCAACAATATCGGCATATTATAGGTCCACTAGGGTGCGATAGACATCCTCACCTCATTGGCATGATTATCTTAGCAAAATTGGCTACATTTGATTTTCTTTCCGCGTGTATCTATTGTGCATGTAATTGGTGAGTAACGATGTGAACGCCCCTGGCATTTTACTTGCGGCGTGAATCACCATCGTTCGTAACGCCGCGCG
This sequence comes from Planctomycetota bacterium, assembly GCA_024276605.1. Classification (GTDB taxonomy): domain Bacteria; phylum Planctomycetota; class Phycisphaerae; order UBA1845; family UBA1845; genus JAJRPG01. The sequence goes on along the minus strand of JAJRWX010000010.1, from coordinate 19,903 downwards.
GGCTGAAGCCCTCGGTTCGTTTGGAGATATAGACTGCGACATTATCGTCGCAACCCAAAAAGGTTTGAATCATGACTGTAGCTACATCATCGCAGTTTGAGGCCATTGCGGCTGTTGATCCTGACATGTTCCCCGTGATGCAGGCGGAGCAGCAGCGGCAGGAAAATACTATTGAATTGATCGCTTCGGAGAACCATGTCTCCAAGGCGGTGCTGGAGGCGCTGGGTTCGGTGTTTACCAATAAGTACGCCGAAGGGTATCCCGGCAAAAGGTATTACGGCGGCTGCGAGAATATGGACGTCGTGGAGAACCTGGCCCGGGATCGTGCTAAGCAGCTTTTCGGGTGTGATCATGCCAACGTACAGCCGCACTCAGGCTCTCAGGCAAACGCAGCCGTCTATTTGGCAACGCTACAGCCGGGCGACACGATCTTGTCACTCGATCTTGCGCACGGGGGCCATCTTTCGCACGGACTCAAAGTGAATCTGAGCGGACTGCTTTACAACATCGTTTCTTATGGCGTGGATCGAAAGACGGAACAGTTTGACTTTGCCGAGATTCGCAAATTAGCCCAGGAACATAAACCGAAACTTATCATTACCGGGGCTTCGGCTTACCCGCGCACGATTGACTTCGACAAGTTTTCCGAAATAGCAGCGGAGGTGGGTGCATTACACATGGCTGACATCGCGCATATCGCAGGGTTGGTGGCTACCGGGCTTCATCCATCACCCGTACCGACAGCTACGTTTGTCACGTCTACCACGCATAAGACCCTGCGCGGGCCGCGCGGTGGACTCATTATGTGTAAAGAGGATTGGGCGAAGAAAATTGACTCTCGTATTTTCCCCGGTTCACAAGGCGGGCCTTTAATGCACTGTATCGCGGCCAAGGCTGTGGCGTTTTGTGAATCGCTTAAACCCCAGTTCAAAACGTATCAACAACAGATTATCAGCAATGCCCAAGCTCTGGCAGACGCACTATCAGCCAAAGGCAATCGCATCGTCTCCGGAGGGACGGACAATCATCTGATGCTGCTGGACCTACGACCGGCTCATCCCAACGTGACAGGACAGCAGGCGGAAGACTGGTTGGTGGCCAGTGGCATTGTCACCAATAAAAATATGATTCCCTTTGACGAGCGCAAGCCGACACAGACCTCTGGTTTGCGCCTCGGCACGCCGGCAGTGAGTACGCGGGGGATGAAAGAGACGGAAATGGGCGTGATTGCCGGTCTAATTGATCGAGTGATTCAGGCAGAGGGGGATGAGGCGACGATCAAGGCAGCGCACAGTGAAGTGCTGGCGCTCTGTGAGCAATTTCCATTGTATCATTAAAGCTGACTCTCTCATTGTGAAGAAGGTCGCGGCTTGTCATCACTATGCTGACTATTGGTCCATTCCAATTCGATGTTCCTTTCGTCCAAGCTGCGCTGAGCGGGTATAGTGACTTAGCTATGCGCCGCCAGGCGAGGCGTCATGGGTGCCCGTATACGATCAATGAAGTCGTACTCGATAAGATGGTTATCGAAAAAGGTAAGAAGCAGCGGCGCATTCTCTGCGTAGCGGAGGACGATCATCCTGTCGGCGGACAACTCATGGGGGATGACCCGGAGCAGTTCGGTCCGGCAGCAGCAGCGATGGCACAGTCGGGGTATGACATTATTGATATTAACTTCGGTTGCCCGGTTAAAAAAGTGCTTGGTCGATGTCGCGGCGGATTCCATCTATCGCAACCGCGCATAGCCCTGGACATCATACGCCGCGTGTACGACGCCATCGGGAAAACCCATCCCGTCACGGTCAAAATGCGCCGCGGGATGGATGATTCGCCCGAGAGTGAGTGCAACTTTTTCGAGATTCTGGATGGCGCTTATGAGATTGGTGTCAGTGCCGTGACAGTTCACGGTAGAACGGTACGGCAGCGGTACATCGGCCCTAGTCATTGGCCCTTTCTGGCGAAAGTAAAACAACACATTGGTCATCGCACGATGCTAGGTAGCGGGGATTTGTTCAGTGCTAAGGACTGTCTACGTATGATGGAAGAAACCGGCGTCGACGGCGTGACCATTGCTCGTGGCTGCATTGGTCATCCGTGGATTTTTCAAGATTGCATCGCCCTGTATCAAGGTAAGCCGTTACCCGCCCCACCGTCAATCTTAATGCAACGTGAAGCGATTGCGCAACATTTTATCGATGCCGTGGAGGTACATGGCAAGGCGCTGGCCTGTCGCATCATGCGCAAGTTCGGCATCAAATATGCCGAACACCATCCACTTGCGTGCGATGTGCGAGATGCTTTTGTCAAGGTGAAATCACCGCAGGATTTCCAAGCGGTGCTTGATCGTTGGTATGCGCCAACGGTCGATTGGCCCGCGACAGTGCGCAAAGATGGGCATGGCGACCTTGTCGCCGCAGGGGCTACATCGTCCGTCTGATCGGTTAGCGATGGACCGGCACGCCGGTAATGTTGGGATCGGGCACGCGTTCGCTCTTTTGCCTGGCCTGTTCGGGGGGCAATGTCGTACCATTGGGTAATAGTACGATCTTACAAGCATCACCCTTCTGCAATAGTTCCATCGCGTCGTTGACTTCATCGAACGTTATGGTCTTAGTGACGAGTGGCTGTAAATCCACTACACCGCTTTCCAAGAGCCAACGCGTTTTGTACCAGGTATCGAAGATGCGCCGACCGTTGAGGGCTAGGACGGTAAGATTTTTGAAGATCATGTTCTCAGCTACGTCAATCTCGACAGGTTTGGCGGGGATACCGAACAACACCACGGTGCCGCCGTTTCGAACCACACGAAACGCGGTCGTAATGGCGGACGGCGCTCCACTCATTTCAAGTACGACATCCACTCCGTAACCGCTGTTGGCTTTGACAATCTCCGTGACCACATCGAGGCCTGATGAGAGACATCGAACACATGCGAAGCCCCCATGGTTGTGGCTAAGTTCATTCGAAAGGGATGAACATCAGAGGCGAAAACGTGTTTAGCGCCGACCGCTCTGGCGATACCTATGGTAAACAGACCGATCGGCCCGCAGCCCAACACAGCTACGGATTGACCTGAAAGATTTTGGTTCATGGTCGAAAAAACGGCGTTACCAAAAGGTTCTTGTAGAGTAGCGATGTGCGGAGGGAGTTTGTCGCGATTGTTCTGCCAGATCACTTTTTCCGGCACGGTGACATAATTAGCGAATGCCCCATCACGGTCCACGCCGAGGATTTCGGTGTTGGGGCACATATGCGCTTGCCCGGTGCGACATTGATAACACATACCGCAGGTCACGTGCGACTCCGCGGAGACGTAATCCCCGATAGCCGCGCGGCGCACGCGATCGCCTACGGCTACAATAGTACCGCAGAATTCATGGCCCAACGTCAGCGGTGGCTTGATACGCCGCTGCGACCATTCGTCCCAACTCCAGATATGTAAGTCCGTACCACAGAGGCTGGCCGCTTCGACGTAAACAAGGACGTCTTCAGGCCCCGGTGACGGGATGTCGATCTCACACACCTCAAGCCCTTTGTCGGGATGAAGTTTACGAATGGCTTTCATGGTTTTTGACATAACACAATGACTACTTTGAAAGAAGGACAAGATTATTGGGTACGTTATAGATCACAGCGGGCGCCTTGTATAACTGCCTCATGCAGCGTCACAGCTTAATGTTTGGATCATCGAGGGTGGCATGGGCAACGCTTTTTTTGCCCGTGGCTGCCTCCGGAACTACACGGGCAAGTCTCGATGTATCCCGACGTAAAGTCGGGATACATCGAGACTTGCCCATGCCACCCGAATTCTTAGCTGTGACACAGAACTAGTGCTTACGTTTTAGATTTATCATCGTCAGTTAGCATTCGTCACACCGCGCAGACTAAAGCACGCGGCTCGATTTCGGCACATTACTCCTCCACGATTGTGTAATTCTTCCAGGCGGTTGGATAGCCAAGGTCTTTTTTCGTAACGCCACTATTGATTGAGCGGTTGGATAAATCGGGGAAGTCAGCCGTGTTGATTTCATAACCTTTGTTTTTGGTCATGATGACACGGCGCGGCAAATGCACATCACGATCTACGAAGAAATCCAACTTTTCATACTTTTTAGCCACACGTGAATCCGGCTTAGGCACGCAGACCAGGTGGTCGGTATTGGGTGGATCACCCTTGGCGACCGGCACGAGCGTTACATCAAAATTGCTGAGTATCTTTTCTTTTTTCTGGCCAAAGGGTAATGGAAACGGTGCGGTTTCGAGATCGAATAGATCGATCGACTGACCCGACTCATCGACCTGCTGCTTGGTAACTTGCCGCAATCTTTCCACAGCCTGATATAGCCAATAGCCATCGAACAGATACCACTCCTGCTTACCGAGCATGCCACCATCTAACTCGCAGCGTTCGAAATGGATTAAAAAGTGTGGGTTTGTTTTAGTGACCAACAGCCGAATAGTGCCCTCTTTGACCGTCTTGGTGATGTTCACCCGATCCTCTTCGGTAAAGCGCACACGGCAGCGGATGTCACGTAAACCGACGCCACGTCGCTCCAGCGCGGTCAAGATGGCGTCCACCTGTGGGGTGATCTGAACAGGCAACGGCGCCTGATTAAATCCCCAGGCTATGTTTTGAATGAGTAACATTACGCATAAACCTTTGCATACCTGCATGGTGTCACTCCCGCATCGAACTTTGGTGCCGCTGGGCTACCTTGAAAGTTATATGGTACTCTACATGGTGCTATCGTAGGTGAGGAGACTCACAACGACAAGACACACCAACGCAAGATTACGCCGAGTGAGGTGTATGATTGTGTCCAATAGCACTGTCCATGCCGAATAATGTAGGGAATCCGTTTGTCGAATATCTGAGGCTACTCTATACTGGCGGGCTGGGAAAACGATGGGCCAATCATCTTCCGTCGCTGATTGTAGTGCAGAATTGATGGCCAACCGCTCATCATTTAGTAGGAGTTACTTTGTGACGCCACCGTTTGCTGACCGCGTAAAGACCATCCAACAGTCTGACATTCGCCGATTCTCAGCTATTTGTGCAGCTATGAACGGCGTCAATCTGTCTCAGGGTGTGTGTGACCAACCCGCTCCCGACGTGGTTAAAGAGGCAGCGAAGCAGGCTATCGATGATAACCATGCGATTTATACCAACTTACGAGGCACGGCTGGGTTGCGGCGGGCGATTGCGGAAAAAATGCGCTCGTTTAATGGGATCGAATGTGATCCCGAAACTCAGATCGCTGTCAATGTGGGATCAGCCGGTGCGTTCGCCTGCATGGTGCTTTCATCCTTAAATCCCGGCGACGAGTGTATTATTTTTTCACCGTTCTATAGCTATCACGTGAATCTACTGAAACTTCTTGGCATCAACATCAAATATGTTGATCTTCAACCGCCGGACTGGCAATATTCCCAAGAGGCATTAGCCGCAGCTTTTACCGAACGCACGCGCATGGTGCTCATTAACACCCCAGGCAATCCGACCGGCAAAGTATTTACCGAAGCTGAGCTATTAGCCATCGCCGATTTAGCGACTAAGCACGATGCTTGGATTGTCACTGACGAAATTTACGAATACATCACCTACGATAAAAAGCATGTGAGCATTGGACGATTTCCCCAAGCGAAAGAACGCACGGTGACGATCAGCGGGGCGTCTAAAACGTTTGCCGTGACCGGATGGCGCATTGGCTATGCGGTTGGTCCGGCGGAAATGATTGATCGTATATCCGTGGTAAACGATTTATTCTACATATGCGCCCCTGCACCGCTTCAGCATGGTATCGAAGCGGGGTTACAATTGGACATCAGCTATTACGAAAACATGTGTGCGGACTATCTAGTAAAGCGCGATCTGTTGGTCGATACCTTACGAAGTATCGGTTTTTCTCCTCATATTCCGGACGGTAGCTATTATATGTTAGCCTCGTTTGCACCTGATCGCTGGGTGGACGGCACGGCAGCTACGGAATCCATTTTGAAGCAAGTTGGCGTAGCCACGGTTCCAGGTTCAGCGTTTTACCGAAATCCCGAGGATGGGAAATATCAACTACGGTTTTGTTATGCCAAACAAATGAAAGATCTTGAAGATGCTTGCCAACGGTTGCGCAAGCTGGGAAGCGGCGCAGTGGTCGGCGTGAAATCGACTTAGGTAACGCATTCTAAATCTCATAAATTATTCACGGATAACCCGACGGTTGCGTGTGAGAGGTTGGTAGTTTGATGAAGCGAACAGTTCCAGTCCTATGTATGTCTGTCATGGCCATGCTGGCTACACCTGTCATGGCGTTAGATGTTGGCGATAAAGCGCCACCTCTTTCGATCATCAAATGGGTCAAAGGCAAGCCGGTATCTTTCCCCAAGGATTTCGGTAAGAAACTTTACCTGGTTGAATTCTGGGCGACATGGTGTCCGCCATGCAAAGTGAGTGTTCCGCTACTTTCGCGATTACAAAATAAACATCGTAAGGATCTGACCATCATCGGTATTTCCGCACCTGATGATGGTGGCAACACGGTTGCCGCTATTGAGCGATTTACGAAACAACAGGGCGATGATATGGACTTTACCGTGGCCATTGACGACAGAAATAAAACGACCAACGACTATCTTGTCGCCGCACGGGTTTCCGGTATTCCACATTCATTCCTGGTGGGTAAAGATGGACGTATCATCTGGCATGGTAGTCCGCTTGACCCGGAACTTTTAGACATTGTACCAAACATTTTGTCCGGCAAATATGATGTTGACGTAGCGATACGTGAACGCAAATTACAAACGGACATCTCTCGGCGTTTCCAGGACATCTCCATGGACTATCAGCGGGGTAAGATATCTCGCGCATGGGATGGACTGATTAGCGTGCTCAAACTTGATCCATCCCATGAAGAAGCGATGGATGTGTTGATGCAACTATATGTTTCGGAGACGCGTGATCGTAAAGCGTTTCGGTCGTTCGTTAGCGGGCACATCGCCAGCTACCGCGAGAACAGCGCAGCCATGAAAACACTGGCCCGCATTCTTTGTTCCAACATGGACATCACCATGCGCGCACCGGACCTGGCCATCGAAGCCGCTCGGGCAGCTTATATGGCTACGGATAAAAAAGACCCCATCGCCATAGCTCTATACGCACTGGCTTCGTACCAAATTGGCGATCTGAATAGAGCTATCACACTGCAAAAAGAAGCGATCTCTGCGTTGGGTTCCGATGAAGACCAATCTTTGGTGGATGCACTGGCGTTTTATGAACAATGCAAGCAGTTGCTAAATGGAACGTCGTGAGGCTAGACTTAATATGACGGTGATGAATGGTTCAACATGTACTGAACGTATTGTAGATAAGTGTCATGCAAACATTTAGCCAATTTCAAACATTAGTTGCCGGCGAGCGCGAGGGGCGAGACAACTTCAAGATTCTTATTTCCTCGGTGGTCCCGCGACCGATTGCCTTCGTTTCGACCATCTCGGCTGATGGTGTTAACAATCTGGCACCGTTTTCATTTTTCAACGCCGTTGGATCAAATCCACCGGCTGTCTTATTTTCTCCATGCACCATGCGTGATGGACAAGACAAAGACACGCTCAACAACCTCCGCGAAGTCGAGGAGTTCGTGGTACACGTGGTCCCCTATGCTATTAAATAAGGCATGAATAAAACCGCCGCTGCTGTTGCCCCTGAAATCAGCGAATTCGACTTGGGTGGATTTACACCGATCAAAAGCACGTTCGTCAAACCGCCGCGCGCGGCTGAATCTCCCGTGCAGATGGAATGCAAACTCTTGCAGATTGTTCCCATTGGCCGAGGCCCATCAGCCGCCAATATCTGCATTGGAGAGGTGTTGTGCTTTCATATCGCTGAAGGTTACCTACTCGATAGCGGCTTTGTCGATTCCGTCAAATTGGACCTTGTCGGTCGATTGGATGGCGCGGGTTATGTGACTACGCGCGATCGCTTCGACATGCCTGCACCCAAGCGATGAGGCTATGCTCGACCAATCGATTCTTCTACTTACTTGCTACCTAAGTACCTCGCAGGTACTCGGCAATTGGCCTAGCCGCAATCAGTTTATCACCATTGCCGTCGTGGCGTTTATCGTTTTCGTAGCGACATCGTCGCGCAAGGGTGGTCGGCGCTGCTCGAATTGTCAGGAAATCAATCGACCTCAAGCCAATTTCTGCGCCCAGTGCGGCCAGGCACTCAAAAAATCGTGACGCACGCAATCGCTCGCATGGCTACGTCTACCATAGAGCACATCCCGTCACGGTTGCAGGCCGTGATTCGGCGTAAACTCCTGCGCTGGTATGATAGACACAAACGCGACCTGCCCTGGCGCCGACATAGCCATAACCCATACGCGCAGTGGGTAGCGGAGATCATGTTGCAGCAGACACGCGTCGATACGGTGATCCCCTACTACAAACGGTTTCTAGCTCGTTTTCCCAATGCGGCATCATTAGCCCGGGGCCGCCAAGAGACGGTGCTCAAACATTGGGAAGGTCTGGGCTATTACAGGCGTGCCCTTCTGTTGCACAAAGCCTGTCGTCAACTTTACACCCAGAAAAAAAACGTCCCATCCGTGGCGGCGGAGCTAAAAGCGCTTCCGGGCATCGGCGATTATACCGCCGCAGCCATTGCTTCGATTTCAAATAACGAGTCTATCGCGGCTGTTGATGGAAACGTCGCGCGGGTATTGGCACGACTTTTCGGCGTCAAGCTGGATGTGTTATCGACGCAGGGGAAATCGCACCTCACCCGACTGGCTAACCAACTCATTCCCGTAAGTCGTCCGGGTGATTTCAATCAGGCGTGGATGGATTTTGGTAGCGAGGTATGCACGCCTCGCCGCCCGGCATGTCAGGCGTGCCCACTTGGTGGTGAATGTTTCGCATACGCACACGGTTTGACGGACATTTTACCTGTGCGCGGTGCAACTAAGGCGAAAAAAGTGCCGGTGGTTCAAGTGGTCGTTGGGGTGATAGCCCATGGCCAACACATACTCGTGCGGCGCAGGCCGGTGGGCGGTCTTTGGGGAGGATTGTGGGAATTTCCTAATCTCGAAATCACCAACGGTCGGCGAAAAAGTAGGATCATGACGAAACTATTTGAGGCGCTATCGTTAGAGCCGGACGAATGGTCGGCGCGTTCTACCGTTGTTCATCAACTCACACATAGGCTCATGAATTTCCACGTTTTCTCCGGTCAAGTTTCCCATCGTACAGACCAAAAGTTATCCGACGCCTATCGATGGGTTACGCACAAACAATTTGATAAACTGTCAGTATCCACCGCTCATCGTAAAATATATGATGCGGCAAATGAGACCGCATAACCGAACCGTCCCGATGCACATCGGGATCAGGAATCGTCTGATCCGAACCGCGCCAATGTACATCAGGATTAGGAAGCTTCCGATCCGAACCGCGCCCGTGAGGAAGCGGCCTCTTGATAGACACACAAAACGCGTAGGGCAGGTCGTTCTTTCGCCCTTCAAGGCGAAAGGTTGAATCGCGGCGGGTGCCCCATCCTTTGCCTACCGGCAAAGGGTGGGGGGAAGGATGTTGCGTGCAATGATCGTGACACTTGCGAATCCATTCGAAACAAGATCCGTCCCCCACCCTTCGGGAGTACCCGAAGAATGGGGCACCCAGATGTCATCGACTCCTCCATGTCCAAAAAACAGGACATGGGACACCCAGCGAATCAGAGCACCTGGCGCAAGCCTGGTGACCCGGTCATAGGTTGGCGTGGGTGGACTCGTTGACGACGGTGGCCTTGTTGACGTGCGCCAGTCCGCAGGCTAGCGCCGTGCGGCTCTGATCGATTATCCTGGTGGTAGGGGGTGCCAGATGACTGGTGGTAGCGCATGCCAAATGACTTCAGGCAGGTCAACCTTTCGCCAATTTGGGATTGGCGAAAGAACGATCTGCCCTACCGGGGTGCCCCATCCTTTGCCTACTGGCAAAGGGTGGGGGAAGGATGTTGCGTGCAATGATCGTGACACTTGCGAATCCATTCGACACAAGATCCGTCCCCCACCCTTCGGGAGTACCCGAAGAATGGGGCACCCAGCCATGCCACACGCCGCATATCATCGACTCCCCCATGTCCAAAAAACAGGACATGGGACACCCAATGCTCTAATAGAATAACGTCAACATCAGGTTGGGTTCGGCGTGCTTGCCTTCTAGGATGCCAATCGTTGATGTGGCAAATTTGATGCTGACTTGTGGATTGTCGTCTAGCCAATCGTTGATCTGGTCGTTCATAAATGTCAATGCACCGTCACTGAGCTTGGCATGAAAGATTCTACAGCGAGCAGCACCGGATGCGTTAGGATCAACTTTGCGTTTGAACTTGGATTCATCCCACCCCGACGAACCGAATTTATCATCCGAAAAACCGTGGATGCGACTTTCCGACAGATCCGCTTTGGACTCACTCAAATCATTAGGATCGGGATCATCGAATGAGATGGGAGAAAGATCGATATCATCGCCGGGGAAGGCCGTTTCCTTTTTCTTCTTTTTCTCCTCATCGGCTACGCAATGAGGGCAAAGTAGCTTACCCCCATCGTAACGCGCCTTACCGGATTCGATGTGCTCTGGATACACGCTGGCACCACATGCTTGACACGGTGCAGTTACATCTTCGGGCATGAGTCTGGCTCCCAAGAAAAGGGTTGTTCGCGCTAAATAGCTAAACAGTCCGCCGTGGCTTCCTTTTCATTAAACAAGGCACACATTTCGCGGTGCTGCGTAAGCTGCCGACAAGTCAGGATCATATGCACTATGCCACATAATACACTTAACTGTTACGCACAGCGGGCATTGTATCGAAATAAACAACCGCACGTCAACGCCCTAGCTCCCCCGCCTGAGTCATGATCGTTACCCCGAACGATGTGCCTATACGCGACGCCCCGGCATCGAGCATGGCCTGCATATCCGAAAGTGTGCGAATACCACCGGATGCCTTCACTTTGATCGGTGAGGCATAGCGGTGCAGTAATGCTACATGCTCAACGGTAGCGCCGCCGGACGGGTGAAAACCCGTCGACGTCTTCACAAAATCGGCTTCTGCTTCCGCGCAGCACCGACACCCCTGAATGATCTGCTGCTCGGTTAACGCCGCAGTTTCAAGGATGACTTTGACGATCGCTGGGGAGGCCGCTTGGTGCGCGGCGTAGGTGGCGGCTTCAATATATTTGCGAACTTGACCATAATCTTCGTCAATCAATAAACCTAGCGGCGCGACCATATCCACCTCCGTCGCACCGTCGTCGATCGCCTGCCGTACTTCATCGGCAAGAATTTTCGGATGCGAAGCACCAAGGGGAAACCCAACAACCGATGCTACCGCAGGCCTGGCACGATATTCATCACGTCTTGTGCGAATAACCTCAACGGCACGTCGCACATAAACAGGATTTACACACACCGCAGCGAAGCCGTACTCCATAGCCTGTTCGCAAAGTTGATCGATCTGATCCGGCGTCGCTTCAGGTTTGAGCAGCGTGTGATCAATGGCCGACGCGAGTCGTTTCATGGTGTCACTCATGGCGTCTGCTCCGTCAACGAATAACATTGACATAGGCGCGCTAGACCGTCTTCGACTGATAAATAGCGGATGCGGGCGCGCTCGGCTGCACTACCCACCGACGGCAATCTCGTCGCTGCGCGATCGACGATGGCCACCGCTTGAGCGACGTCTTCCCACTGCAATTGATTGCAGCCACGCGCAGCACAATTCAGTCGGGCTAGCCATCCAATGACGGAAACCGACGCGGTTAGTGCGCCCAGCCCCGCAGCTAAAGGCCAGCCATAATAGCCCGAGCCAAAAAAAGACTGCGAAGTAATGCGTGATAGCAGGTATCGCTGAATCAACTCGTCCACTTTTTTCGCCTGTGGCAATGGTATCACCGCGTCTACTGCGTCGAAGGTACATTGGCCGGTAATGCCCTGCAAGGATGGTACTGACGATTTACCGGCTAAAAAGCGGCGGGCTGCGCTAAGCTGCTGCCATCGTTTTCGCAGTTGACCGATGAACCCCGAACGAAGTTCATCCAGCGTCACAAACTCAGCGTGTACGAAGGCGACCTGACGCAACATGGCTAACTGCCTTTTGGTCGGCGCCAATAGGGGATGATTGACCTCGAGGGTAGCTGACTGCCAAAAAATATCGAGTAATTCACCCAATCTTTTCCCGCGCACCCGCGCCAGTTTGGCATCAAATAGCATCGAAGATACACGAGATAATGCCATAAGACGCTGATGAACCGACAGTTGTTCATCTTCGACCCAGCGCGACAACCGATTCGTGATGAGGGACATTTCATCCGATGTAGCCAACAAACCTCGATCCAACGCATTAGGTCTTTGGACATATTCATCATGCGAAACTTGCCGGGTCAATTGTGATAGCCAGCCATGATGCTGGGAAATAGGTTTACCCTTTGACGTGGTTGCACTGGGACAATCATAACGAAGTGAAGCCTGCCAGGCGCCGTCTATCTTGCGTACTGAAAACGGAAAAATGCGGCAGGCCAGCGGTTTGGCTTGTTCACCGAAACGTGCATGGATCATGCACAAATTTTTATTATCCAAAAATACGCACGCACCATCGGGTCGCTTGTTTAGCATGATACGACGTCCCATACGCACGTAGGGTTTCACGCCAATTTGATTCTCCCAGTCATACTTATCCAGGCTCGCGCATTCCTGACTTGATAAATCAATCACTAGGGTTCGACAACAATTCCCGCACGAATGACAGGACCATTGTTGTTTGGCAATAGTCGGCATGATGACCGGCAATGGTGTGCTAGCGTTCATGGATGATGATTGTGCAGGGATACTCGGATGGACGCAATTGTACTTCGAGCCTTATCCCAGAAGACGTATACCGGTCGCTGTGTACCTATAAGTACACATCAGGGTTTTATACCCGACGATCAGGAACAAATACCGATAATCTCCCATGTATCGAACCTAAAACGTCATCGTAAATCCACTATATCGTTTGGATGTAAATATCCGTTCTTAGGGCATGTCTTGCGTACGTCGATGATAGATACGGTATCTCCGGATAGCGTTATCAGGGTAGGAACGCCACACTAGAAGCATCCTCCCCGATGCTCGCGTGCTGAGATAGATCATCCATGTGAAATGGATCAGAGGTGTACGAAATGATAGAAAAACGACCCCCTTCCATCCCCGATGCAAATGAAGACATGGTAGCTGATAGGATCGTGGCTATAAACGTTGCGCAAGCATTGGGCCAATTGGATGGAGATCGCGAGCTGCTATCAGAAGTTATCGATATATTTGTGGAAACAATTCCGGAACTCATGGATGACCTTCAATCGGCTATCTCTTCTAACGACGCTGAACAATTGCAAGGCGTAGCGCATAGCCTCAAGGGGGCTGCATCCAATATCTGCGCTGAACCCGTACGCTTCGCGGCACAACAACTTGAAGAAATGGGACAGCTAGGCGACTTCAATGAGGTCGAGACTATCATGGCTACACTTCAGGACCATGTTAGCGCATTAGTCACTTTCGCTGAAACTATTGACAAACCATAGAACCCCACCAATGGCTAAAGCATACCGCATCCTCGTCGTGGACGATAACGCCACTAACCGACACATCCTGGTAAAATCTCTAAGCCAAATAGGCTACGAAGTCCAGGAAGCACGTGACGGATTCGAAGCAGTAGACATAGCCACCGCGCAAGTGCCGGACCTGATCCTCCTTGACATCATGATGCCGGGACGCGATGGTTTCGAGGTAGGCAGGATCCTCCAGTCGCAGCCAGTGACTGCCTCAATACCCTTCATCTTCCTAACCGCAAAGTCCGACGCCGAGGATATTGACCGGGCTTTTTCACTCGGTGGATGTGACTATCTTATCAAACCATTCAAAATGAGTGAGGTTAAGGCTCGCATTTCCGTACACCTACAGTTGCGACATGCCCAAAAGGAAACGGAAGAAAGAAACAAGCAACTGGAAGAAATGTCCAAAGTCATAGCCGAAACAAATATCGAACTGGCCCGGCAGGCACGCATCGATTCTCTCACTACTTTACTCAATCGGCGTGCGTGGGAAGAAAGCGTAACGATGGAACATGATCGTTGCCGGAGAAATGGCGACCGATACAGCATTTTTATGATCGACGTCGACTACTTCAAATCCTACAACGATTCCTTGGGGCACCAGGCGGGCGATGATTGCTTGCGGCACGTAGCTACTTGTATCCAGTCTTCTTGCAGAACGATGGATGCTGTGGGTAGATACGGCGGGGAAGAATTTGTCGTACTGGTTCCGCAAAAAATATCTGATTCCTCGCAGGTACTTGCGGAACGAATAAGAAAAGCAGTGTACGATCTTAACATACCGCATCCCGCCAGCTTAGTGGCTGATCGTGTTACGGTGAGTGTAGGTATTGCCGACCTGGATGAAAATTCATGGGAAGATGTGCTCGAAAAAGCTGATACGGCCATGTACATCGCCAAGGAGACTGGGCGAAATAAGGTGTGCACATTCAACCAAACCATGCCCAATAAGGATGCACGGAACATCACACCACAAGGCCCAACTGCCATAGGCACAACCGCGCAACAACATGATCAGGGCCGATTTAGGGTGTTGATTGTAGACGATCATGCGACAAACCGAGCTGTTTGCAGGCAATCTCTCGAGCATGAAGGCTATGAGATACGCGAAGCCATCGACGGAATAACCGCACTCGATGAAATTTCCCGCATGCCGCCACATGTGATCCTAATGGATGTCATGATGCCGGGCATGGATGGCCTGACATGCACAAGACATCTCAAGGAGAATCCGAATACACAATACATCCCCGTCATCATGGTGAGTGCCTTAGCGGACGCCTCTGACATTAGGGCCGGCTTGGAAGCGGGCGCTGACGAATACTTGACTAAGCCGATCAGACCAGCCGAGCTTGCCATGCGCGTACAGTCAATGATCAAACGCGAATGTGCTCGTCAAGACCTGTTGAACAGTAACCATATCCGAGGCGAACAAACACGTATTCTTAACTTACTGCTGGATCTATGTCGTACGCTCGGCGCCACGGAGGAGTTGGATAAAGTACTCGAATTCACGATCCGGGAAACCGCCTCATTGACCGGTTGTCGTCGAATATCGATTATGCTGCCGAATATTCACCGAACATGCCTGTGTATAGAAAAATCCATTGGGGTAGATGATCCATTATCGCCGTCAATGAGAATACCAGCCGGTCCATCGATCGCATGGCGGGTTTTTGAATCCGGCATTCGCCATGTTATCAATGATGAGCATACCGTTGCGGACACCAAGCTTGAGGAGGACGCTTTACACTTTATATCCACACCTTTCATCTGCACCGCGCTAGGTACGACGGAACACGTCGTCGGTGTGATCAATATTGTCGATCGAATAGATAAAAGCCCCTTCCTGCCACGGGATTTAGAAGCTGTAGAGATGATCGCAAGCATCGCGGTGACTGCGATCAGTGGTATCTTGGCTCGTCGATCGCGCGATGTAACACGTGACGCCATCATGGTGGCATTCGCCAAGCTTGCTGAAAAGCGTGATGGAGACATGATTAACCACGTGGATCGCTTGACACAATACTGCCTGATACTCGCAGGTGAATTGCGAAAATCGCAGCTATATTCCAACAAAATTGATGATCAGTTCATGTACAACCTTGAACGCGCAGTTCCCCTACACGACATTGGTAAAATCGCCATCCCTGATAAAATATTGCTCAAACCGGGCCGATTGACCGCGCAGGAAATGGCCATCATGAAAACACATGCCGAGATCGGTGCCGACACCATCCGCACCATTCTCGATCGCGCCCCGGCGCTACCTATGCTGAAAATGGCCGAAGTCATCGCTTCTTCACATCACGAATGGTTCGACGGGACGGGCTACCCACAGGGATTAAAAGCCGCTGAAATCCCATTGGTCGGACGTATCGTGGCATTGGCGGATGCCTATGACGCGATCATCTCGAAGCGACCGTACAAAGAAGCCATCGATCATGACCAGGCTGTAACCATCATCTTGAAATCGTCCGGTACGCAATTCGACTCAGCCGTGGTCGAAGCATTTATGCGTCACGAAAGTCAATTCAAAACAATAAGCGAAGAATTGACTGACAACCCACCATCCACGCCAAACACCGATGAAAATGGTGACAATCTAGTCGACCTAACACCAACAACATGTTCTGCCGGTATGAAATAAACCAAGTATACACTGGCAGGGCTTCACTCAAGTGCTCAACATCTCGGGCTACTACTATGTCAATGTAGAATCTATTAAAGTGTGCATATAGGCGATACTCGCTGCAGCTGTGGTTGCTGTTGTTTGTAGCGAGCTGTACATTGAGCTACAATTGTGACTCGAGTTCTAGCAAAAGCAAAATCTGTTTATCTGTAGCGCCAGCGAGGCCACTATGTCATACAACTTTACGGGTCAAGTCCGGGCAGTCTCATTGATGGGTGTTCTTTTCAAGAGGTTTTCGAATGTCATCGATTCGCAATAAACAAGAATACTATCATGGAAAATCGTGCAGTTGTAAGTCCAAATTGAAAGGGTGCGAACCAATGATGAATCATAATGTGAGGTCAATTCGCTTAGTCCTATCTCTTGGCGCCTTACTGATTGCCTGCGCAGTTGAAAGTCGTGCTCAAGACATCTCGATAACTACCCTCGCACTATCCACAGACTCGGGCCTGAGTACCGGCGATCCGGTTATAGGTGTCGGTGGAGACGTTGCCATAGATTCCTCCGGGAAGGTCATGTTTTTCGTCACAACGGAAAGAGATGGTGACACCAGTACGCGCGACTTCTATGTGGCTACCTCTAATGGCACAGCCACGTCGGTTTTGACGGATTTCGACTTCCTGGATTTTCAAAAACCTAAGCCGATTATGAATGCCACCGGTACCATAGCCTTTCCCTGGTTCGAAGGAATCGAGGAGACCAGCAAGAACGGCATCTACATCGGGGCCAATGTGTCCGGTCTGGCTTTTGTTGATGCGAAAGTTGTCGCACCTCCTGATGACCCGGACGTCAAGTTTGTATCAGCGGGACGACCAACACTCAATCAATCAGGATTCGTAGCCTTTGCTGCCGGCGGGGACGTTTATCTAGGTAGAAGTTCGGGTGGGTTTACCATGATCGCCCCCGGAGCTGACTCTCCACTCATCAACGCACGGGGAGACGTGGTGGTCTCTACGCAGGGGAAAATATCGTTTTACTCCAATCAAACAGGCCAACTTCAAACCGTAGTAGAATCTGGCGTAACATTATTGCCAGGCCTGGACAACGGCAATGATTATAGCATCACCGGCGCCGGGATTGCGATTGGTCCCAACGGAGAAGTTCTGTTTGAGGCTGTATTTTCTCCTCCCAGATTCGTACCAAGAAGACGCATGTGGCGCTGGACCAGCCCGAACACACTCGAACCACTATTCGATACAGTCAAGCCCAGCAGCCTAGGATTCGATGTCGAAACCCAAGTCAAAAAGGGTGAGTTCGTTATCGCTGATTCCGGTGACTTGATCTATTTCTCTGAAAACAACACCAGCACGGCGGATCGTGTAAGAAGGGCCATCTGGAAGGAAACGGGTGAATCCTTAGAGGTGATAGCCCATGCCGGCGTTGGCGCAGACGGACCCGGCAGTATCGCACCTGGAATCGAAGTGCCCTTTGTTGGTTTTTCAGACCTAACCGCTAACAGTGCCGGCGCTGTGGCGTTCATTGGACGGTACGATATTGTTGACCAGAACGTGAATGGCCGAGGTTTGTGGGCACAGGACTCAAAGGGTGTCCTTCAACTCGTGGCTTTAGATGGCGGCGAGTTAATGACGCGGGATGGGATGAAAACCATCAGCAGCGTTTTAATCCTTTCAGGACAAAGCAATGTCAGCGGATTTAGTAGTAGCTTTAATGATAATTTTGAATTGGCGTTCATTGCGGTTTTTGACGACTTCACTTCTGGGGTTTTTATCGCCAAGCTCGACAACAGTCAAGCAGGTCCGATCGACGCCGATCGTTTCTTCTGGAGCCGAGAGGCCAGTGATGACAACTGGCATACCAGAGTCGGTAACGAAACCAATTGGAACGACAACGAGGGGATGACTACCTTTCCACCCGGCAGTTTGGGTGATCAGCAAGTCAACATAAAGGACAGTGTTCCGGAAAGCGGTGTAGTGCTCGACCGACAAAGCGCGAACATTGGCACGCTCAACCTCCAAGGAAAACTCAACGTTGGTAGCGACCTCACGGTTAACAACGGTGGCGAGTTTTCAGAGGCTACCGTGAATGTCGTTTCCGGCGCTAGTTTCAAATTCAACGGTGGCAATGCTACGATCAACGGGAATTCAATAATAGAAGGCAAAGGTATGGTTCATATGAGTGCCGGTGAGCTAAGCGTCGCATCCGATGCCAGCCTGACTATGAACATGCGTGACATTTTTCAAAATGAATCGCGATTGGTTCTCGATGGCGCCACGTTTTCCGGTGCAGGAAAGATCGTTAATACGGGGCTATTCGAATGGTTATCAGGAACCCTATCGATGTCAGGAGAGTTTCGCCACGAAGGATTGGATAGGGAGGATTTTATCATCAAAGGTAGTGGCACCAAAATGCTGAATGGTGTGCTCACGATAGATGGTTTTCGTCGTGCTATACGTCATGAATCCGAGGCTACGGTTATTCTATCCAATGCGACTCTGAACATCGAAGGAGACTTTCAGGACGTTAGCACTTACGACCTCCTGGGCAAGATCGAAGGTGGTGACGACAGCATCATCAACAACATGGGCTGGTTCAATATCTCGGCTGAAGGATCCGGCTCTATCGGAACAAGATTCAATAATCAAGGCACCGTTTTCGCCCGAGTAGATGGAACGTACAATCTCACTGGACCAGTTACTCAACTTGACAAAGATAACAGAACGCTCATGGGCGGCAAATGGGATATCTCATCCGGGACCATGCTGAACATTGGTGACACGTCAATCATTCGCAATGATGCTTCCGTAAATATCAGCGGAACTGGAAAACTGAATAATCTACCCGATGTAGGCCCTGGACTCGATTTCAATAACGATGGCTCATTGTTTCTATCGAGCGGTGCGAATTTGATTGTGGACGGCGACCTCATCAGTCGTGGAACCATTAACTTGATATTGCCTGACACACAGATCAACGTGCGCGGTGACTACCAAAACCGATTGAATTTCTTCCTCGGTGAAAATACCACGGGGACGGTGGGAGGTGAATTAAGCGCAAACGTTACGGGCACGCGCACGGTAATCAACGGAACCCTAACAGTGGGAAGTTTGAACAACAACATAAAAGCATTAATCAAAGGAAAAGGCACCATAAACGGCAACGTGGTGAATAGTGGTATAGCCAACCCTGGGAACACACCGGGGATACTCACTATAAACGGCGACTACACGCAGTTTCCAGAAGGCAACCTCGAGATAGAGATCGGTGGAACCGACATCGAAAACAACCAGGATCAACTCATCATCAACGGAAACGCTAACATCGGCGGTACATTAGTGCTCAAGTTCATTGACGATTTCTCGCCAACCACTGGCCAATCCTTTGACTTTCTTTCAATCAGCGGAACCCAAACCGGCAACTTCGAGAACGTCGAAATTGTTGACCTGGCTGAGGGGTTTGAATATGAAGTGTCTCCCACTGACACCGGATTTATGATGACGGCTATGAGTGACGGCGTCTTCACTGGTATTCTTGGTGAGATTAACGACGTGAACATCGGATTCAACACACCTGAAGCTGAAACCATGGCCGCGCTGGGTGACACCAACGTGCCCATGCT